>JAJPJX010000104.1 GCA_021324015.1 Solibacteraceae bacterium | reverse complement strand
GGCCCGCGGGCCCTATAACTTCGACATCCGCCACAACTTCGTGGCGCATTATGTGTGGGAGATGCCCTTCCTGAACCGTTTTCACGGTCCTGCCGGCTTCTTCCTGGCGGGCTGGCAACTCAACGGCATCATCACCTTGCATACGGGCTTTCCCTTCACGCTCACCCAGGGCGGCGACCTCAATACCGGCGGCACGGTCTTCCCCGACCGCGTCGCCGACGGGCGCCTGGCATCGCCCAGCCGCGCCCTCTGGTTCGACCCGTCTGCCTTCACCCGCGTAACCTGCAACATCCCGGGCCGCCCCGACCTGTGCCGCTACGGCGACGCCGGCAAGGGCATTCTCACTTCGCCCGGCCAGCGCAACCTGGATGCCTCCCTGTTCAAGAACTTTGTGATGCATGAGCGCTTCCGCATGGCTTTCCGCGCGGAAATGTTCAACACCTTCAACACGCCCTATTTCAATCAACCCAACGGCATCGGTTTCGTGGGCGTCAACACGCTGGTGCCCAACGCGCCGCGCATGGGAGAAGTACGCAGCCTGCGCTCGCCCATGCGCATCATCCAGTTCGGCCTGAAGTTCTACTTTTAATATGGGTTGTGGCCGCAGGGAGATCCTGCCGCGGGTTAGGATAAGATAGGAACGTCCGAATTCACGGCAGGAGGATCTCCAGGTGGCGCAACTCGGCACCTCCAGGCGACACTTTTTCTTCGGGACGCTGCTCTCCGGAGCGATCCCCAGCGGCGGTTTCGGCAGCGTCAGCTCGCTGAAACTCCTGGGTTACAAGTCTCCGAATGAAAAGCTGAATATCGCCGCCATCGGCGCCGGCGGCAAGGGCTATAGCGACATCCTGGGCTGCCAGAGCGAAAACCTGGTGGCCATGGCCGACCCCGACGAGAAGCGCGCCGCGCGCGCCTTCCAGCAGTTTCCAAACGTGCCGAAATACAAGGATTTCCGGCAGATGTTCGACAAGGAAGGCAAGCGCATCGATGCCGTCACGGTCTCCACGCCGGACCATATGCACGGCACGGCCTCCATGTGGGCCATGTCGCGCGGCAAGCACGTCTATTGTCAGAAGCCCCTGACGCGCACGGTCTGGGAGGCGCGCCAGCTTACCGAAGGCGCCGAGAAATATGGGGTCGCCACGCAGATGGGCAACCAGGGCTATTCCAACGAGGGCGCGCGGCAATGCTGCGAGATCCTCTGGTCCGGGGCGATCGGCGACGTCACCGAGGTCCACGCCTGGACCAACCGCCCGCTCAAGTACTGGCCGCAGGGACCGGAAGTGGTCCCGGCCGAGGCGGCGGTTCCCCCGACGCTCGACTGGGATATCTGGCTGGGCATCGCCGAAATGCGCCCCTACAGTCCGGCCTATCTTCCCCTCACCTGGCGCGGCTTCCCGGATTTCGGCTGCGGGGCCATCGGCGACATGGCCTGCCACATCCTGGGCACGCCCAACATGGCCCTGCGCCTGACGGCACCGCTGAGCGTGGAATGCATCCGGCAGGAAGGCAAGAGCAAGTACACCTTCCCGAAGAGTGCCGTGATCCGTTTCGATTTTCCGGCCCGCGGCTCCATGCCGCCAGTCAAGGTCTTCTGGCACGACGGGCTGGAACGCCAGCCCGAGTTCGAAGGCGTACCGCCGGGCGAACTGCTGGGCGATTCGGACGTGAACGGCAGCCTCTTCCTGGGCACCAAGGGCATGGTCACCACCGGCTGCTACGGCGAGCGCACGCGCCTGGTGCCCGCCTCGAAAATGCTGGATTACAAGCTTCCGGATCCGGTGTTGACCCGCTCCCCCGGCCACTACCGCGATTGGATTCGCGCCTGCAAGGGCGGAGATCCGGCCTGCTCCAACTTCAGCGTCGCGGGGCCGTTCGTGCAGTGGATGCTGCTGGGCGTGATCGCCATGAAGTTCGAAGGGCGGCTGGATTGGGACGCCCGGAACATGCGCTTCCCCAACAACCCCGCGGCCAATCAGTACCTGCGGCCGCACTTCCGCAAAGGCTGGAAATTCGTATGAGGGCTCCCGGCCGGGTTTTTCTGCTCCTGCTGACGGCCGGGCTCTCCGCCGCGGCGCAAGAGTATCCCGAGCTGACCGCGTGGATGAAGGCCTCCGGCGCCGCCTCGGGCACGCTTCAAAAGCTCGAACGCAAAACCGGACCGCAGGCTGTCAGCGCCGCCGAGCGGCTGGGCGGCGTCTTTGAAAACATGATTGGCTTCTGGCGGCAGCTCAAGCTCGACGACGCGGTGAAGTGGTCGGCGGAGGGCAAGGCTGCCGCGGCTCAGTTGGCCAACGCGGCGTACGCGGAGGACGCCGCAGCAGCCGAAACGGCGTTTGCGAGGCTGGGCGCGGCCTGCCACTCCTGCCACGAGGCGTATCGCGAAAAGCTGGCCGGGGGAAAGTACCGCATCCGCATCGAACCGAAAGAACCGAGGTAGGGTCCCATTTCGTCTGCGGGCGGCCGCGCGCCTCAGCCGCGTGCAACCGCTCTGATTGCGGGTGTCACTCCGGCCAACCCGGCGTCCAGCGGAAGACGTTGCCCGTCAGACTGCCCACGAAGATCACGCCGGCGGGGGTCACGTGCAGCCAGTGGCCCGGACTCTCGAACGAGCCCAGAATTTTGCCGGTCTTCAAGTCCACGTGCATCACCCGCCCTCCCAGGGTGTTGTACGCGCCGCCTTCCACCCGGTCGCGATGCGTCAGGATCCAAAGGTGGTCGTCCGGCGTCAGAAACAGATTCTGCGTCGAGCCTAGGTGGTTCCACTGCCGCAGGTACTTCCCCTCCGGAGTGAAGATCTGGATGCGGTTGTTCTCCCGGTCGCTCACGTACACCGTGCCGTGAGAGTCCACCGCCACCGAATGCGGCGTGTGGAACTCGCCCGCTCCCGTGCCGGCGCGGCCCCAGGCGAACAGGTACTTGCCGTCCCTGGAGAACTTCACCACCCGGGAGTTCCCGTAGCCATCGGAAACATAAAAGTCGCCCGATGGCGCGAAGGCGATGTCCGTCGGCTTGTTGAACGTCCCGGCGTCCGCGCCGGGCACGCTTCTCTTCCCCAACACCAGCCGCAACTCGCCCTTGCGGTCGAATTTCATGACCTGGTGCAATCCGACGTCGGTGATCCACACGTAGCCCTGCGGGTCGATGCGCAAGCCGTGCGGGTCGCCGAACATGCCACGCCCCCAGGAGCGCAGATAGCGGCCCTGCGAGTCGAATACGATGAGCGGATCAGCCTCTTTGCCGCGGTGGAACACGTACACCTCGCCCGCCGAATCCACGGCCACGGCCGAGACGCGACCGAACTTCCAACCCGCCGGCAGCGTGCTCGCGCCGCTTCCGAACCCGCCCGCCGCGGTGAGAGGCTCCTCGCCGAAGCGCAGGTTGACGCGGTACTTCAGCAATCCGCCCTCATGCGGGTACCAACCCTGCGGATCGGCGCCCACCAGCATGGCTACGCGAATCAAGCTCAGGGAAACCATCAGCCGGCCAATCATAGGCGCTGATTGTACCTCTTTCGCCGCAGCCCTGAATGGGGTACGCCGAGTGCCATGGAAGTCCATTCAGTCGGAAGTACGTGAGGCGGCTTGATACAGGTACCACCGTTTCGACCCCGGAGCGGCGACGCCATGGCAGAATTCCCTGCTTGCCGGCGCAGACTGCATCAATGTCTATGCGGATTTCGCCCGTCTGATGGGCGCGGACCAGATTGCGGCTGCGATTGGCGGGGCCTGAATCGGCTTCCTGTACAACCCGGATGACCGCGGTATTATCCCGGAATGATCAGTTCACGCTGGCGGGCGGTGGCTCCGCGGCCGGTTCGAAGGAATCCGCCGGTATCGCAAGCGTTGCCGGCTGCGATTCTACGGGTGCGTTGGACGGAGCCATCAGACCGCTGCCGACCACCAGGGTCACCGGAACGGTCATGGTCATGTCGTTGTTCGAGAAGTCCGTGAACACGAGTTGCGCCGTGTAGGTTCCGGACGCCAGAGAAGTGCCGTTGACGGTCGCGGTGATGGTTGCGGGCGTGAGGCAGCAGCCTGCGCCCTGAGGCGAGATTGTCAGCCAAGCGCCGCCCTTGCCGGAATAGGCGATGGCGTTGAACCGGAGGGAGGCGCCCGTGGCCGCCACGGTGAACATCTGCTGCATGGGATTGGGGCCGCCAACCGGCATCGAGAACGTAAGCGGATTAAGCTGGCTGAACACATCCGTACCGAGGGTGACTGCCACCGGTACGGTGAAGCTGCTCCCAGCCGACCGGAACCACAATTGGCCGGTGAAGGTCCCGGCAAGCAAGCCGCTTCCGGGCAGCGCCGAAACGTTGACGCCCACCGCGACGCTGGAGGGCGCCGTACCGGTGGCCGCCGAAGTGGTCAGCCAGTTGCCACCGTCGGCGGTGGATCTTTGCAGGGACCAGCTCAGCGTTCCCGACCCACCGTTGCGGATCTGCACCGCCTGGGAGGGTGGATTGCCCGCGCCCGGGGCGAGCGAGAAGGTCATCTGGCCCGGAGCGTTGTCGAAGAACGGTCTGCCGGCAGGTGCTACCACCAGGGTGACCGGGACGGTGACAGACATATCGTTGTTCGAGAATTCCGTAAACGTGACCTGCGCGGTGTACGTCCCCGCCGCCAGGCTGGCGGCATTCACCGTGAGCGTGATGGCTTCGGGTGTAAAGCAGCACCCGGAGCCGGTGGGAGAAATTTGAAGCCAGTTGCCGCCCGTCGCATTGGCGGCCACCGCATTGATCCGCAGGCTCGTGGTGCCGGTGCTGGTGACCAGGACCGTCTGCGGCAGCGGATTTGCCCCGCCGGCGACCTTGGTGAAGCTGGCCGGATTGATTTGGGTCAGCACGTTGTCCCCAACCAGCACGGCGATCGGGATGCTCACTGAACTGCCGGCGGCACGGAAAGCGAGTTGGCCGACAAAGGTGCCCGGGATCAAGCCCTGCCCCGGAAGATTCTGGGGCACGATGCTGATGGTGAGCGTAGCCGGAGCGTTTCCGCTCGTTGCCGACGAGTTCAGCCAGGCACCGCCGTCCGCGGTAGTGGCGGTGAGCGCCCAACTCAATGTCCCGGTCCCCGCATTACGAAGCTGGATGGCCTGCGGCGGCGGAGCCGTGGGGCTGCCCGTTTTGAAAGAATACGTCAACTGGCCGGGTACGTTGTCGAAGAATGGCCCGCCCGCGGCGGCGACGGTCAACGTGACCGGAACCGTCAGGCTCATGTTGTTATCGGAGAATTCGGTAAAGGTAACCTCCGCGGTGTAGATCCCCGCGGCCAGCCCGGTGCCATTCACGCTGAGAGTGATGGCCTCCGGCGTGAAGCAGCAGCCGCTGCCGGCGGGCGAGATCTGAAGCCAGTTGCCGCCGGTCCCGTTGGCCGCCACGGCGTTGAATCGCACGCTGGCCGTGCCCGTCGTGGTGACCATCAGCGTCTGCGGCAACGGATTCGCTCCCCCGAACGGCATGGTGAAACTCACGGGATTCACCTGGTTGAAGACGTTGTCGCCAACCACCGCGGTGACGGGTATAGTGACACTGTCGCCTGCCGTGCGGAAGACTACTTGCCCGGTAAACGTTCCGGCGATCAAGCCGGAATTCGGAAGATTCGCCGGATTGATGCTGATCGAGACCGTGGCCGGTGCTGTCCCGCTGGCGGCTGAAACGTTCAACCAGTTGCCACCGTCCGAGGTGCTCTTTCCCAGAGTCCAGTTGAGCGTGCCGCTGCCCGCATTCCGGACCTGCACCGGTTGAGCGGAGGGCGCGGTTCCACCGGTCAGCATCGAGAAGGTCAATTGCCCCGGCATATTGTCGAAGAAGGGCGCGCTGCTTTGCCCCACGGTTAACGTCACGGGTACCGTAAGCGAGATGTTGTTATCGGAGAATTCGACGATGTTGATCTCGCCGGAGTAAGTTCCCGCGGCCAGCGTGGCGCCGCTCACGCTGACCGTAAGAGCCTCGGGCGTGAAGCAACAGCCGGCGCCGGTGGGTGAGACTTGCAGCCATGCGCCGCCATTGGCGGTCACTGCGGCGACGTTGAAGCGAATCGATGTCGGACCCGGAGTATTGATCATGAGCGTCTGCGGCAGGGGGTTCGCACCGCCTGCCGGCATCGTGAAGCTGATGGGATTGGCTTGGCTGAACCCGTTCGGTCCAACCGCCACGCTCACCGGAATGGAGACGCTGCTGCCAGCGGCGCGAAAGACCAGTTCACCGACGAACGAGCCGGCCAGCAAGCCGCTGTTCGGCAGGTTGGCGGGTGTGATCCTAACCGTCACCAGCGAAGGCGCGGTCCCGCTGGCGGCCGATACATTCAGCCAGTTTCCGCCATCGGCGGTGCTCTTGGTTAACGACCAGTTCAGGGTTCCTGTTCCGACCTGCGGAATCAACACGGTCTGGGCGGGCGGTGCAGCGCCGCCCGGTATGAGCGAGTAGCTCAACTGTCCGGGGACGTTATCGAAGAATGTGCCGCCGCCGGCCACGGTGAGAGTGACCGGCACCGTGATCGTCAGGTCGTTGTTCGAAAACTCGGTAAAGACAACCTGCCCGGTATAGGTGCCGGCCGGCAGCGAGACGGCGTTCACGCTCACCGTAATGGTTTCCGGCGTGAAACAGCATCCTGCGCCGACGGGAGAAATCTGGAGCCAGGCTCCGCCAGTGGCAGTGTTGGCCGTGGCGTTGAAACGGAGCGACGTAGCGCCGGTGCTGGCCACCGTCAGAAGTTGTGGTAGCGGATTGGCGCCCCCGAACGCCTTTGTGAAATTGATCGGATTCAACTGCTCGAAGACGTTATCGCCCACCACCACGCTGACGGGGATGGTCACGTTGCTGCCGGAGGCCTGGAAGATCACCTGTCCCACAAAAGTTCCCGCGATCGCTCCTCCGCCGGGCAACGAGGCGGTCGCGACATTGACCGTGACCAGTGCGGGCGCTCTTCCGGTGGCCGCCGACAGGCTCAGCCAGCTTCCGCCATCCGCCGTGCTGGCCGAACCCGCCCACGTTAAGGTTCCGGTTCCGCCATTCACGATCTGGACGGATTGCGCGGCCGGATTGGTGGTGCGTCCGGTCTGGAGCGAGTAGCTCAGTTGTCCCGGAAGATTGCCGAAGAACGGCGTACCCGCGGCACCAACTGTAAGGGTTACCGGCACCGTCATGGCCATGTCGTTGTTCGAGAACTCAGTGAAGGTGATCTGAGCGGTGTAGGTACCTGCCGCGAGCGAGGTGGCGTTCACGCTGACCGTGATCGTCTCGGGCGTGAAGCAGCAGCCTGCGCCGGAGGGCGAAACGGAGAGCCAGGTGCCTCCATTCGCATTCACCGCCACGGAATTGAAGCGCAGGCTAGTGGTGCCCGTAGTGGTCACCATCAGAACCTGGGGCAGCGGGTTCGCCCCGCCGAACGGCTTCGTGAAGCTGAGCGGGTTCACCTGGTTGAAAACGTTGTCGCCCACCACCACGCTGACCGGGATGGTGACGTTGCCGCTTGCTGACTGGAACTGCAGTTGGCCGATGAATGTCCCGGCGAGCGTTCCGCCGCCGGGTAGGGCCGAGGGTGTAATGCCGATGCGTACCGCCGAAGGCGCCGTCCCGCTCTGCGCAGTCGATGTGAGCCAGTTGTTGCCGTCGGCCGTGCTGATGGCCAGGGTCCAGCCCAAAGTGCCGGCACCCGCGCCGTTGCGGATGCGCACCGTCTGCTGCGGCGGAGCGGCGGCGCCCGTCCCCAAGGAGAAACTCGCCTGGCCCTGAAGGTTGTCAAAGAATGCCGTACCAGCCGCCACCACGTTCAGCGTGACCGGGACCGTCATGGTAATGGCGGAGTTGCTGAAATTCGTGAAGACAATCTGGCCGCTGTACGATCCCGCGGCCAATGATACTGTTGGGTTGACGCTCACCGAAATAGCTTCAGGCGCAAAGCAGCACCCGGCGCCCGTGGGGGAAGTCACCAGCCAACTGCCGCCGGTCGAAGTGGACGCGGCTACCGTGAACCGCATGTTGCTGGCATCGGAGGCGGTGATGGTCAGGATCTGCGGCAAGGGGTTGGCGCCGCCGAATGTCTTCGTGAAAGACAACGGCGGCACCGGAGAGAAGGTCTGTGAGAAGAGTGGACTGGCCAGGGTTCCCACCCACACGCAAGTTACCAGCGCGCAAAAGCCGTCTAAGAACATCTTTCGGATTGAAGCTCGTACCGACGTCCCAATGGGCGTTGTCCCGCAAACCTGGCAACTCACGGCTCGTTCGATCGACGGTCCCAGAGGCTTTGGAGTCAGGATTTCCATTTTGGCTCCCAGTTTCCGGCGAGTCTATCACAGGTCGCCGACGGTAGATCCCAATAATGTGGATATTCCTGGTACTTCTTCTGCCGCCCCGCATCCTAGTCCGTCTGATTCTGCTAGTATCGTCGCCCTCCTGCTATCCGGTCGCTACCGCCAGCGCATCGATCCGCCGGACCATGCTCCTGAACAAACCGCCGTGTCAGATTCCTCCCGGCCAGCATCGGCCAGTAGTAGCGGGCGTGCTTGACCAGCCTGCCGCCCGTCTTCACCAGCCGCTGTCGCAGGCTCCTGCCTCCCGTGTCCGCCCCCGTCAGCTTCGGATACATCATGGCGCCGTAAACATTCATCGGCGCGATCGTACGGCTCTGGCCTTCTCGTACGAGCAGAGCTTCCAAAGCAGGAATATTCGCCATCGACGATCTCATCCCCTCCACAGAAGATGCGCGCAAGCGAGGAGGAATTTCGATCAGGCCACTTCCTGAAGCAGCCGGACGGCCTCTTCCGCCAGGACCTCGGCGGCGTCCGGGGAGAAGGGCGAGGCTTCCACTTCGTAGCCGCCCTCGGCAAACGCCTGGCGCGTGGGGATGTAGCCGAAGCCCCCGTTGGAATACCCGGAAACCAGCGTGTGCCGGAACGGCGAGCGGGCCGCGATCTCGCCCGCGGTCTCGATGAAGGGCTCGCCGGCCGCCGAAACCAGCGCCACCGGACCAATCCGGATGGCCTGCACCGGCCAGTCGATGTGCGTGCGCCCGTAATACAGGCGCGCGTTGCCGGCGCGCCAGCCGGCTTGCGTGGCGCGCGCGGTGGCCCGGCGCACTTCCTCTTCGCGGCCTTCGCGCCGCAGCCGGTTCATCTCCTCGCGCAGGCCGGCCGCTTCCGCCTCCAGTTCTTCCGGGGGGCGAAACGAGCGCGCCGGCAGCTTGATTTGCCGCGAGCACACGCGCAGCACGGCGGGCTCCTCCCCGGCGGGCTCGTCCGCATAGAGCGCGATATTCGCGCCGGAAGGCATCACCCCCAGCAGGCGCTCGCGGCGCGCCGCCGTATCGAGCGAGAGCGCCACCCGCGCGGCCTCCAACCCCAGCAGCCTTCCCAGCCGCCGGTACACTGCCAGGTCGCCGGTGAATCCGACCCGCGGGCTGATGTTTCCGGCCGCGCCCTGCAAGAACAGGCAGGCGCCGCCGACCTGCTCCTCCACCACGCTCCGCGCCGGCCCGGGAAAATCCGGTGTGTAGTGGTTGTCCTGCCAGGCGATGGTGGTGCCGTGGCAGGCGTAATGCACGATCACCGCTACCGGCTTCTCTTCCAGGTCGTCGAGGCGCACCACCCGCACGGTGGGATCCACCGGACCCGCCCAGTTGCGTCCTACCACCATGCTGCCGTCCGGCGCACGGAACCGCCGGTTCACGCTGATCTCGCAGGGCCCGGACCCGGCCGCTACGCGCACCGGCCGCAGGTTTTGCTGCGCCTGCCACACGGCGCTCGCGATTCTTGTCGGCAGGCTCTCCAGGTACGCCACCGCCATGTCCAGGCCCTCGCTGATGGTAGCCAGCCGGAACGTGTTGGGTCCGGAGTGCGTGTGCGAGCAGGAAAACCGCACCCGTTCCCGCGGAATGCCGCTCAAGCCCACGATGGCATCGAGGATTTTTCCAGTCCACTCCCAATCGAAGCCGATGGCGTCGGCCTCCACGATGGCCGCCTGGCCGCTGGAATCGGCCAGCACCAGCGCCGTGGCGTACAAAGGCATATCCGCGCCCACCCCCCGCTGATGCGTTTGGGCGCCCCAGCCGCCCTGGGGAGTGCCCGGTGCGGGGGTGATGTCGCAGCGGCCCGTGCCGGCCAGCAGGTGATCTCGTGTCATAGCGTCCAGCCATTGTACATGCACGGTCCGGATTCGCGTCGCATGGTATAACCGAAAGTTCTGGCGCGATGCCCGGGCGAACCCAACTGCTGGCCGGCTTCCTGCTTGTGGCGGCCGTGCTGGCAGCCTATTCCAACCACTTCCAGAACAGCTTTCATTTCGACGACTGGCATACGGTCGCCGGGAACCCGGCCATCCGCAGCCTGAAGAATCTTCCCAGCTTCTTCACTGACGCCCGCACCATCTCCACCCTGCCGGCCAACCAGATGTACCGGCCTCTGCTCACCGCCTCGCTGGCATTCGACTACTGGGCCGGCGGGGGCCTCAGGCCTTTCTATTTCCATCTCTCCACCTTCCTTTGCTTCCTGGCCCAACTGGCGCTGATGTTTTTCCTGTTCCACCACATTCTGGATGCGACCGGGGCAGGGGAGCGTGGCGCGCCGGCCGCCCTGTTCGCCGTGGCCTGGTATGGTCTGCACCCGGCTTGCGCCGAGACCGTGAACTACATCGTCCAGCGGGCAGACCTACAGGCTGCGGCGGCGGTGGTGGCGGGCCTGTTGCTCCGGATGCGCTGGCCGGCCGGGCGCAAAACCGGTTTGTATCTCGTGCCGGCGCTGCTGGGCGCGCTGGCCAAGCCAACCGCCCTGATGTTTCCTGCCATCCTCGCGGTCTATGCCTATCTGTTTGAAACAGACCGCCGCATCCGGCCCGTGCTCCGAACGACGGCGCCGGCTTTCGTCCTGGCCGCGGCGCTCTACGCCCTAGAACGCGCCATGACGCCCAAAACCGTAGTCCTGGGAGACATCTCCGCGTACCGCTACCTTATCACCCAGCCCTACGTCACGCTGCACTATTTCGTGTCGTTCTTTCTGCCTCTGTGGCTGAGCGCGGATACCGACCAGGCCGCGCTCGAGAGCCTGTGGACCCTACCCGGGGTGACCGGGCTGCTGTTCGTGGCCGTATTGCTGGCGGCAGCATGGGCCGCGTCCCGCGCGCGGCGGACCCGGCCCATCGCCTTTGGCCTTGCCTGGTTCCTGCTAGCGCTCGCTCCCACGGCCTTCGTGCCTCTGGCCGAGGTGGAAAACGACCATCGCATGTTCTTTCCCTTCATCGGGCTGGTGCTGGCGGTCTGCTGGTCCGGCGCACTGGTCTGGGAACGCGTGCCGCCCCGCCGGCCGTGGCGCATCGCCGGGGCAGGTGCACTGGCGTGTCTGCTGGCTGCCTGCGCTGCCGGAACCTGGCAGCGCAACCGGGTCTGGCACACGGAGGAATCGTTGTGGCTCGACGTCACCCAAAAGAGCCCACGCAACGGCCGCGGCCTCATGAACTACGGGCTCACGCAGATGTCCAAGGGTGATTTCGTGCGCGCGCTGTCTTATTTTCAACGCGCCACCGCATTCACCCCGAATTATTCCTTCCTGGAGATCAACCTGGGTATCGCCAATGCCGGCCTCCACCGCGATGCCGAAGCCGAAGCGCATTTCCAGCGTGCGCTGGGTCTCGCTCCCAATGATGCCGTAGCTTACTTTTACTACGCTCAGTGGTTGAACCAGCAGGGCCGCATCCCGGAGTCTGTGGCCATGCTGCAACGCGCTCTGGCCGCGAATCCGCGGCACCCCGACTCGCGATACCTGCTCATGCAGGTGTATCTCGGGCAGCAACGCTGGGCCGAACTGCGAAGCCTGGCGCAGGAAACCTTGAAACTCTTTCCGGATGATCCCGCCGCGCTCCGCTATCTGGCGGCCGCCCAGGCGTCCCGGCAGCAGATTGCCGAAGCCGAGGCCCTGGCGCAGCGCACGGGAGCGCCCGAGGCATATCTCAGCTTGTCGCTCCTTTATTACCGGGAAGGCAGGTATCGGGACTGCATCGCCGCAGCCGAAGAGGCGCTGCAGCGCAAGCCTGACTACGCCGAAGCCTACAACAATGTCGCCGCGGGCTACCAGGCGCTCGGCGAATGGGACCAGGCGATCGCCGCCGCCCGTGAGGCTCTACGTCTGAAGCCGGACTTCCCGCTGGCCCGCAACAACCTAATTTATTCGCAGACTCAAAAAGAACGGGCTTCCCCGGGGGCGCACCGGCCATGAAGCAGCGGCCTACCGCCCGGTGCCCGAGAGGCTGACGACCTGCGGGCTGGTGGCTGCGTTGTCGGTGAAAGTCAGAGTGCCGGTGACGCCGCCCGGGGCCGCCGGGGTGAAGGTCACGCCCACGGTGCAGCTTGCACCCGCGGCGATACCGGCGCCACAGGTATTGCTCGCTACCGCGAACGGCTGGCTGGCCGTGATGCTGGTAAAGCTGAGTGGAGTCTTCAGGCGATTGGTCAGGGTAACGGTCTTGGCGGGACTTGTGGTGCCGACAGCCACAATTCCGAAGCTCAGCCGGGTTGTCGAGAGGACGACCGGCGCGCTGCCGTACCCGCTCAGGCGAACGCTTTGGGTTCCGGCATTGCCGGTGATCGTGACCGATCCGGAGGCGGAGCCAACCGAGGTTGGCGTGAAGGATACCTGGATCGTGCAGGACGTGCCCGGAGCCAGGCTCCCGCTGCAATTGTTCGTTTGACTGAAGGGCCCCGTGGTGACCACGCTCGAGACCTGCAAGGGTCCCGTCCCCGTACTTTGCAAGGTAATCTTCCTGGCTGCGCTGGTCGTACCTACAACCTGCGGAAGGAAGGACACGGACGTTGGAGTCACCGACGCCGCCGGCGTGGTTCCGGTGCCGTTCAGCGGCACGACCTGCACCAGGCCCAGATTTCCGGAATCATCGCTCACGTTCAGGGTCCCGGTCACCGAGCCTGCGGCTGACGGCGTGAATGTGACGGAAACTGCGCAGGTTGATCCCGGAAGGAGCATCGCCGGGCAGTTGTTCGTTTCCGAGAAGGCGCCCCCGCTGGATAGATTCAATCCGTTCAGCGGGCTGCCCCCGAAGTTGGTAATGGTGATGGTCTGGGCGGAACTGGTGGTTCCGACGTTCTGCGAAAACGTCAACGAGGGCGGCGCGAAACTGATCGCGGATGGACGCGGACTCGGCAACGGCAGGGGAGTCGCTCCGAAGACGTAGTAGGGACCGTAATACTGGGTCAACGCACTCGATGAGGTGAGAACCGCTGCCATGTTGTCTACCGTCTGCGCCCCTCCTCCGCCGACGAGGACCATTCCAGTCGAATCGACGGCGATGCTGTGCGGCGTTGCACTGGAGCCCAGGTAGATGGAGGTCCAGTTGGCGCCCGTCATATCATCGACGCGGACCACCGCGGGCTGATACGATTCCGCGTCGGCGACGTAAATCCTGCCCGCCGCATCCACGGCCACCCCAACAGGAGATTGCAGGGAATAGATGTAGCCGTTGATCACCGGGGACTGGGTCAAAGTGGTCCAATTGGTGGCATTCATATCGTCCATGCGGACAATCCGCTTGTTCCCGGTGTCCGCGACGTAGATACGTCCACTCGCGTCAAACGCCACGGGTGCGGCGTACTGCGCGAACTGGCCGACACCCGAGCCAACCGCGCTCATGGTGGTCCAATTGGTGCCGTTCATGTCGTCGATGCGGACCAGGCGGTTGTTGCCGGTGTCCATCACGTAGATCCTGCCGGCCGGATCGATGCTAATACCCGCGAGATCCATGAACTGGCCGACGCCGGAACCCCACGTGCCGAAGGTGGTCCAGTGGGTGCCCTTCATATCGTCGATCCGCACGATGCGGCCGTTGTAAGTGTCGGCGATGTAGATTCTGCCGGCGGAATCCAGCGCAATGCTGTTGGCGCCGTAAAACTGCCCGACACCGCTGCCTTGTGTTCCGTATGAGATCAGGTTGGTACCGTTCAGGTCGTCGGAACGGAGAATCTGGCCGCTATTGGAGAAATAGAAAGGCGTGTAGGCCGAATTGTAGCCGGTGGCGCCCGAATCGACCACGCCGTCGGTTCCGTATACCTGGGACGTGGAGCCATTGATCGCTTGCATCGAGCCATTCACGCTCAGAGTGCCGCTGAAGGCGCCGGTGAAGGTGAAATAGCAGGTGACATGCCCGCCTTTGCCCCCGCCCGAGCAGCTTTCCACGGTAGAACTGCTCGAAAAGGTGGCGTGGATCACCGTGCTCCCGTCGTTGGACACCAACGTGAGGGTTCCGCCTGTCCCGCCGGAAATCGTCAAAATCCCCGGAGGGTTCGTCACAGTGGTCCCTCCAGCCAGCGAACCGCCTGAATTGCTGAAACCACCCTGATCCGCGTACGTGAGCGGAATCATTACGGCAACACATGCCAGCGCAAGGGTTTTGCTCATCCAGTCCCCCGATCCTCTCTGGAATGCATCCAGGCGATTATATAGACCGCTCTCAGGAATTACTACAGATTTGGCCTGTGGAAAAAATCCACAAGTACTGGAATCATCGGGCCCGTTCCGCGATGGCCACGAGGGCGTCGCGCAGCAGGTTTCGGTACCGCGCTTCCTCCTCGGCATCCACATACTTTTGACGCGGCCAGAAAAACCCCTTCAAACCGTCCTTCTTGCGCCGCGGTACTACGTGCACATGCAGGTGCGGCACACTCTGGCTAATGCGATTGTTGACCGCCACAAACGAGCCCTCGGCCCCCAGCGCGAGCTCCATGGCGCGCGCCAGCCACTGCGCTTTTTCAAACAGCGGCGCGACCAGCTCCGGCTCCAGATCCGGCAGTGTCTCCAGGTGCCGCTTGGGAATCAGCAGGGTGTGGCCGGGAAACAGCGGCCGGCGATCCAGGAAGGCGAGGGTCCGGCTGTCCTCCCAGACGACCGGCGCGGCCACGTCGCCGGCAACGATGGCGCAAAAGACGCAGTGCATAACCCTCTTGTACAATCAGAAGCATGAATCGACGCGCATTCCTGGCCACCTCCGCGGCCCTGCCTCTCCTTCAGGCCCAGCCGGAGGATGGATTTGTCTCCTTGTTCGACGGGAAGAGTCTCCGCGGCTGGACGATTCAGGAAGGTCCCGAGACAGCTTTTTATGTGCGCGACGGCGCCATCGTGGTGCACGAAGGCTCCGGCTTTCCCACCTGGCTGCGCTCCGAGAGGCAGTACGAGAATTTTGATTTCCGCGGCGAGTTCTTCATCAAGGGCTGGATGGACTCGGGCATCTACTTCCACGTCCCGGAGCACGGCCGGCCCATGTGGTGCGGCATGCAACTGCACCTGTTCCAGCAGATCGATGAAAAGCCCATGCCGCAGTCCATGGGCGCCATCATGCCGGTGGTGGCGCCGCTCAAGGTGAACGTGAAAAACAAAGGCGAGTGGAACAGCTTCCGGATCCTGATGGAGTGGCCCCGGCTGCGCATCTGGACCAACGACGAACTGATCCAGGACCTCGACGTGGAGTCCGTACCTGAGTTGCGCCATCGCTACCGGCGGGGCTATCTGGGATTCGAGTCATTGTCATATCCCATTCGCTTCCGCAACCTGCGCATCCGCGAGCTGCCGGCCAAGGAACAGTGGACGACGCTCTATGGCGAAGAGCCGGACCTGGACAAGTGGTTCGTCTCCGAGGGCAAGCCCAACTTTCAGCCCATCGGCGAGGTGCTGCGCGGAGACGGGACGGGCCACATCGCCACGAAGGAAAAATACCGGGATTTCGAACTGCACATGTACGTGCGCCACTCTCAGCATCACAACGGCGGTGTGCTGTTCCGCACCAGTGGCGAGGGGCTCAAGGGCCGCCACTACGAGATCCAGTTGCATGACGTGGAAGGAGCGCATTACCCCACCGGCTCGCTCTACTACTTCAAGCGCGCCGTCTATCCACGCATCGAGGCCGGGAAATGGTGGCCGTTGCAGATGGTGGTCCAGGGTCCGAACCTGCTGGTGCGCATCAACGGAGAGAACGTGCTGGAATACGATCAGTTGGACTACACCGGCGACGGCAGTATCGAATTGCAGGCGCACCAGTTGGGGAAATGGGAGGAGTTCAAAGACATCCGCGTGAAACGAATTTGAGACGCGGCCGTAACCGGGTTGGACAGACGCGCTGCCGGTGTGTTAGGCTGTGAAATGTCCCTGAATTCGCTCAGTGGGAGGTCTGTGCGCCTGCGCAACGGACCGCTAGGACCAATGAGGAGATATGGCTCGAAAACAAGGTAAGCAGTATCAGACCGCCGTCAAGCAAGTAGAAGCACGCGCCTACGAACTCGAAGCGGCGGTTCCCCTCCTGCAGAAAATCAAATACGCCAAGTTCGATGAAACCGTGGAGGTGCACCTGCGGTTGGGGGTGGATCCAAAACACGCGGACCAGATGGTGCGGGGCACCGTGGTGATGCCCAACGGCCTCGGAAAGTCGAAGAAGGTGCTGGTGATCGCGGGAGGCGACAAGCAGAAGGAAGCCGAGGAAGCGGGCGCCGATTTCGTGGGCGGCGACAACATGGTGAATAAAATCCAGTCGGAGGGTTGGACGGATTTCGACGCCGTGATCGCGACGCCGGACATGATGCGGTCAGTGGGCAAACTCGGCAAGATTTTGGGACCCCGGGGGCTGATGCCCAACCCCAAGACGGGCACGGTCACGACCGACGTGGCCAAAGCCGTGAAAGAAATCAAGGCTGGCAAGGTGGAGTTCCGCGTGGACAAGACCGGGATCATCCATGCTCCAGTGGGCAAGATCAGCTTTCCAGCCGACAAGCTGGTGGAAAATGCCGCCAGTCTGATCACCGCCGTCATCAAGGCCAAGCCTGCCGCAGCCAAGGGCAAGTACGTAAAAAGCGCGACGCTGTGCTCGACCATGAGCCCGGCGTCTCGCTGGACGTTTCGGCGTACTCCACGAAGGCCGCCGTATAGTTCTGTCTGGGGTGCACACATGAAAAAGAAAGAAGACAAGCAGAAAGATTTGGAGTCTCTGCGGCGCGACCTGGAGCAGAGCAAGAACGTGTTCGTCACCGGGTACGAGAAGCTGCGGGTCAGCCAGGACCTCGAACTTCGCAAGGTGGTCCGGGGGGCGGGCGGCAAGTACCGCGTGGTGAAGAACAACCTGGCGGAAAAGGCGTCCGAGGGCACCCCGGCTGAACCCATCCTGACGGGATTGCGCGGGATGACGTCGATGGCCTACACCACGTCGGACCCGGTGGCGCTGGCCAAGGCGCTGACGGCTTACGCCAAAGCGAACCCCAGCTTCAGCTTCAAGGCGGGAATCGTGGAAGGCCGCGTGATCGACGTGAAGGCGATCAACGACCTGGCGAACCTGCCGTCCAGGGAAGAGATCCTGGCGAAGTTGTTATATCTGATTAACGCTCCGGCGCAGCGGTTGGTGGCGGCTCTCGGCGCGGTTGGACGCAACCTGGCGGTGGTTCTGGATCAGGGTTGCAAGGAAAACAAGTTCACGGCGTAAGCCGAAGATTTAGAAAGGGTTTTGAAACAAAGGAGTTTTGACATGGCGGACATCAATGCAATTGCAGAACAGATCCAGGGCCTGACCCTTCTGGAAGCCTCGCAGTTGGTGAAGTTGCTCGAAGAGAAGTTGGGGGTTTCGGCCGCGGCGGCGGCGCCGATGATGGCGGCGGCCGGTCCGGCGGCAGCGGCCGCGGCGCCGGCGGCTGAGGAGAAGACCGAGTTCACCGTGATTCTGACGGCCGCGGGAGCGAACAAGATCAACGTTATCAAGGCGGTACGCGAGGTGACCAGCCTCGGCCTGAAGGAAGCCAAGGATCTCGTGGACGGCGCTCCGAAGCCGGTGAAGGAAGGCGTCACCAAGGACGAAGCCGAAGCCATCAAGAAGAAATTCGTGGACGTCGGCGCCACAGTCGAAGTGAAGTAAAGCGGCGGCTTTCGAAGGAACGGGCTGGGGGTTCGTCCGCTGCGGGGCGGGCGAATCCCCTTTGGCGGCGCCACGATTTGACGTGGGGAGGCGGTTTTGGTACCATACCCGGTTGGGGCTTCGTTTCAACCGGATTCGATCCCAATTGGTGACTGTGACTTTCGAATCCTGGCATTCCAATTGCAGTTGGCGCGGAACTGCAAAGAGGGATCTTTTGCGCTTTTTTGCGCCTCTCCAGGTTACAGGGACTTCGTGTCTTCCTACTCGCCGGTGCAATCCTGTTTTCCTCTCCGCGTTTCGTCTTGGGCCGCCGGGCCCGATTTTTTCCGATCACCCCGTTCCGGTTCGAACTGGATTCCTTCCCGTATTGCTTGACGAAACGGCGACTCCCTGGAGCGCGGCTCCACTGGGAGCGCCTCGGGTTGTTTAGTTCAGCGCAGTACCTGGCTTTGGCTGTTCGGCCCTCAGGAGTTTAAGAAAAATGGATATTCACAACAACGGCGCCGCCTCCGAGCGAGTTGATTTTTCCAAGATCCAAACCTCCATCCCCATCCCCAACCTGATCGAGGTCCAGAAGAATTCCTACGAGCGGTTTCTGCAGATGGATCTTCTGCCCAACGAGCGGGATGACAGCGGGCTGCAGACGGTGTTCAATTCGGTTTTCCCAATTTCGGATTTCCGCGGCGTCAGTGAACTGGAGTTCGTGGATTACTCCATCGGCAACTGGGAATGCAAGTGCGGCAACCTGAAGGGCTTGCACCATCTCCGTTCGACCTGCCGGAATTGCGGGGCGACCATCCGGACGGACCCCTTCCACGCGGGCGACGTGTTGTGCCACCACTGCGGCACCTTCAACAAGAACGTGGTCACGTTCTGCAACAAGTGCGGCGATCCGGTGGGATTGCAGCTCAAGTACGACATGGTGGAGTGCCAGGAGCGCGGCATGACCTATGCCGCTCCGTTGAAGGTGACCATCCGGCTGACGGTGTATTCCAAGGACCCCACGACCAACCAGAAGACGGTCCGGGACATCAAGGAGCAGGAAGTCTTCTTCGGCGAGATTCCGCTGATGACGGACAACGGCACGTTCATCATCAACGGCACCGAGCGCGTGATTGTTTCGCAGTTGCACCGTTCGCCGGGTGTGTTCTTCGAGAAAGTTCCGGCGCAGGGCTACTTCCTGGGCAAGATCATCCCTTACCGCGGAAGCTGGGTGGAGTTCGAGTACGACAACAAGAACCTGCTGTACGTGCGCATCGACCGCAAGCGCAAGTTCTACGGCTCGGTGTTCCTGCGCGCGCTGGGCTTCAAGAGCGATGAACAGATTCTGCGGGCCTTTTACACGGTGGACCGCATTTCGATCAAAGACAACAAGCTTTACTGGAATCTGTACAACAAGGAAGGCCAGATCACCACGGGGCTGACGGGTCTGAAGCTCTCCTATGCCATCAATGGCAAGGGCGGGGAGACCATCGTAGCCCAGGGCAAGAAGGTGACCACGGGCCTGATGAAGGAGATCCAGAAGGCCAAGATCCAGCAGGTGGAGATCGCCCCGAACGACCTGGAAGGCGCCTACGTGGCGGCGGACGTGGTGGACATGTCTACCGGCGAGGTGCTGATCGACGCCAACAACGAGCTGACCCAGACCACGATCCAGAAGCTTATTGAAGCGGGTATTCCGGACTTCGAGGTATTCTTCCCGGAACGCGACGACGTGGGGATGGTGATCTCGTCGACCATCAAGAAGGACGCGGTCAAGACCCAGAACGAGGCGCTGATCGAGATTTACCGCAAGCTGCGGCCGGGCGACCCGCCGACGCTGGACACGGCCACGCAACTGTTCCAGGGGATGTTCTTCGACCCGCGCAAGTACGACTTTTCGCGCGTGGGCCGCATGAAGTTCAACATCAAACTGTACGACAAAGCGGACGCCACGCCGCTCGACAAGCGCACGCTGGCCCAGGAAGATTTCCGGGCCACGATCACCTACCTGCTAAAGCTGCGCAAGGGCCTGGGCGCGGTGGACGACATCGATCACCTGGGCAACCGCCGCGTGCGCGCCGTGGGCGAACTGCTGGAGAACCAGTTCCGCATCGGCCTGGTGCGCATGGAGCGGGCCATCAAGGAAAAGATGTCGGTGTACCAGGAAATGTCCACGGCTATGCCGCATGACCTGGTGAACGCCAAGCCGGTGATGGCGGCGATCCGCGAGTTCTTCGGATCGAGCCAGCTTTCGCAGTTCATGGATCAGACCAACCCGCTGTCGGAGATCACGCATAAGCGGCGTCTTTCGGCGCTGGGCCCGGGCGGTTTGTCGCGCGAGCGCGCCGGATTCGAGGTGCGCGACGTACATCCCACGCATTACGGCCGCATCTGCCCTATCGAGACGCCGGAAGGTCCGAACATCGGCCTGATTTCCTCGCTTTCCTGCTTTGCGCGGATCAACGAATACGGCTTCATCGAGAGCCCGTACCGCAAGGTGAAAAACGGCGTGGTGGTGGACGAAGTCAAGATCCTGAACCCGGGCGACACGGCGTTCAAGGTCGGGGACATCGTCCGGCGGCAGGACATCGAGAAAGCAAACAAGGCGCTGGGCGCGAAGAAGCAGCCGGCCGAGTGCGAGGCCCACTGCGAATACCTATCGGCCTGGGAGGAAGACAAGTACATCATCGCCCAGGCGAACGTGGAACTGGACGAGAACGGGCGAATCGCTCCGGACCTGTGCAACGCGCGGCAAGCCGGCAACTTCGTGCTGAAGCCGCGGGAGGAGATCGAATACATCGACGTCAGCCCGAAGCAATTGGTGTCGGTGGCGGCGAGCCTGATTCCGTTCCTGGAGAACGACGACGCGAACCGCGCGTTGATGGGCTCGAACATGCAGCGCCAGGCGGTGCCGCTGCTGCGCGCCGATGCGCCCTTCGTGGGCACGGGCATGGAGAAAGTCACCGCCCGGGATTCCGGGGCGGTGGTTCTGTGCAAGCGCTCCGGGGTGGTGGACTCGGTGGACTCCGAACGCATCATCGTGCGCGTGGAGGGCAGCGTGCACGAAGGCCAGATGTCGCGCGAGGTTGGGGCGGACATCTATCAGCTCACCAAGTTCAAGCGTTCCAACCAAAACACCTGCATCAACCAGAAGCCCATCGTTTACCAGGGCCAGCGGGTCGTGAAAGGCCAGGTGCTGGCGGATGGCCCGTGCACGGACAAGGGCGAACTGGCGCTGGGACGCAACGTGCTGGTGGCGTTTATGCCCTGGCGCGGCTGCAACTTCGAAGACGCCATCCTGGTGAGCGAGAAGCTGGTCAAGGAAGACTACTACACCTCGATCCACATCGAGGAGTTCGAAATCGAGGCGCGGGACACCAAGCTGGGTCCGGAAGAAATTACGCGGGATATTCCGAACATCGCGGACGCGTTCCTGCGGAACCTGGATGAAAGCGGCGTGATCCGCATCGGGGCGACGGTGAAGCCCGGCGACATCCTGGTCGGGAAGGTGACCCCCAAGGGCGAGACTCAACTCACGCCCGAGGAGAAGCTGCTGCGGGCCATCTTCGGCGAAAAAGCCGGCGACGTGAAAGACGCCTCGCTGTACTGCCCGCCGGGAATCGAAGGCACGGTGGTGGACTGCAAGATCTTTTCCCGCAAGGGCACGGAAAAGGACGAGCGCTCCAAGGCCATCGAGGAAGCGCAGATCCAGCGCCTGCAGCGGAACCTGCAGGACGAGATCCGCATCCTGACGGACGAACGGGCCAAGCGCCTGGCGAACCTGCTGGAAGGCAAGCGTCTGCTGGCCGATCTGCACGACGAGAAAACCAACAAGCGCCTGCTCTCCAAGGATACGGATCTGACGCGCGAACTGATCGAGAAGATGAAGTCGCGGGACTTGAAGCGGATGCGCTTCAAGGACAAGGACCCGCGGCTGAACGAACAGATCGACGAGATCGAGGAGATGACGTCGCGGCAGATCGCGGTGCTGGAAAAGATCACCGACGAAAAGATCGGGAAGCTGCGCAAGGGCGACGAACTGCCGCCGGGCGTGATCAAGCTGGTGAAAGTCTACATCGCCATGAAGCGTAAGCTCTCGGTGGGCGACAAGATGGCCGGCCGCCACGGGAACAAAGGCGTGATCGCGCGCATCCTGCCGGACGAAGACATGCCGTACCTGCCGGATGGGACGCCGGTGGAGATCGTGCTGAATCCGCTGGGCGTGCCTTCGCGCATGAACGTGGGGCAGATTCTGGAGACGCACCTGGGCTGGGCGGCCAAGGCTCTGGGCCTGCAGTATGCCACGCCGGTATTCGATGGCGCGACGGATCGGGAGATCAAAAAGGCCCTGGCCGACGCGGTGCTACCGGGGTCCGGGAAGACCACCCTGTATGACGGCATGACGGGCCTGGCGTTCGAGCAGCCGGTGACGGTGGGCTACATCTACATGCTGAAGCTCTCGCACCTGGTGGACGACAAGATCCACGCGCGCTCGATCGGGCCGTATTCTCTGATCACGCAGCAGCCGCTGGGCGGCAAGGCGCAGTTCGGCGGACAGCGTTTCGGCGAGATGGAGGTTTGGGCTCTGGAAGCGTATGGAGCAGCCTATATCCTGCAGGAGCTGCTGACGGCCAAGTCGGACGATGTGTATGGGCGGGCCAAGATTTACGAGGCCATTGTGAAGGGCGAGGCGGCGATCGAGCCGGGCGTGCCGGAGTCGTTCAACGTGCTGATTCGCGAGCTGCAATCGCTGTGCCTGGACGTAGAGTTGATGAAGAAGCCGCGCGAGGTGCTGGACACGGCGCTGGCGGCGGACTAATAGGGCAGCGGTCAGAAGTCAGTAGTCAGAAGCCAGAATGGCCGGGTTGGAAATTCTGACTTTTCGATTCTGATTTCGGACTCCTTAAAGAATTTATTGGAGGCTATTTTGAGATCCTCTCCGTACGATAGAGCGAATTTGATTGCGGATTTCGACTCGATCCGAATCAGTCTGGCTTCGCCGGAAAAGATCCGCAGTTGGTCCCACGGAGAAGTCACCAAGCCGGAGACCATCAACTACCGGACCTTCAAGCCCGAGCGGGACGGGCTGTTCTGCGCGCGTATCTTCGGCCCCACCCAGGACTGGGAATGCTTGTGCGGCAAGTACAAGCGCATGAAGCACCGGGGCGTGATCTGCGACAAGTGCGGCGTGGAAGTAACCCTGGCGCGCGTGCGGCGCGAGCGGCTGGGACATATCGAGCTGGCCAGCCCGTGCTCGCACGTGTGGTTTTTCAAAGGCCTGCCGAGCCGCATCGGACACCTGCTGGACATCACCCTGCGCGAACTGGAGCGGGTGCTGTATTTCGAAGCGTACGTGGTGGTCGACCCGGGCGAGGTGGCGGAACTGAGCAAGGGCGAAGTCATCACGGACGAGAAGAAGCGGCAACTCGACCAGGAGTTCCCCGGCAAGTTCGTGGCCATGATGGGCGCCGAGGGGATCAAAGAGCTGCTCAAGAAGGTGGACGTCGAAGCGCTGAGCGAGGAAATCCGCCAGCACATGAAGACGGAGACCTCCCAGCAGAAGAAGCTGAAGCTGGCGAAGCGCCTGCGGGTGGTGGAATCGTTCCGCAAATCCGGCAACAAGCCGGAGTGGATGATCCTGGACGTGATTCCGGTGATTCCGCCGGAACTGCGGCCGCTGGTGCCGCTGGACGGCGGCCGGTTTGCCACTTCCGACCTGAACGACCTGTACCGGCGGGTGATCAACCGCAATAATCGGTTGAAGAAGCTGATCGAGCTGCATGCGCCGGACGTGATCGTGCGCAACGAGAAGCGCATGCTGCAGGAAGCGGTAGACGCGCTGTTCGACAACGGCCGGCGCGGCCGGGTGCTGCGCGGCGCCAACAACCGCCCGCTGAAGTCCCTTTCCGACACGCTGAAGGGCAAACAGGGAAGATTCCGCCAGAACCTGCTCGGCAAGCGCGTGGATTACTCCGGCCGCTCGGTGATCGTGGTGGGCCCGGAACTGCGGCTGAACCAGTGCGGTCTGCCGAAGAAGATGGCGCTGGAGCTGTTCAAGCCGTTCATTTATCACCGGCTGGAGCAGCGCGGGCACTGCACCACCATCAAGCAGGCCAAGGAACTGGTGGAGCAGCAAGATCCGGTGGTGTGGGACATTCTGGAAGAGGTGATCAAGGACCATCCCATCCTGCTGAACCGCGCTCCCACGCTGCACCGCCTGGGCATTCAGGCGTTCGAGCCGGTGCTGGTGGAAGGCAAAGCGATCAAGATCCACCCGCTGGTCTGTACGGCGTTCAACGCGGACTTCGACGGCGACCAGATGGCCGTGCACATTCCGCTTTCTCCGGAGGCGCAGATCGAGGCCTCCACGCTGATGCTTTCGGCGAACAATATTCTTTCGCCGGCGCACGGCAGCCCCATCGCGGTACCGACGCAGGACATGGTGCTGGGCTGCTACTACCTGACCAAGGCGCGGCCGGGCACGAAGGGCGAGGGGCGCACCTTCGCTTCGACCGAGGACGTGCTGATCGCGCTGGAGATGGGCGAGGTCGAGACGCTGACGCCGATCAAGCTGCGATACACCGGGAAGGTGATCGACCTGGTGCATGCCTTCGACAGTCAGAACGTGCTGCACACCGAGCCGACGGAATTCAACAAGCAGTACATGGAGACCACGGTGGGGCGCGTCATCCTGAACGACCACCTGCCGCAGGACATGCCGTTCATCAACGGCCTGCTGAAAAAGAAGGGTCTGGGCCAACTGGTGCAGTACTGCTACCTGAAGTTCGGGCTGCAGACCACGGTGCAGATGCTCGACGAAGTCAAGGCTCTCGGATTCCTGTACGCGACGCGGGCGGGTATTTCGATCGGCATCGACGACATGGTTGTGCCTTCGGAAAAGGCCGGGCTGGTGAAAGAAGCCGAGCGCGAAGTGGTGGCGGTGGAAAACCAGTATCAGGACGGCGCCATCACGCACGGCGAGCGATACAACAAGATCATCGAGATCTGGTCGAAGGTCACCGAGCGGGTTTCCGATGAAATGTTCCAGGCCATGGAGGAGGACGACCGGACGGGCCGCTACCTCAACCCGATTTACATCATGGCCGACTCGGGCGCGCGCGGCTCGAAGCAGCAGATCCGCCAGCTTTCGGGCATGCGCGGCCTGATGGCCAAGCCGTCGGGCGAAATCATTGAGACGCCCATCACGGCGAACTTCCGCGAGGGCCTGAACGTGCTGCAGTACTTCATTTCGACGCACGGCGCCCGCAAAGGACTGGCGGACACGGCGTTGAAGACGGCGGACTCGGGATACCTGACGCGGCGCCTGGTGGACGTGGCGCAGGACGTGATTGTCACCGAGATGGATTGCGGAACGACCCAAGGGATTTCGGTGGGCGCGATCATCTAATCCGGCGAGACTATCGAGCGGCTGGGCGACCGTATTGTGGGCCGCGTGGCGCTCGAAGACATCAAAGACTACGAAGGCAACGTGATCGTAGCGGCGAACCAGGAGATCACGGAAGACCTGGCGGAAGCGATCGAATCCGCCGGCATCCAGGATGTCAAGATCCGGTCGGTGCTGACCTGCGAGTCCCGGCGGGGCGTGTGCGTGGCCTGCTACGGCCGCAACCTGGCCACGGGGCGTCTGGTGGAGCGGGGCGAAGCGGTGGGCGTGATCGCGGCGCAGTCGATCGGCGAGCCGGGCACGCAGTTGACCATGCGCACCTTCCACATCGGCGGAACCGCCAGCCGGGTTTCCGAGCAATCCACGCAGGACGCCAAGCATGACGGCTACGCGAAGTTCCTAAACATCGTCACGGTGCGCAACAAGAACGGCGACCTGGTGGCGATGAACCGCAGCGGCCACGTGGCGGTGCTGGACGAGAAGGGCCGCGAGAAGGAACGCTACCAGGTGGTCTACGGGGCGCGCATCCTGGTGCAGGACGGCGCTCCGGTGAAGGCCAACCAGATCCTGCTGGAATGGGACCCGTACACCTTCTCGATCCTCACCGAAGTCAGCGGCGGGGTGCATTACCGGGACCTGGTGGAAGGCCTGACCTTGCAGGAGCAGGTGGACGAAGTCACGGGCCTTTCGCAGTTGGTGGTTTCGGATTCGCCGGATGAGAAACGGCAGCCGACCATCGTGGTGCGGCCCGAGGGCACGGGCAGCCGCGCCGAAGCCAAGAAGTACCTCATGCCCACTCACGCGCACCTGATGGTGCGGGACGGCGAAGAGGTGCACGCAGGCGACGTGCTGGCCAAGATCCCGCGGGAAACCACCAAGACCAAGGACATCACGGGCGGTCTGCCGCGCGTGGTGGAACTGTTCGAAGCGCGCAAGCCCCGCGAGACGGCCGTCATTGCGGAGATCAACGGCACAGTGAAGTACGGGGACATCACCAAGGGCCAGCGCAAGATCTACGTGGTAGGCGAAGACGGCGAGCAGCGGGAGTATTCGCTGCCGCGCGGCGTGCATATCAACGTCCAGGAGGGCGAGCGGGTGCGAGCCGGCGAACCCCTGATGGACGGCCCGCGCAACCCGCACGACATCCTGGATGTGCTCGGTGAGAAGGAACTACAGAAGTACCTGGTCAACGAGATTCAGGAGGTCTACCGGTTGCAGGGCGTGAATATCAACGACAAGCACCTGGAAGTCATCGTGCGGCAAATGATGCGCTGGGTGAAAGTCGAAGATATCGGCGACACGGAGTTTCTGCCCGAGGAAGTGGTGGACAAATTCAAGTTCCGGGCGGAGAATCAGCGGGTGATCGAAGCCGACGGCCGGCCGGCGGAGGGCCGGGCGGTGCTGCTGGGCATCACGAAAGCTTCCCTGTCGACCGACTCGTTCATCTCGGCGGCCTCCTTCCAGGAGACGACGCGCGTGCTCACCGAAGCCGCGATCAACGGCAAGGTCGATTATCTGCGCGGCTTGAAGGAAAACGTGATCATGGGACGCCTGGTTCCGGCCGGCACCGGCATGGAGTACTACCGGCAAGTGAAGATCGCCGGCGAGGACGTGGTGGAAGAACCCGTGGTGGAGCCGGCACTGGAGAGCATTCCCGGATACGACGAGGAGGCCCGCGTGCAGTACACGGGCGGCCTGAACGAAGATTCGGGTGAGGAATCGCTGGCGGAATAACCGCTGCCTGAAGGTCGCGGCTCGGTAATCACAGGATAATTGCCGGGCCGCGACGGGAACGGAGCGGTTCCTTATGAGCGCGCACTCGCGTCCGGGCAAGAGAGCCTACCTGCTGGTGACGCTCTTCTTGTGTCTGCTGGTGGTTTTGCCTTTCCTGTTTTGGTATTTCACCTGGTTCGGACGCCCGCTGACTGACCAGGAAATCACCGAGTACCTGAGTGACACGGCCAAGCCCAGACATGCGCAGCACGCTCTGGTGCAGATCGGGGAGCGGCTGAGCCGCGGAGAGCGGAGCGCGCGGCAGTGGTACCCCAAAGTCGCCGCCCTGGCTGGCAGCCCGGTCGTGGAACTGCGGCAGACGGCGGCGTGGATCATGGGGCAGGACCATAGCTATGATCCATTCCACGAGGCTCTGCGCAAGCTGCTGACGGATCCCGCGGAGATGGTGCGGCGCAACGCCGCTCTGGCGCTTTCGAATTACCACGATCCAGCGGCACGGGAGGAACTGGTAGCCATGCTGCGTCCCTACACCATCCGGTCCGACCAGGCGGGCAAAGTGCAGTATCGCCTGCGCCTGGGTGAGTTTGTGAATCCGGGAACGCTGGTGGCACGGGTCGGGGCGACGGAGGTTCGCGCCGAGGTTCCTGGGGAAGTGCGGGAGATCTCCCAACGCGACGGCATGACGGTGCAGCCGGGCGATGGCTTAGCAGAGATTGGCGCCAACAAGGACCACGCCTGGGAAGCCCTGCGCGCGCTCTGGAGCGTCGGTGAAAGGGCGGACCTGGACGACGTGCGGCGCTATGCCCGGGGCGTGCCAGGAATGCCGGAACAAGTGCAGCAACAGGCAGTGCTTACCGCACAAGCCATCGAAAGCCGCGGGAAATAGGCCGTTCACACCGAACGATATCGAGCACGTCGCGCAATTTCCCCATTATCCATAGACAAACCTGGTCTGCCGGTTATAGAATTTCCCTAGTCTCGCTTTCTATTCCGCGGGCTTTACCGACGGATTGACGAGGAGGGAGGAACGTGCGCACACAAATTCGGAAGTGTTTTCTACTCCGCGGCTTGTTGGGCATCTGCCTGGCGGCGACGCTGGCGGGCCTGAGTTTCGGGCAGTATACCAACGCCAGCCTCGGGGGAACGGTTTTCGATCCGACCGGAGCGCCGGTAGCCGAGGCCCGGGTGACGATTCAACATACGGAAACCGGGTTGCGCAAGGTCGCAGCCTCGGGCGCGGACGGCACTTTCCTGTTTTCGGCCCTGCCGGTAGGGCAGTACCAGATCATCGTCGAGAAAGCAGGGTTTCGCAAGTACCTGCAGAGCGGCATCACGCTGGTGCTGGCGCAGGCAGCCAACGTTCCGGTGCGGCTGCAGGTCGGAGACCTGACGCAGGAGGTCACCGTTTCTGCGGATGCTGAACTGGTCAGCACGCAGACCGGCACCGTGGGTCAACTGGTGGATCAGAAACGGATTCTGGAACTGCCGCTGGACGGACGGCAGCCGCAGGCGCTGCTGTTTCTCTCGGCCGGCACGGTGAATGAGACCGGAAAGTACTGCCTGGTGAACTGCCAGGGCGGCGTGTACCCGGGAGAGCAGGACGGCAACGTGAACGGCGGCGGGCCGCGTTCGGTCAACTTCCAGATGGACGGGGCGGGCCACAATGACACGTATGTCAATACGAACCTACCCTTCCCGAACCCGGACGCTGTGCAGGAGTTCAATGTACAAACCGACAACCTGTCGGCCCAGTATGGGATCGGCGCGGGGGCGGTGGTCAACATCGTGACCAAGTCCGGCACCAACCAAGTGCACGGAGACGCGTTCGAGTTTGTGCGGAACGGCGATATGAACGCGCGCAACTTCTTCGCCCCGCGCCAGGACACCTTGAAGCGAAATCAATTCGGCGGCAGCATCGGCGGCCCGATTCTCAAGGACAAGCTTTTTTATTTTGGAACCTACCAGGGCACGCGCATCCGCAGCGCGGCGGCGGGCAGCGTGACCTTTGTGCCCACGGCGGCACAGCGGGCGGGGAACTTCGCGGGTTCGGGTATCACCGTGAAAGATCCCGTGACGGGCATTCCATTTCCGAACAACCAGATCCCCATGAGTATGTTCAGCGCTCCGGCGCAATACTTCCTGAATTCCATGCCGCTCCCCAATGGTCCCGGCAACCAGCTCACCTACACGGGCCCGGGCCTGGTCCAGAACGACGATCAATACATGATCAAGATGGACCACATTCACGGGAAGAACCAGTTGAGCGGCAGCTATTTCTGGACGCGTTTCAACGAGCCGCCGGACATCAACATTGCCAAGACCAACATCATCGCCGCCGACAACAGCGGGAACTACGTGCAGATCAAGAACCTGGCGCTGAACGACACGTACACCCACTCCCCCACGCTGCTCTTCAATACCTGGTTCGGATGGGACTCGCAAACCGGCGGATCGCGCTCCGGCGCCCCGTACGGGTTTCCGGCGGCCGGGATCCAAGTCGCCGCGCCGACTCCGCCAGAGCTGGTGGTGAGCGTTTCCGGCTTCTTCGGCATCTCCACGAACCATCTGGGCGACTTCGACCGCGGCGACTACACGATTCGCGAGGATGTGACCAAGCAGCATGGCGTGCATGAGTTTCATTTCGGCGGGGAGGCGGTGCGGGTGACCAACAATCTGGTGAATACCTACACCATGTCCGGGCAATTCACGTTCGCCGGACAGTTTTCCGGCAGCGACCTTTCGGACTTCCTGCTGGGGAACGCCTCGCGCTTTCTGCAGGGCGGCGGCGAGTTCAAGAATATCGCGGGCACGTTGTGGAGCCTCTACGCGCAGGACAACATCCGAGTCACCCCGAAGCTGAAACTCGAGGTGGGCTTACGCTGGGATCCGTATTTTCCGTTCACGGAGCTCAACGGAAAGGTGGTGTGCTATCAACCCGGCGCCAAGTCGCAGCGGTTCCCGAACGCCCCAGTGGGCCTGATCTTCGGCGGACCCAATCATGATGCCGGCTGCCCGGCACAAACCGGCTCGCTGGCAAATACCGCGAATTTCGCACCGCGGCTCGGCTTTGCATACCGGCTGGGTTCGGACGGCAAGACCGTGATCCGCGGCGGGGCGGGGATCTTCTACACTCCGTTCGGGAATCACGATTCGAACGGCCTGGTGGACACGGCGCCGTTCGGGCCGCGCTTCGACTATTCCGGGCGGATCAACTTTGCGGACCCTTTCTCCAGCATCGGCATTCCCAATCCTTTCCCGGCGCAATACGGGCCAACTCTGCCTAAGTCGGACGTAACGTTCACCCTGCCGGTCTCGGTCTATGGCTACATTCAGCACAACTGGCACGAGCCGGAACTGGCGACCTGGAACCTGACGCTGGAGCGGCAGCTTGCCAAAGACTGGGTGGTGCGGGCAGCCTACGCCGGGAACAAGGGTACCTACCTGGCAAGCGGAGCGCTCGGTTTCCGGGAGCAAAACCCGGCGATCTACATTCCGGGCGCCTCGACGACTTCCAATACGCAATCGCGCCGCATCAACCCGAACTTCGGCAGTGTCGGGCTGTTTTCCTCCGACAACAACTCGCATTACGAATCCGTGCGGCTGAATATCGAGAAGCGCTTCGGGCAGAGCTTTACCGTTCTGGCCAACTATACCTGGTCGAAGATGATCGACGATTTCGGCAGTTCGGGCACGACCAATCCTCTCAATCGGCGGTTCGACTACGGGATCTCCAATGACGATGTGCCGCGGGTTTTCAACTTCTCGGGCCTCTGGCAGATCCCGAACGCGCCTATCCACGGTCTGGCCGACCGGCTATTGAATGGCTGGGAGCTGACCTCGATCGCTTCCTGGCGATCGGGCTTTCCTTTCTCGGTCACCAGCGGCGTGGACAACTCGCTCAGCGGCGTTGGCCAGGACCGGGCGGATTACCTCGGCGGTGTGGCGGCGCTGGATCCAAACCGGGCCCACGGCCAATTAGTGGCGCAGTACTTCAACTTCTCGGCATTCGCCAAGAACGCGTTAGGCACGTTCGGCACTTCGGGGAAGAACATACTGTGGGGACCCGGTCTGTTCGACACCGACCTCGGGCTGCTGAAGAACTTCAAGATCGCGGAGCGTTTTTCCACGCAATTCCGGGCCGAGTTCTTCAACGTGTTCAACAACGTGAACTTCAGCCAGCCTTCGGCGAACCTCAACGCGGCCTCGATAGGGCGGATCACGGCGGCGGGAAACCCGCGCATTCTACAATTCGCGCTGAAATTCCTGTTCTGAGGACTTGCGCGGAACGGCGCGGTTGAGGTTTCATGAACGCATGAAGAGATTTCGTCCGTTTTCTCTACTTTTGGCCGCGTTGTGTGTTCTGCCGTTATTGCCCGTCCGGGCGCGCGCCGCCGAGTACTTCGTGTACGTGGGCACGTACACCAGGGACAAGAGCAAAGGCATCTATGTCTCCCGGCTGAACACCGCCACCGGGAAAGTAGACGAGTTTCAGTTGGCGGGGGAGATCGGCAATCCGTCCTGGGTGACTCTGCACCCAAGTGGAAAGTATCTGTACGCGGTGACGGAGAGCGGCTCCCAGGGCCGGCGCGGCGGTTCGGTGTCCGCGTTCTCCATCGACCGGGCGACGGGCAAACTGACGGCGCTAAACACGGTCTCGACCAAAGGCAGCGGGCCGTGCCACCTGGCTGTGGACCACACGGGCAAGGTGCTGGTGGCTGCCAATTACAACAGCGGCAGTACTACGGCTTTTCCGATTCACGAGGACGGCAGCCTGGGCGAAGCGTCGAGCTTCATTCAGCATCAGGGCTCCGGCCCCGATTCCAAGCGGCAGCAGGGCCCGCACGCTCACTGCACCACGGTTTCTCCGGACAACCGCTTTGTTCTGGTAAACGACCTGGGGCTGGACGAGGTGCTGATCTATAAGCTGGATGCGGCCAAAGCGTCGCTGACACCCAACGATCCGCCGTACGGCAAAGTGCCGCCGGGGGCGGGACCGCGCCACCTGGCGTTTGCTCCGAACGGCAAGTTCGCGTACGTGGTGAACGAGATGCAGTACAGCACGACGGCTTTTGCGTGGGATGCCGCGCGAGGGGCGCTGACCGCCCTACAGACTATTTCTGACCTGCCGCAGGGCGCGGACGCTACCGGCAATACGGGCGCCGAGATCGCCGTGCACCCCAACGGCCGGTTCGTGTACAGTTCCAACCGCGGGCATAACAGCCTTGCGGTATTTTCCGTGGATAGTAAGAAGGGCACGTTGACGCCCGTCGAATACGCCTCCACACAGGGGAAGACCCCGCGGGGATTCGGAATCGATCCGACCGGCTCGTATCTGCTGGCCGGAAACCAGGATTCGGATACCGTGGTGGTGTTTCGAATCGACAAGCGTACCGGCAAACTGACGCCGACCGGACAGGTGCTGCAGGTCGGCATGCCGGTGTGCGTGCAGTTTCTGGCAGTCCGGTAATCGACCTGGAGCCGGGTGCGCAGAACCGGGTTCCGGCTCCGGATCTCTGATTTCATCCTTGCAATTCCGCTGCGCTGGTTGCTACCATCGCATCGAGCATGCGGAAGGTTCCCCTGGCGGATTCGGTGCGAATCATTGGGCGGGGGGCCCGAAATTGGGTCACCGGGCACCCCATCGTAGTCTCGTTCGAGGTCACGAATTCGTGCACCTGCTATTGCCGGCATTGCGACCACGGCGGGCCGCGCGACGACTCTCGCGATCTGAAGCCAGCCGATTACCGGCGGTTCACCGAGACGCTGCGTCCTTGTGTGGTGCAGATTTCCGGGGGAGAGCCCCTCTTGCGCGACGACGTGGCGGAGATTGTCCGGAACATCAAACAAGGGCCGGGAGTTCCGTATACGATTCTGGTCTCCAACTGGTCGTTGATGACGGAGCGGCGCTATCTGGACTTGCGCGCCGCCGGCGTAGACCAGTTTTCGGTGAGCCTGGACTTTCCCGACGAGCGCCACGATGACTTCCGCGTCCATCCGGGGCTCTTCGCGCACCTTGAGTCCCTCGTGCCCCGCCTCGCCGCGCTGGGGCATGACGACATTGTGCTGAATAGTTGCATTACCAGCACCAATCTTGGAGAGATCGTGGCGATTGCGGACAAAGCGCGCCAATGGGGAGTCAACCTGTGCTACAGCGCCTATTCGGCCCGCCGGACGGGGTGCAGGGATCTGCTTCTTCAGACGCCCGGACAACTGGCGGAACTACGGGCCGCGCTTGCGCGGGTCGAGGCATTGCGGGACCGGAGCCACTGGATCGTCAATGCACCGAGCACGCTGGAAGCCACCCGGCGCTACTTCGAAGACGGAGGCACTCCCGGGTGCAAGGCCGGTTTGCGGTTTCTGGTTGTGACCAGCGACGGCGCGCTACAGCCATGCTCGATGCAGTTCCATAGATATGCGTTGGAGGACCGGACGCGCCTGATCCGCGAGTTCACAGCGGCGAACAACTGCGACCAGTGCTACGTTTCGATCCGCTCGTATCTGGACAAAAGCTTCCCGCAGCTTTTGTGGGAGAACGTTAGCGGATTTTTCTCCTGGAACACGTAGGGATTCAGCGGGGCAGCGCGCGGCTGGCCAACCAGGCGGGGATCTGCTCCGGGGCGGTGATCCGCCCACGGAGGATATCCATGATGAGGGGCCGGCTGATCACGGTATTGAACGGCAGGCTGCAGTCCTGGGTGGAGCGTCCCCCCGGCAAGTGGACCAGGAAGGGCACGGCCAAAGGATTCAGGGGGCCGGCCACGGCCTCTTCCTCGGCAGTCCACCCGGGCCTGCCGCGCCAAAGATGCGTGCGCCAGCCGTGATCGGCGCTGACGAGCAGGGCCGTGCGATCCCAAAGGGTGGCCTGCTCAATCGCCTGCCGGATTTCTCCCAAGGCGAGGTCCGCCAGCGCCAGATTGTCCAGGTAGTTGCTTGGAGCGGTGCTGGTGTATGTGCCCAATGCGCGGCTGTAGATGCCCGGCGGATGCGGCACGGGCAGGTGCACAAGCACCAGTCCGAACGCGGGGTCGGCCGCCACACGGCGGGCATTCTGCATCAGGTAGAGAAATTGTTTCCGCTTTTGCTCGCGGTGCGGAAGGCTGGGGGACAGCGGTGCAAAGTGACCTAGCAGGGGAAGCGCGGAAACTTGCAGGCTGAGGCGCCGCAGCATGGCAGCGGGGAGAGGTTCGGGCTGAAAAGGTTCTTCGATTCCCGGGAACAGCCATTCCGGTGTCCAGGCACAGAAGGTGAGGCTGTGGGCCAGCACGCGGCCGTAGGGATGATACCAGCCGACCAATGCCGAGGCGGCGCCGAGTGCCCTCGCGTCGTCAAAAACATTCGGGGCCTGACTCCAGGCAAACGGCGCGCCTCCGCTCTCCGCGGTCAGAGAGAGATCCGCCGGCCCGCTCTCGCGTGCGCTTGTGATGCGCCGTCCCAGGACCAGTGACGGCATGGAGAGACGCGTGAAATCGGCTGGGGACGAGGCGGCCAGGGCGCAGAAACTCTCGGCGCGCAGGCGGTCCAGGTTCGGCAGTTGCACCGCAGCGGGGCGGTTGGTGAAGGCGATCTCGCGGCTGAAACCGTCGAACACGATCCAGACCATACGCACCCCGTCGCGCGCCGGCCTGGGCGCGGCGAAGGTCCCATCCTCGTAGGTTGCTGGCGGCCACATGACCAGCATTTTCCAGGCAGTGCTGAGAGCGATGAAGGCGAACACCGGAACAGCGTACAGGAAGGCTCCGCGCAGGAACCGGAAGGCGGCGAGGGGCCGCCAGAGCGCGCCTGCGGCAACCGGCAGGGCGCAAAGCAGCGTCATTGGCCAGAACCACCGGCTGTTCACCAGCGGCTCGATATTGAATGGAACAACCCGCCCCAGAATAGCGGCCAGGCTTCCCAGAGGCCAGAGGCAGGCAAGCAGCATCAACTTGTGGAGATACCGGAAGTCCCGGAAGGGCCGCCGGCTGAGAAATTCCCAGCCCAGGAGCAAGGCGGACAGGATGAGCGCCTGCCATGCCAGTACAGGAATCACGACCACTCGCAGGGGATGATAGCGCGCGTAGTAGGTCCCTGAACCTTGAGCCAGTTCCACCCAGGTGTTGATGAAGCAGCAGAAGGCGAAAGAAGCGCTGACGCAGACACGGCGCAGGAGGCCTTCACCGTAGGAATGCGTCACGCTCAGGGCCTGGGGTCCACGCGATTTCCCTGCAGGCGGGAAAAGAGGGCTGCGAAAACTCGACGGAGGCGGTATGCCGCTGTGAGCACTCCTACCGAAATCAACTGCACAAAAAACAGACCAGACCCGGGGTCGGTATACATGTATTTACACCGAAAGAGCGCGGTAAACCCTGTAGCTAATATTCTTTTAGCCCAAGCGAGCGCTGTTTGTTACCCGGGTAATTTCCCGAGGAGGATCGGAATTGGGCGAAAAAGTGCCATTGTTGCGTGCGATTTGGCACGTTCGAAAGGCGCCGTGAGCGATCGGGTAAACTGAAGCGTGTGGGCGCGGTGGAGAAAGCGAGCGATCGAAGCGCTCGTGGTGTGCGCCATCGCTGCGCGGCCGGGGGCGTACGCGCTGGATCCGCATAAGACCCTGACGCAATACACCCGAACCGTATGGCGGCAGGCACAAGGGTTGCCGCAGGACATGATCCGGGCGATCGCGCAAACGTCGGATGGATACCTTTGGTTGGGGACCGACGAAGGGCTGGCGCGGTTCGACGGCTATGAGTTCACCGTGTTTCACAAGGACAGCGGTGAACTTCCCAGCAATTCCATCACGGCACTTGCCGCAGCGAAGGACGGGAGCCTGTGGATCGGCACGCCGAACGGTTTGGCGCACTACCGGAACAAGCGGTTCATCACCTATACCACGAAAGACGGCCTGCCGGACAACGTCATCAACGCCCTGATGGTGGATCATGCCAACCGGGTGTGGATTGTGGCCGACGTGCTGCTGTGCCGGTTCGCCGACGGCAGGTTCACGCGCTACAGCGCGCAGGATACGGCGCCTCTCCAGACCGTGCGCGCAGTGTATGAGGATCGCGAGAACAATATTTGGGTAGCTGGTTACGGAGGGGTGGTGCGGCAGACCGGCGGGAAATTCGTTCCGGTGATTCCAGCGTCCGACATGGAGGGCGACATCGTGACCGGGCTGCTGCGCGACCGGCAGGGTGTCCTTTGGGTAGCGGGCAGCAAGGGGCTCATGACGCTTACCCCAAACGGCAAGTTGCGCCGCTATGACGCGCGCGACGGCCTGCCGGACCCGCTGGTGCGGGCGTTCTGGGAAGATCGCGACGGCAATCTTTGGGCAGGCACCAACGGGGGGCTGAGCCGGCTCAGGAGCGGGCGCTTTGTGACGCCGGAGATCGGCAGCAATCGCGACCGGGATTGGGTGCGGAGCATCTACGAGGACCGCGAAGGAAACCTTTGGGTGGGGATGAACAGCGGCTTGAACCGGTTCCGGGACGATGTCTTCACCATGTATACCCGCGCGGAAGGACTGCCCTCCGATGAGCCCACCACGGTATATCAGGATCGCGCGGGCCGCATCTGGATCGGCTTTCATGACAGCGGCCTGATGCTTTTCGAGCAGGGCAGGCACAGGGTCTATACGCGCACGCAGGGACTGCCGAGCAACGAGATTTTCTCCATCCGCGAGAGTCCGGGCGGGGACCTGTTGATCAGCACGCGGGAAGGCCTTAGCCGCATGCGCAGCGGGCGCTTCTCGAACTACCGGATCCCGGACCCGCTGGGCCGGACGATCATCTTTGACGCCTGGGAAGACGGGCAGGGGCGAATTTGGGCGGCGACGCCGGCGGGTCTGGAAGAGTTATCGGATGGCGCCTGGCGCACGGTGATCCCGGGCGGCGCGGTGCTGAATGCTGCCGTGGTGGTTCTGTGCGCATCGCGGGACGGAAGCCTGTGGGCCGGCACGTACGGCAAGGGTTTGTGGCATCTCGAGAACGGGAAGGCCCGGCTCTACACCACCGCGGACGGGCTTTCCAGCGACCAGATCCGCTCTCTTGAAGAGGACCGGGACGGCACGCTCTGGGTGGGCACTTTTGACGGCGGGCTCAACCGGTTCGCCGGCGGGCGCTTCCGGAGCTTTACCGCCCGGCAGGGTTTGCTCAGCGACAACATCTCGCACGTCATGGACGACGGGCGCGGATCGCTGTGGCTCAGCACCACACGCGGCATTTGCCGGCTCCGCAAAATGCAGTTGCGGGAGTTGGAGGCGAACCGGATCAGCGTTCTCACCCCGGTCAACTACGGCGTGGAGGACGGGTTGCGCAGCGCGCAGTGCTCGCCCGGATACCCCACCAGCGGAGGAGGCGCCCGGAGCGCGGATGGCAGGCTGTGGTTTCCCACCAGTTTCGGGCTGGCGGTGTTGGATCCGAAAGAGCCGGTCAGTGCCCCGCCTCAACCGGAGGTGCACCTGGTGGATGTTTCCTCGCTGGGCGAGTCGCTGGACTTCAGCAAGCCGGGCAGGCTTGCGCCGGGCAGTGGCCGGCTGCAATTTCACTACACGGCGATCCATCTCAGTGCTCCCGAGCAGTTGCGCTACGAATACAGGCTGGATGGCCTGGACCGCGACTGGGTGAGCGCAGGCACGCGGCGAGTGATCAATTACAACAGCCTTAGGCACGGCCGCTACCGGTTCCGCGTGCGCGCTGGCCTGCTGGGCGGACCATGGAGCGAGACCTCCTACGAGTTTGAACTGCTGCCGCAATTCTATGAAACAGCCTGGTTTTTGTGGGTGTGCGCCGCACTGCTGGTGGCCGGCGGATGGGCGCTCTACCAGTTGCGGCTGCGGCAGATCCGGGGCCGGTTCGCGCTGGTGCTGGAAGAGCGTGCCCGCCTGGCGCGGGAGATCAACGACACTCTGGCGCAGGGTTTTGTGGGGATCTCCTCGCAACTGGACGCGGTAGCCATGGCCCTGCGGTCGGCGCCGGAGAGCGCGCAGCGGCACCTCGAACTGGCCCGCCGGATGGCGCGGCACAGCCTGACGGAGGCGCGCCGGTCCGTGGTAGACTTGCGCGATTCAGCCCTGGATGAGCTCGGCCTTCCCGAAGCGCTCTCCAGCGTGGCCCGGCAGTGGACCGCGGGTTCAGCGGTGGAAGTGAAAGTGGCGGTCACGGGAGAGGCGCGGCCCCTGCCGCACGAGATGGAGCAGCACCTGCTGCGCATCGCCCAGGAGGCCGTGACCAATGCCATGAAGCACGCCCGTGCCCAGCGAATTCAAATCGGGCTGGAGATTCATCCGCGCCTTCTCAGTATGCGCGTGGAGGACGACGGAGCGGGCTTCGAGCAGCAAGATGCCTTTTCCGCCCTGGACGGGCACTTCGGCCTGTTGGGCATGCGGGAACGCGCCGAGCGGCTGGGCGGAGAACTGCATTTGCACAGTGCGCCGGGCCGCGGCACGCAAGTAGAAGTGACGGTGCCCTTATCGTGAAGACTCCCAATCCGATTCGCATCCTGATCGCGGAAGATCACCTGATCGCGCGCGTGGGTGTGAGCGCCATTGTCAACATGCAGGAGGACATGGCGGTGGTGGCCGAGGCCGCCAACGGCCAGCAGGCTGTCGAAATGTTCAAGCTCCACCGGCCGGACGTGGTCTTGATGGACATGCGCATGCCCGGCATGTCCGGCGTCGGGGCGGCCGAGGCCATCCGGCGGCTATCGCCACAGGCCAGGATCGTGGCCTTGACCACTTACGGGGGTGACGAAGATATCCACCGGGCGCTACAGGCCGGGGTTCAAGCGTACTTGACCAAAGATGTATTGCATGACGAGCTGCTGAAGGCCATTCGAGCGGTCTATGCCGGGGAGCACTACCTGCCGGCGGCGGTAGCGGCCGCGCTGGCCGCCCAGGTGCCGCGCCCGAACCTCAGCCCGCGGGAGATGGAAGTGCTGACCCTCATCGTGCGCGGTTTGGGCAACAAGCAGATCGCCTTCGAACTACGGATCGCCGAGCACACGGTCAAGAATCATGTCAAAAACATCCTCAGCAAGCTTGGCGTGGAGGACCGCACACAGGCGACCACGGCTGCTATCCAGCGTGGAATCATACATTTGCCGTAAAGGGCCAGTGCGCTGCGAGGCCCGGTAGCTCGAAAGGGCTACGATCCTCTGACCCGGCCGCATCATCCCTTGAAATGCGACTCGTTTCCATAATGGAATCAGCATCTAACGAATAATCAAAATCATCTGCAATGTGGATTGTCCGATTAGCGTTACGGCGGCCCTATACCTTCGTGGTCATGGCCGTGATCATCGCGCTGCTGGGCGGCGTGGCGATCACGTCGATGCCGGTGGACATCTTCCCCTACATCGACATTCCCGTGATCAGCGTGGTGTGGACCTATAGCGGCCTCTCACCGGAAGAGATGGAGAAGCGGGTGGTCACCGTGTTTGAGCGCGGGTTGACCACCACGGTCAATGACATCGAGCACATCGAGTCGCAGTCCTATACCGGCATTTCGGTGATCCGCGTGTTTTTCCAGCCAAGGGTCAAGGTCGAGATGGCGCTGGCACAGGTGGCGGCGATGTCGCAGACGATTCTGCGCATCCTGCCGCCAGGGATGTTTCCGCCGAACATCCTGAAGTACGACGCCTCCAGCGTGCCCGTGCTGCAGCTAGGCCTGCGGAGCAAGACGCTGAGCGAGCAGGAGTTGTTCGATCTGGGCCAGAATTTCATCCGGACGCAGCTCGCGACCGTTCAAGGCGCGTCCATACCCCTGCCGTATGGCGGCAGAATGCGGCAGATCATGGTGGACCTGGACCCGGGACAGCTCTACGCCAAAGGGCTCTCGGCGACGGATGTGTCGAATGCGCTAAACGCGCAGAACCTGATCCTGCCGGCGGGCACCGCCAAGATCGGGGACCGGGAATACCAGGTGAAGGTGAACAGCAGCCCGGAACTGATCGCGCAGTTGAACGACTTGCCGGTCAGAACCGTAAACGGCGCGACGGTCTATATGAAAGACGTGGCGCAGGTGCGGGACGGCTTTCTGGTGCAGACCAACATCGTGCGGACCAACGGGTCGCGGGGCGCGTTGCTGACGGTGCTGCGGAACGGGCAGGCTTCGACGCTGGCGATTGTGAACGCGGTGAAGGCGGCGCTGCCGAAGATTCTGGCAGGGATGCCGCCGGAACTGGAGGTCCGGCAGCTTTTCGACCAGTCGCTGTTCGTGCGCGCGGCCATCGGCGGGGTGCTGCGCGAGGCATTGATCGCCGCCTTCCTTACCGGCTTGATGATCCTGTTGTTCCTGGGGAGCTGGCGCAGCACGCTGATCGTCTGCATATCGATTCCGCTTTCGATTTTGACCTCGCTGGTCGTGCTAAGCCTGCTGGGACAGACAGTGAACGTGATGACGCTGGGAGGGCTGGCTCTGGCGGTCGGCATCCTGGTGGACGACGCGACCGTGGAAATCGAGAACACGCACCGAAACATGGCGATGAAGAAGCCGCTGGTGCCGGCCGTGTTGGACGGGGCGCAGCAAATCGCGGCGCCCGCGTTTGTCTCGACGCTTTCGATCTGTATCGTGTTCGTTCCGGTGCTGCTGCTCACGGGCGCCGCGAAATATCTGTTCACGCCGCTGGCGATGGCCGTGGTTTTCGCCATGCTGGCCTCTTACCTTCTCTCGCGCACGCTGATTCCGACGATGGTGTATTACCTCTTGAAGCCGGAAGTGGAGTTGTACGCCAAAGGCGAGCACGGCGAATCGGCCGGCGGGAGGGGCTTTTTCTGGCGCGCGCACTACCTGTTTAACCGCAGGTTTGAGCGGCTGCGGGCGGCCTATACCGGGCTGCTCGACTGGGCTCTGGACCACCGCCTGCCGACGCTGGCGGTGTTTGGCGTGTTCGCTGTGGGTTCGCTGGGCCTGATGGGACTCGTGGGCCGGGACTTTTTCCCCACGGTGGATTCCGGGCAGATGCGGCTGCATGCGCGGCCGGCTGCGGGAATGCGCATCGAACAGGCGGAAGTCGTGTTCGCCCAGATCGAGGACGAGATCCGCAACGTGATTCCGCCGGGCGAGGTGGACACCATCATGGACAATATCGGGCTGCCGGCGGGCGGATTCAACCTGGCCTTCGGCGACAATCCGAACATCTCCAATAGCGATGGCGACATCCTCATTTCGCTGAAGCCGGACCAGCACGGCCCCACGGAAGAGTACACCAACCTGTTGCGGAAACGCCTGCACGAGAAGTTCCCGGACGTCACCTTTTACTTCGAGGCGGCGAATATCACGAACCAGATTCTGAACTTCGGACTTCCGGCGCCCATCGATGTGCAGGTGGTGGGGCGCAATCCGCAAGCCAACTACAAGATCGCGCTGCAACTGGAGCAGGAGATCTCGCGCATCCCCGGGGCGGCCGATGTGCACATTCACCAGGTCGTGGACGCGCCGGAAATCCGGCTCAATGTGGATCGGGTGAAGGCCGGGCAAGTGGGGCTGACGCAACGCGATGTCACGAACAGCCTGCTCATCTCGCTGAGCTCGAGCGGGCAGGTGGCGCCCAACCAGTGGCTGAACTGGGCCAACGGGGTGAACTACACAGTCGCGGTGCAGACCCCGCAATACCGCATCGATTCCATGGATGCGCTGTTGCACCAGCCGATCTCGCCGGGCGGGGGCAGCGTGATGAGCAACACGCCGAATTCCATCGCCGGGGTGGCGAATGCCGGCGCTTCTTCCATCGGCAGCGGTCCCGGCCAGAATTCGCCGGCGTACGGCAACCCGGGGGCCATCCCGGCCCCGGCCCAATTGCTTTCGAACCTGACCTCGGTCCAGCGAGGTTTGACCACCGAGATCGTCAATCACTATAATGTCCAGCCGCTGTTCGACGTCTATGCGAATGTGGATCGCCGGGATCTGGGCCGCGTGGGCTCGGCGGTGGACGAGATCGTGAAACGCGCCATCCCGAAGCTGCCTCGTGGCACGACCCTCATGGTGCGCGGGCAGTACGCCACCATGCAGACTTCGTTCTACCGCCTGGGCTTCGGCATGCTGTTCGCTGTGGTGCTGGTGTATCTGCTGATGGCGGTGAACTTTCAGTCGTGGCTCGATCCGTTCATCATTCTGACCGCATTGCCGGGCGCACTGGCGGGAATTCTGTGGATGCTGTTCATTACCCAAACCAGCTTGAGCGTGCCCTCGCTGATGGGGTCCATCATGTGCATCGGAGTGGCCACGGCGAACAGTATCCTGATGGTGGTTTTCGCCAACGACGAGCAGTTGGAGGGCAAGGGGCCCCGGGCCGCGGCGCTGTCGGCAGGCTTCACACGGCTGCGGCCAGTGCTCATGACGGCGCTGGCTATGATCCTGGGCATGCTTCCCATGGCGCTGGGCATGGGTGAGGGCGGGGAACAGAACGCACCGCTGGGCCGCGCGGTGATCGGCGGTCTTCTCGTGGCGACGGTGAGCACGCTGTTCGTCGTGCCGGTCGTATACAGCTACCTGCGGAAGAAGCCGCCTATTGATCTCGACCGGCGCATCGAGGTGGAAGAACAAGGCGGCGAGTACACGCTGCCGCATACCAACTGATCCGTCTATGAGCCAAATTGAGTGGAATGTTCCGGAGAGCGAGGAGGGCGCTATGGAGGGCAGCGAAGCGCAGTTGCGCGCGGAAATCGCCGATCTCCGGCGCCAATTGGAAGAACAGCAGCGCCTGCTGGCACACGCGGGCGGCGGGCGGGGAAGCGCCAAGCCCTCCAGCCCCACCCTGGCAACTCTGGCCGTGGTAGCAGCGCTCCTGGTCATCGCGGCGTTCCTCACGGGCTATGTGCCCTACCGGCGGCGGGAATCGCTGCTGGTCGCGGAAGCCAAGGCGCAGCGGGAGTCTCTTCCGGCGGTTACCGTAGTGCCAGTCCGGCAGTCCGCCGCCCTCGCCGAACTGGTGTTGCCGGGCAATATTCAGGCAATCACCGAAGCGCCGGTGCTGGCGCGCGCCGAGGGGTACATCCGCAAACGGTATGCGGACATCGGAGACCGGGTGAAGGCCGGCCAGATCGTGGCCGATATCGAAGCTCCGGAACTGGATCAGCAGGTGCGCCAGGCCAAGGCCACGGTGGAACAAACCCGATCCGCGCAGGAGCAGGCTATGGCCAACTACCGCCAGGGCAAGACCAATGAAGAACTGGCGCGCGTGACGGCACAACGTTGGGCCAACCTGCTGAAGAAAGGCGTGGTCTCCCGGCAGGAGAACGACACCTATCAGGCACAATACCAGGCGCAGGTGGCAAATTCCGAGGCGTTGGAGAAAGCCATTGCCGCGGCGCGCAGCAACGTGGCCGCGGCGGAAGCTAATCTGGCCCGGCTGACTGAATTGCAGGGCTATAAACAGGTGCGGGCACCGTTCGCGGGGGTGATTACGCTGCGCAATGTGGATGTGGGCACGCTGGTCACCGCCGGAACGACCCTGCTGTTCCGGATCGCGCAGACGGATGTCCTGAGGACCTATGTGAATGTGCCGCAAGGTGACACGGAAGCAGTGCGCGCGGGAATGGCTGCACAGGTGACGATTCCGGACTTGCCGGGAAGGAAGTTTCCCGGGACTGTGACGCGTACCTCCAACGCCCTGGACCCGGCCAGCCGCACGCTGCTGGCGGAAGTGCAGGTTCCCAACCCCAGCGGCGCGCTGCTGCCGGGCATGTATGCGCAGGTGGACCTGAATATCAAGCGCTCCACGCCGCCTCTGCTTATTCCGGGCGACGCGTTGGTGGTGCGCAGCGATGGCCCTCAGGCCGCGGTGGTAGAGAGCGACCAGCGCATTCACTACCAGAGATTGGTCCTCGGCCGGGACTATGGCGATCGCATTGAGGTGATTTCCGGCCTGGCCGCGGGCCAAAGCGTAGTTGCCAACCCGAGTGACGTGGTACGCGAAGGCGCCCGGGTAAGGCCGGTTCCCGCCGCGGAACGACCGGCACCCAAAGCCGCGGGTGGTGCGCGTTAATCTCCGCCCTGCCGGGCTGCCACGCTAACATAGACTAATCACGATGTTAAAGTCCAGTCTGAGCGTTTTTCTGTCATTCCTCTTGTGTGCCGGCCTCATCTGGGGGCAGGGGCCGGCGGTGACGGCAAGCGGCCGGAATGCAGCCATGCGTCCGTATTTCCCGATGTCCGTTTCGCAGCCGCGTTTCGACAATTCTCCGCGGGTGCGCGAGCTGATCCGGGCGGGGAATCTTTATTTGACGCTCGCCGACGCCCTGCGCCTGGCGATTGAGAACAATCTGGATGTGGAGTTGGAGCGATTCAGCCTGCCTGTGGCGGACATGGAACTCACACGGGCCAAGGGAGGCGGATTTTTGCGCGGCGTGCCGTTCCTCCTGGCGGAAACTCCTTCCGGGGTGGGCGGGCCGAACAGCCCGCTGGTGACCGCAGCCGCCTCGGCGGGCACCACACCGGGTACGACAGTGGCGTCCAACGCCCTAGAATTGGGCGTGCTGAGCGCCCCCCAGACGAATCTTTCCCTCCTCGGCACAATTCCGGATTCTAGTGGCCCAGCGGTTCCCCAATTTGACCCGGCGCTGGTGGGCGAGCTGAATTGGACGCACCAGACTTCGCCGCAAGCCAGCAGCTTCGCTACCGGGACCAATGCTCTGGTCACAAATACCGGCCTGGCGAATGTGGGGTATCAACAAGGATTCAGCACAGGAACGCTGGTGAACATCGGATTTGCCAATTCGCACGAGTCGTTGAATTCGCTCCGCAGCAGCCTTAGCCCGTTTACCTTGTCGAGCTTCGGTGTAACGGTAACCCAGCCGTTGCTGCGCGGTTTCGGGCCCAGCCTGAACCGGCGGTTTATTCGGATTGCCCGGAACGAGCAGCGGATGACCAACCTCCTGTTCCAGCAGCAACTGATCGCGACCGTGTACGGGGTGGTGCGGCTCTACACGGACCTTGTCGCGCTTTACGAAGATCAGAAGGTGAAAGAAGAGACTTTGGCGCTGGCGCGCAAGCTATACGACGACACGAAGGCGCAGGTGGAAGAAGGCACGCTGGCGCCAGTGGAACTGACGCGAGCCAACGCACAGGTGTCGTCGAGCTTGCAGGACCTGGCCAATGCGCGCGGCCTGTTGGAAGAGCAGGAGGCGATCCTGAAGAATGTGCTCACGCGCACGGGATTGGAAGATGCCGAGGTGCGGGCGTCGCGCATCATCCCCACCGATACTCTTAGCGTGCCGGAGAAGGAGGTTGTTGCCCCCATCGAAGACCTGATGAAGGATGCTGTAGCGCGGCGGCCGGATCTGGCACAGGGTGTGCTGCAAGTGGAGAACTCCCAGATCACCATTGAGGGATCACGGAACGCCCTACTCCCCGAAGTGGACCTGGTGGGAGTGGCGCAAAACAGCGGCCTGGCAGGGCAGGTGAATCCTCTGGCGACTCCCAACAGCAACGACCCGCGCTTTTTGGGAGGTTACGGCAGCGTGCTGGATCAGGTGGCGACGCGCAAATTTCCTACGTACGGAGTGGGGGTCCAGTTGACTCTGCCGTTTCGCAACCGGATTGCGCAGAGCGATCTGGCACGGGACGAGATCCAGTTGCGGCAGACGCAGATCCGCCTGCGGCAGTTGCAGAACCAGGCGCGGCTGGAGATCGAAGACGCTCTGATCGCCATGCGCCGGTCGAGGGCGGCATACGAAGCCGCCGTTGAGACCCGGAAGCTGCAAGAGGAGTCCCTGGCAGCAGAGCAGGAAAAATTCGCCGTGGGCGCCTCTACGGCCTTTTTCGTCATCCAGTACGAGAGCTACCTGGCGCAAGCCAGGTCGGCCGAGGTAGTAGCCAAGAGCGCCTACGTGAAGGCTCGGGCGGCCCTTCAGCGGGCCACCGGCAGCATTCTGGATGATAACCACATCTCCATGGACACGGCGTACAAGGGCCGGCCCTGATCGGGCATCCTGACAGGGTGCACCTCCCGGAACACATTCGCGAACTGATCCGGCGCCGGGTGGAGGCTGTGAGTTTCTCCGCGTTGCGGCGCGCAGCCGAGGAGATTTCGGCAGCCTATCGGACGGGCGATGCCGGCCGGCTCAGACAACTGCCTCCGGACGCACGTGTGGCGGCATACCTGGTGACGCGGATGCCCGCTACTTATGCCGCGGCCATGGCGGTGTTGTCCGATTTGCGGCGGCGCCTAGGCGGCGCACGGATCCGATCTTTGCTGGACGCCGGTGCCGGGGCGGGCGCCGCCACCCTGGCCGCACGAGCGCAGTTTCCCGAGCTGACCCATTTGACCCTCCTCGAACCGGATGGCCAGATGACGGAAGCAGGACGGGATTGCCTGCCGGAGGCCGTGTGGGTCCCGCGGGACTTGCGTCGGGCGGAGGCTCTGCCGGAGCGCGACCTGGTACTGGCCAGCTACACGCTCGGCGAACTGGCTGAGACAGAGGCGTTGGAGGTGGCCGAGCGCCTGTGGCGGGCGGCTACGGTGGCGCTGGTAATCATCGAACCGGGAACACCTCGCGGATTTGCCCTGGTGCGGACGGTGCGTGACCGGCTTCTGGCCGCAGGCGCGCGCATGGCGGCGCCGTGTCCCGCGGAGGGACCGTGTCCCCTGAGCGGCGAAGACTGGTGTCATTTCGGCAAGCGGGTGGAGCGTTCGTCTTTACACCGGCGGGTGAAGGGCGGGGACCTCGGCTACGAGGACGAGAAGTTCAGCTATGTGGCTCTGGCCAGGAAAGAGGCCACGCCCGTATCCGGCCGGATCGTGCGGAGGCCGCTGCATCACCCGGGCCTCATCCTCCTGGAGGTTTGCCGGGGCGTGCAGGTGGAGACGCTATCGGTGGCCCGCAAAGAGCGGGAATCGTGGCGTGCGGCCCGGCACGCGGAGTGGGGCGAGACCTGGGGAGAATCGGAAATCACCGCCTAACCCAGCGATACGCAGCCTGGGAGTTCATCCAGAAGAATTTGTCGGTGGCTTCCTGCCCTTTTTGATCGAAGTATTCCCGGACCACGGTGAATACCTCGCGGTAGGGGCCTACCAGGTCGCTGACAGGCCAGTTGCTGCCGTAAACCAGGTGGCCGGCGCCAAAGGCGTTCCACAGCTCATCCAGACTTGCACGGTAGTCGCCGCCGTTGCGGCGAAGCACGCCGGAGACCTTCGCATACACCTGCGGCCGGCGGCCTAGCCCGGCTTTCGCAGTTCAAGGCCGTTTTCGGCTCTAGCGCCAGAAAATTCCTTTTGCTTTCAACGTCGCCTCCGCCAAAATTGGCCGAAACAGGCCAGGTG
>JAJPJX010000018.1 GCA_021324015.1 Solibacteraceae bacterium | reverse complement strand
TGGCTTCTGACTGCTGGCTTCTGTCACAGCTATGAGGAGACAGGAGCCAGAAGACAGGAGACAGAATGGCGCGTGTTCTGGCTTCTGGCTTCTGACTGCTGGCTTCTACTCCGGGTTAGCTCCGGCCTGATTCCAATGTTTTGCGCCCGACTTCCAGCACTTCGAGGATCCGTTCAGTATCGAAGACGCAGCCTCCCCAGGTGCCGCCGCTGACGTTTTGCAGAGCAGCCCACAGGCGGGTATCGGCGGGCAGGGCGGCGTCCGGCGCCAGGTCTTCGCGCGGCGGACGCGCCGCCAGCACGCGGCCGCCCTCTTCGGCCCCGAAATGCCGGCCGTCCGCGCCCACCAGGTTGATCTCGCCTTCCAGTTTCACGCGGTCGACGACGATCTCGATCAGGTCTCCCTCGCGCACCTTTCCGATGGGACCGCCGGCCAGCGCCTCCGGTGTGACGTGCCCGATGCAGGCACCCGTGGAGACCCCGCTGAAACGCGCGTCCGTGATCACCGCGATGTGCTTGCCGAAATCCAGGTAGCGCAGCGCGGAGGTGATCTGGAAGATCTCCTCCATGCCCGAGCCCATGGGTCCCCGGCACATCAGGACCAGGATGTCGCCGGGCTTCACGCCTTCGGGCCCCGGGTCCTTGATGGCCGCGATAGCCGCCGCTTCGGCACGGAACACGCGCGCCCGGCCGGTCTTGCGATACACTCCGTCGGCATCCACCACGCTGGGGTCGATGGCGGTGCTCTTGATCACCGATCCGCCCGGGGCCAGGTTTCCGAGCGGAAACGTGACCGTGGAGGTCAGGCCCCGGCGGCGGGCGCCGTCCGGATCCATGATCACGTCGTCGGGGTCCACGCCGTCGCGCTCGCGCAGCACGCGGCGCAGTTTGGCCCGGCGCTCGGATTGCTCCCACCAGTCCAAGGCTCGGTCCAGGGGCTCGCCGGTGGCCGTCAGCACGCCGGTATCCAGCAAGCCCGCGCGCCGGAGGTGCAGCATCACTTCGGGCACGCCGCCGGACAGGAACACCTGCACCGTGGGATGGGATTTGGGCCCGTTGGGCAGGGCGTCCACGAGGCGCGGCACCTGCCGGTTGACGCGCGTCCAGTCCTCGCGGGCGGGCCGGCGCAATCCGGCCGCGTGCGCCACCGCGGGCAGGTGCAGGATCAGGTTGGTGGATCCGCCGAAAGCCGCGTGCACCACCATGGCATTTTCAATGGCCCCGTCCGTGACGATGTCCTTGGCCGTGAGGCCGCGCTCTTCCAGGGCCAGCGCCGCGCGCGCCGAGCGGCGCGCCATGTCCAGCCAGATGGGATGCCCGGAAGGGGCCAGGGCCGCGTGCGGCAGCGCCAGGCCCAGCGCCTCGCCCACCACCTGCGAGGTGGCCGCGGTACCCAGAAACTGGCATCCGCCGCCGGGCGTGGCGCAGGCCCGGCAGAGGTTCTCGGCGGCCTGCTCGAGGGTCATCTGGTGGTGGGCGAAACGCGCTCCCACCGATTGCACGCGGCCCGCGTCCTCGCCGTCGTCCGGGAGCAGCGTCACACCACCGGGCACCAGCACGCAGGGCAGATCGTGCATGGAGGCCAGCGCCAGCATCATGGCGGGCAGGCCCTTGTCGCAGGTGGCCACGCCGATGACGCCCTTGCGCGTGGGCAGCGAGCGGATCAGCCGCCGGAACACCGCGGCCGCGTCGTTGCGGTACGGCAGGCTGTCGAACATCCCGGTGGTGCCCTGGGTGCGCCCGTCGCACGGGTCCGTGCAATAGCCCGCGAAGGGCACCGCCCCCAGGCTCTTCAACTCCTTGGCTGCTGCGTCCATGAGCAGGCCGACTTCCCAGTGCCCCGTGTGATAGCCCAGCGCCACGGGTTGGCCGCTCGCGTCCCGGATGCCGCCGTGCGTGCTCAGAATCAGGATTTCTTTGCCGCCCAGCAGGCTCGGATCCCAGCCCATGCCGGCATCCTGGGCCCAGCCGAACAGGTCGCCGGAAGGCCGCGCCAGCAGCATTTCCGGGGTAATCGGAAGCGCGCCCGGCCGCGTGGGCGCCTTCGAGCGCACATCCCACAACGCGGCATCGCCGGAATCGAGTATGTTCCCCACGCTCATCGCCATGACAGCTTCGATCGTATCAAAGCCGTTGTACACTAAGGCGATCTTGCGGGAAGCCAAATGTTGCAAAGGAGAAACAACTTGATCCGCCCGGCCTTCGAAATCACCCTCTCTTGCCTGTTTCTGGCGGGGGCGGCGCAGTACGCCAGTCTGCGCGCCCAGGACGTCCAGTTGGCGGTGCCCACACATCTGCATTACAACGCCGTCGAGCCGCTCCTGTCCGATGGAGACGGCACGGCGGGAATGAGCACCTATAAGAATCCGCCCAGTCCGATCTGCGCCACGGCCACCTCATCCGCGCCGAATGTGAACACAGACTGCGAAGGGAACGCGCCGCACAATGAGACTTCCATCGCCGTGAATCCCACCAACCCGCTGAATCTCCTGGCCAGCGCCAACGATTACCAGCTTCGTCTGAGTTCCGGCGGGCAAACCGCGGAAACTGTCTTCTCCCGCGCGCATGTGACCACCGACGGCGGAAAGACCTGGACCACGTATCCCATCTATTTCCGTAACTACGCGTTCACCGGGGATCCCGCGGCAGCCTTCGACGCAAATGGCACGGCCTACCTCTCCACGCTGGGATTTGTGGCCTCGCAGGGATTGGGGTGTTGCACCAACCCGGACGTCGTGGTGGCCACCTCCGGGGACGGGGGCAAAACCTGGTCGGCGCCAGTCCGGGTCGCCGCGGGAAGCGGCTCATTCCGCAGCTCCGGGGTGTTCAACGACAAGCCCTATCTCACCGCCTGGGGCCACGGCAACGCCATCGTCACCTGGACGCAGTTCCTCCAGGGAGCCCATGGCAGCTACCAGGGTTCGCCCATTTACACCTCGGTCACGCATGACGGGGGCAAGACGTGGTCCACGCCCGCCCAGATTTCGGGTTCCGCCTCTTTCTGCATCGGCGTCACAAGCGACACCTCGTGCAATCAGAGCCAGGGGTCCACACCGGTGGTAGCAGCGGACGGCAGCATTTACGTGTCTTTCCTGAGCACCGGCAACCTGACCACCGGACGCGATCAGTACCTGGTCGTCAAAGTGGATCCTTCGACCGGGCAGCGCGTGGCCGGCCCGTACAAGGTGTCGGACGTCTTCGATGGCTTCACGGACTATCCCATCAACGTGGATGGGCGGCAGACCTATCAGGACAGCCAGTTCCGCACGTGGGCGCTGGGCAACATCGCCGCGGATCCCACCAACGCCGCGCACCTGGCGGTGGTCTGGTCCGACATGCGGAACAGCGTTCTGCCCGCGCCCGCCGATCCCTACCAGGCGGTCACGAACTCGGACGTTGTGGCGTCGCAGTCCTTCGATGGCGGCCAGACCTGGTCCGCGCCGCAGGCCATCGCCGCGGCGGGCGATCAGTTCATGCCCTGGTCGGCCTATGACGGCGGCGGGCGGCTGCGCATCGGCTACTTCGACCGCTCCTACGACCCGGCGAATCACCAATACGGCTACACTCTCGCCACGGAGTCCGCGCCGGGATCGCTGACCTTCGCGGGCTCGCAGGTAACCAGCGGGCTTTCCGATCCCACCGCCAACAACCGCTGGTTCTCGGCCGGGACAGTCAATGCCTCCTTCCCCAACCCGACCACGTTTGTGGGGGATTATAGCGGCATCGCCGTAGCGCCCGGCAGCGCGCTGGCGTTGTGGACGGACCTGCGCGGCTCGGCGTGCTACACGGCGCGCTGCGGCGCCGCCCAGGACGCGGAGTTCGCCACGGCGCCGTAGAGCAGCCGCGGAAGCCGTGGGGGTTCGTCTGCGGGCGGAGGGACCCGTTGGAAGGGGCGTCAGAGCGACGCCAGCAATTCTTCCGCCCCGGGCGGGGCTCCCCTGATTTCCATACGCCCCGTGGCTTCCGCCCCGGGCTGCCTTCTTGCGCTCCTTACGGAGCTTGCCCCAGGACCTCGGCACAGGAGGACACCTCCTTTTTGCTCCGCACACCGCAACCACCGGAAGATGATAAAATCCCGGCATGCCAGCGTCTCGGCGCACTTTTCTGGGGGCTGTCTCGGCGACCGCCGCCTCGTACAAACGGGTGCTCGGCGCGAACGACCGCGTGCAGGTCGGCTTCATCGGCTTCGGCCTGATCGGCCGGCAGCACGTGCATGACTTCAAGAACCAGAGCGACGTCGATCTGGCCGCCATGTGCGACGTCTATCAGCCCCGCCTGGAGCAGGGCGTGGCCGCCTGCGGCCAGCGCGCCCGGCCCTACCGCGATTTCCGCAAGCTGCTCGACGACAAAGACCTTCAGGCCGTGGTCGTCTCCACGCCGGACCACTGGCACGCGCTCCTCACCATCATGGCCTGCGCCGCCGGCAAGGACGTGTACGTCGAAAAGCCGCTCACCCTGTTCGTCAAGGAGGGCCGCTGGATGGTGGAAGCCGCGCGGCGCTACAACCGCGTGGTGCAGGTAGGCACGCAGCAACGTTCCGGGCGCCACTACCAGCACGCCCGGCGTATCCTCCAAGAGGGCTACATCGGCAAGATCATGAGCGTGCGGATGGGCTCGTTCCGCAACATCATGCCGGGCTTCAGTAACCCGCCCGACGGCGCCGCGCCCAGCGACTTCGATTACGACATGTGGCTGGGTCCCGCGCCGAAACGGCCTTACAATCCCCGCCGCGGCCTGTATCATTTCCGCTGGTTCTGGGACTACTCCGGCGGGCAGATGACCAACCTGGGCGCGCACGAAATCGATATCGTGCACTGGGTCATGGGCGTGAAAGGGCCCAGCGCGGTGGCCTCCACCGGCGGACGCTTCGCGCTTCAGGGCGCGGGGGAAACGCCCGATACGCAGGACGCCCTGTTCCGGTATCCGGGCTTCACCACGGTGTACTCCTACCGCGAGGCCAGCGCCGGGCGGCGGCTCGGCTACGGCATGGAGTTTTTCGGATCCAAGGGCGGCCTGGTCATCTCCCGCGCCGGCTTCGAGGTCTTCCCGGACATGAAGATCAATCCCGAAAACGCGATCCCGGTTTTTCAGGGGCACCCCACCGGCGGCCCGCAGCGGGAGGCCGAGTTCAAGCCCGAGCCATGGGTCCCGCCGATGAAGGAGCCGGGCTCCTCCGACGAGCAGTTCAACCTGCACGTGCGGAATTTCGTGGACTGCATCAAGTCGCGCCAGCGCCCCATCGCCGACGTGGAAGGCGGCCACCAGGTGACCACTGCCTGCCACCTGGCCAACCTCTCACTGCGCCTGGGCCGCGAGCTGCACTGGGACCCGGATAAGGAAGACTTCCATGGAGACCCGGAGGCTTCCACCTACCTGGTGCGGCCCTACCGCAAGCCTTGGGACGACGTGCTGCACAGCTTCCACCTATGACCCGACGCAATCTCCTGCTGACCGCCGCCGCGGCCGCCCGCCTGGGGGCCGCTCCCCGCTCGAAAATGGGGGTGGCCACGACGTCGTATATGACGTTCCGCCGGCCGCGCGACACTTACGAATTTCTGGAGCACGTGCACGAGTTGGGCGGCGCAGGCATCCAGGCGCCTTTGACCTCGCTGGATCCCGCGGACCTGAAGAAGCTCCGCGCGCGCGCCGAGGAGTGGGGCATGTACCTGGAAGTGATGGCGCCGCTGCCGAAGGAAGACGCCGCCGCGTTCGAGCGTTACGCCGCGGCGGCCAAAGAAGCCGGCGCGGCCTGCCTGCGCACCGGATGCCTGGGAGGGCGGCGTTACGAAACCTTCTCCGCGCTCTCGGAGTGGCAGGAGTTCGTGGCCCGCAGCCGGGAGTCCATCGAACGCGCCCTACCGGTACTCGAGCGGCACCGGATCCCCATGGGTCTCGAAAACCACAAGGATTGGACCATCGAGGAACTGGCGCCTCTGCTGCGGCAGCACTCCAGCCCCTGGCTGGGCGCTTGCATCGACACCGGCAACAATATCGCCCTGCTCGACGACCCCATGGAGGTGGTCGAACAACTCGCGCCCTTCGCGGTTTGCACGCACCTGAAGGACATGGGCGTGGAAGCATACTCCGACGGCTTTCTGCTCTCCGAGATGCCGCTGGGCGAAGGCATGTTGAATTTGCGGCGCATCGTCTCGATCATTTCGAGCGCGCGGCCCAACGTGAATTTCACGCTGGAAATGATTACGCGCGAGCCCCTGCGGGTGCCCTGCCTGACCGACAAATACTGGGCCACCTTCCCGCAGCGCGGCGGCCTCCATCTGGCGCGCACGCTGCGCACGGTACGCGCCCAGCAGGGCCGCCAGGCGCTGCCGCGCTATGCTGGCCTGCCTCGCGCTGCGCAACTGCGCGTGGAAGAGGATAATGTGAAGGAGAGCTTGAATTACGCTCGCGAGCAACTGGGATTGTAATGAACTTTGGCATTTCCGCGGCACGTGCGCTTCTGCCCGTGCTTCTGGGCGGGGCGCTGGCAGCCTCCGCGGATGATCTTTGCACCCGCCTCGCGGCCCGCTCCGGCGGCCGGCAGCAGACCGCGGCGGGCCAGGCGGCCAACGCCGCTCCGGCGCCACGTCCGCTGCTGGTGGTGAAATCCGGAGCCCCGATCTCCGTCGAGTGGTCGGTGGTCAACGCCGATAAGCCGGGTGCTATCCGCGACGTGACGCTGCATTGCTTTCTGGCGCCGGAGAGCACCGCGGGCCAGCGCGAGACACCCAAACTGGGACCCGACACCGTGTATGAGAGCGCGCTCACCATGGACTTCGAGGCCAAGGGCCGCGGCGCGGCAGATTTTGTGTTGCAGGCCCCGGCCCCGGGCGTGTACCTGCTGCGCGTGGAAACCATCGGAGCGGCCAAGGATCATGGCCATGAACATTACGCCGCCATGGATGTGAAGGTCGAATGAAGGCGCTTTTCACTCTCGGCCTGCTGGCCGCGCTGGGCGCCACGGCGCGCGCCGAGCATTTCAATATCGAACTGGTGGCCGCCGCGGATGGCGCCCGGCAAACATCCTACGCAGACCAGTCTCCTCCGGCCATGGGCGTGAATCCGCGGCCGGTGTTGCAGGCCCGCGCAGGGCAGCCCATCACCGTGCAGTTCATTATGACCAACGGGTATCCGCACGGCACCATCCGGCAGGCGGGCGTGCGCTACTACGTGGTCCGGGAAGCCGCACTGGCCCAGCGCACGCTGCCCGCGCTCGACGGCAGCGTGGTCACCCAGGGCGCTTTCGACCTGGATCTGAAACCGAAAGGGCGCATCGGGGCGCGCATGCGGATCGTGATTCCGCGGCCCGGCATCTACCTGTTGCGCGTGGAATCTCTGCGTACGCAGAACACGCACGAGCATTTCTCAGCCATCGACCTACAGGTGCGGTAGATGCGCTCGCTCGCGGTGCTTCTGCTCGCGTCCGTAGGCCTCCCGGCCCAGGAAAAGCCCTTTCTGGAAACGTTCTTTGCCGGCCCCACCACGCCGGAACTGAAGATCGAATCCGTCGCCGCGGGGTACCTGGCGCGGCCGGCGGGGCCGGGGCGGTTGCCCGGCGTGCTGGTGCTGGCCGGGAGCCGGGCGAGCGCCCAGCAGTGGACCCGCGAACTGGCCGGCACCGGCTTTGCGGCGCTGAGCGTGGCAGGCGACCCCGCGCGAGCCGCCGATTGGCTGGCCGCGCAACCTTTCGCCGATCCGCAGCGCCTGGCCGCCATCGCCTGGCCGGAGAGTGCCGCCGGTGCGACCGGACTGGCACGCGGCCACAAACTTGCCGCCCTGGTGGTCTGGGGAGCCGCCATTCCGGAGGGGCTGGGGGTTCCCACACTGGGCATCCCGGCCGGGCGGGACTCCGAGCAGGCCTGGACGGAGGTCTACGAATTCCTGGGCCAGCACGTCGAGGACGCCTCGCCGCAAGTGGCGCGCGTGGTGGATATCATGCGGGTTATCAACTCCAGCGAGGGCGTCCGCGGCCAGTTGGCCAGGTCGCTGGTCCAGCCGCCGGCGACGCCGGAACAATGGGAACAAGCCCGCTCCCGGGCGGCCATTCTGGCGGAGGCCGGCAACCTGCTGCTCAGCCGCCACCCCCGGAAGGGGGACCCGCAGGGATGGAAGCAGCGCGCCATCGAGTATCGCGATGCCGCCACCGGGCTGCTGAAATCCATCCAGGCGAGGGACTTTCCGGGCACGCAACAATCCCTGGGGCAACTCACGCAAGCCTGCGCGGATTGTCACGCAGCCTACCGCTAAATCTCAGTGTAAAGCGGCCTGGCAGGCAGCCGGGCCGCATCACGAGCGGTTTTTCACGACCTCGTAGGGGTGCGACCGCTTGCGCACCACTTCCGCTTTCAGCAGCACATCACCCGGAATGATTTTCCCCATGTGGCCCACACGCAGGTTGGTGCGGCCAGGGGTGATCTGATCCAGCACCTCCTGCCCACGGATGACCCGCCCGAAGACGGTGAAGTGGCCGTTGAACTCCGGGTGCGGCACCAGGGTCACGAAGAACTGGCTGCCAGCGGTATGAGGACCGGTGTTGACCTCGCAGAGCGACCCGCGAAACGTCTCCCGAGCTCCGGGATTGGCGTACTCGTCCGGGATGGTGTAGCCCGGGCCGCCGCTGCCGTCGTCCTGCGGATCGGAGTTCTTGGTGTTTGGGTCGCCGCCCACCACCAGTCCGGATTCCGCCAGATGGAATAATGTACCGTTATAGTACCCCTCGCTCACCAGGTGAATGAAATTCGCCACGGTAGCCGGAGCTTGATCCTCGAACAGTTCCAGTTCGACTTCGCCACGCCCGGTAATTTCCAGTTTTGGCGGCGAAGAGCGGTCGGGGCCGGGCACATAGCGGCGGTGCTCGATAGTGAAGCGGACTACCGGCAGATTGGATCTGGCCTCCGCCCGCCGCTGGGCCTGTTCGGTATTCCACTGCATGGCCAAGTCCTGGGCTTTGGCCCGGATGACCTGGGCCCAAGGGGGCGCCTGCCGCGGGAAGGTTTTGTCCAGGCGCTGCAGCACTTCCGAGAAACGCTCCAGGCCGAACGCAGCCTTGGCATAAGCCCCCCAAATATACTGATTTTGCGGGTCTTTTTCGAGGCCTTTGAGCGCGGTCTGATAGGCCATGGAGAACTCGTCGGCCTCGTATTCGACGTTGGCCAGTCCGGCGTACGCCCGCGGGCGGTCCACGCCGCCTTCGACCGCGTGCTCGAAATACGGCCGAATCTCGCTCGGCTCGCCGCCCACGAAGAGCAGCAGTTCCCCAGTAAGCCACTGCACCACAGGATCCTTGGGACGCACCTGGCGGGCGGCCGCGAGATTTTGCTCGAGCTGGGCCAGTTGCTGGTTCATCTGCGTGATGAGCGCGCGGCCCTGGTTCATCTGGGGTTCGATGTCGGCATTCCCCGCCTGGCGGGCCGCCATCACCCGGTCCTTCAGGTCGGAGAGCCGCTCGTTGTTCCGGATGACCGTGTTAAACGCTTGCTCCAATTGGGCATTGGTCTCGGCTTTGCCGCCCGTACCGGAGCCGCTGCCGGCGCCGTTCATCTGGTCGAGGAGGCTTCCCTCCAGACTCGCCCCGGCTGGGGCACCCCCGCCGTGCCCCACGTGGGGATTCTCCGGGGGAGCCTCGGCGGCGGTTTCGACCGCGGGAGCTTTGGCGGGCTGGCCGCCAGGCTTCCACGCTGCTATAATCCACACTCCGACCGCCAGTGGCGCTGCCGCCGCGGCCCATCGCCACTTTCGCATTCCCTTCATCTAGTACTCCGAGACCTTCCATTATCGCCGTTGCGGCACGCCGCTTGCATCACCCCGGAGCGTCTGGTATAAGGACTAGCTGATTTCGAGTTAGCCAGCGGGCGTCGCCTATGCCCCTCAGCAAGAAACCGAAGATGCCGAAGAGTGCCGAAAAGCGGAACACACCCCCCAGTCCAGCGCCCTCCGACAGGGAGCAGACCAACGGCCGCTCGGCGGCATCCGGCGCGGCACGGAGCCAGATTGAGGCCTTCGAAAGTGCGAACCGCCTGTTTCGCGCCGGAAGGTTCCAGGAGGCCCGCGAGGCCTTCCGCGAGGCGACCAGCGGGGCCAACCGCTCGATCGCCCACAACGCGGAGCTGCATATCCGCATATGCGACCGCCGCCTGGAACAAACGACCGAGATCCCCTCGGCGAGAACCGCCGAGGAACACTACAACTACGGGGTGGCGCTCATCAACTCCCGGGAACTCGGCTCCGCCCGCAAGCATCTGGAGGCCGCGCTCGCCCAGGACTCACAAGCCGAGCACGTGTATTACGCCTTAGCGCTTTGCCTGGGTCTGGCTGGCGATCTGGCGGGCGCTTATGAGAACCTGAAGCGTGCGATCGAACTGCAGCCGCGCAACCGGCTGGCCGCGCGGCAGGATGCCGACTTCGCGGGAATCGTGGACCGGCCACCCCTCGACCGGCTGGTCTATCCCGAGCGCTACTCGACGGGAATCTGAGACTTTCGCGGCCCGGCGGGCACCGTGCTGGAAGACGGGAAAAGGACGCAGGCATGTCTAGCGAAGCGCCTTTGCGCCTGGTCTCCATCGGCGGCGGAACCGGCCTCTCCGCGCTGCTTCAGGGGCTCAAACGCTATGCGGTGACGGGAACCGCGCCGGCGGACGCGCCCCGCGTGGACATTACGGCGGTAGTGACCGTCAGCGACGACGGCGGCAGTTCCGGCCGGCTGCGGCGCGAGTTCGACGTGCTGCCCCCCGGCGACATCCGCAACTGCATGGTAGCGCTCTCCGAGGACGAAGCCCTGCTGTCGCGCTTGTTTCAATATCGTTTCGCTGGCGGGCGCGGCCTCAAGGGCCACAGTTTCGGCAACCTCTTCCTAATGGCCATGACCCACATCATGGGCGACTTTCCGGAGGCAGTGAAGGCCTCCTCGGACGTGCTCAATATCGCCGGCCGCATCTTCCCCGCCACGGCCGCCAACGTGGTGCTGGAGGCCGTACTGGAGGACGGCACACGCGTGGCCGGCGAGACGCGCATCAGCCGGAGCCGCAGCCGCATACGGACCGTCCGCCTGGTGCCACGGCGCGCGCGCCCCCTGGCCGCCACGCTGGCCGCCATCAAAGAGGCGGATCTGATCACTTTCGGCCCGGGTTCCCTGTTTACCAGCGTGATCCCGAACCTGCTGGTGGAAGGCATCCCCGGCGCCATCCGCCGCTCCCCTGCCGTGAAAGCGTACTTCTGCAACCTGATGTGGCAGCCAGGCGAGACCACCAACTTCCGCGCTTCCGATCACGTGCGCGCCATCCACCGGCACGCCCGCGGCCCACTGCTGGATTACGTGGTAGTCAACACCACCGCGATCCTGCCCGATTTGCGTAAGAAATACGCGCGGCAGCAGGCCCACCCCGTGGAAAACGACCTCCCGGAGATTGCCCGCATGGGCCTCCAGGTGATCGCCGAGCCGCTGGTGCAACAGGGCGAAAAAGTGCGACACGACCCCGGGCTGCTGGCTGCCGTGGCCATAGAACTGGCGCGTGCGGGCCGGCGCCGCCGGCTGGATCCGCCCGCTGACCGGCCGGCGCTGCGCGTTCTGCGCGGCTGAGGGGCCGCCGCCAGTACAATGAATCCATGGAAACAGCCCTGACGGTGGTCATTCTGGCCGCGGGCCTTGGCACTAGGATGAAATCGCGCAAGGCCAAAGTGTTGCACCAGGCTGGGGGCAAGGCCCTCATCGAGCATGTCGTGGGGACGGCGCTGAGGCTGGCCCCCGCAGAACGGATTTTCGCTGTCGTGGGGCACCAGGCCGAGGAGGTGCGGGCAGCCGTGCGCACTCCCGGCATCGGCTTCATTCATCAGGCCGAGCAAAAGGGCACCGGCCACGCCCTGATGGTGGGCCGCGAGGCGCTCGAACCTTTGGGCGGCCTGCTGCTGATTCTTTACGGGGACTGCCCCATGATTCCCGGCGCGCTGCTCCGCGACCTGGTGGCGGCTCAGCACGGCTCCGATACTGCCGCCACGCTGCTCACCAGCGTCCTGCCCGATCCCACCGGCTACGGGCGCGTGCTACGGGACGCGCGCGGCAGCGTGGTGGGCGTGGTCGAGCAGCGCGCGGCCACCCCCGCCCAACTGGCCATCCGCGAAGCCAACATGGGGATCTATTGCTTTCAATCGGACCTCTTTTTCCGGCATCTCGGCGAACTGGGATGCGACAACCCGGCACGCGAGTATTACCTGACCGATATGATCGAGATCCTGAGCCGGACCGGGCACATGATCGCGGGAATGCAGACTGACGACCCACGCCCGGTGCTGGGCATCAACAACCGCGTGGAACTGGCCGAGGCGGACACGTTTTTCCGCCAGCGCAAGGTGCGCGAGCTGATGCTGGCCGGGGTGACCATCCAAAAACCCGAAACCGTGACCGTGGATCTGGACGTGGAGATTGGGGCGGACACCATCCTGGGGCCTTTCACCCAGATTCTGGGGCGCACGGTAATCGGCGAAAACTGCCGCGTGGGGGCGTGCTCCATCATTCAGGACTCGGAGCTCGACCAGGACGTGGAAATCGGCCCGTTCACCATCGTGAACACCTCGCGCCTGGAGCGTGGGGCGCACGCCGGCCCTTACTCGCGCCTGCGCATGGAGAACCACGTAGGGCCGGGGGCGCATATCGGCAACTTCGTGGAATTGAAGAAGGCGCGGGTGGGCGCCGGTTCCAAGGCCATGCACCTGACCTACCTGGGCGACGCGGTCCTGGGCAGCCGGGTCAACGTGGGCGCCGGCACGATCACCTGCAACTACGACGGGGTGGCCAAGCACCCGACACGCATCGGGGATGGCGTGTTCGTGGGAAGCAACAGTTCGCTGGTGGCTCCGCTGGAAATCGGAGAAGGTGCTTATCTGGCGGCCGGCTCGGTGATCACCGAACCGGTACCCCCGGGTGCCCTGGCGTTAGGGCGCGCCCGGCAGGTGGTGAAACCGGGCTGGACGCCCAAGCGGAAGAAGGGGTGAAGGAGCGGGCACGCCCGCTCCCTCCGGTCAGGGCTTGGCTGGGTAAGTGTCCCTGTCTACAGTACGTTACTTAGCGGCCGCCAGCCGCCGCTCCGGCAGCCTTACGGCTGAGGAAGCACTCGCGGCAGTAAACTGGGCGGCCTTGCGTGGGCTTGAATGGCACCGTGGTTTCCCGCCCGCACTGCGAGCAGGTGGTCAGGGTTTCGACTTTCGCATAACCCGCGCCGGCCCCTCCCTGCCGCTTCGTCTTGCACGCTTTGCAGCGTTTCGGCTCGTTCTTGAAATTCTTGTCCCGGAAGAAGTGTTGTTCCCCCGCTGTGAATACGAACTCGGCCCCACAGTCGGCGCACTTGAGAATTCGATCCTGGAACTCCATAGCCTAGCTCCGTGCCCCTGTACCCCCGGCAACCCTGTTGACTCTGGTTGTGGTCTTGGTTGTATTTTGGAAGGGGACAGGCTGACAGCCTGTCCACCCGATTACTCAACTTCCCGGCGTGATTTCTTCCGGTTCCGCTTGCGGGCCAGCGCCTGCTTGACCCGTTTCTTCTCTCCCGGCTTCAAGTAAAAGGAGTGTCTTTTGACCTCCTTGATGATGTCCTCCTGCTGGACCTTGCGCTTGAAGCGGCGAAGGGCGTTTTCGAGTGTTTCACCCTCCTGGAGCTTTACTTCCGCCAACGAACGACACCTCCCAACTGTACCCAAAATTTCCCGCGCTTCGCGAGGAAGGTACTGATATCATAGGTGGTTGATCCAGAAAGTCAAGCCTAAAATTGCGGGCGCCGTTCCGCCGAATTGACCTGTGCTATCTGATCTACTTTAAATTCAGGAATTTACAGCAAAATGGAAAATGTTGTGGCCATCCTCCTAGCGGGGGGCGCAGGCGAGCGCCTCTACCCGCTCACCAAGGACACCGCCAAGCCGGCCGTGCCGTTCGGTGGAGCTTACCGGATTATCGATTTCACCCTTTCCAACTGTATTAATTCCAACCTGCGCCGTATCATCATCTTAACACAGTACAAGTCGCTGGAATTGATCCGTCACATCCGCGACGGGTGGAACATCCTGTCTCCGGACCTGGGCGAATATATCGAAATCATCCCCCCCATGAAGCGCATCGGGGAGGATTGGTACCAGGGCACGGCGGATGCGGTGTTTCAAAACACACAGAGCATAGAGGTGGAGAATCCCCAGTACACCCTCATCCTCTCGGGTGATCAGATTTACAAAATGAACTACCACGCCATGGTGGAGTGGCACCGCTCCCACGGGGCGGACATCACCATCGCCACCATTCAGGTAGCGCCCGAGGAATCCCCCCGGTTCGGCATCGCCGAGATCGACGCCGAATACCGGATCGTGGGCTTCGACGAAAAACCCCGCCCGGAGGACGCGGTGCGATCCCTGTTCAATCCCGCCATGGTGAGCGCCTCGATGGGGATCTACGTTTTCAACACCGACGTGCTTCTGAGCATGCTGCAGGAAGACGCGCAGGACCCCAACTCCGCTCACGATTTCGGCAAGAACGTGATTCCCCTGGCGCTCGGCAAACACCGCGTGATCGCCTACGACTTTCGCGACCTGAACGACAAGACGGCGCTTTACTGGCGAGACGTGGGCACGCTGGATGCTTACTACGAAGCCAACATGGACCTGGTGGACGTGACGCCACAGTTTAACCTCTACGATCAGAACTGGCCCATCCGCACGCGCATGCCGCAGCAACCACCGGCCAAGTTCGTCTTCGCGCAGGAAGGGCGGCGCATGGGCGTGGCCATCGATTCCATCGTCTGCGCCGGGGCCATCGTATCGGGGGGCCGGGTGCTACGCAGCGTGCTTTCGCCGGCGGTGCGCGTAAACAGCTATTGTGAAATAGAGTATTCCATTCTCATGCCGGGCGTGCAGGTGGGCCGCTATAGCCGCCTCCGCCGCACGATTGTGGACAGCGGAGTCCGCATTCCCGAGTCCACTGTCGTCGGGTACGACCTGGAGCAGGATCGCGCCCGGGGCTATACCGTAACCGAATCCGGGGTGGTGGTGGTACCCTCCGGCACGGCTTAGACGCAGACTTTTTCATTGCAGGAGCCAATACCTACGTGACCACAATCGCAAAAATAATCGGAAGAGAAATTCTGGATTCGCGCGGCAATCCGACCGTGGAAGCCGATGTGTACCTCGCCGAAGGAAGCATGGGCCGCGCCGCCGTGCCCTCCGGGGCTTCCACCGGAGAGCATGAAGCCGTGGAGTTGCGGGACGGAGACAAGGCCCGCTACTTGGGTAAAGGCACGCGCAACGCCGTGAGCCACATTAACGGCGAGATCGCGCGGGCGCTGGCGGGCCGGGACGCCGCCGACCAAGCCGCGCTGGACCGCGCCCTGATGGCGCTCGACGGCACGTCCAACAAGGGCCGCCTGGGCGCGAATGCGCTACTGGCGGTTTCGATGGCTGCCGCGCGGGCGGTAGCGCGCTCCCAACACACTGCGCTCTACCGTTACCTGGGCGGCGTGGGTGCGCGTGTGCTGCCGGTGCCCATGATGAACATCCTGAACGGCGGCGCGCACGCCGACAATTCGGTGGACGTGCAGGAGTTCATGATCGCGCCGTTCGGCGCGGAGAAATTCTCCGAGGCCCTGCGCATGGGCGTGGAGGTGTTCCACACCTTGAAGAAGGTGCTTTCCAAGCGCGGCTACTCGACAGCCGTGGGCGACGAGGGCGGCTTCGCTCCCAATCTCAAGTCCAACGATGAAGCCCTGGAACTGGTGCATGAGGCCATCTCGCAGGCCGGCTACCAGCCAGGGTCGCAGATTGGCATCTGCCTCGACCCGGCTTCCAGCGAGTTCTACCAGGACGGCAAGTACGTGTTCAAGAAGTCCGACAAGAGCCAGCGCAGCTCCGAGCGGATGGTGGAGTTCTGGGCCAACTGGCAGCGCCAATATCCAGCCATCCTTTCCATCGAGGACGGCATGGCCGAGGACGACTGGCAGGGCTGGAAACTGATGACCGAGGCGCTGGGCCGTCGGATTCAGCTCGTGGGCGACGATCTGTTCGTCACTAATACGGAACGCCTGGCGCGCGGCATCCGGGAGGGCATCGCCAATTCGATTCTGATCAAGGTGAACCAGATCGGCACGCTGACCGAGACCCTGGAGGCCATGCAGATGGCTGCCGACGCAGGCTACACCGCGGTGGTTTCGCACCGCTCGGGCGAAACCGAGGATCCCTTCATCGCCGACCTGGTGGTGGCCACCAACGCCGGGCAGATCAAGACCGGCTCGGCCAGCCGCACCGACCGGATCGCCAAATACAACCAGTTACTGCGCATCGAGGAGCAACTGGGCGAGGCCGCGCAGTTCGCCGGCAGAAAGGCCTTTCACCAGTAATGGCGCGGCCGAAGCCTCTGATCCTGACCATCCTGGACGGCTGGGGATTCTCTCCGGCCGTCGAGGGCAACGCAATCGCAGCAGCGCAAAAGCCGAACTACGACAAGCTGCTGCGCGAATACCCCAATACCCTGATCCACACCTCCGGGCCGTTTGTGGGGCTGCCCGAAGGCCAGATGGGCAACAGCGAGGTGGGACACCTGAACATCGGGGCGGGACGCGTCATCCACATGGACGTGACGCGCATCGACCTGATGATTCTCTCCGGAGAGTTTTTCCGGGACCCGGTGCTGCTCGAAAGCATGCATTACGCTCGCACCCGCCGCCTGCACCTGCTGGGCCTGTGCAGCCAGGGCGGGGTGCACTCGCAGCTCACTCACCTGTACGCCCTGCTGAAGATGGCCCGGCAGGAGGGCGTTTCCGACGTCTGCATCCACTGCTTCCTGGACGGACGCGACACGCCGCCGGAAAGTGGCGTGGACTACGTAGGCGAACTGTTGCAGCAGATGCGCTCGATCGGCGTGGGCCGTATCGCTTCCCTCTCGGGGCGCTATTACGCCATGGACCGGGACAAACGCTGGGAACGCATCGAGCGGGCTTTCGGCGCCATGGTGCTGGGCAACGGCGTGAAGGCCACCGACCCAATCGCCGCCATCAAGCGCTCCTACGAGAAGGGCGTCACCGACGAGTTCGTCGAACCCATCACCATGGTGGACGAACGCTCCGAGCCCGTGGGGCTGATCCGCGACGAAGACGCCGTGATCTTCTTCAATTTCCGCGCGGACCGCGCCAGGGAGACCACCCTGGCGCTGACCGACGCGAAGCTCGAGCGGCCCGCGCGGTCGCTGGCGCCCAAGAAGCTGCATTACACCACCATGACGCAGTACGACAAAAGCTCCCGGCTTCCCTATGTGCTGCCGCCCGAGCATCCCCACAACATCCTGGCCAACGTGTTCGCGCACCTCGGCTGGAAGAACCTGCGCGTGGCGGAAACCGAGAAGTACGCCCACGTGACATACTTCTTCAACGGCGGCCACGAGAAGCCGTATCCGGGCGAGGAGCGTGAACTGGTGCCCTCCCCGAAGGTGGCCACCTACGACCTCAAGCCTGAGATGAGCGCCGAGGGGATCACCGAGGTAGTGGTCAAAGCCGTGGAACGCGGCGCATTCGACGTGATCGTGATGAACTTCGCCAACGCCGACATGGTGGGGCATTCCGGGAAGATGGAACCCACCACGCGGGCCGTCGAAGTGGTAGACACTTGCCTGGGGCGCATCTACCAAGCGCTGAAGCAGCGCGGCGGGGCATGGATTGTGAGCGCGGATCACGGCAACGCGGAGACGATGATCGACCCCGTGACGGGCGGGCCGCACACCTACCACACCACGAATCCGGTACCATTAATCCTGATCAACGATTCCTGCCGCGGTCTGCGGCAGGGGGGAGCGTTGCAGGATATCGCACCCACCATCCTGGGGGTGCTGGGGGTTGAGCAACCCAAGGAGATGACGGGCCGCGACCTGCGGCTTTGAGGGAAGACGGGATGCCTGTGGAAGAGAGGCCGCTGCCGCGGGCCGCGCTCCGGATAGCGCTGGCCTCGACGATGGTCTTTCTTTCCGGAGGCATCTCCCGGGCCCTGGATCCCCGCCTGGATCCCTCCCGGACGGTCGAGGCCACCTGGCAGACCGACGACGGCCTACCGGAAGATTACGTCCAGGCGCTTCTGCAAACCCGTGACGGTTACCTGTGGGTGGGCACCACAAACGGCCTGGCGCGGTTCGACGGAGAGCGCTTCACGCTGTTTGGCGGCCGCCGATTCCCCGCCTTCAGGAACGACAACGTGGTCTCGCTGGCCGAGGCGGCGGACGGCACGCTGTGGATCGGCACCGACACGGGCGGCATGGTGAGCTACCGGGACGGCCAGTTTCGCCCATTCGGTGAGAGCCAGGGGCTGCCACGCAACCTGGTGAAGTTCGTTTTCACCGACCACCGAGGAGCGCTGTGGGTAGGCATCGAGCGCTACCTGGTGCGCCTAGCGGACGGAAAACTGACGACCTTCACGGCGAAGGACGGCTTGCCCGATGGCTACCTGCGCGCGATCTGCGAGGGGGAGAGCGGCAGCCTGTGGATCGGCACCTCCGCCGGCCTGGCACGCTACTCCGGGGGCCGCTTCACGGTCTACTCCGCGCATGACGGCCTGCCGGATCCCATGGTGCGGAGCCTGTGGCGCTCCCGCGACGGCAGCCTGTGGGCCGGTACGGAGCGCGGCCTGGCGCACTGGACCGGCGGCAGGTTTGTCAACTATGGCGTGCGCGACGGCCTGGCCGACAAGGTGGTGCGAGTGCTCCGGGAGGACCACAGCGGGAACTTGTGGATCGGCACCTCGGGCGGCCTGAACCGCATGCGGGACGGCCGCATCTCTCCGGAAGTGCTGCTCTCCGGCGACGTGGTTCTTTCGCTATACGAGGACCGGGAGGCCAATCTGTGGGTGGGTTCCCGCTCCGGGTTGCACCGTTTCAAGGACCCGCAGGTGATCAATTTCGGCGAGCCCGAGGGCCTGCCTATCAAGACTGTCTACTCCCTGTTCGGCTCTCGGAACGGTGGCCTGTGGGTGGGCACCTGGGGTGGAGGATTAAGCTACCTGAAGCAGGGCCGGGTGCGGACCTACACGATGAAGGATGGGCTGCTCTCTGCGTTCGTTCGCGCCTTGTGGGAGGACCCGGACGGCTCGCTTTGGGTGGGCTCGGACAACGGGCTGAACCTTTACCGCGATGGCGAGTTCACGGCCTTCACAACGGCCGACGGTCTGGCGCACAATTTTGTACGCTGCATCTACCGCGGCCGCAGCGGCCGGTTGTGGATCGGCACCCTGGCGGGCTTCAGCTCGTACGAGAACGGCAGGTTCACCAGCTACAGTCTGGAGAAGGGCCAGCCCCAGAACGCCATCCGCATCATCGCCGAGGGGCCGGACGGCAGTCTGTGGCTGGGCACGAACGGCGGTCTCTACCGCATGCAAGGGGGCGTCATCGAGCCCTTCGGCAGCCAGCGGGGGCTGGGCATGCATCCCGTGCAGGCGCTCTCGGTGGGGCCGCGCGGCAGCACCTGGATCGGCACCATGGGCGGCGGCATGGCTCGCTGGAAGGACGGACGCTTCACGCGCTACACCAGCGAAAACGGCCTGCCCTCCGACGATATCTTCCAAATCCTCGATGCCGGCGATGGGAACCTGTGGATGAGTTGCGCGCGGGGTATCTTTCGGGTGGCCAAGCAGGAGTTTGACAATTTCGACACGGGCCGCAGCGAGGCCCTCCACAGCATTCTGTACTCCCGCACGGACGGCATGCGCAACAGCGAGTGCGTGAGCGAAAGCCAGCCCGCTGGGGCCCGCACCTTGGACGGGCGCCTGTGGTTCCCCACGCTGGCTGGGATCGCGGAAGTGGACCTGAAGCGCCTCCACCGGAACCGGCTGGCGCCGCCTGTAGTGATCGAGGAAGTGCTAGCCGACGAGCAGCCCGTGAGCCTGGTCAGAGGCGCAGGTATCGGCCCCGGCAAGGGCGACCTGGAAGTGCGCTACACCGGGCTCAGTCTGGTAGCACCGGAGAAGGTCAACTTCCGATACCGCCTGGAGGGCTTCGACAAGCAATGGGTGGAGGCCGGGGACCGGCGCGTGGCCTATTACACGAACCTCCCGCCGGGCTCCTACACCTTCGAGGTGACGGCCGCAAACAACGACGGGGTGTGGAACCAGACGGGCGCGCGGTTCGGCTTCGATCTGCGGCCGCATTTTTATCACTCTTACTGGTTTTATGCTGCTTGCCTGGCGGCGCTGGCGGGAGTCGCGGCGGGGCTCTACCGCCTGCGTCTGCGGAGCCTGCGCGCGCAGCAGAAGCAACTGGCCTTTCGGGTGGAGGAGCGCACGCGCGAGCTGCAGCAGGAAGTAGCGGTCCGCAAGCGGGCCGAGGAGGCTGCCGCGGCGGCCAGCCGGGCGAAGAGCGAGTTCCTGGCCAACATGAGCCACGAGATCCGCACGCCCATGAACGGCATCATGGGCATGACGGAGCTGTTGCTGGACAGCGACCTGAACGCCGAGCAGCGGGAACACCTCGAACTGCTGCGGCGGTCGGCGGATTCGCTGCTCACCGTGATCAACGACATTCTGGACTTTTCCAAGGTGGAGGCCGGCAAGCTGGCGCTGGAGTCCGTCCCCTTCGATCTGCGGCAGTGCGTGGAAGACACGGTCGACGCCTTCGCCCTGCGCGCCCACCAGAAGAACCTGGAGCTGGTGTGCCATATTGCCGCCGCCACCCCCGAATGGGTGACCGGCGACCCGAGCCGGCTGCGCCAGGTGCTGGTCAACCTTATCGGTAATGCGCTCAAATTTACCCGGCACGGCGAGGTAATCGTGGAGGTACGGCCGGAATCGCTGCAGCCGGAGCGCGCCTTGCTCAGCTTCCGCGTCCAGGATACGGGCATCGGGATTCCGCCAGAGAAGCAGGGCGCCATCTTCGAGGCTTTCATGCAGGCCGATGGATCGATCACGCGGAAATACGGCGGCACGGGGTTGGGCCTGGCAATCTCCTTGCGGCTGGTGCAACTCATGGGCGGGCGTCTGGAGGTGGCCAGCGAGTCCGGAAAAGGAAGCTGTTTTTCTTTTGCGGTGACCTTTCCGCTGCCGGCGAAGCGGCCCCAGCAAGTCAGCCCGGCGGCTCCCGCCCGGTTGCGTGAAGTGGGCGCGCTGGTGGTGGACGACAACGCCACGAATCGATACATTTTGCAGGAAATGCTACTGCGCTGGGGCATGCGGGCGGAGTGCGTGGGGGCGGGCGACGAGGCTTTGGCGGCGCTGCAGCGCGCGCACGGGCAGGGGCGGCCCTTCCAACTGGTGCTGCTGGACGGACAGATGCCCGGGCAGGACGGCATCGCGGTGGCTCGCGAGATCCGCCGGCTGCCGGAATGCGCGGGCACGGTGCTAGTAATGCTCACCTCGCTGGGGCGACAGCCGAGCGCCACCGAGTCCAGCCAACTGGATATCCGCGGCGTCCTCACCAAGCCGGTGCGACAGGCGGAACTTCTGGCGGCCATCCTGCGCGCGCTGGGCGAGGCGCAAAGCCCGGCGGCGACGACCATGCCAGACGAGGTTCCGCGGGAAACTCCAGCGACGGACGTCCCAGACGCCGCGGTTCTCCCCTCCTCTCCCTCCGCGCCGCGCCTTCTGCTTGCAGAGGACAACCCGGTCAACCAGCGGCTGGCCTTGCGCCTGTTGGAAAAGCAAGGCTACACAGTCACGGTGGTTTCCGACGGGCGAGAGGCCCTGGCAGCAGTCGCTCGCGAGCGCTTCGACGCGGTGTTGCTAGACATGCAAATGCCCGAACTCAGTGGCTTCGAGGTGGCCGCGACGATCCGTGGCCGCGAGCAGCAGAACGGCGGCCATGTGCCCATCGTGGCGATGACCGCGCACGCCATGAAGGGCGACCGGGAACGCTGCCTGGCGGCGGGGATGGATCACTACCTGGCCAAGCCCATTCAGCCCACGGAACTCTACGACGTGGTCCGCCAGGCACTGGCCGGCCACCCGTAGGCTTCCGAGCCGACCGCCTGACTGGCCGGAATCAGGAGTACGCGCCAGGTTCGGCCTCGCCGGACGCCGCCAGAAGGCCACCGAGGTTCAGGTTCCCCCACATGGCCAGTTCCGTCCGGTTGCGAATTCCGAGTTTGCGGAACAATACGTGTAAGTATTGCTTGGCGGTCCCCGGTGAGAGGCACAACTCGGCGGCAATTTCCTTGTTGGTTTTGGCCTGCCGCACCAGCAAGACCAGTTGCATTTCCCGCCGGGAGAGGTGGGGCATTTCGGGGCTTCGCTCCTTCGGCTGCTCCACACGCGGAGTTGTATTCTCCGTGTATTCTTTACCGGGGAGCGTAAAATTTAGACCGTAAGAAAAGCTCGACGTGGAGCCGAAAGCCAGGGAGGGAGCCGCAAGGTAAGACTTTTTTACGTGCTGCATGTAGCCCAAGTATTTCTCCTTTCTGTCTGACCGCGTCTTTCCAGGACCTGCGGAGCGGGGGGAGACAGTGGGCCACCCCCTGCACGAAAGATCTGGATGCACGCTGGAGTGGGAAGCGTAGCACATCATGTGCCACGCCCGCAGGAAAATCTCCGATGGCGCCGTTCCGCGGCGGCCGGGCCGTTCGCAGTACAATCACGGCATGGATTCTCTTTCCCGCAGAACCTTTGTGACCGCCGCAGGCATGCTCGCGGCCCGCAGCTACGCGCAGGTGAAGGGCGCCAACGAACGGCTGCGCGTGGGCGTGATCGGATGCGGCGGGCAGGCCATGGGGCATATGCATGCCCTGGTGCGCATGAAGAACACCGACAACGTAGCGGTCTCCGCCGTGTGCGACGTGTTCGATAAGCGCGCCGCGCAGGCCGCGCAGTTGACCGGCGGAAAAATCTACAAGAATTATCACGACCTGCTGGCGGACAAGGACGTCGACTACGTGCTGATCGCCACGCCGGAGCACTGGCACTTCCAGATGACCATGGACGCCGCGGATGCCGGCAAGCACATCTACTGTGAAAAGCCCATGACCTACAACGTGGAGCAGGCCAAGAAGGTGGTGGCCAAAATCAAGGGCAGCGGTTTGAAGATGCAGGTGGGCGTGCAGGGCATGTCCGACGACTCTTATGAAACGGCCTGGAACTACGTGAAGGACGGCGTATTGGGCAAAGTAGTCGTGGCGCAGATCGACTACTCGCGGAATTACGTAGGGGACTTTTGGGACTACCCGATCGATCCGGACGCGCGTCCGGGTGAGAATCTGGACTGGAAGGCCTGGCTGGGCCCGGCGCCCAAGCGGCCATGGGACCCGGACCGCTGCTTCCGCTGGAGGCGTTACTGGGACTACTCGGGCGGTATCGCCACAGACCTGTTTATCCACCGGGTGACGCGCATCATCAAGGCTTGCAACCTGACTTTTCCCGAACGCGCGGTGGGCACAGGCGGCAAGTACGAGTTCACCGACAGCCTGGCGGAGATTCCGGACACCTTCAACGTGCTGCTCTCCTATCCCGGCGGGCCGGACGTGATCCTGGTTTCGTCGATGGCCAACGACACTCCGGTGGAGCACGTGCTGCGGGGCCACAAGGCCACGCTGACCTTCACGCGCACCGGTTTCACCATCAAGCCGCAGCGTCCCTGGGCCAAGGAGATGAAGGAAATCACCTACGAGAAACACGGCGCCGAGGCGCTGGACCTGCACCACCGCAACCTGCAGAACGCCATCCGCAACAACGAGCCGCTGAAGTGCGACTGCACGCTGGGGTACTACGGCGTGGTGGCCTGCGACATGGGCGTGCAGTCCTACCGCAAGCGCAAGTACATGGCGTGGGACAAGAGCAAAGAGCGCATTATCCGCGCCTGACATGCGATCCGGCCTGATGTTTCTGATCACCGCGGCCGTGTGCGTAGGGCAGCCGCAATACGACCTGTTGCTAAAGGGTGGCCACGTGATCGACCCGAAAAACGGGGTGGACGCAGAGCGGGACGTGGCCGTGAGTGGCGGCAAGGTGGCCGCCGTGGAGCCCGCCATCGACCCGGCGCGGGCGCGGCAGACGATCGACCTGACAGGTTTGTACCTTACGCCCGGCCTGGTGGACATCCACGCGCACCTGTTCCACACCACGGGGATCCGGAACGCGTGGGCGGGCGATGAAAGCATCGATCCGGACACGCTCAGCTTTCGCACGGGGGTGACCACCATGTGCGATGCGGGCAGTTCGGGATGGCGCAATTTCGACCGCTTTCTGTTCGAGGTGATCGAGCGCGCGCAGACGCGCGTGCTGGCCTTCATCAACATCGCCGGCCTGGGCATGATCACCGACGTGGCCGAGCAGGACAAAAGCGACTTCAAGCCGGAGGAGGTCGTACGGTGGAAGCGGAAGTATCCCGGGATTGTGGTAGGCGTGAAGTCGGCGCACTACCAGCAGCCGGACTGGGCCTCGGTGGACCGGGCGGTGGAGGCCGGCAAGCTGGCCGGCATCCCCGTGATGGTGGATTTCGGCTATTTTCTGCCTGAGCGGCCTTACTGGCAACTGGTGACCGAACACCTGCGGCCGGGGGACATCAGCACGCACATGTTCCGCGGCCCGGTGCCGTGGATCGACGGGCACGGGAAAGTGTACGCCTACCTGTACCGCGCGCGGGCACGGGGGGTAAAGTTCGACCTGGGGCACGGCGGGGGCAGTTTCGTGCTGCGCAACGCCGTGCCGGCGGTGGAGCAGGGCTTCTATCCGGATTCCATCTCCACGGACCTGCACACGCACAGCATGAACGCCGCCATGATGGACATGCCGACTACCATGTCCAAGCTGATGGCCATGGGGATGCCGCTCGGGGCGGTGGTCCGGGCCTCGACGTGGAATCCGGCACAAGAGATTCAGCACCCGGAACTGGGCCACCTGACGCCCGGCGCGGCAGCCGACGTGGCCGTGTGGCGGCTTCTGGAGGGAGATTTCGGCTTCGGCGACGCCGCGGGTGGGCGCATCACGGGCAAGCAGCGCCTGCTGTGCGAGATGACGCTGATGGGCGGCAAGGTCGTGTGGGACTGGAACCAGCGGGCCAAGGAGGACTATCACAAGCTGGGGCCGACGTATGGCATTCGTCCGGGCATCGACCGGATTCTGGCGCCGCCGGAGTAGAGGGCGGAAACAGGCCGGGCCGAGAGGAGCGCAATGGAAAGGCGGTGCGGACTCACGTTATGCAACCAGCGCGGGCTTGACGGCGATCACCGAACGGGAAGATGACGGTTTGGTGGCCTTTTGCCCTGAGCTCGCCATCGCGAGCCAGGGCTCGTCAGTGGAAGCAGCACGCGCCAATCTCATCGCGGCGCTCAGCCTCTACTTAAGACAGCTTCTCTATCCGAATCGCCCGATGCTAGAAGGGCTCTCCGCACAGTCGCCGCCTAATACACACGACTACGATTCAGGGCAAAGTCAGCGTCTTTAGGTGACCGAAACGCTGAAGCGGATTAATGCCGATTATGTTGTAACTACCTCCAGTAACTATTTTAGCAGCTTGGCCAGAGATGCCTGCCGATGATGGAAAGGCGAGAAGATAATATGTTTCAGAGCCGGCAGGGATATTGCTAATTGGGTGCGGCAAAGGCGCTAATGGAAGGGTCGTGTTTATCTGAGCAACGGTAACCGTCACATTCGTAGCTTCCTCTGTGCCATTGTTCTTCAGTCTGACAAAAAGAACGTACAGGCCGTGGTTCAAGAAAATCGCCATCTGGCTGACATACAAGGATCTCGTACAATTACCCGTATACACCTGTTGTGCCGTTTGCGGCGTTGGCGCACTACTGTCGGTAACCTGCACTGTGTAGCTATAGGACCCTGGCTGTGTCGGGGTCCCGGTGATGGTGGCAGTATTCGCACTTCCTGTGGGAGGGTTTATGCCAGGAGGCAGTGTTCCCGAGGATATGCTCCACGAGTATGGAGGCGTGCCGCCTGATGCCGTGCAATCTGCCGTGTAAGGTGTGCCGACCTGGGCGGGACCAGTTGTCGGATCGCACGTAAGCTGAAGAACGCCCGTTGTGAACACGAACTGAGTGACCTCAGCTTGAGCATTTGCATATAAACTATTGCCGTCTCCAAGCTGAATGGCATTTAAAGCCCCACCTGTAGCAGAAAATGGCCCGCTCAGACTCAAAGTTCCGTCGATATAGAGATTGTAGTTGCTGCCAGGAGTCGCCATAAGCACATAATCATGAAAGACCGTCGTGTCAATTGCAACGCTGTTTCCTAAAGGATCTGAAACAGAAGACGTAGTAAATAACATGGCGTATTCTTGATTGGGTGTAGCCGTTCTAACATCAAAGAAGAAGCCCCCGGTGTCTGTTCCTTCTGTCGCTATGACGCGTGCTCGAACCTTAAGCACAAAAGGTTGGGCGCCTTCAACAACGTTGAACATCGCATAGTTTGGACTGATGCCTATGGCAAAGCCGGTACCAATAGTGTTTTGAATCAAGGATGTACCCGTTACTGAGAAAACACTTGTTTCGGGAATTGAGCCGCCTTGGAAATACGTCCATCCTTGTGCGCTTGGCAGTGAGTCGAACTGCAAGGTGATCGTTTGCTGGGCGTGGGCAAACTGCGCTATTCCGAGTAGCGTAGCTATGGCCAAGGAGACTGTCAAGCTGAAATGTGCTATGTGTTCTACGCAATGATTATCCACAGTCGAGCTCCGCTGGTTGGTAGACTTCCCTCCGTGCGCGCAGGGTAGTACAAAATAACACGTATGGTACAGCGGTGCAAGCCTGATTTTTACTGATTTTTGCGGGTCCTGAAATGAGAGGATTCCCTGGTGAGGAGAATTCAAGAAGGAAGTGAGAGGCGTGCGGCGGCCCCGAGGTGCGCACTGGGGCTGAAGGGAGTTTCTATGAAAACCCAGGAAACTTCTCCCATGCGGGCCCTCTGGCTCGCCTGGGTGGTTTTGACACTCGCCGCGCCGTTGCGGTTGGCCGCTCAGGCGCCGTGGGACGGAACGCTGCGAGTCGCGCTGCCGCTGAGCCTGGTGGACAGCCTGGAGGGGGCTAAGTTCAAGATCCAAATCCCGGAGAAACTGGAACGGAACGCTACTGATTTACCTCCAGGGAATCAAGTCCGGGACCGCGCCAGCCGAGCCGCCTAAGCGGATCATCCTGCTGGGCACATCGGTGGGGGGCCTGGCGGCGCTCCGTTTGATCGAAGAAAGCCCCCGATCGTTCGACGCCGCGATCGCCACCTGCCGCTGGAAAGCCCCGAAGAATGGACTGGATTCTCGATTTCTCCTGGCCTACGCGGCGGTTTTCGGTTGGCCGGATCCGTGGGGAGCGGTCAACGACGTGCGGGCGGGCCTGAATTTCGCCCGAGACGTCAATCCCATCGTCCCGTGGCCCAAACCCAATGGCAAGTAACCGGGGGGCCTGGGAGTTCATCCGGCTAGTGATCGGCCTGTCGCCGGATGCGTTCTGGGTCACCGACCCACTACAGGGCGTGCCGCACTACCTGATGAGCATGTTGTGGGCCACGCGACGGCGCGAGGCCATCGAAGCCTGGGCCACCGGGCCGCTCGTTCAGAACCTAGTGTCCTGAGCGAGAAATACGTTTAGAAAGTCGCGCGACCTTTCCCAGGATCAAATCGGCGTCTGCCGTCCATACGAACGGTTGGGGATTCTCATTGCGCTGATCCAAATAGTCGAGCATGGCTTTCTCCAGCACGCGGACAGCATTGTGACTGTCACGACGGGCGCAGCGATCGGTCACCGCGGCGAACAAGCGTTCCACCAGGTTCAGCCAGCTACCGCTGGTCGGCGTGAAGTGAACGTGATAGCGCGGGTGTCGCGCAAACCAACTTCGAACTTTAGCGACCTTGTGTGTGCCATAGTTGTCCATCACCAGATGCACGTCCAACCCGGCCGGAAGATTCTCCTCGATCTGATTGAGGAAGCGGATGAACTCCTGATGGCGGTGCCGCCGATAGCAAGTGCTGATGGTCACTCCGGATGCCACATCCGGCTCTATAGCAGAATCTGTGGGCAGAGCGACGACTGAATTACCTGGCTGACAAGCTGTTTGACTGCGACGAATGGGAGCACTTTGAGAGAGCCGCCCCCGGTA
>JAJPJX010000083.1 GCA_021324015.1 Solibacteraceae bacterium | reverse complement strand
GGGCCGGCGGGCACCGGCAAGACCTACCTGGCGGTGGCCATGGCTGTCTCCGCACTGCTGGGGAAGAAGGTCTCGCGGATCATCCTCACCCGCCCGGCGGTGGAAGCCGGTGAGCGCCTCGGTTTCCTGCCTGGTACGCTCCAGGAAAAGGTGGACCCCTACCTGCGACCGCTCTACGACGCCCTCTATGACATGCTGGACGCGGAGAAGGTAGAAAAACTCCTGGAGCGCAACAGCATCGAAGTGGCGCCCATCGCCTTCATGCGGGGCCGCACGCTGAATGACAGTTTCATCATCCTGGACGAAGCCCAGAACAGCACGCCGGAACAGATGAAGATGATTCTCACGCGGCAGGGCTTCAGCTCCAAGATGGTGGTTAACGGTGATATTACGCAGATCGATCTGCCCAGCGGCCGGCGCAGCGGCCTGATCGACGCCCTGGAAGTGCTCAAAGGCGTGGAGGGCATCAGCTTCGTACAGTTCGACGAGCGCGACGTGGTGCGCCACAGCCTGGTGCAGCGCATCGTGAAGGCCTACGAACGTTACAACGAGGCGGTCGGCATCGGCCGCCAGCTCAGTCTGAAACTTGGGGAGCCCAGCGCGGAACCCGCCGCCGAGAGTGCCCCTGCTGCCCCTGCCGCCGAGAGCCAGAGCGCCTGAGGGCGCACCGCCATGTCTGCCGACGGCCATCTGGTGCTGTTCCGCCGCGCTCCCCTGGAGGCTCGCCGCGCCGGACTCGAGGCCTTTGCGCAGACGCTGCGGGAGCACGTCGCCGGAGGCCGGGAGTTTCGTTGCCTGATCACTGACGACCGGGAATTGCGGCGCCTGAACCGCCAGTTTCTGGGAAAGGACTACCCCACCGACGTGCTCTCGTTTCCCGAGCCTCCGCCGCCCGGCCGGCGGAAAGCTTCCCCCGGCGGCTTCCTGGGAGAATTGGCCGTCTCGGCCCACCGGGCCCGGGAGCAGGCCGCGGAATTTGGGCACGGGTTGGGGGAAGAGATCCGCATCCTGATGCTGCACGGCGTGCTGCATCTGCTGGGAATGGATCATGAAACCGACCGCGGGCGCATGGCCCGGGCAGAAACCGCCTGGCGGAAAAAGTTCGGCTTGCCGCGGGGGCTGATCGAACGGGTGCGGCCGTGACCCTGGTGCTCCAACTGCTGATCCTGGCGGTGCTCCTGCTGCTGGCCCTGGCCACCCTGGTGCAGTTGCTCTACCTGGAAAGCCTGCGCCTACGGCCGCGGGACCTGCCCGCGCTGCGCTTTTTCAAGGAGACCTTGGAGGACCGCCTGGGGCTGCGCACCGAGGACGGCGCGGCTTGCTTTTCCGCGATCAAGCACACCCTGCTACCCCTGGCGGGCATCCTGTTTTTCGCGCAGGTCAGCGTGGGGCGCACCTGGGGCTGGCCGGAACTGGCCGAGGCGGCGGCCGCCGCCTGGCTGGCCATGGTGGCGTCGGCCTACGCCCTGCCGCAACTGCTATACCGCCGTACGCAGGCCAGATTCCTGCTGCCGCTCGCGCCCGTGTTGCGTGGCCTGGCGCTCACCGCCCGCCCCTTTGTGGCGGTGTTGAACTTCTTCCAGTCGCTTGTGGAATTGGGAGATGAGACCGCCGGCGGCGAGGAGGCCCCTACGTCGGCTGAGAGTATCGAGGCCCTCATCTCCGCCGGCACCGAGGAGGGGCTCATCGAGGAAGAGGACCGAAAGCTCATCCAGTCCGTGGTGGAGTTCGGAGACAAGGTGGTGCGCGAGGTGATGACTCCGCGCCCCAACATCGTGGCCATCTCCGCCGACGCCAGCCTGCAAGAACTCCGGCAACTGGTGATCAACGAACAGTACTCGCGCATTCCCGTCTACCAGGACAGCATCGACATGGTGCTGGGCTTCGTGCACGTGCGCGACATGTTTGAACTGGAGGAAGAGGAACGCGCCCGCCGGGCTGTGCGCGAGCTGATGCGTCCCATCCGCTTTGTGCCCGAGACCAAGCCGGTCAACGACCTGATGCGCGAGATGCAGCAGGACAATACGCACATGGTGATCGTGGTGGACGAGTACGGCAATACGGCCGGCCTCGCTACCATGGAGGACCTGGTCGAGGTCATCCTGGGCGAGATCCGCGACGAGCACGAGCCGGACTCCGACATCCAGGAAGACGGCAACGGCGGCTACATCGTCTCTGGTAGTTTCGACCTGGCGCGGCTCAACGACCTGTTCGAATTCCGCCCGGAGGAGGGCACCGAGTCCACCACCGTCGGCGGGCTGATTACCGAGTGGCTGGGCCACGTGCCGCAACCCGGCGAGGTCGCCGAACGCCAGGGCATCCGCATCGAAGTGCTCGCCGGCGACGCCCTGCGCGTCACGCAGGTGCGTGTTAGCAAGTCCCAAACCGTCGCTCATGACTGAACCTTCCGCATTTCGCTCAGGCTTCGTTTCCATTCTGGGCCGCCCGAACGCGGGCAAGTCCACACTCCTGAACGCCGTGGTCGGCGCCAAGATCGCCATCGTGGCGGACAAGCCCCAGACCACCCGCACCTCCATTCAGGGCGTTCTCACCCTGCCCGAGGCGCAGATCGTTTTCCTGGATACGCCGGGCATCCACAAAACCGATTCGCTGATCAACAAGCGCATGATGGAGACCGTGCGGGCGGCGCTCGACGAGCGCGACTTGCTGCTGCTCCTGGTGGACGCCTCCCGCAAATTCACCGTCGAGGACGAGCACGCCGTGAGCCTGGTGAAGCGCTCGGACACACCCGTCATCCTGGTGCTCAACAAAATCGACCTGTGCCGGGAAAAGGGCGTCATCCTGCCGCTCATCGAACGCTATAAGTCCCTCTACGAATTCGCCGACTACATCCCGGTTTCGGCGCTGGCGGGCGATGGGTTGGAGGTGCTGCGCAAGGAGATCGTGGCGCGGCTGCCCGAAGGTCCCAAGTATTTCCCAGACGACCACGTTACCGACCAGCCGGAGCGCTTCATGGCGGCCGAACTGGTGCGCGAAAAGGTGCTGCGCCTCACTCGGCAGGAGGTGCCCCACGCCGTGGCGGTGCAGGTGGAAGGGTGGGAGGAAACCGAAAAGCTCACTCGCATCTACGCCACCATCCACGTGGAACGCGAAGGGCAGAAGGGCATCCTGATCGGCACCCGCGGAGAAATGCTGAAGCGCATTGGGACGCTCGCCCGCGAGGAAATGGAACGGCTGTTCGGGTGCAAAGTCTTCCTGGATCTGCGGGTCAAGGTGCTGGCTGAATGGCGCCAGAAGCCGGCCTTCCTGGATCTGCTCGACTGGCGTACAATGGCCGGAAAGAGATGAGTCTCCGGCAAATCTGCGGTTTTGTGCTTTTATTCGCGTTCGCGGCGCTGGTGTTCGCGGCGGACAAGACCCCGGTCAGCGACGATGCCCTCTACGACGCCGTCCGCATGAAGCTGGCCAACGATCCCATTGTGAAGGGCGGCGCCCTCACGGTGGAGGTGAAAAACGGCGTGGTCACGCTGCGCGGCAACGTGGAGACGGAGAAGCAGCGGGAGAAGGCGCCCAAGGTGGCCAGGAAGGTCAAGGGCGTCACACAGGTGGTCAACGAATTGAAGGTGGTTTCGAGGGCGCCGCAGTGAGGCGTTGGCGGGGGCTGTTAGCGGCAGTAATGCTGTGCGGCGGCGCCGCGGGACAGGATTTCTCCAAAGTGACCGTGGAGAAGGCCGCCGGGGGTTTCCGTTTCACCGAAGGCCCGGTGTGGTCGCGGGAAGGCCATTTGCTATTCAGCGATGTCCCCAACGACAGGGTCCTCAGGCTGAAACCCGGCGAAAAGACCGCTGCCTTCCGGGAGACCTCCAACGGCGCCAACGGAAACACCTTCGATGCCCGCGGGCGTCTGTACACCTGCGAGAGTAAGACCCGCCGCGTGACCCGCACCGACAAGAAGGGCAACATCGAGGTGCTGGCCGAAAAGTGGGAGGGCAAGCGGTTGAACGCGCCCAACGACATCGTAGTGCGCAAAGACGGCCACGTCTATTTTACCGACCCGGCCTTCGGAAGCCAGGCGGATACGCGAGAACTGGACTTCTACGGGGTGTACCACATCACCCCCAAAGGCCAGTTGCAATTGATCGCCAGGCCTGCCGGCAGGCCGAACGGCATCGCGCTCTCTCCCAACGGGCGCATTCTCTATGTAGCCAATTCGGATGAGCGCAGCGTGCGCGCTTACGACCTGGATCGCGATGGCGAGGCTTCCGGGGAGCGAGTGGTGGTTTCCGGCATCGACGGCGTGCCGGACGGCATGAAGGTGGACGAAAAGGGCAACCTCTACGTGGCGGCCAAGGGCATCGCGATCTACAGCCCGCGGGGCCGGTTACTCAGCACCATTCCAGTGCCCGAAACCCCGGCCAACTGCGCCTTCGGCGACGTGGACTTCCAGTCGCTGTACATCACGGCCCGCACCAGCGTTTACCGGGTGAGGCTGGACGTCAAGGGATCGGTGCAATATTAGCGACGACCGGCGGTATCCCCGGCGGCCCATCCTGGGCGTCGGGGCCATCATTTTCGAACGCGGGAAAGTGCTGCTGGTGGAGCGCGGCAAGGAGCCGCTGAAAGGCTACTGGTCGTTGCCCGGCGGCGTGCTCGAGACCGGCGAAACCCTGCGCGACGGCATTTGCCGGGAGGTCCGCGAGGAGACCGGCCTGGAGGTGGAGCCGCTGGGCGTGCTGGAGATCTTCGAACGCATTATCCGCGATGCGCAGGGGGCGGCCGAATACCACTACGTGCTGATCGACTACGTGTGCCGGGTGAGCGGCGGCGCGCTGCGGGCCGCGGACGACGTGAGCCGCGCGGCCTGGGTGGCGCGCGCGGAACTCGCCCGTTACCGCATCACCGAGGGCACGTTGCCGGTGATTGAAAAAGCTTTCCGCCAGCGCCGAAAATACAAGTAGACATGCAGGCCACCTCCGCCGACGTGCTGGAATACGGATCGCTGCGGGAATTGCTCGGGCGCTATATCGCCAGCCCGCTAGGCCGGGTGGAGCTGGAGAAAACGGCTCCGCGCTCGGACCGTGAGTGGCTGGCCGAGACCCTGTCGGAGACCGAGGAGGCCATCCAATACCAGCGGCTGGCGGCCCGCCCGCAGACGGCCGCGCGCGGCGCCGCCATCAGACTGGATTTCTCCAACATTCCCGACCTGACCGAGGCCGTGCACAAGCTGCAGATTGAAGGCGCGAGCCTCGATCCCAAGGAGATCTTCGACCTGCTCCAGGTGCTGGACCGCGCCGCCGACGCACGCTCCATCCTGCGCGCCGCCGGCGAGCGCTTCCCGCGCCTGGGCCGGCGGGGCGAGGCCATCGGCGAGTTCCGTCCGCTGCTCAAGGATCTGGAGGGCAAAATCCGGCCGGACGGCACGGTGGCCGACCACGCCAGCGTGGCCCTGGCCCGCCTGCGCCGGGATGTCGAGAAACAGCGCAAGGCCATCCAGGACTCTCTCGAACGCTTCCTCAAGGCACACCACGAGGAAGGCATCCTCCAGGAAGAGTTCGTCACCATCCGCAACGAACGCTTCGTGGTGCCCATTATCGCCGGGCAGCGGCGCCGCATCGACGGCGTGATCCACGGCGCCAGCTCCAGCGGCCACACGCTCTTCGTCGAGCCCCTGGATACCATCGACCTGAACAACGAACTGGTGCGCCTCACCGAGGAGGAGATGCGCGAGGTACACCGCATCCTGCGCGAGCTGACGGCGCGGCTGCGCGGCTACGGCGCCTCTATCCGGCAGACCTTCGAGGAGATGGGGGCTCTGGAATGGCTGTTCGCCAAGGCGCGCTTCGCCGCGGATTTTTCATGCGCGGTGCCGCGCTTCGGAGCGCGCCTCTTCCTGCGTGACGCCCGCCATCCGCTGCTCGAAGACGTGCTGCGGAAACAGCGCAAGGAAGCTGTGCCCATCAGCCTGGAACTCGATAGCGCGCGCAAGACGCTGCTCATCAGCGGCCCCAACACCGGCGGCAAGACCGTCACGCTGAAAACCGTGGGGCTGCTCAGCCTCATGGCGCAATCCGCCCTGCCCGTGCCCGCGGCCGAAGCCGAGTTCCCCGTCTTTGAGCAAGTGTTGGCGGATATCGGCGACTACCAGTCTATCGAGCAGAGCCTGAGCACGTTTTCGGCGCACATTTCGCACATCCGCGAGATGGCGCTGGACGTGACGCCGGATTCCCTGGTGCTGCTGGACGAGTTGGGCGCGGCCACCGATCCGGAGGAAGGCGGCGCCCTGGGCGTGGCCATCGTGGACCACTTCCGCGCGGCCGGCGCCTATACGCTGGCCTCCACCCACCTGCTGGCGCTGAAGATCTACGGCGCCAACACCGCCGGCGTGCGGAACGGATCCATGGGCTTCGACGAGCAGACCCTCGAGCCTACCTACCACCTGCACCTCGGCCTGCCGGGCAAATCCGCGGGCCTGGAAATCGCCGCCCGCCTGGGCATGCCTGAGGACCTCATGCGGCGGGCGCGCGAGTCCCTGAGCGACCGGGAGAAAGATGTGGCCCGCTTCCTCAGCGAACTGCACCGCCGGCTGGAAGAGGTGAAGGCCCTGGAAGAGCAGTTACGCCGCCAACAGGCCGAGCTGGCAGCCCGGGAGAAGGAACTCGCGCGCGAGTGGGAAAAGCGCGAATCCGCCAAGCTCAAAGAACTCGAACGCCGCACCGACGAGGTGCTGGCCCGCTTCGAGGAGCAGGCGCAAAATACCATCGAACGCATCGCCGAGAGCGCGCAGCATCGCAAGGCCGCCGAGCAGGCCCAGCGGCGCATCGCGAAAGTCCGCCGCGAATTGCGCGAGGAATTCGAGACCACCGTGCTCGCTACCCAGGAGGATGCCCGGCAGGGAGAACTCCAGCGGCCCGCCATCGGGGAGGGCGCCCGCGTGCGGCTCCGCAACATCCGCGAACCGGCGCGCGTGCGGCGTATGCTGGGCGGCGGCCGCATCGAGGTGGAAGCCGGCTTCATGAAACTGCAGGTCTCCGTGGACGACGTGCTGGAAGTGCTGCCGGAGACCGCCGCTGGGGCCAAGCTGCCGGCGAACGTGAGCTTCCGGCCGGCCCCGGAACTGGCCCCGGTTTACCAGGAGATCAATGTCATCGGCCAGCGCGCTGAAGAGGCCGTGGACCACGTCGACCAGTTCCTGGACCGCGCCGTGATGGCCACGGCCAGCCGCGTGCGCATCGTGCACGGGCACGGCATGGGCATCCTGCGCAAGGCCATCTGGGAACTCCTGGCCAGGAGCCCGCACGTGGAGAAGTTCTATCAGGCGCCGCAGCAGGAGGGCGGCGCCGGCGCCACGATCGTGGAGCTAAAGGCGTTCTGAACATCTGCTTTCTCCGGGAAGCCTGCCGCAACGAAGGAAACCCGCCTAGCCAGAGCGTCATCCAGCGCGGCCAAACTGCTGTATGATAACCAGAATGTTCGCCCCGGCCCCGGGGGCCGGATTTGCTATTGCTCCCGATTTTTCGGAGACCCGGCGGCAAGATGCGCATACTATGCGGCGATTTGTTCGGTTCCCTGGGGGGCGCCTTTCGCAGAGCGCTGTATCTCAACGCTCCTTCCCCGGCTCGACCACAACCGCGCGTCGAGCCGCGTGCCGAGAAAGGCCAATCGAGACTCCCTCGATACGCCGCCGGCCTGGCGGTGGTGCTTTTGCTCTGGATCACCGTCGCTTCCGTGGGGACCAGTCTGGAACCCATGAACGCCGTGATGGTCTTTCTCGCAGTGATCGTGGCTGTCGCACTGCGGCTGGGCCGCGGGCCGGCACTGCTCGTTGCCGTCCTGGGGGCGATCCCCCTGGACTATTTCTGCATACCCCCTTTCTATTCTTTCTCGCTTTCCGATCTGTGGCACCTCATCACGCTCGCCGCCCTGCTTCTGGTGGCCATGGTCGTGAGTGAGCTGGCGAGCGACGCCAGGGCCAATGCCATGTCGGCGCAGAAGCGTGAGGCGCACGCGGCGGCGCTATGCTCGCTGAGCCAATCCCTCTCCGCGGCGGGCGGTATGAATCAGATTTTCGCCGCGCTGGCGGATCACGTTTCGGAGACCGTCGGGGCGCGCTTCGCCGTCCTCCTTGCAAGCGATGGCGTGCTCGAGCTTTGTTTCACAGGTCCGGGCTTCGCTTTTGATGAAGATTGCCGGGCCGCGGCGGTTCGATTCTACCAGAGTGATGGGAAGGCGCGCGACGGCCGCGGGAGGTCGCACTGCCTGATGCTCAGAACCGAGGGCGGTCCGGTAGGCGTAATGGCGCTGGAGGCGGATGGTCCCGCCGGGGCCGCGTTTATCGAGCACCGGCGGCTCGTCGAGGCTTTTGCGAATCAGACCGCCTTGGCCTTGGAACGTGTGCTTTTGCAGAAAAAAGCGGTGGAGGCGCAGTTGCTCCAGGAGGAGGCCAGGCTGCGTCAGACACTGCTCAGTTCCGTCTCGCACCAGCTACGCACACCGCTCGCTTCCATCATCGGCACGTTGGGCACAGTGCTCGAATGCGGGACGTTGGTGGATGAGGCTAACCGCCAACTACTGCTCAGGGAGGCCCAGCATCAGGCGGAACGTCTGAACCGCGTGGTCGGCAATCTCCTGGATATGAGCCGTCTCGAAGCCGGCCCCACGCGTCTGAAAATCGAGCCGTGCGACGTTCAGGATCTAATCGGGGTCGCCTTGCAGCAGCTCGGACAATCCGCGCGCAGCCGCCGCATATCCGTTCATGTGCCAGCCGATCCACCCTTAGTCAAAGTCGATTTCATGCTTACCTCGCAGATATTGGTGAACCTGCTGGACAACGCTCTGAGGTACTCTCCGGCGGCCTCGCAAATCGAAGTCGACTTACAGGTGGCGGACGCCGTCCTCAAAGTTCGGGTTCTGGACCGGGGCCGCGGCATCGCGGAACCGGACCTGGACGTGGTTTTTGAGAAGTTCGGGCATGCGGGGCGAGATGCGGACCCTGGCGGAATCGGCCTCGGCCTGGCCGTCTGCAAGGGCTTTGTGGAGGCCCAGGGTGGCCGCATCTGGCTGGAACACCGGCCTGGGGGCGGCACGATTGCGGAGTTTGCGGTGCCCCTGGGCGGAGGCAAATGATTTCGCGCGGGCGCATATGCAGCAAGGCTATCGCGTCCTTGTGATCGATGACGAACAGAGCATTCGCCGCTTCCTGCGGACGGCACTCACGGTGAACGGCTACGTGTACGATGAAGCCCGTTCGGGCGAAGAAGGACTCCAGCGGATCCTGGCGGCGCGTCCGGACGTGGTCATCGTGGATCTGGGCTTGCCCGATATGGACGGAAAAGACATCATCTGCCGCCTGCGCGAGTGGAGCCAGACTCCCATTATCGTGCTCTCCGTACGGGAGCATGAAGCCGAAAAGGTTGCCGCGCTGGACGCCGGCGCGGATGACTACCTTACCAAGCCCTTTGCGCCCGGAGAACTGCTGGCAAGAATCCGGGCAGCGTTGCGCCGGACTGCCAAGACGGATGAGTCCCCGATTTCGAAGATCGGCGACCTCTCGATGGACCTTGGCCGGCGGGAAGTGCGGATCGCCGGACGTGCCGTGCAACTGACCCCCACCGAATATGAGCTATTGAGGGTTCTGATCCTGAACGCCGGAAAAGTTTTCACCCACAGGCAACTGGTGCGCGCAGTTTGGGGGGCGGCCCACTTCGAGGACGAGATTCACCTGCTTCGCGTGAATATCAGCAACCTGCGCCGCAAACTGGAACCGGACGCGACCCGCCCCCGCTACATCGTCACCGAGCCAGGCGTGGGTTATCGCCTGCGGACAGAATAGGACCAGCCGCTGCTTTTTGACGATTTCTTGACCTCAAACGGTTCACTTTTGACGGTATTTTGACGCCGCCTCCGCTAAGCTCCTTGGGAGGATGCTCCCAAATGCGCACAGTGGAGGTGAAAGGATGCTTTCCCCGAGTTCGCTCCTGAGACGCCGTTCGATCCTCCTGGCTGCCGCGGTTTCCATGCAGTGTCTGGTTAACGCGTCAACCGGGTTTGCCCAGGAAACCGCAGTTTCGCAAATCGCTCCCGATGTGCCCGGGACAAGCGCGCCGGCACAAGCGCTCAGCGAGGCTCAGATGGAGCAACTGATGCAGAGGAAGTATCGAATCCGCCAGATTCTGGCGGCCAAAGCGGATGCCAGCGCGCCTGTCGCGCCTCCCGGACTACCAGCCGGCCCGGCCCGCGAAACGCAGGCGGTGGATTTTCAGACCGAATACCCGGGGACGCCTTCCGCCTTGATCATTGGCCGCAACAACAAAAACACGCGCGCGAATGTCTCCCCTCTCGGCAGCACCCTGGTCGAACCCGTGGCCTCCAACGAGGGAGTTCAGGTTCTGTCGGCCGGCAACTTCAACCACGCCGAGTTCTCCGGGGACGGCGGAGTCACCTACACCAACATCACGTTACCGGCCGGCCCGGCGGACGCTCCCACGCTGTGCTGCGACAATGACATTGTCTACGACCAGGCGCGGGGCGTTACCTTCCTTTCTTCCCTGTACCTCAATGCCGCTGCCACAAACGGCGTCGTGCGGATTTTTGTCTTCCGGTCGATCGGTCCGGCGTATGCCTGCTCCTACACTATCGACCAGGCGGGCGCGGCCGACAACGTGCTGATGGACTTTCCGCACATCGGCATGAGTAACAACTTCCTGTACCTAAGTTCCAACGACATCGATACCGGCGGCGGACAGAACGCCCGGATGCGCAAGATCAACGCCGATAACCTGGCGGATTGCGTGACGGCCAGTATCTCCACTTTCGCGGTGCCTAGCACCACTTTTGGCCAGCGCGTGTGGCGGCCGCTGAAACGGACCCGCGGGACGATGTACTGGGCGCACTTCGACAACGCCACGACCATGCGGATCTATTCGTGGGTGGATTCCGGCGCCACGGCCACCTCGGTCACCAGTGTCACGCGCACGCTCACCTCAACCACCTTCTCGAATCCGGACTGCCGCGGCGGGACCGGGAATTTCGACTGGACGGACAGCCTCTGGAGTAGCCTCACGGGGTTCAATGTCAATGGGGCCCTGGGCGGAGGCCGGCTCGCCTTCTACTGGAACGCGGGACCGGATGCCTCCCACACGCAGGGGCACGTGCATGGCGTGGTTTTCCAGGAGTCCGGCCTCGCGATTCTGGCGCAGCCGGTAGTCTTCAACACCGGCGCCTGCTTCGGCAATGCCACGATTGCCATAAACGATCGTGGCGACATCGGCGTCTCCATTGCCTTCGGCGGCAAGTCGGGCGGGGGTGGAAACGCGGCTCAAGGCTATGTGGGGATGGATGATGAGTTCACCAGCGGAATCGGTCAGTTCGCGACGGTGTTTCTCACGGCCAGCGGAACGGCGAATCGCTCCGACCAGCGTTATGGAGACTACTTCTCGGTTCAGCCGCATGTCCCCTGCGGCCTGTTCTTCAACGCCACGAATTATGCCCTCAGCGGAGGCACCTCGCTCAGTAACGTAAATTCCCGCTATGTGGAGTTTGGACGCGGCCGGGACCAGAAGTGCTTTGACCGGTTCAAGTCTTTGACTCCGACTCCGTGAGGCACAGTGCGGGCAGACCGGGAGGAGCCATGGGACGCAAGACGTGGCGGCTCACGGGAGCCGGCTGCGCGCTCATCCTGGCGCTCGCCGGGGTGAGGGCGCAGCGTCAAACCGAAACGCCGCAGGAACAAAGCGGCGGGGTTTCGTGCGGGGACCCGAAGCTGTTGTGTGATCAGGTCTGGAGAATGGCGGCCACAGTCAGCGAACTGAATGCTCAACTGGCCATGCTGAGAGCAGAAGTGCTGGAGGCGCGCCTGGCCGGACAACGCGGGCTGGTCTCCCGCTTGAAAACCGAGGTGGAACAGGTTTCCGCGCAGCAGCGGCGGCTCGAGGATCAGGAGTCCTCACGGCGGCAGGAGTTGCAGGAAATCGAGGAACACATGCAGAAGACCGATCTGTCCCCCGAGCAGCGTTCCCAGGCCGAGGACGTCCGCTTCGAACTCGCCGGGCCGCGCCTGCAAGAGATCGAGACGGAGCGCGTGGCTCTGAGGAGCCAGGAGGAGGAGATTCGGCGGGGACTGGATCGCGAGCAGAAGCGCCTATCCGAGCTCGAGAGGAGGGCCTCTCAGAGTCTCCGCTGATCGGATGTTCACCCGGAGAGGATCGATTTTCGAAGAAATTTGGAGGTCGCAAATGACAACGCACACGATTTGGAAGCACGCGGGGAAAATACTTCTTGGAGCGGCCCTGCTGGGAGCGCTGGGAACGGTTTGGGAGGGGCTCGATTGGTTCGCACCCGAGCCTGTTTCCGCGCAGGGCGTCATCGTTCCGTGGACTGCAGTAGGCGCCAGCGGCACGGTTGACGAGGGCAGCATTGCCGCCTTTGGATTTACCAACGCCAGCGCCGGTTACGCCGCGATCGCGGCGCTGAGCCCGCTCGAGTTCCGCTACAACGTGACTAACACCTTCGATAACAGTACACTTGGGCCGAATATTCCCGGCTGGACCACCCTGGAGCTGGGAGCACAGGCACCCGGCGCCAGCTCAGTGACTGCCGCCTTGTTCAGGGTTGCCAGATGCACCGGCAAGCGAACCTTGATCTGCAGCGTCCGAATTGTCCAAGCCACCACCGGTGTGTGCAAGGTTTGCACCTTTGCCAACACCGCCGTCAATTTCACGGCCGACCTGTTCTACGTGGATGCGACCGTAGCGCGCTCGACGCCTTCCGAACAACCGTTCCTGCACACCCTGCGGATTTTCTGAGAGGCCGCGTTCATCAGCCCTGCGAGCGTTAAAGGACTGAGAGCACCTGCTCGGCGTGCCCTTGGGGCTTGACCTTGGAGAAGATCTTCTCGATCTTCCCTTCCTCGCTGATCAGGAAGGTGGTGCGCTCCACGCCCATCACCTTCTTGCCGTACATGTTTTTTTCCTTCCAGACGCCATAGGCCTGGGCCGCGGTCTTGTCCGGGTCGGCGAGCAGCGTGAACGGCAGCGATTGCTTCTGCTTGAAGCTGGCCTGCGCCTTGGGCGTGTCGGGCGATATGCCGAGCACCACCACGTCCTTGCGCTTGAACTTCGGCATCGAGTCGCGGAACTCGCACGCCTCCACGGTGCAGCCAGGGGTGGCGGCCTTGGGATAGAAGTACAGCACCACCTTCTTGCCTTTCAGGCTGGAGAGGTGGAAGTCTTCGCCCGTATCGGTCTGTAGATGAATCGCCGGAGCTTTGTCGCCTTCTTTCAGTGCCATGGAATCTAACCCAGTTTCTTGCGCAACAACTCATTCACGGCCGCCGGATTGGCCTGCCCGCGGGTGGCTTTCATGACCTGGCCAACGAAAAAACCCAGCACGGTCGCCTTGCCGCCGCGGAACTGCTCCACCTGCTTCGGGTTGGCCGCAATCACGCCGTCGATGATCTTTTCCAGCGCGGCGGTGTCGCTGATCTGCCGCAGGCCTTCCCGTTCTATGATGACCGCGGGCGCCTCGCCGGTCGAAAACATTTTGGCAAAAATCTCCTTGGCCAGCTTTCCGGAGATCTCGCCCTTGCCGATGAGGGCCACCAGTTCGCCCAGCGCCCCGGCGGAAACCGGCGATTCGGCGATCTCTTTGCCCTCGGCCTTGAGCGCGCCCATCAGGTCGCCCATCACCCAGTTGGCAGCGGCTTTGGCATCCCCGGCGGCCGCGGCGGCCTTTTCATAGTAGTCGCTGAGGGTCCGCGTAGCGGTCAGCACCTGGGCATCGTACTCCCGCAAGCCGTGGCTTTCGATGAACCGGCGCCGCTTTTCGGCCGGCAGTTCCGGCATCTCCGCGCGCACCCGCGCGCGCCATTCCTCGCTGATGCGCAGCGGCACCAGGTCCGGCTCCGGGAAGTAACGGTAGTCGTGAGCGTGTTCCTTGCTGCGCATCCCCACGGTCTCGCCCGTGTCCGGGTTATAGAGACGGGTCTCCTGCACCACCCGGCCACCGCTTTCCAGCACCCCCACCTGCCGGGCGATCTCGTAGTCCAGGGCCATCTTCAGGAAGCGGAAGGAATTGAGGTTCTTGACCTCGGCCTTGGTGCCGAACTGCTCCGCGCCTTTCGGGCGCACCGAGACGTTGGCGTCGCAGCGCAGTTGCCCCTTCTCCATGTCGCACTGCGAAATCTCCACGAATTGCATCACCTGCTTCAGCTCGGTAAGGAAGGCGTAGGCTTCGTCCGAGCTGCGCATGTCCGGCTCGGTGACGATCTCAATGAGCGGCGTGCCGCACCGGTTCAGGTCCACGTAGGAGTAGCGGTCGGAATCTTTGAAGCCGTCGTGGATGCTCTTGCCGGCGTCGTCTTCCATGTGCACGCGCGTGATGCCGATGCGCCGCGCGGCTCCCTCAAGCGAGATCTCCACCCAGCCGCGTACGGCCAGCGGCTCATCGTACTGCGAAATTTGATAGCCCTTGGGGAGGTCCGGATAGAAGTAGTTCTTGCGCGCGAACCGCGAAACCGGCGGAATCTCGCAGTGCAGCGCCATGGCGGCTTTCATGGCGAGTTCCACGGCCTCTCGGCTGAGCACCGGCAGCGCGCCCGGCAGCCCCAGGCAAACCGGGCACACGTTGGCATTGGGTGGCGCGCCGAAGCTCGTGGGACAACCGCAGAAGATCTTGGTGGCCGTCGCCAGTTGCACGTGCACCTCCAGGCCGATCACCGGTTCGTACCTGGCGATCATCTCCGGCGGGACCAGATCGACGATGGGGGAAGACATTGCTCCTATTATAGGAAAGCCTCGCGACGGAAACCGCGATGGTGTCCCGAAAAGCAGCGCCGCCGGAGCGGGAGCGCGCCTGGCCCCGGCGGAAGACGGCCATGAGGGTACGCTAGAATCGAGTAACGAGTCCAGACATGCAGACCATTCTGGTCATCGATGACGACGAGAGCCTGCGCGACACCATCGCTGTAATGCTGGACCAGGAGGGCTTCCGGCCTGTTTTGGAGGCCAACGGGCGGACCGGGTTTGAAAAGGCCCTGACGCTCAAACCCGATCTCGTGCTGGTGGACCTGCGTCTGCCGGGAATGAGCGGCGTGGAGATCTGCAAGCAGTTGCGGGCCGCGCAACTGCGCACGCCTATCATCGTACTGAGCGCCCTGGGCGACGAAGTCGACAAAGTTCTGCTGCTTGAAATCGGGGCCGATGACTACCTGGTCAAGCCCTTCGGGACGCGAGAACTGCTGGCCCGCATCCGCGCTGTCCTACGGCGCGCCTCGCCGGACGCCCGCAAGGTGGTGCACTTCAGCGACGTGGAAGTGGACCTGGAGCGGCGGCTGGTGCGGCGCCGCGGCGAGGAACTCAAGCTGACACCCGCCGAATACAACCTGCTGACTTACTTCCTGCAAAATCCCGACCGGCCGCTCACCCGCGATATGATTCTCAATTCGGTGTGGGGCTACGAGTTTTTCCCCAACACCCGCACGGTGGACGCGCACGTGGTTAAGCTGCGGCAGAAGCTCGAACCCGACCCGAACACGCCGCGGCACTTCCTGACCGTGCACGGGGTGGGGTATCGGTTCCTGCCCTGACCGCGGGGCGATGAGCGGTTCCCTCGCGGAAGTTTACAATTTTGTTACCGGGACCCGGAAAGGGCCCGGGCGGGCTCTTGGGACAATGAACGAGATGGCTGGCGGGAATCCGGCATCTGGACGCACGGTGCTCATCGTCGAGGATGCCGAGACATGCGCCACGACCCTCGAAGTGGCTTTTCTGGGAATCCCCGGGGTGCAGGTAATCGTGGCGCCGTCGGCCCAGGAAGCCCTCCGTCTGATGCATGACGAAAGACGCTCCATTGGGGCCCTGGTCACCGATCTGAATCTACCGCGGATGGACGGCTTCGAACTCATCGAACGCGTCCGCGGCGACCGCCGCCTCGCACGGCTTCCCATCATCGTGGTGAGCGGCGATACCGATCCGCACACGCCGGAGCGAACCCTCCGTTTGGGGGCGGATGCCTATTTTGGCAAGCCCTACTCGCCTGGCGAGGTGCGCCGAAAACTGGAGCAGCTTCTCGATGCACAGCGCACACCGCACGTTCCGTAAAGGCCTTCACGCGGCCCCGGGCATTTTCCTGGGGCTGCTCTTCGCGGCGCCCTTGGGCGCCCAGAGTTCCCCGGAACTGCAACAGATTCTGACGCGGCTCGAACGCCTGGAACAGCAGAACCGCGAACTGATGCAGGAGGTGCACTCCCTGCGCGAAGAACTGGCCACTGCGCGCCCGCGCCCGGCCCAGGAAACCGCTCCGCCGCCCAGTGAAACCGTGCCGCTCGATGAAAGGGTGGCGGTCGCAGAGCGGCGCATCGACGAGCAAGCCCAAAGCAAGGTGGAATCCTCGCAGCGCTTCCCGCTGCGGGTGACCGGCATAGCGCTGTTCAACACCTACTTGAACTCCAAACAGGGCGGGGGAGCGGAGTATCCCACCATCGCGTCGGCGCCCGGAGCGGCCACTGGCGGAGCCACGCTGCGGCAGACCGTGCTGGGCCTGGAGTACCAGGGACCAGAAACCTTCGCCGGTGGCCGGGTGAAGGGTTCGCTTTACATGGACTTCTTCCCCGCCGGCACACAGGCGCTGCGTATTCGCACCGGCGATGTGGAACTGGACTGGGGCAGCCGCAGCCTTCTGGCGGGCCTGGAGAAACCCATCTTCAACCCGCGCGAACCCAATTCGCTCGCCCAGGTGGGCATTTCGCCCCTTACCGGCGCGGGCAACCTGTGGCTGTGGATCCCGCAGTTGCGCTTCGAGCAGGATTTCAGCTTCGGCCCCCGGACCGGCTTGCGCGCGCAAGTGGGAGTCGTGCAAACGCGCGAGTCTCAGTCATATCAGGCCGGCAATTACGTGCCCGAACTGGAAGCCGCGCGGCCCGGCCTCGAAGGCCGCTTCGAGTTTTTCCACCGGCTGGACGACGACCGGCGGATCGAATTTGCTCCGGGGTTTCACCAGAGTGTCTCGCACGTAGCGGACAGCTCCGTGGCTTCCAACCTGGTCTCCCTGGACTGGTTTGCGAACCCCTGGCGGAAGCTGGAGTTCACCGGAGCTTTGTACAGCGGGCAGAACGTGGCGCATCTGGGTACCGGAGCTATCCGCCAGGGCTTCGTCGTGTTCGGCGACGGGAACGTGCGTCCCGTGCACGGTAAAGGAGGCTGGGCGCAGCTCACCTGGCTCGCCACGCGCAGGCTTTCCTTCAACCTCTTCGCGGGCCGCCAGGACGACCGCAACCGCGACCTGCTCCAGGGCTGGATCGGGTATAACCAGGCCTACGGGGCGAACTTCTTTTACCGCCTGGCCCCGAATGTGCTCATGAGCCTGGAGACCTCCCAGGTGCGCACCAGTTACATTGGCGGGAACCTGCTGCGGAACAATCACTATGACCTGGCTCTGGCGTATCTGTTTTAGCCTGCCGTGGCTGCTGCCGGCGTCGGGCGCCACGGTCACCGGCAGCGTGGAACTTACCGATTCGCGCGAGGCTGCGGTGCGGAAGCACCGGGACTTTTCCGCCGTCGTAGTGTGGCTGGAGCCGGCCGATGGGCAGGCCCGCGCGGCGTTGCGCCTCGATCCGGTGCGCGCCCGGATGGTCCAGAAGGACAAGCGATTCTCTCCGCATATTCTGGCGGTCCCGCGCGGTTCCACGGTGGACTTTCCGAACTTCGACCCGATCTTCCACAACGCCTTTTCCAACTTCAGCGGCCAGGTTTTCGATATCGGACTCTACCCGCCGGGAACGAACCGGACTGTTACCTTCCAGCGGTCCGGCATTGTGCGGGTCTTTTGCAACATTCACCCCACCATGAGCGCTGTGATCGTGGTGCTGAACACGCCCTGGTACGCGGTGACGCGCGCTTCCGGCGAATATGAGATCCACAACGTGCCGGCTGGCGAATACCGCCTGCGCGTCTTCCACGAGCGGGCTACTGAGGACCGCCTGCGTGCCTTGGAGCGCCGCGTGGAGGTGGACGGAAGCCCCGTGGCGCTGCCACCTCTCCTGATCTCCGAAACCGGCTATCTACCCACGCCCCACAAGAACAAGTACGGACGGGACTATCCGCCAGTGCCGGACGACCACGGAACCTACATGGGAGGCAAAAAGTGAGGTGGTTTCGCTTCTCCCGCCTGTCCCTGCTGTGGAAGATCCTGCTGTCCACTTCGGTGGCCATTACCCTGCTATTCGCGCTCACCGGGTGGATCGTGCAACAGGACGCCATCCGCACCACTTCGCAGAGCGTGGAAGGCGAGGTCCAGGCCAGCTTCCAGGCCTACACCTCTCTGTGCAAGGCCCGGGCGGATCTGCTGTCCAGGGTCACGCTGCTGCTGAGCACCATGTCCGACGTGCGCGCAGCCTTCAGCACTGGGGATCAGGCCACCATCCGCGATACCGCGGGGGAATTGTGGGCAAAGATCTCCGACGAGAGCGCGTTCTTCCTGGTAACCGACGCGCGCGGGCGTGTGCTGGCGGCTTTGGGCGGGCTCTCGCAGGCGGAATTGCTCCCGCGGGACGCCGAAGAAGTGCTCCTGGCCGAACGCCACTTCCCGCAGCAGGCCAGCGGATTCGCCGTTAAGATGGGCCGCCTCTACCATTTCACGGTGACGCCGGTGTACGTGCAGACCACCCACGGCACCGCGCTGCTGAACGCTTTGGTGGCCGGCTACCGCGTCGACGCACTGGTGGCCAACCGGCTCAAGGAGGCCACCGGGGGCAGCGAATTTCTCTTTCTTTCGGACGGCCGGGCGATCACCTCGACGCTGAACCCGCGAGCCACCCGGCAGGTAGCCGCGAACCTGGCCGCCAACCCGGCGGTGCGGTCCGTGAGCGACGGTGTCAACGAATATGCGCCCCTCGTGCGGCCGCTTTCCGACATCGAGGGCCAACCCGTCTCCGAGTTGGTGATCCTACGCTCTTTCGAGGCCGTGCGCCAGCGCCTGGCGGCGCTGCGGCGCAACATCATCCTCCTGTGGCTGCTGGCCATGTCGACGGGTCTGGGCCTGACGTTCCTGCTGGCGCGCAAGATCGTGCAGCCGGTGAGGGAACTGGACCGGGCGGCCGCCGAAGTGGCCCGGCAGAACTACACCTACCAGGTCCGCGTGACCAGCGATGACGAGTTAGGGCGCCTGGCACGGACCTTCAACAACATGTGCGAGTCCATTCGCCAGGCCCGGCAGGAACTCATCCGCCAGGAGCGCATCTCCACCATCGGCCGCCTTTCCAGTTCCATCGTCCACGACCTGCGCAATCCCCTGGCGGCGATCTACGGCGGCGCGGAGATGCTGGTGGACACCGAGCTTTCTCCTGGGCAGGTGAAGCGGCTGGCGGGCAACATCTACCGGGCTTCGCGGCGCATTCAGGAGCTGTTGCAGGACCTGTTGAACGTCTCGCGGGGCAGGGCGGAACGCGGCGAAACCTGCCGCCTGCGGGATGTGGCGGCGGCCGCCTGCGAAGAACTCCGTGCGGCGGCCGAGACGCAGGCGGTGCGAATTTCGCTGGATATCCCGGAGGACCTGGAACTGCCGCTCGAGCGCAGCCGCATGGAGCGCGTTTTTAGCAATCTGATCGCCAACGCCGTGGAGGCCATGCCGGCCGGCGGCCTGATTCATCTCTCGGCGCGGATGGCCGGCGATGCTGCCCTGGTGGAGGTACGCGACACCGGTCCGGGCATCGCCCCGGCCATCCGCGACACCCTGTTCGAACCCTTTGTGAGCGCCGGGAAGAAAAACGGTTTGGGCCTGGGGCTGGCGCTCTCCCGCCAGACCGTGCTGGATCACGGCGGAGATATGTGGGTCGAATCCGCCGCCCGCGGAGCCTGCTTCTGTTTCCGCCTGCCCCTGGCCCCGGCCGCAGCCCGGCAAAGCCGCTGACGGCCACCCGGCCCGCTGTCCGGAGATATTGCGATAATGAAAGCGGTCTGGGGCCGCGCGGCAGCCTGATGCTGCCCGTGCGCGGCCTATCAAGGGGCCCTTAGCTCAGCGGTTAGAGCAGCGGACTCATAATCCGTTGGTCGTAGGTTCAAATCCTACAGGGCCCACCATCGACCCGTCGCCAGCCCCCGCCCTCACTTCTCCGCTCTCTTGGGCACCGGGTTGACCGCCACGCCTTCACGCGCGAGGTCGCCGGGATTGGAAATAATCAGGTCTCCTTCTTTGAGGCCGCCGAGGACCTCCAGGCGGTCGCCGTAATCCCGCCCGACGTCGATCTGCCGCAGGTGCACCACGTGGTCCGCCCCCACCAGCGCGACCCGCGTGCCGTCGGCGCGAAAGATCAGGGCATCGCTGGGAACCAGCAACGGCGGATCCATGCGGGGGCTGCTCAAATCCACCAGGGCGTACATGCCGGGCAGCAGTGCGCCCTCCGCATTCGGCACACGCACCTCCACCAGCATGGTGCGGCTGGCCGGATCGAGCGCGTTCGCCATGCGCGCTACCGTTCCCGTGAAGGAGCGCCCGGGCAGATTGGAGACGCGCAACCGAGCGGTTTGGCCGGCGCGGACCGAACCGGCGTTCGCCTGCGGCACGTTCACATAGGTGCGCAGCACTTCGGTCTGCGCGATCCGGAACAGGAGCGTGCTGCCGGCGTTCACCAGCGCCCCCACGTCCACGTTGCGCAGGGTGATGATGCCCGCGAACGGCGCCTTTACCACCTTGAAGCTTTGCAGTTCCCGCAAACGCGCCAGGTTGGCTTCCGCGGCCGCCAGGCTGCCGCGCTGGGCGGCGATCGCCTTTTCGAGCGCCCGCACCGCGGCCACGCGAGACTGGTATTGGGTCTGATACTGGTCGTTTTCCTGGCGCGAGACCGCGCCCCGGGCCACCAGACGGCTCCAACGCTCCGCGGTCACGCGTGCGAACTCCATGTCGGACCGGCCCTGCTCGTGGTTGGCCAGCGCCTCGTCCAGCGCCGCCTGCGCCTGCTGCACGCTGGCCCCGGCCTGGCGAACCTGCTCGTCCAACTCGGGTGCGTCAATCTCGGCGAGCGGCTGGCCGGACCGAACGCGGTCGCCGATGTCCGCCATCCGCCGCAGGATGTACCCGGACGCCCGGGCCAGGACGGGCGCCTCCGTGATCGCCTGCATGCTGCCGGGCAGTTCCAACTGGCTGTTGCGGGACGAACGCCCTACCCGGACCACTTCTACCCGCGGCAAGGCCTGCTCCTCGCGAAGCGCTTCCTCGCGGATGAGGTTGCGGCGCTTTTGGAGCGGCAGGTACCCGGCCAGGAAAGCTGCCGCTGCCAGCACGGTCACCCCCAGGAAGAGGGCCCCGATAGTGACGCCTGAGGGATGCCACAGCTTCGACGGAGGACCGGCCACATGCGGCGCCGCCTGCGCCTGCCCCTTCAACTCCACAAGCTGCCGCCGGAGCTCTTCATTCTCCCGGCGCAGCCTGTCCTCGGCCGTCTCTTCCAGACCGGCTTCCGGAGATCCGGGTTGATTCGGTTCGGTATATCGCATGAGCGGCTCAAAAACGGCTTATAGTCGATCCCATTCGGCTTCCAGGGCGCGCTCCCGCTCCTGCTGTTCCAGCCGGCGCTCGTGATCCACGGGCGGTTTGGTTCGCAGGTAGCTATAAATAATCGGGACCACGAACAGCGTGGTCACCGTGGCGAACATCAGTCCCCCGATCACGGCGCGTCCCAGGGGTGCGTTCTGCTCCCCGCCCTCGCCTAGGCCCAGCGACATCGGCAGCATGCCGAGAATCATCGCCGTGGCCGTCATCAGCACCGGGCGGATGCGTGCGTAGCCGGCCGAAAGCATCGCGTCGGTGGCGGAAGACAGCAGCCCCCGCTGATCGTTGGCGAATGTTACCAGCAGGATGCTGTTGGCCGTGGCCACCCCGACGCACATGATGGAACCCATCAACGACGGCACACTCAAGCTGGTGCCGGTAACGAACAGCATCCAGAGAATTCCCGCCATGGCGCCCGGCAGAGCCATCAGAATGATGAAGGGATCGAGCCAGGACTGGAAATTGACCGTCATCAGCAAGTACACCAGGCTCACAGCAAACGCCATGCCCAGGCCTAGCCGGAAGAAGGAAGATTGCATGGTCTCGATCTGTCCCCGCAAATCGAAGAAGGTGCCGCGCGGGAGGCGGGGTTCTTCCTCCCGCATGATCTTCTCAACCTCCGCTCCCACGCCGCCGAGGTCGCGCCGGTCCACGTTGGCATACACGTCAAAAACGGGCCAAACATTGTAGTGGTTGACGATCACTGGAGCATAGTCCCGCCGCACTGTCACCAGGTTCGAGAGAAGCTGCGTGCTGCCCGCCATCGCTCCCGGATTCCCGTAGGCCTGCGAGACGCCGTTGGGAGCAGCGGCTACCGAGGCGTTGCCTGCCCCTGCCGCCCCCTCCAGCGAACCCGGCGTGTTGATGTTTACTACGTTGCTCGCCACGGAAATGGGCGTACGGAGGAGTGAATCGAGCGAATTCACCCGGTACTGCGGCGTCTGCACGCCCACGCTGTAGCTCACTCCGTTGGCCCAGTTCAACCAGAAATTGGGAGCCACCGAACTGTTGCCGCTAAGCGAGATCAGCATGCTGCTGGTCACGTCGCGCTGCGTCAGCCCCAGTTGGGAGGCCTTCACCCGATCCACGTCCAGGCGAATCTCCGGGCTGTCCACTACCTGGTGCACATGCACGTCGGCGGCCCCCGGAATGCGCGCGATGCGTGCGGCCAGCCGCCGGGCGATCTTGTAGTTGGCCTCCGCATCCCGCCCCACTACTTGCAGATCGATGGGCGCCGGCAGACCGAAGTTCAGAATCTGGGTGGTGATGTTGGCCGGCAGGAAAAAGAACGTCATGTCCGGGAACTTCTCGCGGAGGTACTTGCGCAGCCGCGCCTCGTACTCGGTGCTGGAGCCGTGCTTTTCCTTGAGCGAAATGAGGATTTCGCCTTCAGCGCTGGAAATAGTGGGGATGTCCCCCTGGGCGATGCTGGTCCAACTGTTGGGAATGCCGATGTTATCGAGCATCCCGTCGATCTCTTCCGGCGGGATCACCCGGGGAATCTCGCGCTCGATGGCCGCGAAGCGCACTTCGGTCTGCTCGATGCGCGTGCCCGCCGGAGCGCGCGCGTGCAGCCGCATCTGGTTGGAATCCACGTTGGGGAAGAAATCCTGGCCGATCAGCCGGACCAGGCCCACAGAAGCCACCGAGAAGGCCGTGAACGCCACCAGCACTCTTCCGCGATGCCGCAGAGACCAGTCGAGCAGTCCCATGTAGCGAAATCGCAGGCGCTCAAATAGCGCGTTGAAGACATAATGCAGACGCCAGAAGATCCCCTTCCCACCAGCCGTCTCCCCATGGGTCCCCTGCTGGTACAGATGCACTTCTGATTGGAGCAGATAGGCCACCAACGTGGGGACCAGCGTCCGGGACAGCAGGTAGGAGGCTAGCATGGCGAAAACCACGGCCATGGCCAGCGGGGTAAACAAGTGCCGCGCCGTCCCGGTGAGCAGCAGCACCGGGACAAATACAATACAGATCGAAAGGGTGGCCACAAAAGTGGGCACGGCGATTTGGGAGGCGCCGTCAAGCACGGCGGGGATCAGAGGCTTACGCATCGCCAGGTTGCGGTGCGTGTTCTCGATTTCCACCGTGGCATCATCCACCAGGATGCCCACCGCCAGGGCCAGGCCTCCGAGGGTCATCACGTTGATGGTCTGCCCCAGCAGGCTCAGGATCGATAGAGAGGCCAGGATCGAGAGCGGAATCGAAATACACACGATGAGGGTGCTGCGCCAGCTTCCCAAAAACAGCAGAATCATCATGCCCGTCAACCCGGCGGCGATCAGGGCTTCCCGCTCTACACCCTGGATGGTAGCCAACACGAATACCGACTGGTCCGCCATCGCCGCCACCTTCAGTTGCGGGGGCACCGTGGAGAGAATCCTGGGCAGGGCCTTCTTGACTGCCTGGACGATCGCCAGGGTGGAAGCCTTGCCATTCCGCGTCACGGTCAACAGCACGCCCCGGTTCCCGTTCATGCGGACAATGTTGTTCTGCACCGTGAAGCCATCGCGCACCTGCGCCACGTCCCGCACGTACACGGTCGCCCCGTTCACTGTCTTGATGGGCAGGTTGTTCAGATCGTCCAGCAGCACCGGGCTGCTGTTCACCCGGATCAGGTACTCCGTCTCCGCCAGCTTGGCCGTGCCGGCCGGCAGGATCAGGTTTTGCAGGTTCAGCGCATTGGAGATATCGATGGGGGAGAGCTGTTTGGCGTAAAGTTCGTCCAGGTTCAGGTCCACCATCACTGCCCGCGTCTTCCCGCCGAAGGGATAGGAAACCGAGGCGCCCTGCACGGTGCCCAGCGGCGTGCGGATAAAGTTGTTGGCCAGGTCGAAGATCTCCGGCTCCCGCAGAGTTTTGCTGGAGAGACCCAGTTGCAGGATAGGCACGCTGGCGGCGTCATACTTCAACACGTTGGCCGGAAACATCCCCGGCGGCATCTGCCGCAAACCGCTTTGCATGGTGGCTGTCACCTGGGCCACCGCCATGTCGATCTTCACGTTCGGGTGGAAGTAGATCCGCACCACCGCGTAGCCATTGAAGGACTGCGACTCGATGTGCTCGATATCGTTCACATTCGAGGTGAGGGTGCGCTCGAAGCCCGTCACCACGCGTTTTTCCATCTCCTCGGGCGACAGACCCTGATACACCCACAGCACGCTCACGATGGGGATGTCAATATAGGGAAAAATGTCGACGGGCATGGTGGCAATGGCCGTGCCACCCAGAATGGCGATAAGAACCGCCATCACCACAAACGTATACGGACGGCGAAGAGCTAACCGGACAATCCACATGACGTAGTCCGGGATTTCTGTTTTGGAAGCGATCTTCCCGGTACGTAGCAGTATACATCCGCGGCGGCGCCTCCACACCGGCCGGGCGGCCGCCACGGACTCCCGGAATCTTGCTGGGGCGCCTCTACCGGGCCGTCATGCTGCGCGCGCCAGCCAGCCTGGCGCGGACCTGTTTCATGCGTTCTCGGATGGCCGCCGCGCGTTCCCGGCCGGACGGTGTGGCGTCGATCAGCTTTTCCAGGTTCGCCAGAAACTGCGGTCCGTAGTCGGCGCGCAACTCTCCGAGCAGCGGCTCGAGCTTCGAAAACACGGCAAGATGCTCCCCGTTAGTGTCGCTAAAGAGTTCCTTGCTGATGGCCCCGTGGTTGACCAGTCCGGCAGCCATGTCCCAGTAACTGACCACCATTCGCAGGTGAGCGCTGTGCTCGCCGAACATGACGCCGTCCACATCGGCCTTCGATTCCGGATGAAATTCCCGAAAATACCAGTCGCGGGCCTGGCGCATGGTCCCTTCCCGGCGCAGGTCGTAGAGCTTCAGGATCAGATCCGCTTCGGCTTGCTTCGACATGCTTAAGATTCCCTCCGTGCGTTTGAATTTGCCGCGCGAGCGGCACTGCCTCCAGAATAGCAGGGCACCTGCCGACCTGGCCGGTGCGCATGCGTGCGCATTCGTACGGCCGCTGATCAACGCACGGGGAGACTGGACCTGGTTTTCAGCCGGTATTTCACTCATGAATGGCGACCACTCTAGACCCAGCAGCATCCGGTCGGCGGAACAATGAACCGCCACCTTACTTATCCGGCCTATGACAGTTGGTACCTATGCAGGCGGTCTAAAGCGAGGCGCACTCCGTGAACGGGGCCAGGGCGTCCTGTTCGGCGGCATGTATAGCCCGGATGCGCGCGCTCAGGTCTTCCAGCAGGCCGCTCACAGCCGCGGGTTCGAGGGGGAAGGCGGACTTGATCTCGGCCTGGATTTGCTCCAGGCGGCGGTTGATCTGGCGCATGCGCTCGGCGGCGCCCGGCTCCTGCCGCTCGAAAACGCAGTTCCTCTCCGCCACCAGGCCGCGGGTCTCGCGGAACAACGCAACCTCCTCCGGCAGCGCCGCTGCCGCCAGTTCGCTCCACAGGCCGGCCACCTGGCGGAACTGGCCGGAAACCAGTTCCAGGCTTGGGTCGTCCAGCACCGCCGCAGCCTCCGCCAGGAAGGCCGCGTACATGGAGCGAAAGGCGCCGCCTCCAGTCCCCGAAATCTCGATCGACAGGAACGTGGCCAGAAGCGCGCCGTAGAGCGGCGGGCCAGGGGCGAACACCTGAGGCCAACCCTTGGGGTCGCCGCTGTTCCGCACCAGGTCCGCCCATTTGAGGAGGCCCTTCAGTCCGAGGTTCTGGAGGGGAGGCTTCAGCATGTGGAGGCAGCAGTCGCTGATGCCTTTGAGAATCGCGCGGCGCAGCATCTCCAGGCGAATGGGCACCCGCGGCGGTTCCACCAGAAAGAGTTTGTGATCCGGCGGGAAGGGCTTGTGCCGGGAGGCGCGCGCCGCCGCCAGTTCGGCCGCATGCACCGTGACCGGCCGGTTGGGGCGGTCCGCGATGAAGATCCGGTCGGTGGCTTCGTCCGTGCCATAGATCACGAAGGTGTGCCCGCCGAAGTGGGCGTCCGGCGGCACGCCCATGTAGGGCAAAGCCGCCATATCCCCGCGCGCGATGGCCGGGTGTCCGGAAGCCAGGGCCGACAGCAGATCCTCTTTGCCGCGCTTCGGGCTGGAGGTTTCGCGTACGGCGACCCGCAGGCCGAGGCGCGCGCAGACCTGCGCCAGAAACTCCGCTTTCGGGTCGGCATGCCGCGTTCCGGCGAAAAAGGAGGGGCCGACGCCTGCCTGAAACACCCAATACGAGAAGCCGATGCCGCCCCCGATGCCGAGCAGCATCTCCTCGCTGAAGGGCGCGTGACTGTGGGGCGCCTCCACCCCGTGATGCGCGAGAACGTTCTTGAGAGAGCCCGTCTCGCAATGTTTACCGCCAAATTGCCGGTATCCTTCGATTTTCATCTCGGATCCCGCTGTCTCAAATCGTACGCCGAGCGGGGCGGGGTTTCAAGGCCGCGGCGCGTGTCTCAGACCGGCGCCGTCGGCGGTTCGTAGCCCGTCAGGCCTTCGCTGGCATGGGCGGAATCGTATTTCGGGTTGGGCTCGGGCATGGCGGCGTTGACGGCGTGGCGCCATCCGGCTAAGAGGCGGTGAAGCTTTTTGGCTCGCGCGGGTTCCCGGCGCACCAGGTTGCGCTGCTCTCCGGGGTCTTCGGCGAGGTGGAATAGCTCCAGCCGGCCGTCTTCGTAGAACTCGATCAGTTTCCAGTCTCCGAGGCGCACGGCTCCGGCGGGGCGGCCTCCCTGGTCGCTGTAGTGCGGGTAGTGCCAGAAGAGCGGGCGCTCGCCCAGGCGCTTGCCGCGCAGCAGGCGCAGCAGCGAACGGCCGTCTACGGGGCCGGGATCCACACCGGCGGCTTCGCAGAGCGTGGGGAAGAAGTCGATGCTGGCCACCGGGGTGTCGATGACCGTGCCGGGCCGCGTTACGCCCGGCCAGCGGATCATCAGCGGCTCGCGAATGCCGCCTTCGAAGAGGTGGCCCTTGCCGGCGCGCAGCGGGCTGTTGTTGGTGATGGGCTTCGGCTGCCGCCCCTGAAAGCGCACCCCGCCGTTATCAGAGAAGAAAATCACCACCGTGCGGTCCGCCTGGCCGGATTCGTCGAGCGCCTGCATCAGCCGTCCCATGGAATCGTCGGCGCTTTCGACCATGGCGCAGTAGGTGGGGTTCACGTCGCCGATGTCGCGCTGGCGGTACTTGGCGATGACCTGCTCGCGGGCCTGCAAGGGCAGGTGCACGGTGAAGTGTGCGAGATACAGGAAGAACGGCTCCGGCTGGCCGGGACGCATGAAACGGATGGCTTCCCGGGTGAGGCGCTCGGTGAGAAATTCGCCCGGGGCAAGGCTGAGTCCGGGCAGTTCCAGGGGGCCGAAGTAAGTGGGCGGGTGGCCCGCGGCGGTGCCGGCAATGTTCAGGCCGAAGCCGCGGTCGGTAGGCAGATGGCCGGGGCCGCCCAGATGCCACTTGCCGATCGCCCCGGTGCGGAAGCCGCGCGGCGAAAGCGCTTCCGCCAGCGTGCGGTCCTCGACCGGCAGGAATTGGCGGAAGGCCGGCATGAGCAGCCTGGCGGTGGGCCACTGTCTGCGGCCCGGGATCCAGTCCGTAAGGTGCAGCCGCGCCGGATACTTGCCCGTCAGGATGCTGGCGCGCGTGGGCGAGCACACCGGGCAAGCCGCGTAGGCGTTGGTGAAGCGGACGCTCTGGCGCGCGAAGCGGTCCAGGTGGGGCGTATCGATAAACCGGTTGCCGTAGGGGCCCAAATCGCGCCAGCCCAGATCGTCCATCAGCACGAACAGCACGTTGAGCCGGGGCGGGGCGGCCGCGGGAAGCGCGCCCGCCGCCAGAGACTGGAGAAACACTCTTCGATTCACGGGTCACCTGTGAGACTTACCAATATATAGCCGCGGGTCTAGGTCAGGCGGAGAATCAGCTCCAGTAGTTGCGATCGAGGCTGCGGTACTGCACGGCCTCGGCGACGTGCTTGGCGGCGACGTGTTCCGCGCCGCCGAGGTCGGCGATGGTGCGGGCGACCTTGAGGATGCGGTCGTGAGCGCGGGCGGAAAGGCCCATGCGACGCACGGCCATTTCCAGAGTGCGCTCGCCGGAGTCGTCGAGCGCGCAAAGCTTGCGCACAAGCGGAGCGGGGAGGGCGGAGTTGTACCAGCCGCGGCCGCGCTGCACATCGCGGGAGCGCTCGACGCGTTCGCGGATGGCGGAGGAAGGCTCACCGCCGCTATCGCCGCGCAGTTCTTTGTAGGGCACGGCGGGGACCTCGATGTGAATATCGATGCGGTCCAGCAGCGGCCCGCTGATTTTGCCGAGGTAGCGCTGGATCATGCCCGGCGTGCAGCGGCACTCGCGCGTGGCGTCGCCGTGGAAGCCGCAGGGGCAGGGATTCATCGCCGCCACCAGCATGAAGTTGGAAGGGAAGCAGAGGGTCATGTTGGCGCGGGCAATCGTGACCGAACCATCCTCGAGCGGTTGGCGCAGGATCTCCAGCACGTCTCGGGGGAACTCGGGAAACTCGTCCAGGAACAGCAGGCCGTTGTGCGCCAGGCTGACTTCGCCGGGGCGGGGCGTGCCGGCGCCGCCGCCGATGAGTCCGGCGTCGGAGATGGTGTGGTGGGGCGCGCGGAAAGGGCGGCCGCGCAGCAGCCCGACGCCGGTGGGCAGCACGCCGGCGATGCTGTGGATCTTGGTGGTCTCGATGGCTTCGGGGAAGGTGAGCGGCGGCAGGATGCCCGCGAGGCGCTTGGCCAGCATGGTCTTGCCGGAGCCGGGCGGGCCGATCATGAGCAGGTTGTGGCCCCCGGCGGCGGCCACTTCCAGCGCGCGCTTGGCGGTGGTTTGGCCGCGCACGTCGCGGAAGTCCGGGGCGGTGGAGGCGGCATCGGGCGGTGCGGGCGCGGGGTCGGCGGCCACGGGCTGAAATTCGTCCGGGCGGGCCAGCAGAGCCACGACCTCGGAGAGGTGTCGCACCCCGAACACGCGCACGCCTTCCACCACGGCGGCTTCGGCGGCGTTTTCGCGGGGCAGCACCAGGTTCGGAATGCCGCGCGCCCGCGCGCACACGGCAACGGAAAGAGCGCCGCGCACCGGGCGAACGGCGCCGTCGAGAGATAACTCGCCGACCAGGATGTGGTGCTCGAGCGCCGCGACCGTGCCCATGGCGCCCAGGATGCCGAGGGCCATGGGGAGATCGAAACCCGCGCCCTCCTTGCGCACGTTGGCCGGTGCGAGATTGATGGTGACGGCCTTGTTGGGATAGCCGAAGCCGGAGTTGATGAGCGCGGACTTGATGCGCTCGCGGCTCTCGCGCACCGCGATATCCGGCATTCCGACCATGACGAAGTCGCGCGCCGAGCCAGACGAATACATGTCGACTTCGACATCGATCAGATGGGCATCGATGCCGTATACGGCGGCGCTGCGGGTTTTGAACAGCGCCATTCGGAGGAACGAACCTGAAACTTCAGTATAGCCGAATGCGCGGGGGCGCGCGGAGGCGATGCTATACTGAGGAAACCGGGCTGGAGTGGCGGAACTGGCAGACGCACGGGACTCAAAATCCCGCGCCCTTCACTGGGCATGAGGGTTCGACCCCCTCCTCCAGCACCAGCCCACGCATCCACACCGTTCACCGCGCTACCATAAAGCCAGCTTCATTAAAGGGCAATCAGACCGATGTGCCGGATTTTAAAGGAGGCATGGCTATGCAAGTCACGCGACGAGCGCTGGTCGAGTCCTCGCTAGCCGCTTCAGCCCTGGCGGCGGGAGCGCGGGGTGCGGCGCCCAGCGACCGGGTGCGCATCGGGTTGATCGGCTGCGGGGGCATCTCGGTGGCGGACAGCAACGCGTTCCTAGACTAGTCTACTTTCCGGCGCAAAATTGAAGGGCTAATCCTTTCCGCTTCAGCGCCTCGCCACGCGAGAACCTGCACGAACGGCCAGATTTCGATCTGAAAACATTTTCGTTCG
>JAJPJX010000040.1 GCA_021324015.1 Solibacteraceae bacterium | reverse complement strand
TGAGAAAACGCCCATTTTTCGGGCACTTCAAGAGCCCTGCTCCCAGGAGCATTTAGGCGATCTCGGCAACCAGTTGATTCTGTTCGACTTTTAGCCGGACAGCAGTGTGCCGATCCTGTGGAGCCAGGGCGCGGGCGCCGACGTCATGAAACGCATTGCGACTCCAATGGTGGGCGGGGTGATCACGTCCGGCATTATGGAATTGGCGATCTATCCGATCATCTTCTATCTCTGGCGAAGCCGCCGGCTGCCCAAAGGCGGCCCCTTCACCGGATTTCATCACTTGAGAGAGACATCATGAAACTGGCTACTCTGTTCCTGGCATTCACCGCCGCGGGTTTCGCGGAGACGTTTCCGGCGCGGCTGGAGAAACCGATTTGGCCGGATCGGGACGGAACGATCGAGATCAACGAAGAAGGAATCACCTACACGGCGCCGCATGCGAAACACGGCGCGCAGTGGCTGGGCACGCAGCATATCGGCCACGCCCTGGATCGGCTCGATAACCGTCCCTACAGCCTCTCCTGGAAATGGGATGACATTCAGTACTTCGATCGCGTGAGCCGCAAAGAATTTGTCGTTCTGACCTATCGCGACGATTGGCGCTTCCTCGGCAAGGACGAACAGTACCGCTTCCGGTTGACGGAAGGCGAACTGACCGACGGTCTCTTCCAGATGATCAGCGCACACCTCAAGCGTCCCGTGACCGACCGGGTGTCCCCGGGCAACGTCAAAGCAGTGTACGGCCTGTCCGTCAAACGCAGCGGCACTTTCAGAGGCTCCGAAGGCAAGTTGGAGTTCACATGGGATGCGATCTTCTACGTGACCCGGAAAAAGTCGGACGGGCGCACGTGGCAGATGGACCGCGATATCGTGTCGGTCTGGTCCGACGATCCCTATCGCCTGGAAATTCGGGCCTACGAGAACAACCGCAGGGAATTCAGCCGGACGGTCACTTACAAGTTCGATTTGAAAGAGAAGCTCGACCCGGAATTCTATCGTGAGTTGAAGCTGCAACTGTACGCGCTGGAAAAGAACAACGAAGTGATCCGTTAAGCGAGAACGGAGGGGGGCGGTTGAGCCACAGTCAACATGCTTCGAAATCCCATCTGGCTCACCAGGTTTTCCTGCTCCACCTTCCATCCCAGCTTTCGCAGCCATGCCCCCGCATCAAGCGGGCGGCAGCCCCCAACGAGGAACGGCGCCCGCCGGTACAAGGCCATCCATAGCCACTGGAATGCGGGCTTCTGCTCGGCCATGGTCAAAAGGACCAGCCGGCCGCCCGAACGCAACACGCGCGAGAACTCTTGCAGCACGACCGGGATGTCGCCCTCCGAGAGAAGGTCGATCATGAAGCAGTTCAGGACGGCATCAAACGATTCCGGTCCAAATGGTAGCGCGCGGGCATCCGCCTGGCACAGCCAAGCCTGAGAGGAAGTGAGGTGGCGGCGGGCTCTCTTCAACATGGGCATGGACAGGTCGATCCCCACGACGCGAAGAAAATGGAAGACGGGCGGAGACATGCCGAATTGCAGGGAGGGGCCAACGGCAACTTCGAGCAGATGGTGGCCCGGATGCATCGCCACGACCTGAGCGGCCGCACGGTGCGCTCTGGTTTCTACGAGCGCGGCCCAAATCCCGTAGAGCGGAGCGGCGAGGTCATAAAGCGTCATACGACGCCGTCACTGCGTGGGGATTGCGGGTCTACGGGAGACGATCTGGAGGAACATTGCGACCTGGCCACCGTGCTCCGCGGCAAAATGCTCCGCCGAGGCTCGTGTTGCGAATGCAATGATGCTCGGCGAACAGCGATCAAACTCCATCGGGACTGGTTGTCCGTCGCGATTGAGCATTTCGTGCGAGCGAACGCAGGGAATTACGTCGCTGCCTTCCACGGCGAAGGCGTCGGCGGGACGTAGTACATGCCCGGTTTCATAGTCGGCGAGCTCGGTGAAGCGAACTGGTTCGTGCATCTGCGTTCCGGCGCTGAGGGCGCATGTCGGGCAGCAGAAAACCTCCTGGTCACTACCGATGAAGGCTATGGTTCGCATGTTGGCCTGCACTGCGCGGCCGCAGGCCTGGCAGGCGGTCACTCGGGAGGGGTTCCACATCCGCCAACCGGCGTAGCCAAGCCCCAAAGCGAAGGCCAGGACGATCGCTAGTCCGAAAGACTGCTGAACGCGGCTCACTGCCATCCCTCCTTCATTTCATCGTACGCCGATTACCGTCTGCCCGATTTCCGCCGCCGGGCCTTGCTCATTGCCTCATGTCGGGCTGAGCGGATTCGGCGGGAGTCCTATTTTGCCGGAACGACGGTGTTCACATGAATCGTGTTGGTCTTCTGGTCGAGAACGCCCTTTACGGTCACCTTCTGGGACGCAAACCTCTCTGGCGCTTGCTGGTCGCTCAGAAGGTAGACGCTCTTGCCGTCGTACAGGGCGTATTTGTAACGGCTGGGGTCGGCGTGCAGGCAGTCCCGCACGCACTTCGCATCGGGAGTAACACCCATCGCCTTATGGCTTTTGCCGCACATCGAGTCGGTAATCACGCCAGTAAACTGAGTCGGTCAGGCGGCGAATACGGCCGTGGCCGCTAGCATCAAAGTCACGACTCCTTTTTTCATTTCACTCTCCCGGCTCGGGCTTCACCCCCAGCCTTCTTCTGATTGGTTTGCACCCTATCCCCATGCAAATGCCGTGCCACCAAGGCTGACTATAAGATCGGCACGGCGGATGCAATAAAGAGCAAAGAATGGGGTCCGCCTCAACTTCCTCGTCGCTGGGCAGATTCTTGGGCACGATGCGCCGGCACGCGGTGCACTTATCGCAAGTTGGATCACAGCAACGCCGATGATGGCGGCGATCGCATTTGGGCTCGACCGGCAGGAAAATGATGCCGCCGGCTCGGTCTCAGCCTGACGCGAACGCTATTGGCCGCTGCACACGAGCACGATTTTGCCAGTCACGCCTCCCTTTCCGAGCAGTTCCTGAGCCTGCCTCGCCTCGGCAAGCGGAAATCTTTGAGCGATCACCGGCTTGATCTTCTGCTGGTGAAGGAGGTCGAGCAGCGTGGCCAAGTCCTGTCGAAACAGCGCCGGCCTCACCCGTTTCAAGGTCTGGATACTGTAAGGGATTACCCGTTTCCGGCCGGGCAGAAACCATCCGCCGGCGATGTACAGCACGTAGATGGGGATTCCATGCAAGCGATTGCGGCGACCCGGACGACCTGAAGACAATCCGCCCCCACGCAACGAGGTAGTGTTGCCATAGGCCACAACCCGCCCGCCAGGACGGAGGGCGTTGCGGGAATGCCACGTATGAACACCAGCGATGGGATCGAAGACGACATCCACGCCTTCGCTCGTGAGGCGTTGAATTTCTTTGGCGAAGTCCTGCTCGCGGTAATCGATCGGGGTACCTCCTAGGCTAGGTCCGACACGGCCGACACGCTTCGCGATGAACAGGTACCGTACATCTCTAACCCGGCGAGGCGCCCAAGCTGCAACAACGCCGAGCCGACCCCACCGGAGGCGCCGTGAATCAGCACGCGCTGGCCGGGTCTGACCTTGGCGGATCGATGCAGCATCTGATACGCGGTGATGTAATTCAGAATGAGGCTGACGGCCTCGGCGGAATCCAGCCCGGGCGGCATCGGAACCAGTTCGCGTTGCGGTACGCAGACAAACTCCGCGTACGGGCCGTGGATCGGCATCGCTGCGACGATCTGGCCCGGTTCGATTCCCGAGGCGCCGTCGCCGAGCCGATCGATCATTCCAACCAGATCCCACCCTGGCGTGAAGGGCACACGGGGCGTTTCGGGATGGATCCCCTCGCGCGCCATTATGTCGGGCAAGGAGACGCCTGCGGCCTGCATTCTAACGCGCACCTCACCACGTTTCGGCTCGGGGCAGTCTTCTTCAACCACCTGAAGTGCGTCGGGCCCGCCGTAGTGGGTCACGACGATGCGCGTGTGTCTCATGGACCCTCCTTGCCAGGGCGCTTTTGCTCGCCCCCTGGCTGCCGTAGGTAGCTTAGAGTTACGGCGCGGGCTTGCGCTTGTCTGTGACTTCGGTCACACGTTCGCCCGGCTGGGCCCGCCGGGAGGCGCGGCCTGAAAGCCTCGTTAATCACGGTAATTCACTCTGTTTGCCCCGCGAAATCGAGCATTCTGCATCCAGGAGACAAAGTCAATGCAGAAGCGAGCATTCACAACGACCATCGCGGCGGGACCGGGTACCCGGTCGCGGTGCGCAAAGCAACTTGGCACAAAAGCGTGCGGCGTTATGACCGTACTGCTGCTGAGCCTCGGCGCCGGCGCACAGACTGGGGCCTCCGAGAACCAATTCGTCATCGCAACGCGCGGGTCTTCGACGGTTCGAACGTAATTGCCAAGGCCGATGTTTGGGTCAAGAACGGAATGATCGAAGCCGTTGGCCCCGAGATCAAGGCGCCGCCCGGAGTCCGCACGATCGACGGAACAGGACGAACGCTCGTGCCCGGACTGATCGATGCGCACGTGCACACTATGGGGCAGGACAAGTTCCTGAAGTCCGCGCTTGCGCTTGGAGTGACCACCGAGTTGGATATGGGCGCGTCGCCCAAGTACGCCGACCAGATTGAGAAGGAACAAGCGCAGGGAGGGCGTCTGAACCTAACGGACCTGCGAAGCTCGCGGAGCCAGCCGACGGCGCCCGACGGCCACGGCACGGAATACGGTATTCCAATTCCGACGGTCTCATCGCCTGCGGAAGCAGAGGCGGTGGTTGATGCTTTGGTTGCCGAGGGCGCGGGTTTCATCGGCGAGATCGTTTACGACGACGGCAGCGAATTCGGCATCCGCATCCCAACGCTGAGTAAGGACAACCTTCGGGCGGTAATCGACGCAGCGCATCGGCACGGCAAGCTGGCAGTGGTCCACATCCTATCCGAGCATGCCGGCAAGGACGCCATTGCGGCCGGAGCCGACGGCTTGGTGCATCTGTTCGCAGACCAACCGCCGGACGACGAGTTCGTCTCGCTGGCCGTGCAACACCACGTTTTTGTCATCGCAACACTTTCCGTCCTGGCGGCGCCGAGCGGCGTATCGGCGGGGCCGCGTTTGGCTCGCGATCCGCGGCTGGAGCCTTACCTCTCGGTGGAAGCCATTGGCGACTTGAACCAGGATGTGCCGCGCCACACTGGTAACTTCGGGAACGCGCAGGAGGCGGCCCACCGCCTGAATGCCCAAGGTGTTGCGATTCTGGCCGGAACCGATGGACACAATCCCGGCACGGCGCACGGCGCCAGCCTCCACGGCGAACTCGAAATGCTGGTGGACGCCGGCCTGACGCCTGTGCAGGCCCTAGCCTCCGCGACATCCGTCAACGCCACGGCGTTCCGAATGAACGACCGTGGACAGATTTCCCCAGGCAGGCGCGCTGACCTGCTGCTAGTGAACGGCGACCCCACCACGCGGATCTCTGACATCAGCAATGTCGTTGCGGTTTGGAAGCTGGGAGTCCTGTTCGACCGCGAGAGCTACCGGGCCGAGTTGGACCGCGAGAAGGAAGCGGAGCGGATTCTGACGTTGGCCGCTCCGGCGGGATCGGAGGCGGGGCTGATCAGCGATTTCGAGGACGGAACGGCTTCCGCTGCGTTCGGTCTGGGATGGAATCCCTCCGTGGGAAGGCTGCTGGGCGGGCACAAGCCGGAAGCGCAAATTGCGGTGGTGGACGGCGGCGCCGAAGGCAGCAAGAAGGCTCTGGAGATCACTGGTGAGATTACACCCGGCGTTTTCGGGTGGGCGGGCGCCATGTTCTTTCCGGGTCGGGCCCCCATGGCGCCGGCGAATCTCTCGGGCAAGGGCGCTATCAGTTTCTGGACCAAAGGCGACGGCAAGACCTATCAGGTGATGCTCTGGGCGAAAAGCAAAGGGGCCATGCCGTTGATGAAAGGCTTCACCGCTGGCCCGGAATGGACGCGAGTTACTCTGCCGTTCTCGGATTTTGGCGCCGACGGACACAACCTCAAAGCCATCATGTTCGCGGCGCTGGCAACGCCGGAAAGGTTCCGGTTCTTGATCGACGATGTGCGCCTCGAACCCGGTCTTTCTGCAAAGCCTTCGCCCGTCAAGCCTCGCGCCATCGAGGCTGGTATGAGCCTGACGCCCGACAAGCGGGCCTTCGGCGTTCTGCCCAACTACAAGACGGTGGAACCAGGCATGTCAACGGCGCCGCTGACGCCGGAAGGGAAATTTGTCATGGCAACGAAGGACACCTTCGATCCGCCGATCCTGTTCGTCTCGGGCGGTCTGGCTGGATGGAGCCAGTCGAAGAAGCAGGATCCGTCGTTCGGCCAGGGGGCGAGCGGCTACGCGAAACGGTTCGGGACAGGGCTAGCCGACCAGGTGATGGGCAACTATCTGGTGGAATGGGCGATGCCCAGCCTGCTGCATCAGGACCGGCGGTATTTCCGCAGAGGCTCAGGGCGCCTTGTGTCGCGAGCGGCCTATGCGGTAACACGGGTTTTTGTAACGCGGACGGATAACGGCCGCAGCATGATCAACCTATCGGATATCGCTGGGAACGGGATGTCGGCGGCGGTCGGCGACCTTTATTACCGCGATTCGCGGGGACTCTCAGACAACCTGAGCCGCATGGCCACATTCACTATGACCGAGGCGTTCGGCGACGCGATGAAGGAGTTTTGGCCGGACATCAAGCGGCTGATCTTCAAACATCGGAATTCAGTCGTCACCGAGAACGCGGCTCAAAACCGAGCCAGATAGGGCCAAACTTGCCGACCTGGTGCGCTCGGAACTGCACCATTTATGCGTAGCCTTTTACGCCGGGCACTACACTCCGGGAAGCGTAACCGCGATTCCCTATGTCGCAGCAGGCGTGATGCTGCTCCGTGCATTGTTTCGGGAGCGGCGGAGAACTGCTGAAAGAGACCGAGACCGGTTGTCCGAAGCACCTAGCGACGTGATGAGAGAGTTCTGGCCGGGAATCAAGCGCCTGCTCGCGAAACATTGCCAGCCAGGCTTGTGAGTCGCATCTGGCGGAGTAACTTCTGGAAACGCTGATGGCTCCGCAGCCAGGCGAAACGGGGGTCGGGGGGGACCAAGATCAAGTGAACGTCCCGCTTCTCGGCCGCCGATTCCAGCCAGCGCAAGGTTTCTTGCCTCCTCAGCAGAATCTGTGGGTTGATTCTGGCTCCGGCAATCGTCCCAAGTTGTGATACAGCGCGATTTCCATGGCCTCATAGGTGCGAAAGCCGTAGGATC
>JAJPJX010000147.1 GCA_021324015.1 Solibacteraceae bacterium | reverse complement strand
GATCCTACGGCTTTCGCACCTATGAGGCCATGGAAATCGCGCTGTATCACAACTTGGGACGATTGCCGGAGCCAGAATCAACCCACAGATTCTGCTGAGGAGGCAAGCAATTCTTTTATGGAGGCCGCGGAAACCAGAGGTCAACCGCCGGGCAGACCGTGGACCTCAGCGGCGCCGCGGCCGATATCGACGCTGGCCGGGTGAGATTCTATTTCTCCGGCTGGATCGGCATATCCGCGGGTATGAGCGACAACATCGGTTCGACGAGCCTCCAGGCCGAATTTCAGGATGCGGCGGGAAACGTGCTGTTCACTTCCATAGCCCCTGGACCCGCTCAATCCGACCTGGATTTTCCCGAGGGTCTCCTGTTCCGGCAGGCAACCGGCTTTCTCCCCGCCAACGTGCGGAAAGCGAAGATTACGATCGACCTGCTGATTCCCGAGACCTCTGGCAACTCGTTTGCGGCAGACAACATCTCGCTGATTTTGAGCGCCGAGAGCATGTTTGGTGGCAACCTGCTGGTGAACGGCAATGCTGAGACGGATACACAGATGCCCGACGCCGACAAGGAGACATACCTCTACCCGGTTCCCGGATGGAACCCGCATGCCGACTTCCGGGCAGCGAAATACGGCGCCAGTTGGCAGCCGCTCAAGACCGATCACATACCCCCGGACGGCGGTACTTACCTGTTTGGCTGTGAGAGCGCGCGCGACACATGCCCGGCGTGGCAGAGCATCGATTTCAGCACGGCGAACAAGTTGGTGGATGGCGGCAAGGTTTCGTATACGCTTTCGGCGTGGCTCGGCGGGAATACAAACTACCCGGACAACGCCGACGTGTCCGTTGCGTTTTACGACGCCTCGGGCAAGAAGGTCGGCGGCGCCGCGATCGGGCCGGTGACCAACGAGGAGCGCCAGGGACTGATCGGGTTGTGGCAAGAGAAAGCGGAGGGGACCGTCCCGGCGGGGGCCCGCTCAGCGCGTGTGACCCTGACGTTCCACAAGCTCGGCCCCCCCACGGATAACCTCAACGCCTACGCTGACAATATCGCTTTCCAGTTGGATTCGATCCAGATTACGGGCGTTGTGAATGCGGCTAGCTTTCAGCCCGGGCCGGTTGCTCCAGGCGAGTTCGTCTCCATCACCGGGCAAAGCCTGGGGCCGGCGCCGAACCTGATCGCGTCCGGAAGCCAGAAAGGGTTGGGCGGCGCTACTGTGACGTTCAACGGCATCGAAGCCTTCCTGACTTATGTTTCACCTGCCCAAATTAATGCCCTGGTGCCCTACAGCGTGGGCAACAAGGCGGACGTGGTGGTAAGCTTCAACGGCCGGACTTCGGAAGCGTTCCCGCTGGCCACGGCCGAAGCTGTGCCGGGTATCTTCACCCAGCAGTACGGGCCAGGGCAGATCTGGGCGATCAACCCGGACCAGACCTTCAATTCCGCCAGCAATGCCGTAGCGCGGGGGAGTTGGGTGGCGTTCTGGGCGACGGGCCAGGGGCTTGTCACGCCGGCTGGTGTGGACGGAGAGATCGTTGCCGCTCCGAAGAGCGTGAATCTTCCGGTGAAGGTGACGATCGGCGGGATAGACGCTCCATTGGTGGTGAGTCCCGTTTTGATCTACACAGGCGAGATTCAGGTGCCGGTGTATGTCCCCAGCAATGCTCCGACGGGTAACGTTCCGCTGGTTCTCACGATCGGCAACGCGAAGAGCCGCGCCGACGCGACAATTGCCGTGAAGTAGCCGCGTACGTGCTCACCGCGGCTGCGATCTCCCCGCTGGGAGAGAACTGTACGGGTCCGTCACGGCAAGCCGCCGGAGAGGGGCGCCATGCGCTCCAGCACCCGCAGGTTGAACATCAACTGCCGCGGCAGATGGTAGTTGTCCTGCCGGAAGGTACGCGGCTGGAAAGAGAATTGCCGGTCCGTGAACAGCAGGTACAGGGGATACCCGCGGGGCCGCAGTGAAAACCTGCGCTCCCGCGCCTCCTCCGCCAGCAGAAAATAGCGGGCCGCCCATTCCGCGCCCGTGCGCTCGAAGATCGGGAGCGTGGCCACCTGGGTCTCGTTCACGGCCCAGAAAGACTTCATGTAGTGATACTCGCCGCGTTCGTGGAACTCCAGCCCGGTCTCCACGGGATGGTCCACCGGCCATTCGTATTCCGGGTGGCCCACATTCACCGCCGTTGCCGCGCCCCCATAGACGTGGTCCCAGCCCACGTCCAGGTGGCGCCGGATGCGCTCCGCCGCCAGTTCCCACAGCTTCCCATCCCCGCGGCGCAGCGCCTCGTCCATGACCATCCACAGGCATTCCACGCTGTGGCCAATCACGCACTTGGTGGCCTCTTCCGGCTCCCGGCTGAAATCCCGGCTCAGGCGCTCGTTATTCAGGCCGAGCTCCGGGTTGTAGTGCCGGTGGACGATCGCTTCCAGGCTCTCGTCGCAGATTTCCGCCACACCCTCCGGATGCCAGCGCTCCAGCAGCCGCGTGGCGATCAGCAGGTTGACCATCCAGAGGCCTTGTTCCCGCGGCCCGAAGTCATTCCGGTGGATCTCACGCCACAGCTTCTGGAACAGCTCCAGCGCCGTTTCGAGCGGCCGCGCCTCCCCGCTGGCTGCGGCGTATTCCGCCAGGCCCTCCACGGCGAAATACATGCCGTAGAGGTCGCCCTGGAAGGGCCGCAGCACGCTCCCGTCGCGCGCCAGCACTTCCGCCCACCAGCCGTCTGGCTGGGGTGCGTGCCGCAGCAGGAATTCCATGGCCCTCCGCGCAGTCTCGAGGTGCCGGGGGTCCCGTCCGAAGTGCTGGTACAGATAGCTGTAGAACCAGATGCCGCGGCCCTGGAACCAGTGAAACTTCCGGTCGCTGACCAGCGACCCGGCGTGGTCCAGACTGCACAGGAATCCCCCGTGCTGGTGGTCGATGCCGTGCTGTTCCCAGAAGGGCAACACCACTTCAAACAGTTCGCGCCGGAATTTCCGGGCGAGTTCCGCCGCCGCGATCAAAACAGTAACCTCAGGCCCAGTTGAGTGATGCGCGGGTCCCGCGCACTGGTCACTTGGCCGAAAGTGGCTGCCCCCACCGTGGTACTCACGCCGCTATACTGCGTGTGGTTGAACAAGTTGAAGAACTCGCCCCGGAATTGCAGCTCCACGCTCTCGTGAATCATGGTGCGCTTGCTGAAGGAGAGGTCCCAGTTGTTGACACCCGGCCCGCGTACCAGCGAGCGGCCGGCGTTGCCGAATGTCCCCAGCGCCGGCACGGCGAAGACGTTGGTGTTAAACCAGGCCGCCAGGTCCATCTGGCGCACGATGGGGCCCGTCAGGTTGGGCCGCTGCGTGCCGCCTCCGACGCCCGCGCGGTCCCCCGGGATGGCGATAGTCAGCGGCAGCCCGGATTCGAAGCTGCTGATCCCTGAGATCTGCCAGCCCTGCAAGGCTCGCTTGCGCCAGCCCTGCGCCTGCCTGGCCAGCGGCAGCTCCCAGACATAGCTCATCACCAGCACGTGCGTGCGGTCGAAGGTGGAAAGCGCCCTCTCCAGCCGCGGGGAAGCGTAGGAATTCATGGGCGTCACCGCGTCGTCGATGGTCTTGCTGTACGTGTACGATCCCTGCACGGAAAGGCCCGCGGAAAAGCGCCGCACCGCGGAGACCTGCAGCGAGTGGTATACCGAGTTGCCCACTGTTTCGTAGGTGTTGATAGAGGCGAATCCCGGGTACGGCCGCACCGCGTTGGGGCTCACCTGGCCGCTGGCCGTCGCCGCGCTGGCCACCGGCTGGTTGATGTCCACGGTCTTGAGCAGGTGGTTGCCCTTGGAGCCTACATAGCTCACGTCCAGCAGCACCTCCGCCGGAAGTTGCCGCTGCACCCCCAGCGACCATTTCTGCATGTACGGGATCTCCCATGGCGAATTGAAATTCGTCAGGCCGATGGGGAAGACCCGCCGCGTGCCCTGCGAGGGATTGCTGAAATTCGTGTTGAAGATCGACAGGCTCTGGTTGAAGGGATAGTTGTTGCGCGCCGCCGAGGCGAACTGCGACCAGCGGTCGTGAAACATGCCGTAGCCGCCCCGCAGCACCGTCAGGTTGTCCTTGGTGAGCGCGTAGGAAAAGCCCAGCCGCGGCGCAAAGGTGTTGTGCACCGAGTTGGTGAGGGCGTAGCCGAACGGCGCGCTGGCGCCCGCCGGCACCACCCCGTTGGCGAAATTCTCCGTGCCCGAAACAATCTGGCCGTTGGGCAGCACCTGCGCCGCCTTCGAGAAGTCGAAGCGCCGCGGATCGAAGTAAGAGATGGTGCCCGCGTCGTCGTGTTCCGGCTGGAAGAATTCGTAGCGCACGCCGTAGGTCAGCGTCAGCCGCGAGGTGGCCCGGAATTGATCCTGCACGTACCAGGAGAAGTCCGTGAAGCGCAGGCTGCCCAGTACGTGCGCGGAGTTCTCCGTGTATTGATAGGCGCGGCCCAGCAAGAGGTCCGCCAGAGAAAGCCCCGTGGCCGATCCGTCGAAGGTGAACGAGCCGTTGTTGTTCGGGTTGCTGTTGTTCTGCGTCTTGTTCTCCTTGTCCACGCTGCCGCCGAACTTGAAGATGTGCCGCCCCCGGATGTAGCTCAGGTTGTCGATCAGCTCATAAGTGTAATGCGAAATGTTCTGCGGCCAGATGATGCTGATGCCGGCGTACCCTTGCGTCATGTTGATGGAGGGGATCAGCCCTCCCGAGTCGGTCACCGTATCGAACACCCGCGGCACCGTGAAGCCTGGCACACGGGTGCGCGAGGCGAAAGGCGTCGTGGTAATGGCCATGGAGCCGTGGTACCACGCGGTGGTGAACTGGTTCAGCAGGTCCGGCCGGATGGTCCAGTTCAGCGACGCGTTGCTGGTATACATGATGTGCGCCTGCTCGGAGGCCGCCACCGTGGGCATGGGGTTGGAGGCGAATAGTCCGAAGGGGCTCGAAAGCCGCGTGCTGTCGATGTTATAGCGCCCGAAAAACGTCAGCGTGGGCGTGATGTTATAGTCCACCCGCCCCAGACCCGACCGGTAGCGCGTGCCGTCCGGCGCCGAAACTGGTGAAGTTCAGTGCCCCGGACTGGAAGCCCGGCGTCGGCGGCGCGAAGTAGTTCTTCAGCAGCACCTGCGCATTGGGATCCAGCCGCGCGGCCGGTATCTGGTTGTTCGGAAACGGCTGGCCGGTGGTTGGGTCCGTCACCGAGCGCAGCCCGCTCAGGTCGCCGCCGATTTGCGCCGGCGTGGGCACGATGGCCGTGCGCGTCCCCGTGGTCTGGATAATGCGCCGGTATTCATTGGACAGGAAGAAGAACAGCTTGTCTTTCTTGATCGGGCCGCCCACCGTTCCGCCGAAGTTGTTGTACCGGTTCTTGGGCTTGGCCGCGGCGAAGAAATTGCGCGCGTCCAGGTGGTCGTTGCGGAAAAACTCGAACAGCGTGCCGTGAAACTGGTTGGTGCCGGAACGCGTGATCACGTTCACCTGCCCGCCCGCGTTGCGCCCGTATTCGGCGGCGTACGCGTTCCGCTCGATGCGCACCTCCGCAATCGCGTCCAGGTTCACCATGGTCAGGTTGTTGCCGTTGTAGGGATCCACGTTGCGCCCGCCGTCCAACAGCCAGTTGTTGGAGCTCTGCTGGCTGCCGTTGAACGAAAACGGCACACTGGTGTTCGAGCCGAAGCCCGGCTGCTGCGCTTGCGTGGAGTTCACCCCCGGCTGCAGCGTCATCAGTTGCGTGAAGCTGCGGGTGTTCAAAGCCAACTCCTGCACCTGCGAGCCGAAGATGGTGCTGCCTACGTTAGCCGTAGCCGTGTCCACCTGCGCCACCTTGGCTTCCACCTGCACGGTCTCATTTACGGAGCCCACCTGCAAATCGGCGTCCACGCGCAGGGATTGCCCCGCACTCAGGCTCACGTCGCCCCGCACCACCTTGCGGAAGCCGTCCTTCTCGAATTCCAGCCGGTAGGTGCCCGCCGGAATCTCCAGCAACTGGTAATTCCCCTGCGCGTCCGTGTTGGCCTCGCGCGCAAACTGCGTACCCTCACGCAACACCCGCACCGTGGCGCCCGGCACCCCGGCCCCACTCGGATCTTTCACGGCCCCCAAAAAGGTCCCCGTGTTCAGCGTTTGCCCCGCGAGCGCGAAGCAAACCAGCAAGCTTAAAGAAAGGTATCTGTTTCGCATCAAAGCCTCATTGGTTTTAGATGGCGGCCCGGCGCCTTTACTCCACCCTGTTTTGCTGTACATTCCAGCGCACGCGGCGCTTTTCGCGCAGCGAAAGATTGCCCAGCTGGGTGACCAGCGCCGCCGCGAAGCCGCGGTCCACCGGCGCATTCGGCACCGCGCGCGTGCGCATGCACTCCAGGAAATTGTTGATGTGCGCTTCCGTGGCTTTGTCAAAGCCCCCCGAAACGTCGCTTAGTGCCGGCATCTCTTCCTCACCCTTCCGGTACACCAGGAAATTCTCCCGGCCGATGTCCATCCGCGCGTGATCGCCGTCCAGGCTGGTGAGCTGGTCGTGCCGCGGCTGGTAATGCATGGCGGCGTAGTTGATGGTAAAGCAGGCTACGAAATCTTCGGGGTATTCTGCGATCACTACCACGCTTTCGGGCGTATCCACGCCCGGCCGGTGAATCCGCCCTGCCGATGCGTTGACCGCCAGGGGGTATTTGGCGCCCATCAGCAGGTGGATACCGTCGAACACGTGCGCCCCCTGGTCCGCCATCACGCCGCCCGAATAGTCCGCGAAGCTGCGCCAGTTGAAATAGCGCACTGGATCGAGCGGCCGCCGCGGCGCCGATCCCAGCCACTGCTCCCAGTCCAGGGGTCCTTGCAGTTTTCCCGCCGGCGCCTGCAGGTCGTTATTCAACCACCAGGAACGCACCATGCGCACCGCTCCCAGCGTGCCGTCTGCCACCACGTGGCGGGCCTTCAGAAACAGGTCGTAGCTACGCCGCTGCATGCCCACCTGCACCACGCTCTTGGATCGCGAGGCTACCTCCACCAGTTCCACGCCCTGCTCCGGCGTCTGGCACAGGGGCTTCTCCACGTACACGTCCTTGCCGGCGGCCAGGGCGTCCAGCAGCATGCGGTAATGCCAGTGCTCCGGCGTGGCGATCAGCACCGCATCGATTTCCTGGTTGTCCAGCAGCGCCTGATAGTTGCGATAAGGCTTGGCCTTGTTCCCCGTGGCCGACAAGGCCTGCTCCAGGCGCGGCTCGTACACGTCGCACACCGCTCCCATGCGCACTTCCGGATGCCGCATGCATAGTTTCATGAGGTACTGCCCGCGGCCCCCGGCGCCGATGAGACCCAGCACCCGCTGGTTCGACGGAACTGTCTGCGCCATCATCACCCCACCCGCGGTCAGAAAAAACGCGCGCCTGTCTACAGACATACTCATTATGTTACCCCCCCAAGGCGCGGGCCTTCGCCCCGTGCGGCCTCTAAGCCGGCTCGAAACGTGCCTGAAAGAACCGCAAATACCGCGGTTCGTACACCATTTTCAGTCCCCGGATATTGTCCCGTTCCCCGAACACGGCCTCCACGGATTCCGCCACCACGTCCATGTGGGCCTGGGTATACACTCGCCGCGGGATTGTCAGCCGAACCAGCTCCAACTTGGGACGGTTCTCCTCCCCGGTCTGCGGATTCCGGCCTGCCGAAACCGTGCCCCGCTCCATGGAGCGCACCCCCGAATCCAGGTAGATGGCTGCCGCCAGGGCCTGTGCCGGGTACTGCTCCCGGGGCACGTGCGGTAGAAAACGCTTGGCGTCCAGGAATACCCCGTGCCCGCCGATGGGTTCCACGATCGGTACTCCGGCCGCCCGGATCTTGTAGCCCAGGTACAGCACCTGCCCCACCCGCGCCCGGATGTGGTCGTCATGCAGGGATTCCTCGATGCCCCGCGCCACCGCCTCCATGTCCCGCCCGGACATGCCCCCGTAGGTGTGCAACCCCTCGTAGACCACCACCAGGTTGCGTGCTTCCTCGTAGATCTCCCGGTCGTTCACCGCCAGGAAGCCGCCGATGTTCACGAGTGCATCCTTTTTCGCGCTCATCGTGCACCCGTCGGTCAGCGAACAGATCTCCCGCACGATCTCGGCGATCGGCCGCCCCTCCTGTCCGGGCTCTCTCTGTTGGATGAAATAGGCGTTCTCCGCCACCCGCGTGGCGTCGTGCATGATCCGGATGCCGTGCCGGTCCGCGAGATCCCGAACCGCCCGAAGGTTGCCCAGCGAAATCGGCTGCCCGCCGGCCATATTCACGCTGGTGGCGATCGAAAGATACGGGATGCGCGACGCCCCGTGCTCCCGGATCACCTCTTCCAGCCGCTCCAGGTCCACGTTCCCCTTGAACGGATGCGGGCTCTCGGGATCGTGCGCCTCGGGAATGATCACATCAACGAACCGCCCGCCCGCCAGTTCCTGGTGCAGCCGTGTGGTGGTGAAATACATATTTCCCGGAATCACGTCCCCGGGATGAATGAGCGCCCGCGAAAGGATGTGCTCCGCGCCCCTCCCCTGGTGCGTCGGTATCACGTAGCGGTAGCCGTAATGCTTCTGGATGGCGGCTTCCAGGTGATAGAAATTCCGGCTGCCGGCGTACGCCTCGTCCCCCAGCATCATGCCCGCCCACTGCCAGTCGCTCATGGCCGAGGTGCCGGAGTCGGTCAGCAGGTCGATGTACACGTCCTCGGACCGCAGCAGGAAGGTGTTGTAACCCGCCTCCGCGATGGCCGCCCGCCGCTGCTCCGGGGTGGTCAGCCTCACCGGCTCGACCACCTTAATTTTGAAGGGCTCCGCCCAACTGCGTTTCCGCGCAGGCATACCGAACTCAAAATTATAGCGGGCTTGCGGGGTTTGCATTGCCTTTTCCGCAACCGCCCCTTTAGACTAGATCTTTAGGCGGCCGGACGCGGCCGCTCCGAGAATCGGGATTTTCCGTATCCTGGCTATACTTAAGGAAGTTGCAGAGATCATGAATGCATTGATGTCACTATTGGGAGGGCCGCCTTTGTGAGCATGTGGAGCAAACGCAGGGATGAGGAGCCTGCTCCTCAGCCCCCCAGTCCCCCGAAACCGGCGCCCGTGGCGCCGAATCCTGTTCTAGAGGTCAAGAAGGAGGCTACACCGTTGCAGCCAATGCCCGTTGGAAGAATGGAGCCGGACACGCGAGCCGGTTCGGCGACGATCGGAAAAGCCGTTCGTATTGTGGGTCAGATCTTCAGCAAAGAAGACCTTTATGTCGATGGCGACGTGGAGGGTACCGTCGAACTGTTGGAGCACAAGCTGACCATTGGCCCGAACGGTAAAGTGCAGGCGTCCGTGAAGGCCCGCGAGGTCGTGGCCCTCGGCACCGTGCAGGGCAACGTCGAGGCCGCCGACAAGATCGAAATCCGCAAGGATGCCAAGCTGGTCGGGGACATCAAAACCGCCCGCATCATCATCGAGGACGGGGCGTACTTTAAGGGCAGCATTGACATCGTGAAGCCCGAACCGGCTCGCGTTAAGCCCAATACCCCCGCCGCGGCTGCGGCCCCTGCGGCTCCCGCTGAGGTGAAGCGGTAGCGAAGGGGTGATGAGTCTCCGGGAGTCACTGCCGGAAAAACTACGGGGCTTCCTCCGCGGTTCGCGTGCCGCCGGCCAGGGGGCAGCCCCCCGCTCAGCCGCTTCCTTTCGCAATCACGCCGGCCGCTCCGATGCCGCGGGCGAAAAAGTCTCCATCCGCCACAGCCGCGGCATGGAACAGTTCTTCGGGTATATCCGCGACCAGTTCGGACTTACTATCCTGGATCTTGGCGGCGCCTACCAGGAAAATGTCAGCTTCATCACGGGGCTGGGCCACCGGCTCTACTCCGAAGATATGCTCACCATCCTCCAGGAAACGTTTGGTGTGGACGATTTTACCGACCAGTCCAACCCCAGCCGCATCGAGTACTTCCTCCGCCAAAGCCTGGACTACCAGGACGAACAGTTCGACGGCGTGCTCATCTGGGACGCGCTGGAGTTTATGGCGCCGCCCCTGCTCAGCGCCACCATCGACCGCCTCTATCGCATCGTCAAGCCCCGCAGCTATCTGCTGGCCTTTTTCCACTCCCAGGACCGCCCTGGCACGGTGCCCTACTATACCTTCCGCATCCAGGATTTCAACAGCCTCCAGGTCACCGAATACGGCGCCCACCAGCCCGCCCAGTTATTCAATAACCGCACCCTGGAGAAGATGTTTCAGAAGTACGAGTCGGTGAAGTTCTTCCTCACCCGCGAGCACCTGCGGGAAGTCATCATCAAGCGCTGAACGGTCACTCTCGATACCGGCCCCGTAGCTGATACCAGCGCACCCGAAAAGGATCCAGGAACGCCGCCAACCCCCGCAGGAGGCTCACCTTGGTGCCCTCCACGTTGTTCCACCGCACCGGTACCTCCAGAATGCGGTAGCCCAGCCGCCGGGCCACAAACAGCACCTCCACGTCGAAGCCAAAGCCGTCCAGCCGCTGGCGCCGGAAAATCCGCTGCGCCGCCCGCGTCTCAAACAGCTTGAAGCCGCACTGCGTGTCCCGGTAAGGCAGCCCCGTCACCGCCCGCATGGCCAGGTTGAAGAGCCGCCCGATATTCTCCCGCAGGGCGGGCTGGTGGACTCCGATCAACCTGCGGTCGAGCGCCCGCGATCCGATCGCACCGGCGGTTCCCGAAGCCTCCACCGCGCGCCACAGCTTCTCCAACTCCTCGATAGGCGCCGAAAGATCCGCGTCCGTGAACAGCGCCCACTCGCCCCGCGCCTCCAGCATGCCGTGGCGCACGGAGTATCCCTTGCCGCGGTTGCCGGGGTTGCGCAGCAGCCGTGCGCCGGGGTGCGCCTCACCGAACCGTTCCGCGGCCGCGGCGGTGCCGTCCGTGGACCCGTCGTCCACGATCAGAATTTCGGAAAAAGACCAGTCGCTGCCCGCCAGGTAGGCCTCGATGCGCTTCAATGTGGCGGGAAGGCGTTTCTCTTCGTTGTACGCAGGAATGATAATGGAAATTGACCGTGTCAGTAGGTACGCCTCCGGCCCCCGGTGCCGCTGGGCGCGGCTGGTGAAGCCTTTATAATAACGAATTCCTCCGAGGAGATTGATTTGTCGCTGGAAGATGACCTGTTGGAGCAGCGCCTTGCCCGCATTCGTGAGCTGGAAGCCTTGGGCTACCGGCCCTACGGCAACCGCTTCGAATTCACGCACACCATTCCGGAAATCCTGGCCCAATACTCGTCCAAGACGGCCGAGGAGCTGAATCCCCAAGTGCGCGTGCGCATCGCCGGGCGCGTCCAGACTATCCGCCGCATGGGCAAAGCGGGCTTCGCGCACCTGCTGCAGAACGGCGAGCGCTTGCAGATCTACGTCAAGAAGGACGCCGTCGGCGAGCGCGATTTTGCGCTCTACCAGATGCTGGACCTGGGCGATATCGTCGGCGCCGAGGGCTACCTCTTCCGCACCCGCACAGGCGAGTTGAGCGTGCACGTCGAGCATCTGGAACACCTCGCCAAGACACTCCTCTCCATGCCCGAAAAGTGGCACGGCCTGGAGGACGTGGAGATCCGCTACCGCCAGCGCTACCTCGATCTGATCGCCAATCCGGAATCGCGCCGCGTCTTCCTCACCCGCGCCAAAATCATCGCCTCCTTCCGCCGCCAGTTGGAGTCCCGCGGCTTTATCGAGGTGGAAACACCCATGATGCAGCCGCTTTACGGCGGCGCGGCCGCCCGACCCTTTACCACGCATCACAACACCCTGGATATCGACTTGTATCTGCGCATCGCCCCGGAACTGTACCTCAAGCGCCTGGTGGTCGGCGGGCTCGAGCGGGTTTACGAGATTAACCGCAACTTCCGCAACGAAGGCCTCTCCACCCAGCACAACCCGGAATTCACGATGCTGGAGTTCTACCAGGCTTACACCGACTATCGCGGCCTCATGGACTTTTCCTCGGAGTTGCTGCGCCAGGTGGCCATCGACGCCACCGGCGGCACGGAAGTCGAATACGAGGGCTGCAAGCTGGATTTCGGCCGCCTGGAGCGCTACAGCATGCGCGAAGCCGTGGTGGCCTTCTGGAAAGGCGGCGGCCGCCCCACCCACGAACAGGTGTGCGACCCCCAGTGGCTGCTGGCGCAGTCTTCCAAGTCCACGCCCGGCGAAGCCCTCACCGAGATCTTCGAAAACGTGGTCGAGGAGCAGCTTATCCAGCCCACCATCATCTACGATTACCCGGTCGAGACCTCGCCGCTTTCCAAGAACAAGCCCGAGGACCCGGCCTTCGTCGAGCGATTCGAGATCTACGCCGCCGGCATGGAGATCGGCAACGCTTATACCGAGTTGAACGATCCCCAGGAGCAGCGCCGCCGCTTTGAAATGCAACTGGCCATGCGCCAGCGCGGCGATGAAGAAGCCCACCAGATGGATGAGGACTACGTGCGCGCGCTGAGCTACGGCATGCCGCCCACCGGCGGCGAAGGCATCGGCATCGACCGCCTCACCATGATTCTCACGGGCGCGCGGTCCATCCGCGACGTGATCCTGTTCCCGCTGTTGCGCCCCGAAGGCCCCATCGGCCTGGCCGAGCGCCTGCGGAACCTGGAAGGGCGCTAGCCCCGTGCCCGGCTACTTCGAGATCTTCGTCGCACGGCGTTACCTGCGGGCACGGCGCAAGGAGGTGGTCATCTCGGTTATCACCGTGATCTCGGTCGTCGGCGTTGCCGCGGGCGTCATGGCCCTGATCATCGCGCTGGCCGTCAACAACGGGTTTCACAACACCCTCCAGCGCAACCTGCTGGGCGCCATGGCCGATATCAGCGTGCAGTCCAAGGGCACCGAGGGCATCGAGAAGTGGGAAGACCTGGCCCGCAGGATCGCCCAGGTGCCGCACGTGACTGCCGTTTCGCCTACCCTCTACAGCCCGGTCTTTCTCTCCGGGCCCATCATGTCCCAGGGGGGCATTGTCAAGGGCGTGAATATCAGCTCTGAGCTGCGCATCAGCGACACCCTGCGCCATCTCAAACAGGGCTCCGTCGATCGCCTGCGCAATCCCGATGGCGGCCTGCCCGGCATCATCCTCGGCTCACGCCTGGCTGAGGACATCGGCATGCCGCTCAACAGCCAGGTCACCGTGGTCAGCCCGCAAGGGGAGTTGACGCCGTTCGGCCCGCGCCCCTCCATCCGCCGGTTCCGCGTGGTGGGCATTTTCGAATCCGGCTTCTACGATATCGACGACCGCTGGTGCTTCACCTCCTTGCAGGCCGCCCAGCAGGCCCTCTCTCTCCAGGACGTGGTCAACCAGATCGAGCTCAAAATCGACGATCTGGACCAGGCCCCGCAGATCGCCGCCGCCGTGCAGAAAGTCATCGGCCAGGACTACATCACCACCACCTGGATGGAACGCAACCGCCAGTTGTTGAACGCCCTGAAGATGGAGCGCGCCGTCACGGTGGTCACCATCGGCCTGATCGAGCTGGTGGCCGCGCTGAACATCCTGATCACCCTGATTATGATGGTCATGGAAAAGTACCGCGATATCGGTATTCTGTCCTCCATGGGCGCCCGCCGCGAGCAGATCCGCAACATCTTTATGTTTCAGGGGGTGATGATCGGCCTGGTCGGCACGGTCCTCGGCCTGGCGGTGGGTTACACGCTCTGCTATTTCGCGAACCGGTATCGCTGGATCCGTCTGGATGAAACCGTTTACTCGCTGAGCTTCGTGCCCTTCGAGCCGCGCTGGCTGGATGGCCTGTGGGTCTCCGCCGCCGCCATCCTGGTCAGCTTTCTGGCTACCATCTATCCTGCCCGCGCCGCCACCAAGATCTCCCCCGCCGAGGTCCTCAGATACGAGTGAAGCCTTACCGAGCCGCGACCGTCAGGGAGCGGTGCTCTTCCGGGTGTCTTCATTTCAACAGCCGGTACAAATTCGAATAGTCGTCCGTCCACATGCGGAAGCGCCCGTCCCCTCGCAGCACTTTGCCCTCCCGCAATTTTGGCCCGAGTGCCGGATACACGGAAGGGTCCACCAGGAGCACCCAACTGCACGCGAAGCACAACTCATCCTCGTCGCCCGGGGTGAATTCGTAGAGCAGCGCAAGCTTGCCGAAATGCGCCGCCGCGCGCTCCATCACCGGTCTGAGATCCAGGTACTTGTTGGAGATGTTCACCGCCAGGATGCCGGATGGCCTGAGGTGCCGGAAATACGTGCGGAAGGCTTCTCTGGTAATCAGGTGGACCGGCACCGAATCGCCCGAGAAGGCGTCCATGACCAGCAGGTCGAACTGCTGGCTGGCCTCGCGCTCTAAAGCCAGCCGGCCGTCTCCCAGGACGACTTCCGTGTGGGCCGGCGTGTCCCGCAGGTAGGTGAATTCGGTCTGTGCCAGCCGCGGCACCAGCGGATTGATCTCGTAAAACCGGAAGGTATCGCCCGGGCGCCCGTATGCCGCGAGCGTGCCGCAGCCCAGGCCCAGAATCCCCACACGCGTCGGCACCCCGTTGCGGCGCCACGCCATGGCGCGCCCGATGCCGCTGCTCGGGCAGAAGTAGGAAACCGGCATGCGGCGGTACGGCTCGTAGCGCATCTGCTGGCCGTGATTGATCACGCCGTGAAGCAGCTTGCGGCAGGCCGTCTCGTCTCCAGGATCCCCCTCGTCCTCCACGCGGAGCTGGCCGTAGAAATTGCGCGCCACGGTGCGGTAGCCGTGCAGGTTGTCGCGCACGACCACTCCCAGGAACACGAGATAGCCGGCCAGTGCCGCCGCCACCACGGTGCGTGCCCCCGCCGGAGCCCGCCGCGCGAATTCCGGTGCGTGCCGCATCAGCATCCACACCGCCAGGACGGCGCACAGCCCCAACCCCAGCGGCAACTCGTAATAGGCGTTGAACAGGTTGGGCGCCACCAGTCCCACGAACACGCCGCCCAGCGCGCCGCCCAGGGCCACCATCAGGTAGAAGGCGGTGAGGTGCCGCGGATGCGGCTTCAGCCGCGCAAGTTCCCCGTGGCACACCATGCAGCAGGTGAATAGTCCGACGACGAAAACAGCGATCGTGGGCACGATGCGCAGCTTTTCTCCGCCGGACCAGGAGAGGTAGGCCATCGCGGCGAGCGCCGGCGCCAGCAGTGGCAGCCAGACGATCCGCGTATAGGATTGCGGCGCCTCGAAGCACAAAATAAAGCTCAGCAGATAGACGCTCAGCGGCAGGATCCAGAGGAAGGGCACCGCCGCCACGTCCTGGGTCAGGAACGTAGTTACGGCCAGCAGCAGAACGGACGCGCAGGCCGCCAGGGCCATCCAGAGAAATCGCAGGCCCGCCGCCGGTTCCGTGCCGTCGTTGCCCGGCCGCGGATCCGCCGCGGCGCATTCTTCCGCCCGCCCGCGCAGCGCGGACCATGCGGTCGCCGCGCACAACAGCACGAACACAGCATAGCTTGCGGACCAGGTCTGCGCTTGCATTCGCGTGGTCAGGTAGGGCTCCACCAGCACGGGATACGTCAGCAGGGCCAGCATGGAGGCCAGGTTGGAGAGCGCATACAGCCGGTAGGGCAGGCCGCCGCGGTGCGCCCGCGCGTACCAGGCCTGCAGCAGGGGCGTGGTCGTGGAAAGCAGCAGGTACGGCAGGCCCACGGTCACCGCCAGGAGGCCCAGAATCGCCAGCGAAGGGTTTCCCGGGCCGGTGGGTTTCCAGGCCGGGCTCGGCAAAATGGGTAGCGCCGCGAGGCTCGCCGCCAGCGCGGCCGTATGCCCCAGCGCCTGCTGCCGCGCCCGGAAACGCCCCTGCAGCCAGTGCGCGTAGGCGTACCCCAACAGAAGCGCCACCTGAAAGAACAGCATGCAGGTGCTCCACACCGCCGAGGAGCCCCCGAACCACGGCAGGATGCTGCGCGCGATGATCGGCTGAACCTGAAATAGCAGGAACGCCGAAAGAAAAATCGTAGCGGCGTACAGGCCCATGATGCGAGGAGTGGTACCTCAACTATAGCCGATTATGGCAAAAGCCGTCCGCACTCAGTTTTCAGCGATCAGGCCGTGAAATGCCTGTATTGAGGCGCTCAAGGCTGACTGCTGATGGCTGAATGCGGAACCCTCCGCCATTTTCAGCTATCCTTTCAATCAGTAGAGGTCTTTGTGATACGGAAATCGGAAATTACCCGGCGGGCTTTCGTCGGCGCCGCGGCTGCTGCCGCGCTTCCGGCCGCGGAGGGCGGTTGGATCGAACTCTTCGACGGCAGAAGTCTCAACGGCTGGCGGGCGAGTGAGCACCTTAATTCCTGGAAAGTCGCCGGCGGCCAGCTTGCGGCGGATGGACCGCGCTCGCACCTGTTCTACACCGGCCCGGTACAGAACGCCGTCTTTCGCAATTTCGAGCTGGAGGTGGAGGCGCTGGCGCGGCCGGGCTGCAACTCCGGCGTCTACTTCCACACCGCCTGGCAGCCGCAGGGCTTCCCGGAAAAGGGCTTCGAGGTCCAGATCAATAATACCGCCACCGGGGAAGGGAATTACCGCGAGCGTAAGAAGACCGGGTCGCTATACGGCATCCGAAATGTGTACACGCAGCTTGTGCCGGATGACGCCTGGTTCCACCTGCACACAGCCGTGCGCGGCAAGAACGTGCAGGTACGTCTGAACGGGACGCTGCTGGTGGACTACACCGAGCCCGATCCGCCCTTCATCCCCCCGGGCCATGAGCGCCGCCGGTACCTGGACCGCGGGACCTTCGCGCTGCAGTGCCACGACGCTGGATCCAAGGCGCTCTTCCGGAGCATCCGCGTGCGGCCCCTGCCCGACAGTTTGCCCACCCCGGGTGGAGCCGCTCCGCCGGCCGACGAGACTTTCCGCCGGATCATCACGCTGGGCGCCGCCAACATCCCCATGGTGGACTACCACGTGCACCTGAAGGGCGGCCTGACGCTCGAACAGGCGCTAGCCCGCTCGCGGCGGGACGGCATCCAGTACGGCATCGCCGTGAACTGCGGCCGCGGCTTCCCCGTGCAGGACGACGAGAGCGCCCGCCGCTTCGCCGAGTCGCTGCGCGGGCAGCCCGTCTTCATCGCCATGCAGGCGGAAGGCCGCGAGTGGACGCAGATGTTCTCCCGCCGTGGCACTGAGCTTTTCGACTACGTCTTTACCGACTCGATGACCTGGACCGACAACCGTGGGCGGCGCATGCGGCTCTGGATTCCCGAGGAGGTCGGCGCCATCCCGGACGCGCAGGAGTTCATGGAAACGCTGGTCCAGCGCACCGTGGGCATCCTGGAACACGAAAGCATCCAGATTTACGTGAACCCCACCTTTCTGCCGGATGCGATCGCCAAGGACTACGAAAGGCTCTGGACCGACGAACGCATCGCGCGGGTAGTCCGCACCGCCGCCCGCCGCCGCGTAGCCATCGAGATCAACAACCGCTATCGCCTGCCCTCGCCGCGCTTCCTGAAGATGGCCAAGGACGCCGGCTGCAGGTTCACCTTCGGCTCCAACAACGCCGGAGCTGACGACCTCGGCCGCTGCGAGTACGGCCTCGCCATGGTCGAGGAGTGCAAACTCGGCTGGCAGGACTTCTTCGTGCCACAATCCAGGGTGGTCCTGGCCAACGCCCTCTAACTCCGCAGGGCCGTCGTCGGATCCACCTTGGTCGCATGGCGCGCCGGCAAGTAGCTGGCCAGTGCCGCCACGGCGGAGAGAAACAGGGCTGCCACGGCGACGGTGAGCGGGTCATTCGCGGACACCTGAACCAGCAGGCTCGCGATGAGCCGGGTCAATGCCAGAGCCGTGGGAACCCCGACCAGCAGCCCTCCGGCGGTCAGAATCAGCGCTCTGCGAAGCACCATGCCCAACACGTCTCCTGACTGCGCGCCCAGAGCCATGCGGATGCCGATCTCTTTCGTGCGCTCGTTCACCGCGTAGGCCATGACGCTGTACAATCCGATTGCCGCCAGCAATAACGATAGGGTGCCGAGCGCCACCAGCAGCATGGCGGCCACCCTCTGCGGATACAGCGATGCCTGCGTATATTCGGCGAGCGGCATGGCATCGTAGAGGCCGCCCGCGTTCAACCCGGCCGCCTCGCGCCGCAGCGCGGTTCGGGCCGCGTGGACATCGCCGGCCGCCCGGATATAGAGGAAATTGTTGTGGCCGGTGCCGAACATTTGCTGGAAGGGTGCGTAGAAATAAGGGAAGGGGGCTTCGGCGGGATTGTTCTGCTTGCTGTTTTGGACCACGCCGATCACGCTCCAGGGCCGTCCGCAGCAGCCTTCAATCCGCACTTGACGGCCGATCGGATCGCGGCCCTGGAAAAACCGCCGCGCAAACGCCTCGTTGACGATCAGCACGGGTCTCGCGTCGGCGTCATCCTGGTCGGTGAAATCTCGGCCAGCCACCAGGGGAATGCGCATGAGACTGAAGTACCCCGGAGCCACGAGCGTGCGGTTCACTTTGCTCCCCGCCGCGGTGACAGGAGAATAGCCTTCGATATGCAGCGTTTCCCATGGCGACTCCCCGAACCACAGCGGTACCCAGTCCGCATAGGAAACCTGTTCGATACCCGGAGCGGTGGCCAGCCGGTCGCGCAGGCTGCGGTCAAATTGCTTCTCCTGCCTCCGCGAGTAGCCGGAAGCCGAAAGGTAGAAATTCGCCACCAGCACGTTGCGCGCATCAAACCCGGGGTGCAAAAGACTCGCGTTCCGAAAACTCCGCAGGAACAGGCCGGCGCCCACGAGCGCCACAGTCGTGAGCGCCACCTCGAATACCACCAGCAGTTCGCGCGCCCGGTGGGAGCGCGCGCCGGAAGTTCCGCTTCGTCCGCCCTCGCGTAAGGTTTCGTTCACCTGGATGCGCGTCGCATAAAGCGCCGGCATGACCACCGAGAGCACCGCGGCCGCCACGCAGGCGAAAACCGTAAACGCCAGAATCCGGTGGCTCACCTGGCCGGCTAACGGCTCAAAGACCTCCCTGGTCAGGTGTGTGACCGGGAGCAGGTAGACAAGCCCATCTCCGGCCCACTGTGCCAGCCAGATTCCGCAGGCTGCCCCGGCGCCGGAGAGCAGCAAAGCCTCGATCACCAGTTGCTGGACCAGCCTGGCGCGGCCTGCCCCCATGGCCAGGCGGACGCCGAATTCCTTTTGACGTGAGACGGAGCGGGCCAGCAGCAGATTGGCGACGTTGGCGCAGGCAATGAGCAACACCAGGACGCACACGGCCATCAGGATGCGCAGCGGGTTCAACAGAAAGGACTGCGCTCCCGCCTTGGCCTGCCAGAGTGGTACGAGCGTGGCGGTAACGCCGCTGTGCGTCTGCGGGTAAGTTCGGGCGATGTGCTCCGCGATGGGCCGGAGTTCCGCGCGCGCCTGCGCGATGCTCACGCCGGGTCGCAGCCGGGCGATCATCCAGGAACCGCGCGTTCCGGTCGGCGGCAGCCCAGGTGTTCAGGCCCCCCATCTCCAGAATCATGCTCAGCGGAACCCAAACGTCCAGCGACACACCCCCCATGCTGCCGTGAAAGTTCGCGGGAGCGACGCCCACTATGGTGATCTGGCGGCCGTTCAGCCGGACCTGTCTCCCAACCACGCTGGGATCCGCATGGTATCGGCTGCGCCAGAGCCGGTGGCTGATCACGGCAATGGGATACGCTCCCGGAGCGTCTCGATCCTCATCGGGTGAAAACATGCGTCCCACGGCCGGCTTCACACCCAGCACCGCGAAAAAGTTTGCGGACACTACTTGCCCCAGCAGGTGCTGCGCATCATGCTCCTGCCCGATCATAAACCCGGTGAAGTGCCCCGCCACGACCCCGGAGACGAGTGTGAGATTACGCTGGAAATCGCGAAAGTCGGGATGCGTGCACGGGGTATGGTCTCCCTCGGGCGATACCGCCTCCAGGGCCACCAGTCCCCGCGGATCGGCGACGCCCGGGAGCGGCCGCAGCAACACGGCATCCATCCAACTGAACACAGTGGTGTTAGCCGCGATGCCCAGTCCGAAAGTCATCACGGCCACGGACGCGAAGCCCGGGTTCTTCCGCAGCATTCGCAGCCCGACGCGCAAGTCTTCCGCCACACTCAGCATGACCTGTCTTCAAGGTTAGAGGACCTGCAAGTCTATTTCCAGGAACTGCTGAATCCGGTCGCCGCTCGGGGCGCCGGAGGAAGGCCCGCCGCCGGCCGGCGCTCCTTCAATCACCCGCGAAGAAAACCGCTCACCGCACACCTTCCCGCGCGCAACGCCGGTTCCGCATTCCAGTACGCTCCCGCCTGTGGCGAGTGTCCGGAGCTGGGACTCGGCTTCCCGGAAACGCGCCAATCCGCTGACGGAACGCGACGCGCAGGACGGCTCTTGTGGAACCGATTCGTTGACTCCCGCGAAGGCGGTTGCGTACCATGCTGGTATCCAACCACTCATGAGGCTTCCGTTCATTGGATTGTTACAATCGGGATGGCTGTTTCGCGGCAGCATCGTGCTTCTGACCATGGCGGCTGCTGCGCAGGACGCTCCCACCCCCAGAGACCCCCGGATGCCTGCTACCATTCCCGCGGGGGTTCCTCTCCGCGTCGTTCTGGAACGCCGCACCCCGATCCGTCGCGTGGGTGAACCCATCCGGGGGCGGCTGCTGGACTCCCTGTATGTTTACGACCGCATGGCGCTTCCCGCCGGGAGTCTGGTCGAGGGGTACGTAGCGGAAATCGGCGGTATTCCTGCGCGCAAGAGAATCACAGGAATCCTTTCCGGTAACTTCACGCCGCCCCGGCAAGCCGCTGTCCAGTTCAACATCCTGGTGCTGAGCGACGGATCGCGGCTGCCGCTACAGACCGCGCTGTCCGGGGGGACAGCGCATTGCGTGGCCGTCGCGAAGCGCGGAAGCCAGCCGCCCGGCCGGGACCGACGGCAAAGCGCGTTGCAGGCGCCCGGCACGATGGCCCGGCTGAAAGATGCCCTGCTGGAACGATTTCCTTATCACCGGCAGGCATGGAGGGCGGGAACGCTCTTCAGCGGCGTGTTACAGAAGCCGCTCAGAGTGCCGGCGCCCACCGCACCGCTCACCGGTCCCGCCGCCGCGGAATCCGGTCCGATGGGCGTCAGCGCACGCCTGCTAACTCCGCTCAGTTCGGCGAGCGCTCGCAGAGGAACACCAGTGGAAGCGGTGGTGACCCGGCCCCAATTCTCAGCCGATCACCACCTGCTGATTCCCGAAGGCAGCCGCCTGCACGGGGAGGTCGTCGAAGCGAGGCCGGCCCGCCGCCTTCACCGTAGCGGCAAATTGCTCTTCGTGTTTCGCCGCATCGATCCGCCGGGAGACGCGGCGCGGAATGTCCAAGGCTACCTGGAAGGCGCCCAGGCCGATTTCTCCGCGCACCTGGCGATTGATTCGGAAGGGGCGGTGCGGGCTAAGAGTCCGAACAGCCGCTTTATTTTCCCGGCGATCGCCGTGGCCGCCGCCGGACTCTCGCTGCACCAGGACTACAACTCCGCGGGTGTGCCCGACCAGGATCTGGGTGGCCGCGCCGAATCTGGCGCCGTGGGGCTCGGCTTGATCGGCGCGCTGCTGGCGCAGGCCTCCCATAGCCTGGCTTCGAGCATGGCGTTCGCGGGCGCCGGGTTCAGCATCTACACGAACTTTCTCACACGGGGAGAAGACGTGGTGCTCCCCGCGAACACACCCGTCGAAATCAGTCTCAAACCCGCCCGCGAGGCCGCCGCCGGGCGGCGCTGAGATCCCCGTTCGGCGACCCGCCGGCGCCGCCGCTCTACGCTACCCTGGAAGGCGGAATGAAAAAGCTCCTCAACGATCCGGCGCAGGTGGTGCGCGAGTCGCTGGCGGGACTGGCGCTGGCGCACGCGGACCTGCTCACAGTCTCTTTCGATCCGGCGTACGTGGTGCGGACGGACGCGCCTGTGCGCGGCAAAGTCGCCGTGGTTTCCGGTGGCGGCAGCGGCCACGAGCCCATGCACTGTGGTTTCGTGGGCAAGGGTATGCTGGATGCCGCCTGCCCCGGCCAGGTTTTCACCTCACCCACGCCCGACCAGATCGAAGCCGCCACCCGGGCCGTGGATGGCGGCGCCGGCGTGCTGCACATCGTCAAGAACTACACGGGCGACATCCTGAACTTCGAAATGGCCGCCGACCTCTGTCAGGCGCAGGGAATCGAGGTGCGCGCCGCCGTCATCAATGACGACGTGGCCGTCCAGGACAGCCTCTACACCGCTGGCCGGCGCGGCGTGGGCGCCACTGTGCTGGCCGAAAAGATCTGCGGCGCCGCGGCCGCACGCGGCTACGATCTGGCGCGCCTCGAGGCCCTCTGCCGCCAGGTCAACGAGAACGCCCGCTCCATGGGCATGGCGCTCACTTCCTGCACTGTTCCCGCGGCCGGCAAGCCCACCTTCGAGCTGGGGGAAGAGGAAATCGAGATGGGCATCGGCATCCACGGCGAGCCGGGCCGCGAGCGTGTGCCTCTGCTGGCCGCGCGCGAGATCGCCGTGCGCATGGCGGAAACCATCCTCGCCGACCTGCCCTTCCGCTCCGGCGACCGCGTCATCGCCCTGGTCAACGGCATGGGCGGAACACCGCTGCTCGAGCTATACCTGGTCTACGGTGAGCTGGAAAAAATCCTCCACGCAAAGGGCATCGCAGTGGCCCGCCGGCTGGTGGGCAACTACATCACCAGCCTGGAAATGGCCGGCTGCTCCTTCACCCTGCTGCGCACCGGCGACGAGCTGCTTTCCCTGTGGGACGACCCTGTGCTCACCCCCGGCTTGCGGTGGGGGCTGTAAACCGCATGGCCATCGGCAAACAGGAGGTCCTGGCCTGGCTCGAAGCGCTGGCGTGCGTATACGCGGAAAACCGGCAGTACCTGACCGATCTGGACGCCGCCATCGGCGATGCCGATCACGGCAGCAACATGGACCGGGGCTTCGCCGCGGTGCGCGCGGAACTGGCCGCCCGGGAACCCGCGGATATTCGCAAGACCCTCGAGACTACGGCCGCCATCCTGATCCGCACTGTAGGCGGGGCTGCGGGACCGCTCTACGGCACCTTCTTCCTGCGGGCCGGCGCGGCCGCGGACGGCAAAGCCGAACTGCGGGCCGCCGACGTGGTGGCGCTCTTCGAGGCGGGCATCCTCGGCGTCCAGCAGCGCGGCAAGGCGGCGCCGGGCGAGAAAACCATGGTGGATGCGTTGCTGCCGGCTCTCGCGGCCATGCGCGACGCCCTCGCCGCCGGCGGCGGCCTCACGGCGGTTCTGGAGCAGGGTGCCGCGGCGGCCGAAGCCGGCATGCGGGCCACCATCCCCATGCAGGCGCGCAAAGGCCGCGCCAGTTATCTGGGCCCGCGCAGCGTGGGCCATCAGGACCCGGGCGCAACCTCCTCCTTCCTGCTGCTGCGCGCCGTGGTCGACACCTGGCGCGCATGATCGGCATCGTCATCGTCTCGCATAGCGCGCGGCTGGCCGAAGGCGTCTGCGAGCTGGCGGCACAGATGGCGCAGGGGCGCGTCCGCCTGGCTCCAGCCGGCGGCACCGCGGATCCCGCCAATCCCTTGGGCACCGACGCCATGAAGGTGCTGGCAGCCATCAAAGAGGTCTACAGCGAGGACGGCGTCGTCGTGTTCACGGACCTGGGCAGCGCGGTCCTGAGCGCCGAAACCGCCCTGGAATTGCTGGACGAGCGGAAACGCCAACGTGTGCACCTGTGTTCCGCACCCGTCGTCGAAGGAGCGGTCGCCGCGGCCGCTCAGGCCGCGGCCGGTGCCAGCCTCGCGGAGGTGTTGCGCGACGCTCAGGGCAGGGAATCCCCCCCTGCCGCCGCCCCGCCCGCCTTTGCCGAGGAGCGCCTGGCCACCCTCCCCAATCCGCTCGGCCTGCATGCCCGTCCTGCGGCGCAATTCATCCGCCTGGCCCGCCGCTTCCGTGCCCGCGTGACGCTCGCCAACCTGAGCACCGGCAGCGCGGAGACGGATGCCGCCAGCATCCACGGAGTGCTCGGCCTGGGCGCGCGCCAGGGCCACCAACTGCGGCTCCGTGCCGAGGGGCCGGATGCCCGCGAAGCGCTGGACGCCCTCGCCGCATTCGTGGAATCCGGCTGTGGGGAAGGCGAAGCCACTGCGGAAGCGCCGGTCCTGGCCGCGCCCGGCGCCGGCGCGGAAGGTCAGTGGAGCGGCATTCCGGCCTCGGAGGGTATCGCGTTCGGCCCCCTGGCGCACTTCCACCCACCCGAGCTCACCGTGACCGCCCGAACCATTGACGATCCGGAAAGCGAGGGCCGGCGGCTCGACGCCGCCATCCGGTCAGCGCAGCAGGAAACCCGCGCACTCTACGAGTGGGCGCGCTCGCACGTGGGTGCGCCGCGGGCAGGCATCTTCGATGCGCAGGCCCTCCTGCTCGAAGATCCTGCACTCGCGGAGACCGCCGCCCGCCTGGTGCGCGAGCGCGGCCTCAATGCCGAATTCGCCTGGCAAACTGCATCCGGCGAGGCTGCCGCGCGCCTGGCTGCTCTGGAAGATCCCTATCTGCGGACGCGCGCGGCCGATGTGACGGACGCCGCCGGGCGGGTCCTTCGCAACCTGGCCGGCGGAGAGACCGCCGCGCCTGCCCTGGGCGAGCCGGCCATCCTGGCGGCGCGCGATCTGACGCCTTCCCACGTCCGCGACCTGGATCCCGCGAGGGTCTTGGGCCTGTGCCTGGAAACGGGCAGCGCCAGCGCCCACAGCGTGATTCTGGCGCGTGCCATGGGGATTCCCGCGGTGGCCGGTTTGGGGCCGGGACTCGCAGCCATTCCCGAAGGCGCGCTGGTCGCGCTCGATGGTGCACGAGGCGCGGTCTGGGTCGCGCCGTCCGCCGAACAGGCGCGCGAACTTACCGTCCGCCGCGAAGAGTGGCTGGGCGCCCGCGCCGCCGCGCAGGCTGGGAGGCGAACGCCTGCCGCCACGCGCGATGGGCGGCGCATTCGCGTCTTCGCCAATATCAACAGCGTGGCCGGCGCCGTGGAAGCGGTTGAGTATGGCGCCGAAGGAGTAGGCGTGCTACGCACTGAGTTCCTGTTTCTCGGCCGCTCCTCCGCGCCCGGCGAAGAGGAACAGTTCGCCGCCTACCTCGCCATCGCGTCCGCGCTGGGTGGCCGGCCCCTGGTCATCCGCACCCTGGATGCCGGCGGCGATAAGAGCCTGCCCTACATCGAAACCGGCCCGGAGGCCAACCCCTTCCTCGGGTGGCGGGGCATCCGCGTCACGCTCGACCGCCGCGACCTGCTGCGCACCCAGTTGCGCGCGATTTTGCGCGCCGGCAGGCAGCATCCCGTGGAAGTGCTGCTGCCCATGCTCTCCACGCTCGCCGAACTGCGTGTAGCCAAAGCGCTCGTGGCGGAGGTGGAAGCGGAACTGGGCTGCGCGGGGACCAAGGTCGGCGTCATGATCGAGACGCCCGCGGCGGCAGCCATCGCCGATCAACTGGCGCGCGAGGCAAGCTTCCTTAGCATCGGCTCGAACGACCTGATCCAGTACGTGATGGCGGCGGACCGCACCAACGCCCGCGTGGCGCCGCTGGCCGACCCGTACCAGCCCGCTGTGCTGCGCCTGATCCGCCAGACCATCGCCGCCGGGCGCGCGGCCGGCGCCGCCGTCGCGCTTTGCGGCGAACTGGCTGCGGACACGCTAGCTACGCCCCTGCTGCTCGGCTTGGGCCTGGAGGAGTTCAGCGTCAGCGCGCCGTTGGTTCCGGAAGTGAAGCGGGCCATCCGCTGCTGGAGCCTGCCCGAAGCCGAGGCCATCGCCCGCCAGGCGCTGGACCTCGACTCGAGCGACGCCGTGCGCCGCCTCCTCGCCGGCCTCAGGCCTGACCCGCCAGCTTGATGAAGACCTTGCGCCCCTCTTCGAAACGTCCCAGCGCCAGCGCCCGGTCGGCCTCGCTCGCAAACTTGTAACGCTTGCGCACGAAGCGCATGGAGGCCTCGATCTCGTCCACGAAGGCTCCGGCGGCCTCCGCCCGGCGGTGCGGCGTGTCCGCCACACGCAGGTAGACCGGGCTGCTGTGCGCGAACACCGTGAAGTTGGCGTGTGTTTTGCCGCCGCCGGCTACGCGCGCCGCCATCCAACCGCCGCGCTCCACGGGCAACTCGCGCTCCAGGACCGCTTCGCGGGATTTCACGGCGGGCTGTTCGGCCACCACCTCCCCATCCTGCACGATCTCCAGCCGCGCGAAAGGGAGGCGCGAAAGCGCCCGCGCCCGCACGAGCACGCGTTCGCTCGCCTCCACGGTGGCGCTGGGGCCCTGGCCGTTCACCGTGAACTCCAGGAGCGGACCGTTCGAAACAAACGTGCGCCCGGCGCGCAGCCCCGCGATCCAGGAATCGTAAGTGAAAGCGCCGTCCACCCGCACGAACACGCGGTTGTGATCGTAGATCCACCAGTCGGTCCCGCAGGAGGCCGGCAGGCGGAAACCGCAGTTCAGAAACTGGTAGTAGCGCTGGTAGTCCGCGTCCAGGCCATCGCCCAGGTTATAGGCGTTCACCGCGCCGAGCGCCACTGCTACGGGCGTCTCCATGCCTCCGCCGTTATGGCACCAGATGGTGGTGCCTCCGATCTTCTGGGCTTCCGCGCAGAGCATGGAAATGGTGGGGAAGTCCGGCGCCTTGCCGTCGCGTGAAAGCAGCCCCGTGGAGACCGGTTCCACCGGCCGCGGGATGTTCAGGAACAGACAGTGCCCATAGCCGAAATCGCCGAAGGTGCGGTTGTTGCGCGCCTCCTCGCCCATGTCCATGAGCGTTCCGTCCCGTGAGAACTGCGGCAGCCGTCCCACCCGGTAGCGGTTGGTGATGTAGGGCGAATCGTTGCGGATCAGGTAGCTGATCACGCTCACGTCCAGGTCTTCCGCCGGCGGCACCAGGCGCAGCCGGTCGTCGGGGTCTTCGTCGATTTCCAGGTGATAGTGCGTGTGCGTGTTGCCGGAATACCAGCCGCCGGCATGCAGATCCTGGAGCAGCGGGATCTCGAAATCCACCACGTGCGTCAGGCCCGCGCCCACCTCCGTGAACGCCACCGCGGCATCGTGGCACAACCCGCGCACCACCTCGATGCGGTAGCGCCCCGGCGGCACGGCGACCTCGTACTGCCCCCGGGCATAGAAATAGTGCCGCACGCCAGGCGCCGTGCGCTTGGGCATGGTGCGGATGGCGTGCTCCGGCAAATACGTCTCGCCGCTGCTGCTGTCGGTGACCCGAACCTTCGCTGCCACGGGCTTGCCGGTGGCGCCGTCGCGCAGCGCGCCGCGGATCACCGCCGGCGTGCTTGTGTCCGGCCGCTGGCCGCGCAGCACTCCGCACGGCAGCAGCAAAGACCCCTGCCCCAGCACCGGAATGGCCCGCAGAATCTCGCGCCGGGAAAGATGAGGTGTGTGGCCCATTAGTTCCCGGTTTCTACCACACGCTCTTCGCGGAAGTCAATTTGCGCCGCGCCGTTGCTCCGGGAAATGCGGCGAGGTCGGCATGTTTTGCGGCCGCGGGATGAGCCGGCCGTTCCTCACGTACTCTTCCCCGCGCGGTTCGAGGTGCGCGATCATGCGGTTGCGCCATTCCCGCACGCGCGCAGCGGCCGCCGCGTCTCCCGCCAGGTCATGCAATTCCTGAGGGTCACGCTCCAGGTCGAAAAACTGCTCCGTGCCGTCATAGGCGTGGTAGATATACTTCTCCCGCCCGTCGGTGAGCGCGTTCCAGTGGTTCTGCGGGCTGTAGCAGATGCCGTGTTCCAGGTCCAGGTAGGAGCGCCACTCCCGCGCCTTCCCGTCGATCAGCCGTAGCAGGCTCCGGCCGTCCAGTTCCGGACGTTCCGTCGCCCCGGCGGCGTCCAGAAACGTCGGCAAAATGTCCCGCAGTTCCACCGTCTGGCGCAGCGCCTGTCCGCGCTTCGCGGAAAGCAGTCCCGCGGGCCACCGCACCAGCAGCGGAATCCGCGCCGAAGGTTCGTAGGCGTAGGACTTGCGCCACAGGTGCTGGTCCCCGGTCATGTCCCCATGGTCGGAGAGGAACACGATCAGCGTCTCCTCCAGCAGGCGGCGCTTGGCCAGGCTCTCCAGGATCCTGCCGATCTGCTCATCCACGAAGCTGATCGAGCCGTAGTAGCCCTGCCGCGACGTGCGCACCTGCGCCGCTCCCACATCGCCGTGCCAGATGTCGTCCTCGGGCCCGCTGCGCGGCCGGTACTTCTCCGCCCACTTGCCGCATTGCGCCGCGGGCAGGGGCGCGTCCGCGTACATCCGCCAGAAGCGCTCCGGCGGGTCGTACGGGCTGTGCGGCCGCTCGAAGGATACCTTCAGAAACATCGGCTCCGGCCGGTGGTAGGTTTCAATGAACTTCACCGCCGTCTGTCCGATCCAGGCCGTCGGGTGCAGGTGTTCGGGGATCGCGTAGGGCCGGCCGCGGTAATCGTTCCAGCCCAGGCCCGTGGCGTCCGGATCCAGGTTCGGGGCCAGGGACCAGAACCAGCTCCGGTAATCGCTGCGGAAGTCCGGTGTTTCCACCCGCCCGGATTCGTCCACCAGCATCTGCTGATAGCCGTGCGCGTTCCGCTGCGGGTAGTAGTGGTTCTTGCCCACCATCGCCGTGTAGTACCCGGCCTCCCGCAGGGCGCGCGGTTTCTCGACCGGGTAGCGCGCTGCCATGCGGATCATCTGGAGCATGCCGTGATTCCACGGGGAGAGCCCGGTCAGCAGGGCCGATCGCGCCGGTGTGCAGGTGGGTGTCGAAGAATACGCGCAGCGGAAGCGAGCGCCTTCGGCCGCCAGGCGGTCCAGGTGCGGAGTGCGGATCACCTGGTTGCCGTCCGCCCCCAGGCAGTCTCCGCGGAACTGGTCCGCCATTAGCAGCAGAATGTGGGGCCGTGTGGAACGCCGCGCGGGAACCTGCATGGCCGCCGCGCCGAAGGCCGTGCTTCGGAAAAGGTCTCGCCGGGTGGTCGTCATTGGCTTACCCCCTTCCAACGAACGGCATCTTGGTCGCCAGGATGGTCAGGAATTGCACGTTGGCGTCCAGCGGCAGATTGGCCATGTAGAGCACCGCCTCGGCCACGTGCTTCACGTCCATGCGGGGTTCCACCATCCTGGTGCCGTTGGCTTGCGGAACTCCGCCGGTCATCCGCTCGGTCATCTCCGTGGCGGCGTTTCCGATATCGATTTGGCCGCAGGCGATATCGTACATGCGCCCGTCGAGCGAGATGCTCTTGGTCAGCCCCGTGATGGCGTGCTTGGTGGCCGTATATGGCGCCGAGTTGGGCCGCGGTGTGTGCGCCGAAATGGAACCGTTGTTGATGATCCGGCCTCCCCTCGGCTCCTGCGCCTTCATCATCCGGATGGCTTCCTGTGCGCACAGGAAGGCCCCCGTCAGGTTCACCCCCACGACCTTATTCCACTGTTCGTACGTGAGGTCTTCCATCGGGATTCCCGGCGCGCCTGTGCCCGCGTTGTTGAACAGCACGTCCAGCCTGCCGAACGCCTCGCGAGTCTTGGCGAACAGCGCCTGCACCTGCTCCGGCTTGCTGACGTCCGCGGCCACCGGCAGCATGCGCCCGCCCGACGGCTGCGCCTGTGCCGCCGTGCGCTCGAGTTCCGCTGCCCTGCGCCCCGCCAGCACCACATCGTATCCGGCTGCCTGCAACGCCAGGCTGGCCGCCCTCCCGATCCCGCTGCCCGCGCCGGTGATCAGCGCGACTTTTCCGTTACTTGTCATCTTTGTAGTCCTCTGGAACCCACCATTGTGCCCAATTCCTGAGGGTCTGGCGATGACCGCCTCCCGCTTGTACCGAATGGTAGGCCACATTCGGAATGCTGGACATCCTCCCCCGTCGGTTTCGAAAGTCGTCCTGGGCCTGCCAGGACGCCGGGGTAACCAGATCTTGATCGGATTGTCATAATTTCTTCACTTCCCGGCGCTATCCTCAACACCTGTAACGCCTATCGTTGAACGCACGCAGGCTTCGAGGTGAAGTCTGCGCCACAGAAACCAATCTCAGGAACAGGAGCAAGATCTGTAATGATCAAGCGAAGACCGAACCACGTAGTGTGGGTCGCGACCGGGGCAATCCTTTTGTCCGGGTTTTTGTCAATCGTTTACGCCGCCGATCAGACGGGAAGTTCCGCGGCCTCCGCTCCGCGGACCGTTGCCCGGACGGCGGATGGTCCTCAGGACCTTCAGCAGATGAAGGAGCAGTTGGCGGAACAAAAGCAGCAGTTGGCCGAACAGAAGAAACAGCTCGAGGAGATGCGGGCCCTCCTGCTCGATCAAAAACGGCAGATCGACAGTCTGAAAGCCCAGGCCCCGTCTGCCGCCCCAGCGAAGGCCGCGGCCACCGTAGCCACGGCTCCGGTGCCGCCCGCGGATACACCGAACAAGATGGGAGGAATCGGTCAGGTGGCAAGCTTGACCCCTGTGCTTCCCCCCGTGTTGGCGACTCCAGCTCCGGCCCCGGCGGCCATTCCAACGGCGGCTGCTCCGCTGCCGGCGCCGTCCCCGCAAGCCGTTCCGGAGAGTCCCCTGCAACTCCATCTCGGCGCCGCCACGATTACCCCGGTGGGGTTCGTCGATGCGACCAACACCTGGCGCAGCACGAACTCAGGAGCCAGCCTGGCGACCAACTTCGGCAATTATCCCTACAACACTACTCTTCCCCAGAGCCGGCTGAGCGAAGACAAAATGAGCCTGCAAAACTCGCGCATCGGATTTCGGGTGGATGCTCTTTTCAAGGACATTCACGTGCTGGGCTACTACGAGGGTGACTTCGTCGGCGGAATCGGCAACGGTGCCTTCAACACGCAGGTATCCAGCAACAGCGTGCTCTACCGGCTGCGCCTGTTCTGGGTCGATTTGCGCAAGGGTAAATGGGAGGTGCTCGGCGGCCAATCCTGGAGCATGATGACGCCGAACCGCAAGCAGATTTCACCGTTGCCTGGAGATCTGTTTTATGGGCAGGAATTTGACGTGAACTACCTCAACGGGTTGACTTGGGGCCGCATCCCCGGCTTCCGTTTCCTCTATCACCCGAACAACAAAGTTACCTGGGGCATTTCGGCCGAGAACGCTTCGCAGTATTTCGGCGGCTCCGGCGGTGGCGGCGTCCCGACGCTGCCGGCGGCTCTCGGCAGCCTGACTTCCACCGAACTGGATGCCAACGTGGTCAATGGTATCAGCCTCCCCCAAGTGCATCCGGACATCATCAGCAAAATCGCTTTCGATCCCAATTCTCGCGTGCATTTTGAAGTCGCCGGGGTGCTCGATACGGTGAAGACCTTCAATCCCAACCAGCCGCCCGCTCTTGGAGCGCAGCAACACTTCACCAAGACGGGCGGCGGCGTTTCGGTCAACGGAAACTTTGAGGTAGCCAAAAATTTCCGGCTGATCACCAACAACTTCTGGAGCGATGGCGCGGGCCGGTACCTGTTTGGCGAGGCGCCCAACTTCATCATTCGCGCCGACGGCAGTCCGTCGCTGGTCCATTCCGGCTCCACGGTGGATGGTTTTGAATGGACACTTGGAAAATCCATGATCTACGGCTACTATGGCGGCATCTTCGTGGGACGCAACACGGCGCTCGACGCCAATGGGACCACCCTCATCGGATACGGTTACCGCGGCTCTCCGAACAGCCAGAACCGCTCCATGCAGGAGGGAACCATCGGCCTCACCCAGACCATATTCAAGGATCCTCGCTACGGGCAGGTTTCCTTTTTCCTCGATTACGCGTATTTCTGGCGGAATCCGTGGTGGGTGGCGCCCGGCGCGCCCAAGGCCGCACATCAAAACGCTGTCTGGTTTGACCTGCGCTACACGCTTCCAGGCGCCGCGCCTGCCATCACTTACTAACCGGAGAGACGGGCCGTCGCCAGGTAAAACTTGTTACGGCCATGGACGGATCGCCCGAGCGGCGTTCCCTCCGTGGCCTCCCACCGGCTGCCAGCCAGTCCAAGTATTTCCCGATTGACCCTCCACCTGCCTGGCGTTACAATCTGCTGAACCAGAATTTGGGACCTTGGAGTTGCAGGGCTGCGCCTCGGGTGTGTGGCGCAACAGGCGGTCTTGCATCACCCGGTCATGTCCGCCTCTGAAACTGCCCGTAGTGCGTTTGTTAGGTCCTCTGTTCTGTGAAGGGAGGCTTACAGATGTGCTTGCGTAGAACATGGATTACGGTCCTGCTGCTCGTCTGCCCGGCAGTGTTCACCGCCAACGCGCAGACCAGCACGGGCTCAATTTCCGGAACCGTCACCGACCCGAACGGAGCCGTGGTTCCGGGCGCCAAGGTTATCGCCACCCAGAGTTCCACGGGCCGTTCTTACGAGACCGAGACCACCGATGCCGGAATCTACGTGCTGCCCACCCTTCCGGTCGGCGCCTACACAGTCTCAGCGGAAAGGCAGGGCTTCAAAAAGAGCGTGCAGACCGGCATCGAGGTGCGCGTGGCGCTGCGCGAGAGCATCGACATTCAATTGCAGGTGGGCGATGTGCAGCAGACCGTGGAGGTGACGGCGGAGGTCCCCCTGCTCGAGACCACCGGCCCGATGCGAGGCCAAAACGTCAGCCCCCAGTTGCTGTCCAACCTGCCGCTGTGGAACGGCACCCTGCGCAATGCTGAGGCCTTCGTGGGCTACATGCCGGGCGTGAACGGGTGGGGCGAGACCAGTATCAATGGCTCGAACGGCCGTGCCAAGGAGGTCGAGATCGATGGCGCCAGCCTGACCATCCCGGAATCCGGCGGCGTGGTTTTCAACTTCCCCGGGTACGAGGCCTTCGGCGAGTTCAAACTTGTTACCTCGAGCTTTAATGCCGAATACGGGCGCCTGGGCGGCGGCCTCGAGATGTTCGTCACCAAGTCCGGCAACAATTCCATTCACGGTTCCGCTTTCCTGAACCTGAAGCGCGATATCTTTGATGCCGCCGGCTGGAGCGTCAATCAGAATCCGCTGAACCGACCGGGTTTCCGGCCTAAGGAGCGCTTCAACGAAGAAGGCGGCACCGCGGGCGGCCCGATCTTTATCCCCAAAGTCTACGACGGGCGCAATAAGAGCTTCTTTTACTTTACCTATGCGAAAATCGTGCAGCCGGCCTCGATCGCCATCAACGGCGGCGAAACCGTGCCCACGCCCTTGATGAAGCAGGGTAACTTCACGGAAGTATCTGCCATTTACGACCCGGCCACCACCGCCCTGGTGAATGGCGTGAATACCCGCCAGCCTTTCCCGGGCAATCTCATCCCGCAGAGCCGCTGGAGCAAGGTCAGCTCGAATATTCTCCCGTACATCCCCAACCCCACCAGCGGCGGAACGCAGGGCAACTACCAGTTCGTCTCGCCCACCCAACTGGACGATTACATCTGGTCGTTGAAACTGGACCACTCCATCACCCCCAACAACCGGATCGCTTTCTGGCTCTCGCACGAGAACCAGCTCTCCGAAAATGTCCAGTACTGGCCCGGACCCTTGAGCAATGGATTGCAGTCGTTCCAGCAGCCAGACAACTATCGAGTCAACCACGACCTCGTCATCCGGCCGACCATGCTGTTGCACACCACCTTCGGATTCACGCGCCAGCAGCAGATGTGGAATAACCCGTTGCAAAACGGCTTCGCCTCGAAGATCGGCTTGCCGCTTTCGGGCAAGGCCGACGCCACACCGGTGATTAACTTCGAAACGGACTTCCCCTCGCCGGGAGGGCTGGGGAACAACACCACCTGGGGCATGAACCAGGGCAAAGTGAACGCAGGCGGACAGTGGAACTGGACCACGCATGTCAACCAGCAGTTCTCCTGGGCGCACGGCAAGCACGAGTTCAAGATGGGCTGGGATATCCGGCGCCTGCGCACCACCGGGAATGACTGGGCCGGAACCAACGGCTTTTATTACTTCTCCCGCGCGCAGACAGCTCTCCCCACGGCCCTTACCAGCACGGGCAACGCATTTGCCAGTTTTCTGCTGGGCTCCGTGGATTATGCCACCTCCACCGCCCAGCCCGTCACCGGAGGCCAGATCCGCTATGGCTATCACGGCGGCTTCTGGCAGGATACCTGGAAGATTACCCCGCGCTTCACATTGGACTACGGCGTTCGCTACGAAGTCCCCATCGGCTGGCACGACGTGAACGGCAATTACATGACGCTCGATATCAATAAGCCGAATCCGGGCGCGAACAACCTTCCGGGAGCGCTGGCGTTCATGGGCGTGGGCGCTGGCCGCACCGGGCAGAAGCGGCCTTACCCCACCGACTGGACCGATGTCGGCCCGCGGGCCGGTTTCGCCTGGCGCGCCACCGAAAAAACCGTGGTGCGCGGCGGTTTCGGCATTTACTACCAGACCCTCGGCAACGGCGGCTGCGGTTGCACCGACGGCTTTAATGGCAGCTTCTCCCAGACTTCCGACGGCGTGAACCAGGCCTTCAACTGGGACCAGGGCGGAGTGCAGCCCCCGGCCGGCTTCAAGAATCCTCCCTTCCTGGATCCCAGTTACGACAACTTCAACACCAATATCTGGCGCATGGGACCGAACTTCGGCAAGGCCCCGCGGATCTACAACTGGAGTCTCACCATCCAGCACGAATTCAGGAACTGGCTGTTCGAGACGGCTTATGTGGGCAACCGGGCGCATGGTCTGAACTCCGGTGTATACCTGAACCAGCTTCCCACCAGCTATCTCTCGCTCGGCTCGCTGCTCACCAAGAACATACTGGACCCCGCCGTGGTCGCCGCCGGATACAAGGAGCCCTTCCCCGGGTTTGCGGCGGGCTGGAAAGGCGCCGCTACTTTGGCCCAGGCCCTGCGGCCTTTCCCGCAGTACGGCCTGGTATACGACGCCAACGCCGGGGTGGGCAAGACCTGGTATGACGCCTTGCAGACCAAGGTGGAGAGGCGCTTTGGAGACCTCAATCTGATGGGAAGCTGGGTTTGGTCCAAGAACCTCTCGCTGATGACCTACCGGCAGATCTTCAGCCAGGGATCCAACGTGCAAACCCAGGATTCTTACAACATCCCGGATGCAAAAACATACTCCTACATGGATTTCCCGCACGTGGTGAATCTGCTGCTCGCCTATAACATGCCCTTCGGTAAAGGCAAGCGGTACTTCAACTCCGCCAATGCGTTCACCAACTTCCTGATCAGCGGATGGACCGTTTCGGCGGCGCAGCAGTATCGCAGCGGCGGCCTGATCCAGATCATCACGCAAGGGAATCCGCTGGGAAGCACGATCTTCAGTCCGCTGACCAAGGCGAATTCGACCGGCGCTCCCATCCGGACCGGTGTCTCCTCCACCGACCTGGATCCCAACAACCCGAATATACGCTGGTTCAACTCCGGCGCCAACGCTCCGTTCGCGCCGGCGCCGGGCTTCACGTTGGGCAACGCTTCCATCTACAACGGTCAGTTTCGCAATCCCTGGTACCGTGGCGAAAACATCTCCCTGGCGAAGAACTTCGCCATCTGGGAATCGGTCCGCTTCCAGTACCGGGTGAACGCCTTCAACATTTTCAATCGCACGGATTTCGGCGGCATCAACGGCACCATCGGCAACCCCAACTTCGGACGTCCTACCGGCATCCAGATCGGCCCGCGGGCCGTCACCATGGAACTCCGCCTGGATTTCTGACGCTCACGCGCTCCGTGCTCGCGGCTCGGCCACCCTTTGCAAACTTCAAAGGTCGCCGCCGGGCCGCGACCATCGCATCCGGCTCCTGACTCCTGACTTCTGCCTCCTTGCTTCTGGCTCCTGCCTCCCTCCTACCTATCTTTTGATAGGCAAAGCGTATGGAACCGTACATTTTCGACAATTCTCACGCTCCTCCGGTGTCTGGCCCTCCGTCAGCTTATCCTAAGGAAAGTCGTGGTCCGATTCTACGTGTTCCTCGCCGCTGTGGCGTTCTGGATCCTGGCGGTCCTGATCGCCGAATTCATCGTCTTCCGCAGGAAATAGCCGTCCTCCGGCCGCCTGCGGGTTTTCAGCGGCCCCGGGGTATAGTGAAGAGACCCTGACTCCCATGGGTGCCCTGAGTTTCCCCAGGTTTTATGCGCTTGTCGTTCTGATCCTGGTCGCCAGCCTTGCGGCGCTGGATCGGTGTCTGACCGGATTTTCACCCGCCCCCTCGCCGGGCCTGCGAGCCGCCATTCTGGCCGTCGGTGCTGCCACCCTGGCAATGCTGGCGGGCCTCGCCTGGCTCTATCACCGCCGCCTTTCCACGCGTCTGGAAGGCCTCCGCCAGTTTGTCGAAGGCCTGCCTCAAGCCGCTGCGTCGCCGCCCGCCGCTCCGCCCGCGGGGGATGACCTCTCCGGGTTGACCCAGGCACTCCTGGGGGCAGCGCCGCGCATTCACGGTCTCGTCGAGAGCTTGCGCCGCGAAGCCGCGCGGCGCGAGGCGATTCTCGCCGGCATGGTCGAAGGCGTGCTCGCCATCGACCGCGAATTCAAGGTGACCTTCTGCAACGCCGCCTTCGCGCGTAGCGTCGGCGCCGCCGCCCCCATCCCCGGCGGCGTGCCCCTCCTCAAACTGGTCCGCGATCCCGCGCTCCACGATATGCTGCGCCAGGTGCTGGCCACCGGCCAGGCCGACAGCCGCTGCTTGCAATTGTCCGCCGCCGGCGACCACTGGTTCGAAATCCAGGCCGCGCCCATGGATGGCCCCTCTGGAGATAGCGTCCTGGCCGTCCTGCACGACATCACCCGGCAGGAGCGCCTCGAACGCGTGCGCCGCGATTTCGTGGCCAATGTCTCGCACGAGCTGCGCACTCCTCTGGCCGCCATCCGCGGCTATTCCGAAACGCTGCTCGCCGGCGCCCTCGAAGAGCCCGACAACCGCCGCCTGTTCGTCGAAGTCATCCAGGCGCACGCCATCCGCCTGAACAATATCGCTTCCGACCTCTTGGTGCTCTCCGAGCTGGAATCCGGAGTGGATGGCGCGCAGCCGCAGCGCTGTGCCGTCCGCGAAGTCCTCCAGGCGGCCCTCAGCACCGTCGAGTCCGAGGCTGCCCTCCGCGGCGTGCCCCTCGTCTGCGGCCCCATCGACGATGTCAAGGTGTTTGGGCATCGCCTGCGCCTGGAGCAGGCCTTCGTCAATCTCCTCGACAATGCCATCAAGTTCAATCACCCCGGCGGCGAGGTGCGCCTCTCCGCCCAGCGCCTCCCCGGCGGTGTGCGCATCGTAGTCTCCGACACCGGTATCGGCATTCCTTCCGAAGATCTGCCGCGCATCTTCGAGCGCTTCTACCGTGTGGATAAGGCCCGCTCGCGCGCCGTCGGCGGCACGGGCCTGGGGCTCTCCATTGTCAAGCACGTTGTCGAACAAATGCATGGGGCCATCTCCGCGGAAAGCCAATTGGGCAAAGGCTCCACCTTCACGGTGGATCTCCCCGCCGCCTGACGGTTCTGATCCCCGCGAAATTCATCGCCCGGTAACCATTCCGTAATCACCGCATAATTCGCGCTGGCTACCCTAGGGGCGAACCGCCGCCGCTCTCTGCGAAGAAACGCACAGTCGCAACCCGGCCTCGAAGGGCCGCACGCGCGGTGTCGTTCGGCAAGTCTTCAACTGTTGTTAACAGGTTTGTAACAGTGTGCATGCAAAACTGGAAAGGAAAAGAACAAAGCATGAGAAACAGAGTCGTTCTGTGCTGTAAGCTGCTGATCCCCATGGCTCTGCTGCTCGGGGGTTCGCTGTACGCCAAAGTGTTGATCAACGCCGCCGGCGCGACCTTCCCCTTCCCGATCTACTCCAAGTGGTTCGAGGAGTTTCCTAAGCAGGAGCCCGACGTCCAGATCAACTATCAATCCATCGGTTCGGGCGGCGGCATTCGCCAGCTCGCCGAGGGCACTGTCGATTTCGGAGCCTCCGATATGCCCATGACGGATGAGCAGATCTCCCGGATGAAGGTAAAGCCGCTGCATTTTCCTACGGTGCTCGGCGGCGTGGTGCCGACCTACAACATTCCCGGAGTTTCGCAGGATCTGAAGTTTACGCCCGACGCTCTGGCCGGCATCTTCCTGGGCAAAATCTCCAAGTGGGACGATCCCGCCCTGAAGAGCTCCAACCCTGGCGTGGCCCTGCCCTCCGCAGCCATCATCGTGGTGCACCGTTCCGATGGTAGCGGCACAACCTTCGTCTTCACGGACTATCTTTCCAAGGTGAGCCCCGCCTGGAAGCAGTCCGTGGGTGCCAACACGTCTGTGAAGTGGCCTGCCGGTATCGGCGCCAAGGGAAATGAAGGCGTCGCTGGCTACGTGAAGCAGACGCCCAACTCCATCGGTTACGTCGAATTGATCTACGCCATCCAGAATCACATGGGATACGGCTCGGTGCGCAACGCGGCCGGAAATTTCGTGAAGGCGGATCTCGAGTCCGTGACGGAGGCCGCCGCCGGCGCCGCCAAGAGCATGCCGGACGACTTCCGCGTGTCCATTACCAACGCTCCCGGCAAAAGGGCCTATCCCATCTCCACCTTCACCTGGCTGCTGGTCCCCAGTAAGATCGACGATCCCGCCAAGAAGAAGGCCATCACCGGCCTGCTGCGCTGGATGCTCCTGGGCGGGCAGAAATTCGCGGGCCCGCTGGGCTATGCTCCCTTGCCGAAAGAAGTGGTCGCCAAGGAGCAGAAAGCCATCGCGCTCGTGAACTAGCATGGTAACGGCCACCCAATCCCTGCGTCCCCAAGCGGGTGCAGGGGCGTTCTGGCGCAGGCTGGTGAACGGCGATGAGGTCGCACGCCTGGTGACCCTGGCGTTTGCCTCCACCGTGTTGCTGATCGTCGCCGTGCTGGTTTTTGAGCTGTTCCGCGGCTCGGCGGTCGCCCGCCACCGGTTCGGCTGGGCCTTCTTTGTGACGCAGAACTGGGATCCCGTGGCGGAGCAGTTCGGCGCCCTGCCCTTCATCTACGGCACGGTGGTCACTTCCGCGGTGGCGCTGCTCATCGCCGTCCCGCTGAGCCTCGGCGCGGCCGTGTTTCTGGCGGAACTGGCACCGCAACGAATTTCCGATGCTTGCACGTTCCTCATCGAGTTGCTGGCCGCTGTGCCCAGCGTGATCTATGGCTTGATGGCCATCTTCACGCTGGTGCCGCTGCTGCGGGACTACGTCCAGCCCTTCCTCGGAAAGACGCTCGGGTTTCTGCCGTTCTTCCAGGGTCCCAGCTTTGGGGCGGGTTATCTGGCGGCTGGGTTGATCCTGGCCGTCATGATCTGCCCGTTTATCATCTCCATCTCGCGGGAGGCTCTCTTCGGCGTGCCCCGGGAGCAGCGCGAGGCGGCTTTGGCGTTGGGGGCCACGCAGTGGGAATCCACTTGGCAGGTGGTGATCCCGCATGCCCGCCTCGGCATCATCGGCTCCGTCTTTCTGGCCCTGGCGCGCGCCTTGGGCGAGACCATTGCCGTCACCATGGTCATCGGCAACGACCCCAGCATTCGTGCCTCTCTGTTCGCGCCGGGATACACCATCGCCGCTGTGCTGGCCAATGAATTTACAGAGGCTACCGGAGAGCTGTATCTGGACTCCCTGGTGGAACTGGGTCTCGTGCTCTTCCTGCTGACTATGGTTATCAACGCCTTGGCTCAGTTGCTGGTCGTCCTCACCTCGCGGCGCGGGAGCGCGCATCCATGAGCCTCCGTAACCGCTGGCGGAAATTCCTGAACGTCTTCATGCTGGCCATGACGGGCGTGTGCGCCGTGGCCGCGGTGTCTATCCTGTTTCTCATTCTCGGATATCTGGCATGGAACGGCTGGCGGTCCCTGGATTGGAACTTCTTTACCAGGCTGCCCAAGCCGCCGGGGGAACTGGGCGGCGGTATGGCCAACGCCATTGTTGGCAGCGCGCAAATCGTGCTGCTCGCGACCCTCATCGGCGCCCCCGTCGGATTCTTCGGCGGCGTTTATCTTTCCGAGTTCGGCGGCCGCGGCTTTTCGTTTGTCGTGCGTTACGTCGCCGACCTGTTGAACGGCGTGCCCTCCATCGTGATTGGGATTCTGGCCTGGACTGTCGTGGTCGTTCCGTTGCATCGCTTTTCGGCTCTGGCCGGAGCCTTGGCCCTTGGCTTGATGCTCATCCCCATCACCATGCGGCAAACCGAGCAGTTCCTCCGCGACGTGCCGCAATCCATGCGGGAAGGGGCTTTGGCCTTGGGCGCGAGCAAGTGGAAGATGATCGCCACCGTCGTAGTGCCCGCCGCGATGCGCGGGATCGCCACGGGCATGATTCTGGGTGTCGCGCGAATTGCCGGGGAGACCGCTCCGCTCCTGTTCACCAGCTTGAATAACCAGTTCTGGAGTTCCGGGTGGAACCAGCCCACGGCCTCCCTGCCGGTCATGATCTTCAGTCACGCGATCGCTCCGTACGAAGACTGGCACCGTCAGGCCTGGGCCGCCGGCCTGGTTCTCCTGCTGCTGGTGCTGCTGGCGAACGTGGCGGCCCGTTTCATCCTGTCGCGCGGCATTTCCGCGCAGCGAGGGTACTTATGAGTTCTTCTTCGGATTCTGAGTTGACGGTGGGAAAACCTCACGAACGGCCGCGGTCCCACGCCGGTGCGGGTGTCCGCCTGGCCGCGGCGCCCCCCAAGATGCGCTCCGTCAACCTCAACTTTTACTACGGCGCCTTCCAGGCCCTCCACGACATCAGCCTCGATTTTCATACCAACCGGATCACCGCCCTGATCGGCCCTTCCGGCTGCGGCAAGTCTACTTTCCTGCGAACTCTCAACCGCATCCACGAGACCGTGCGCCACACCCGCGTGGAAGGCCGCATTCTGCTGGATAGCGAAGACATCTTTCAGGTGGAAACCACCACCCTGCGGCGCCGCATCGGCATGGTCTTTCAAAAGTCCAACCCCTTCCCCAAGTCCATCGCCGATAACGTGGCTTACGGGCCGCGCGTCAACGGCGTCCGCCGCAAAACCGACGTGGAGGAAGTCGTGGAGCGCAGCCTGCGCCGCGCCGCGCTGTGGGAAGAAGTCAAGGACAAGCTGCGCGAGTCCGCCTATGCCCTCTCCGGAGGCCAGCAGCAGCGCCTGTGCATCGCCCGCGCCCTGGCCGTGGATCCCGAAGTCCTGCTGCTCGATGAGCCTTGTTCGGCGCTGGACCCCATTGCCACGGCTAAGATCGAGGACCTCCTGTTCGATCTCAAGGATCAGTGCACTATCGTCATCGTCACGCACAATATGCAGCAGGCCGCCCGCGTGGCGGACTATACTGGCTTCTTCCTCCTGGGCCGGCTCGTCGAATTCAACACCACCGAGGTCATCTTCAAGACCCCGGCCCGGAAAGAAACCGAGGATTACATTACCGGACGCTTCGGCTAGAACCGAGCCGCGACCGGCAGGGAGCGGTTGTTTCAAAAGAGGACACCGTAATTGCGACACTTTTCAACTGAACTCGGCGAGTTGCACGCGAAACTGGCGGAAATGGGTGGCCTGGTGGAAGCCAACATCCGCCGCAGCGTGCGTGCGCTCACGGACCGCGATCCGGAACAGGCGCATCAGGTCATGCGCGACGAGGAGCGCATCAACCAGATGCAGATGGACATCGACAACCTCACCACGCGCCTGCTGGTCCTGAATCAACCCATGGCCAGGGATCTCCGCTTCCTGACGGCGGCCCTCAAAATCAACACGGATCTGGAACGCGTGGGAGACCTGGCCGTCAATATCGCGCGACGCGCCCTCACGCTGATGCAGAGCCCTCCTATCCGCGCCGTGGTGGATATCCCGCGCATGGTTTCGTTAGTCGAGGGCATGCTGGTCAAGAGTCTGGACGCCTTCGTACAGGAAAACGCGGAACTCGCGCAGTCGGTGCTGGTCTGCGACGACGAAGTGGACGATCTCCGTGACACCGCCTATAACGAACTGGTGTCCCTGATGCAAAAGGATTCCACCACCATTCCCAGCGCCATCGCCTGGATCTTCGTAGCTCGCAACCTGGAGCGCATCGCCGACCACGCCACCAATATCGCCGAGGATGTCATCTTCCTGATCAAGGGCGTGGATGTCCGCCATCACGCCCCTGTTCCGGACTCCCAGTCCTGAGGCGATCACGCGCATTAGAAAATTTTTCCGGCAAAATTTTTCAGTGACTTGGCGGCCTCTACGGGGCTGGACCGGCGCCCCCTTCGTCTACTCTGAAATCGAAAGAGGTGCTCGTCGCCGCGGCACCCACGATAAAACGCACTAGCTGGTGGGCCCACCCGAGTTTTCAACGTCACAGGCGTTACTGCGCTCGCGGTCCGCAAGGGCCGCGGGCAGGGATCGATCCCGCAAACAGGACCCAGGACCCGCGCGTCCCCGCAAGGGGGCGTGCTTCCGCCCGGTAGCTTCCTCCGACACGCTCCGCTGAGCCGAGGTGTGCCCGTGCGCCCTACGGGTACAACCCCCGCAGCCGCGTTGCCTCCGCCACCCTGCCAATCCCCAGCATATTGGCCGCCGTGCGCATCGTGACCTTGCGGTCCAATTGAATGCGCAGCACCTCCTGAAAGGCGGTTTTCATCACCCGCTCCAGCCGGTTGTAGACGTCTTGCGCCTCCCAAAACAAGTGTTGCTCGTCTTGCACCCACTCGAAATACGAGACCGTCACCCCGCCCGCATTGCACAGAATGTCCGGTAGCACAAAAGCGCCCTTCTCGGCCAGGATCACGTCTGCTTCCGGCGTAAGCGGGCCGTTGGCCGCCTCCGCCACGATCCTGGCCCGCACGCTTCCGGCATTCCCCGCATGCACCGCGTTCTCGAGCGCCGCCGGAATCAGGATCTGGCATTCCAGCGCCATGAGTTCCTCCGGCGTAATCTGCTCCGAAGCCGGAAATCCCACCACCGTGCCGGTGCGTTCCTTGTGCAGCATCAGCTTGGGGATATCCAGGCCGTCTTTGTTGTAAACACAGCCGCGCGTGTCGCTGGCCGCGATCACATACGACTGGTGGCTGTCCAGCAGGTGCGCCGCCACCGAACCTGCGTTGCCGAAGCCTTGCACCACCACCTTGGCGCCCTTCAGCGGCACTCGGAGGTGATCGCAGGCGGATTCGATCGTATAAAACACCCCCCGCCCGGTAGCTTCGTTGCGCCCTACCGAGCCGCCCAGGCTGAGCGGCTTGCCCGTGACCACCGCCGGGATCGGGTACCCCTTCGTCATGCTGTAAGTATCCATGATCCAGGCCATAATCTGCGGGTTGGTATAGACATCCGGCGCCGGAATGTCCTGTCCCGGTCCGATCAGCGGCAGAATGGCGCTGGCATACCGGCGCGTGAGCCGCTCCAGTTCGCCCATGCACATCTCCTTCGGGTTGCAGGTGACGCCGCCTTTGCCGCCGCCGAACGGGATATTCACCACGGCGCATTTCCAGGTCATCCAGGTGGCCAGCGCTTTCACCTCGTCCAGAGTCACATTGGGGTGATAGCGGATGCCGCCCTTGGCGGGGCCGCGGGTGGTGCTGTGCTGCACGCGGAACCCCTCGAAGCGCCGGATGTGCCCGTTGTCCATGCGCACGGGCAGCGTCACCGTCAGCACGCGCTCGGGGTACTTGATCATCTCCCGGACGTCGTCTTCCAGGTCGAGCGCATCCGCTGCGATCTCGAAGTTCTCGAGGGCGACGTCGTAGGCGCTTTTCTGCGCGAGTAGCGTGGAAATCATAGCGGTAACTTCCTTCCCTCGGCCGCCGCTCTGGCCGGCCGAAAACCGGCTGATCCAGCCCTGAAACTCCCGGTTTATCCAGCGCCAGAGTACCCCCTCGCAGGCCCAGCCGCAAGGGTGCCGGAAGGAACTTACTTCTTTAACGCCAGCGTGAGCCCGTCGCCGATCGGCACCAGGCTGAGCCAGATGCGCTGATCCTCGTGCAGCTTGTCGTTGAACGCCCGGATGGCCAGCGTGTCGGGCGTCTGGTCTCCGTCGTCCACCACGCGGCCGTGCCACAGCGTGTTGTCCACGGCGATCAAGCCTCCCCGGCGTACCAGCTCCAGGCAGCGCTCGTAGTAATTGTCGTAGTTCAGCTTATCGGCGTCGATGAAGGCGAAGTCGAAGCTCCCGGCGGCGCCCTCGGCCAGCAGGCGGTCCAGCGTCTCGACGGCGGGCGCCAGGTGCAGCTCGATCTTCCCCTCCACGCCGGCCTCCCGCCAGTAGCGCCGCGCCACCGACGTCCAGGGCTCGCTCACATCACAGGCCACGATGCGCCCATCCGGGGGCAGCGCCAGGGCCACCGAGAGGGAACTGTAGCCCGTAAAGACGCCGATCTCCAGCGTGCGCTTGGCACCCAGCATCCGGATCAGCAGTTGCAGAAACTGCCCCTGCTCGGCGGAAATCTGCATGGAAGAGTTGGGATAGGAAGCCACTTCTTCCCGCAGGCGGCGCAGCACGTCGGACTGGCGCAGGGAGACGCCGGCGATATACCGGCCTAGCTGCTCGGTGACGGGAGTGTCGTATCGGGACATAGGTTATTGGAAATCCACGTAGCCGTGCTTCCGCAGGAAGCGGAAGTAGCCCACCCAGTCGAACTTTGAGGGGCCTAATTCGAGGCGCGTGAGCCGGATGACCTCGGCCAGATTGCGGTGACCATCGCACCAGAACAGCGCCACTTGCAGGTTGGTGGCCCAGGCCCCCGAGGGGAATCCCTCGCGCTGGTCTGGCGCCAGGTCGTCCAGCGGCAGGCTGCCGATGCGCTTGCGCTGGACCACGATCTTGGCGGCTTCGGCCAGGCGCGCATCCGGCGCCGCAGCCGCCGGCCGCACCGGGACCGGCGCGCCCAGGGCCGCGGCGCGCTGGTTGGCAGCGGCCTGAATGCGCTGGGATTGTTCCTCGCCGGCGCGCCGCAGCCGGTCGAGCGGCTCCGCGACGTCCACGCCCGGCGCGAGGCGCTCCACCGAGCGCACCGCCTGGCTTTGCCGGTCCACGGCGAAGGCGATCTTCTCCTGAGCGTCTTGCAGAATGCGGCCCAACTCCGCCGGCTGCCGGGCGGCCGCCGCGCGCTTGAGGAAAGGCTCGGCGGCGATGCGGATCTGCTCCTCGCCGCGCTGTCGTGCTACGTCCGCCAGCCACACTGCCTGCGGCCTTTGGGCGCTCGCCAGGTAGTACAGGAAAGCCGCCGTCACCACGCTCAGGTCGCGCAGCGAGCGCGCGTCCACGCGGTTCGGGGTGTCCTCGCTGTTGTGGTGGGTCTCGATGCCGCTACCCGCATAGGGCCAAACGGTCGGGATGCCGATCATGGGCTCGCCCAGGAAGGTATCCGTCCCGGTCATGTACGGCTTCCAGTGGAAGGGCCGCTGTACAGTGTCGAAATAGTCCTGCGCCAGGCGCAGCACGAACGCGTCCACGTAAGAACTGGCCACCAGCGGATTCAGGTAGAAGGTATACTCCGTGCCGGCCATCTCGTACGGCGCGGCGGGCGTGTCCAGGCACATGGCGGCCACCGTGCGCCGCATGCGCGCCGGGTCGGAGGCCAGAAAGTGCATGGAATTGTACAGCTCCCCCATGGCCAACAGGCGGATGGTGCGCCGCGGGCGCGGCAGCTTGCCCGCCGTGATCAGGCGCTCAAGCGCAGCCATGCCCTCCAGCATGGCGGCCACGCCGGTGGCGTTATCCTGGGCGCCCTGCTCGGAGGTGTGGCCGAGTGTCAGCACCTCCTCCCCAGAGCCAGCGCCCGGAATCACCCCGGTGGCATAGTCGTAGGTGCCCGGGTAGTACCGCGTCCGCGCGATCGCCTTCACCTTCACGGCGCCGGATGCGGCCAGCCGGGCGCGCACGAACGCGGCCTGCCGCGGCGAGATGGAAAACCCCACCAGCGGCGTGTTGCCCTTGAGGAATCCCCAGCCGTTATCGCCCCAGGAGTTGATCCACTGGTGCCCGTCCTGTAAGGCGCGGTTCTCGGTGGAGGTGTTTACCGCGCCCAGCGCCCCTGCGCGGGCCAGCGCCCACTTGATGCCCGCCGGATTCTGCCGCGTAAGCACCAGCTTGCCCTTGAGGTCCATTTTCAGAATGTCCTCGGCGCGCTCGCTTTTGAGTTCCACCAGGTCCGCGGTGATGCCGCCGGGCGGCGTCGGCCCGCTCCACATCACCAGCGAGGCGGGAATCTTGCGGTAGTCGGCCAGCACGCGGAATTCGGGCGGAATCCCCTCGCCCATTAGTTCCAGCCGCGCGTCGGCGGCGTCCCAGGCCAGCGGCATCGTCCAGTAGCCGAACTGCGTCACGCCGTCGGCCGGCGGCCGCACCACCTGGGCGTTCTTCAGCCCGATCTGCTCCATCGTGCGCTTCACATATTGGGCGGTCTCCTGGAATTTCGGGAACGTGAACCAGCGGTCGGTGGCGTACACCTGCCGCATATATTGCATGGCCTCATCCGGCTGTACGGCGGAGCGGATGACGGCGATGGTGGACTCGAGTTCCGCGTCGGGAGCCGCAAGCGCGGCCGCAGGCACGGCAACCAGTGCCAGAAGGGCGATCTGTGGTTTCATGCTGGCAAACTGTTGCTATTGTCGCAGAATGCTACTCGTCCCAGCGGACTTCGCGCACCGGGCCGATCACGAACAAGTAGAAGCACGCGCCCGCCAGCGAGACCGCCGCGGCCACGCCGAAAGCCAGCAGGAACGATCCGGTGCGCGCCACCACCAGGCCCGTGAGCCAGGGCGCCGTTACCCCGGCCAGGTTCCCGACCCCGTTCTGCAAACTGGTCCAGCGGCCGGCGGCCACCGGGCCGGAAAGCGTCTGCGTGATGGCCCAGTGGTTCGAGGAGAACAGGCCGAAGCCCACGCACCCGGCCATCAACAGCCACATCGCCAGTGATTCGCTCTTCACCATGGCCACCGGCAGGATGATGGTGGCCAGACTCAGCCCCAAGCTGGTGAAGGTCTTCCGTACCCGAGTGGGCGTACCTCCGGCGGCGATCCAGCGGTCCGAAAGCCAGCCGTTGAAGGCCGCCGAAAGGCCTATGGCCAGGTAGGCGATCGAGCCGAAAGCGGCCATCTTGTCCATGGAGAAGTGCCGCTCCATCACCATGTACGAAGGCAGCCAGGTGAGCAGGAAATACCACACGTAGTTGCCGCAGAACAGGCCCCCGAAGGTGCCCCAGGCGGAGCGGTGCCGCAGGATCTGGCCGATCGAGGGACCGCCGTGCGGATGTGTCGCCGCGGCGCCCTGCCCGCGCGGCATCCAGCGCATCCAGGGCGCCAGCCACGCCAGGCTCACCAGCCCCAGCACGATGAAGAACGGCCGCCAGCCGAAACGCGCAATCAGCACCCCGCCCATTAGCGTGCCCAGCGCCGGGCCAAGTTTGGAACCCATGTCGATCAAGGCGTTGGCCAAGCCGCGGTGATGCTCCGGAAAATGTCCGGAGAGCAGCTTGGAGTAGGCCGGATAGGCTACCGATTCGCCCATCCCCAGGATCAGCCGCAGCGCAAACAGGGCCACGAATCCGCGCACCAGCCCTGTGGCGGCCGTGGCCCCGGACCATAGCAGGTAGCCGATGGCGTAGACCAGGCCGGCGTCGAAGCGGTCCACCAGCCAGCCCGCCAGGCCGAACAACTGAAAAGCCGCGTAGGTCCAGAAAAAACCGGAGAGCAGCAGCCCCAGTTGTTCGGGAGAAAGGTCCAGTTCGGTCTTGAGCGGCGGCGCCGCCACCGAAAGATTCCCGCGGTCCACGTAGTTGATGAACACCGAGAACACCAGCAGCAGCAGCGCGATCCACTGGGCGCGCGACAACGGGGTGCGGGTGGCGGCCGGCGAGCTCATCATAAGACGGATCACTCATCTCATCATGCGCGCCAGCCCAATGCAACCGCCGTACCTCCTTTCCAGCAAGGTATACTCGGCTGTAGCAGCATTTCAGGCTATATAGTCTGAAACTGCGCGGGAGGCGTGATGTCGAGCGAGAGGGTTTTGCTCACGAGGCGGCGGTTCCTGCTGACCTCCGCGAGCGCACTGGCGCCGCTGTCCTTGCTGGAAGCCGGCAACTCCGCGATTTCCCCCTGGGCAGGTCCCGCGGTGGTGAAAAAAGTCTATCTCGGCGGCCGCCCGGGCTGGCCCCGGCCCGATGCAGACCTGGAGCAGGACCGCGCCGCCGTGGAAGCCAGACTTGCCGAAATCGAGCGCAAGTACCCCGGCCGCGTGCGCTTCACCGGCGGAGAGATGGTGCGCACGCCCGCCGAGATGGCGGCCTGGCTGGAGCAGTCGGGGGATGGCGACGTGATCCTGGCCTTCAACATGGTCACCATCGTCTATCCCATGCTGAAGACGCTGGTCGAATCCAAGCGCCCCGCCGTGATGTTCTCCCAGCCCTACGCCGGCCACGACTGGACGCATGCCGCCGCCTTCGTGCAGCGCGGCGCCTGTCTGGAGTTGATCGCCAGCAGCGATTTCGGCGAACTGGAACCGTACCTCGCCCTGTTCGGCGCTATCCACCACCTGCGGTACAGCAAGGTTCTGCTGGTCTCCCCGCCCGCGGCGCGTCCCGCCGCCGAGGACTACACCCGCGCGTTTGGCACGTCTTTTGCCTACCCCACCTACCTGGACCTCAAAGCCGCCTATGATGCCGTACCGGTGGAACCGGCGCGCCGCCAGGCGGAGGCCTTCATCCAGGGCGCGGTCCGCGTGGTCGAGCCCTCCCCGGAGGAGATCGTGAATTCGTTCCGCCTGTACCTGGCCATCGAAGAAGTGATGCGCCGGGAGCAGGCCAACGCCATCGCCATCGATTGCCTGGGAGGCTTCGGCCGCGGCGAACTTCCCGCCTACCCCTGCGTGGCGTTTTCCCGGCTCAACGACGCGGGCATGTACGGCGTGTGCGAGTGCGACCTGGATTCCGCCATGACCCAACTCCTGGTGACTTCCTTCTCCGGGGTACCCGGCTTCGTCTCCGACCCGGTGTTCGATACCAGCCGCAACGAGGTCATTCACGCCCACTGCGTTTCGGCCACGCGGCTCCGCGGAGTGGGTGGAGAATCCTTCCCCTACGCCGTGCGCACCCACCTGGAGGACCACAAAGGCGTCTCCATGCAGGTGCTGGCGCCCGCCGGCGGCGCGATGACGGTGGCCCGCTTCGCCGGAGCCGGCCGCATGCTGCTCTCAGGCGGCGAGGCTCTCGGCAATGTAGAGGACGAACGCGGCTGCCGCACCAAGATCCGCACCCGGGTGCCGGACGCGCACAAGCTCCTGGCCCAGTGGGCCGCGCCGCTGAACACCGGCCCGGCCATGCCCGGCACCCGCGACCTGCTGCACCGCGTGGTATTCTACGGCGATCACACCTCCGGCATCGAACGCCTGGGCCGCCTGACCGGCTTCCAGGTGTTCCACGAGGCATAGGCTGGCTATCGAGCCGCGACCGTGCGGGAGCGGTCTTTTGAGAGAAGCTCACCATGAATCCTGCAACGTCCGTGATCCAAACTCTGCGGCCGCGGATTCTCGAACGGCGGACACGCCTTCAGGCTGCCGCCGGCTCCGTGTC
>JAJPJX010000041.1 GCA_021324015.1 Solibacteraceae bacterium | reverse complement strand
TTCACCTGGCCTGTTTCGGCCAATTTTGGCGGAGGCGACGTTGAAAGCAAAAGGAATTTTCTGGCGCTAGAGCCGAAAACGGCCTTGAACTGCGAAAGCCGGGCTAGTGGGCATGGCGGGCTTCTACCGGGAGCGGCGGGCCAAGCGCCGCCATATCGGCTGGGTGTGGGGCGTGTTCGTAGCGCCGGAGAGCCGCGGCCAGGGAATTGGCCACGCGCTGCTGGCGCAGTTGGTGGAGCGCGCCGCCGCGCAGCCGGGAGTACAGGCGATCCGGCTCTCGGTGGCCACCAGCCAGGAGTCCGCCCGGCACTTGTATCGCAGCCTGGGCTTCGAACCTTTTGGCGTGGAACGGCGCGCCCTGCAAGTGAACGGCGGTTACGTCGATGAAGAGCACCTGCTGCTGGCGCTCCCGGACGGCCCGCCGTCGCTATGATCCGTGACGGACTAGGCCGTGCGCATGGCTTCGGACTTATCGCCCGAGATGGCCGCCTGCGCCGCCGCCAGGCGCGCGATAGGCACGCGATAGGGGGAGCAGGAGACGTAGTTCATGCCCACGCGGTAGCAGAACTGCACCGAGTTGGGCTCGCCGCCGTGCTCGCCGCAGATGCCTACCTCCAGTTCGGGACGGGCCCCCCGGCCCAATTTCACCGCCATCCCCACCAGTTTGCCCACGCCGTCCTGGTCCAGCACGGCGAAGGGATCGTTCTGGAAGATCTTGGCGTTTTCGTAGTCCATCTGGAACTTGGTGTAGTCGTCGCGGGAGAGCCCCATGGTGGTCTGGGTGAGATCGTTGGTGCCGAAGCTGAAGAATTCGGCCTCCCGGGCCACCTCGTCGGCGGTCAAGGCCGCGCGGGGGATCTCGATCATGGTTCCGACCATGTACTTCATGCCGTTCATGCCGGCCTTGCCGAGCACCTCTTCGGCCACCTGGACCACGATCTTCTTCTGGTTCTCCAGCTCCCGCACTCCGCCGATCAGCGGAATCATGACTTCCGGAATGACCTTGACGCCCTTCCTGGCCACCTGCACGGCAGCTTCGAAGATGGCGCGGGCCTGCATCTCGGTGATCTCCGGATAGGTGATGCCCAGGCGGCAGCCGCGGTGGCCCAGCATGGGGTTGAACTCGTGCAATTCCTCGACGCGCGCCAGCAGTTCCGGCAGCACCTTCTTGAGCGTCGCCACGGTGGCGCCGAAGCGCTCGTAACGGGAGACCATTTCCTTCTTCGTTTTCAGGTCGGCACCCGGCAACTTGGCGATGTCCACCATGAGTTGCTCGCGCTTGGGAAGGAACTCGTGCAGCGGCGGATCGAGGGTGCGGATCACCACCGGGTACCCGGCCATGGCCTGGAACAGGCCGGCGAAATCCTTGCGCTGCATGGGCAGCAGCTTGGCCAGGGCCTTGCGGCGCGTCTTCTCATCGCGCGCCAGGATCATGGCCTGCATGTGCGGAATGCGGTCTTCGGCGAAGAACATGTGCTCGGTGCGGCACAAGCCGATGCCTTCGGCGCCGAAGCGGCGGGCCACCTTGGCGTCGCGGGGGATGTCCGCATTGGCGCGCACGCCGAACTTGCCGCGGAACTCGTCGGCCCAGCCCATGAAGGTGGCCAGGATGCCCGAGGAGGGGTCCGCCTCGATAGTATTGGCGCGGCCCTCGAAGACCTCGCCGGTCGAGCCGTCGAGCGATAACCAGTCGCCTTCCTTCAGCACCAGCTTCCTGCCGTTGACCGCGACGGTCATTTCCTTCTTATGCTCGTTGACCTCGATAGCTCCGGCGCCGGCCACGCACGGGGTACCCATGCCGCGCGCGACCACGGCCGCGTGGCTGGTCATGCCGCCGCGGGAGGTCAGAATGCCTTTGGCCACCTCCATGCCGTGAATGTCGTCCGGCACGGTCTCGGCGCGCACCAGGATGACGGGGGCCTTCTTGGATGCCTCTACCGCATGATCGGCGGTAAAGACGATCGTGCCGACCGCGGCGCCGGGAGAGGCCGGCAGGCCCTTGGCGATCAACTGCAACGCCTTCTTGGAAGCCGGATCGAGCACCGGGTGCAGCAGTTGATCAAGCTGCTGCGGGTCCACCCGCAGCACGGCTTCGCTCTTGCTGATGAGCCCTTCCTCCACCATGTCCACCGCAATCCGCACCGCCGCGGGACCGGTGCGCTTGCCGTTGCGGGTTTGCAGCATGTAGAGCTTGCCTTCCTGGATGGTGAACTCGAAATCCTGCACATCCCGGTAGTGCTTTTCCAGGTTGGTGGTGATCTCGCGAAGCTGGTTGTAGACCTCCGGCATCACGGATTCAAGGGCCGCAATCGGCTGCGGCGTGCGAATGCCTGCCACCACGTCTTCGCCCTGGGCGTTGATCAGGAATTCGCCGTAGAAGACCTTCTCGCCGGTGGAGGGGTTGCGGGTGAAGCCCACGCCGGTGGCCGAGGTTTCACCCAGGTTGCCGAACACCATGGCCTGCACGTTCACGGCGGTGCCCAGGTCGTCCGGGATCCCGTTCATCCTGCGGTAGTGAATCGCGCGGGCGTTATTCCACGAGCGGAACACGGCGTCGCGGGCCATAGTGAGCTGGTGCATGGCTTCCTGTGGAAACGGCTTGCCAGTCTTTTTCTGAACCAGCTTCTTGTAGTCGGCGATGACCGCTTTCAGATCGTCGGCGGTGAGATCGGTATCGAATTTCGCCCCGACCTTCTTCTTGCGGCCCTCGAAAATCTGGTCGAAATCGTGTTTTTCGATATCCAGCACGACGTTGCCGAACATCTGGATAAATCGCCGGTAGCAGTCATAGGCGAAGCGCGGATTGCCGCTCTTCTTTTCCACGGCCAGCACCGTCTGGTCGTTCAGGCCCAGGTTGAGGATGGTGTCCATCATGCCCGGCATGGAGAACTTGGCGCCGGAGCGGACGCTCACCAGCAGCGGGTTGCCCGTGTCTCCCAACTTTTGCCCCATGCGCTGCTCAAGCATCCGCAGGGCCTCCAGCATCTGGGCATCGATTTCGTTCGGGACCTGGTTGTTGTTCTGGAAATAGATATTGCAAACCTCGGTCGAGATCGTGAAGCCAGGCGGCACCGGCAGGTTGGCCCGGCACATTTCCGCCAGCCCGGCGCCTTTGCCGCCGAGCACTTCCTTCATCTTTCCGTCCCCGTCGGCCGTACCGTTGCCGAAAGAGTAGACTTGTTTCTTCATCGCTTTCTCCTATGAATTCGTTACGATTTCCGAAAAATCCGCGATCGTGGAAAACTCCGCCAACAGATTGTGCAGCAAGGTCAAGCGGTTGAGCCGCAATTTTTCGTCCGGGGCATTGACCAGCACCTTATCGAAAAACAGGTCCACCTTGGGGCGCAGCGAGGTGATCACGCTCTCGATGGGCAGGCCCGCAATGCGCTGCATCTCCTCGTACAACTCCCGCTCCGGGCCGGTTTCCAGCAGCCGGTTATCGAGCGCCGGGCCGCCCCGAAACTCGGCCTGGCGGAGAATGTTCTTGACGCGCTTGAAGCTGGCCGCCAGGGGTTCGAAGTCGGGTGTGGGCCGGATCTTCTGGATGCGCAGCAGGCGCTCCTCCAGGTCCACGAGGTCGTTCCAGCCGGCCGCCATAGCGGCATTCACTTCGTCGTAGCGGAAGCCGCGCACCTCACGGAAGTAGAAGCGCACCCGGTCCTCCAGGAAGCCGGCCAGTTGCTGGTCGCCGCCCAGAAGGTCCTGGAGCGCCAGGCGGTGCCGGCCCTCCACCACAATCTTCACGATGCCCTGTGCCGCACGACGCAAAGCCAGCGGGTCACGTGAGCCGGTGGGAATCAGGCCCACCCGGAAGCAGCCCCGCAGCGTGTCCAGCCGGTCGGCGATCGAAACCAGTTGCCCGGCGATATTGCGCGGGATGGAGTCCTCCATGCTCACCGGCTGGTAATGATCATAGATCGCCTGCCACACGGCTTCCGGCTCGCCCTGTGCGCGCGCGTACAGGCCGCCCACCACGCCTTGCAGTTCGGTGAATTCCTTCACCAGTTCGGTGGTCAGGTCGCACTTGGCCAGCCACGCGGCGCGCAGCGCGGCTTCGCCGCCGCCCAACTGCCGCACCAGTTCCACCACGCGCTCGGTCTTTTCCAGGTAGGAGCCCAGCTTCTCCTGGAACGTCACGTGCCCCAGGTCCGGCACACGATCCGACAGCTTCTTCTTCTGGTCCGTTTCCCAGAAGAAGCGCGCGTCGTTGAAGCGCGCGCGCAGCACCCGTTCGTTGCCGCGCCGCACCAGGCCCTCGGGATCGGCGTTGGTGTTCATCACCGCCACGAAGTGCCGGCCTTCCGCGGAAAAATACTTCTGGTGGTGGCGCATCACGGTGATACGCACTTCCTCCGGCAGGGCCAGGAACTGCTCGTCGAACTCGCCCAGAATGGGCGTGGGGCATTCGGTGAGGTAGACCAGGGTTTCGAGCAGCGCGGGATCGCGCTTCAGGGTCACCCGGAGCGCGCGGATGCCCTCCTCGATCTTCTTCCGGCGCTCTTCCGCCGACAGAATCACAAAGTTTTCGCGCAGCTTCCGCTCGTAGTCGGAGATGCTGACCGGCACGGCGGCGGCGCCCAGCCTGCGGTGGCCGGCGGTGACGGCGCCGGAATGCACGCCGGCCAGTTCGAAGGGCACCACCTGGTCGCCCAGCAAGGCCACAATCCAGCGAATGGGCCGGATGAAGCGCGGGCCGTTCTTCCCGGTCCAGTACATGGTCTTGGGGAAGTCAATGCCGCGGATCACGCCGGGCAGCGCTTCGGCCAGGATGTCGCGCGTGCGGCGGCCTTCCACCTTCCGGATGCAGGTGTAATAGTCGCCCCGGGGCGTGGACTCCACGCGCAGGTCTTCAAGGCGCACGCCCTGCTTGCGCGCGAACCCCTCCACGGCTTTCGCCGGCGCGGTTTTGGCAGGCCCCAGGATGCGCTCTTCGGCATCCGCCTGGCGCTCCGCCAGACCGTCCGCCCGGAGAACCAGGCGCCGCGGCGTGGCATCCAGGCGCAGCGCGGCGTGCGGGACGCCGAGGCCGCGGAAGCGCTCGCCCAGACTTTCGAGCGCGCCCGGAATCATCCAATCGGGAATCTCTTCGGCGCCGATCTCCAGCAGAAAGGGGAGGCTCACTGGGCCGCCTCCTCGAACTGCCCGTTCTGCTGATCCACCCACGCCCGGGCCACTCCTACGGCCAGCTTGCGCACGCGCTGGATCACGCCCTGGCGCTCGGTCACGCTGATGGCACCACGGGAATCCAGGGTGTTGAACAGGTTCGAGCATTTGAGCACCTGGTCGTAGGCGGGCAGCAGCGGGAAGCGCTTCCTGTCCGGCGCCTTCGGATAGGCGGCCAGCAGGCGCGCGGCCTCCGCTTCATGGATGCCGAACAGGGTCCACAGCGCCTGCACGTCGGCCATCTCGAAGTTGTAGACCGAATACTGCAGTTCATCCTGGAAGCGCACATCCGCGTAGGTGGCGCTCGGGGACCAGGCGATGTCGTACACGCTCTCGCGCATCTGGAGAAACGCCGTCAGCCGTTCCAGGCCGTAGGTCAGTTCGGCCGGCACCAGGTCCAGGTCGATGCCGCCGCACTGCTGGAAGTAGGTGAATTGGGTGATCTCCAGCCCGTCCAGCATCACCTGCCAACCGATACCCCAGGCGCCCAGAGTGGGCGATTCCCAGTTGTCCTCTTCGAACTTGATATCGTGCTTGCGCAGGTCGATGCCGATGGCCTCCAGGCTCTGCAAATATTGCTCGATGACGTCGTCCGGCGGAGGCTTGAGGATGACCTGCAACTGCGAATGCTTGTAAAGGCGGTTGGGGTTTTCGCCGTAGCGTCCGTCGGCGGGCCGGCGGCTGGGCTGCACGTAGGCCACGCGGTAGGGCCGGGGGCCCAGCACCCGCAAGAAGGTCTCCGGCGTCATGGTGCCGGCGCCCACTTCCACGTCATAGGGCTCCTGGATGATGCAATCCCGCTCGGCCCAGTATTTCTTGAGTTTGAAGATGATGTCCTGAAACGAATCCATGCTCTATAAGGCTTCCAGCACGGGCGCGGCCAGCAGCTTGCGCTCGATTTGCGTCTCGATCCGCTGCACCAGGAAGTGGCGCAGATCGGCGGCTGTCTCCCGCGACCAGTCCCGTCCGGAAAGCTGTCCGATGGGCGTGCGCAGCATCTCCGCGGCCACCGCCCGGGAATCCGCGCTCAATTCCCAACTCGCTCCGGGCGGCAGCGTCCGGCAGCAGTCCTCGCAGACGAGACCCGGCTGCACACGAGCAAAAAACGCCCGCCGGGCGTTCGGCGGCTCCCCCAGCCAGCTCCCGCAGCCCAGGCAAACATCCAGATCCGGCAGAAATCCGGAGAGCCGCACGGCCCACAGACTGAAGTACGTTGCCGCACGCCAGACCGCCCCGGGCTGATGGGAGCGAAGGTGATCCAGCATGGCCCCCAGCAGCCGAAAAAAGCGCTCGTTCGGCTCACCGGGCGGCAGCAGTTGCTCGGTGATCTCCGCGAAATAATCCAGCACGACTCCGGCGGCATAATCCGCCGTCAGGGCAAATTGGGAATGCACCAGATCGCAGGAGTCCAGATTCACCAGTTCCCTGGTTTCGCGCTGAAAATACGACATCTTCACCTGCGAGAGTCTTTCCAAACCCGCTCCGAAGGCGCTCTTAGGCCGGCGCGCCCGCTTTGCCACTCCCCTCAGTTTTCCCTGGTCCCGGGTCAGAAAGCTGACCACTAGGTCGGCCTCTTTCATCGGGTAAGTGCGGAGGATGATGGCTTCGCTCACACGAGCCGGCATATCGGCGACACGTGGATATTTCAGAGTAGCACGAATGAATTACCGGCAGGTTACGGCTTGGCGGGAGAGGCCGGGGCCTTGGGGGTAGGGGCCGCCGGGGCCGCGGTGCTCTTGTCGTAAAGCTCCACTACGGGCGCCGTAATGTCGATCGTGTCGGAGGCGAACACCACGGGAGACTGTTGCGAGCCGACGTCCAGGACCAGGCTGTAGCCGTTTTCCTTGGCGTACCGGGTCATCAGCGGCATGAGCCGTTCGCCGATTTTTTGCATGGCCTTGCGAACCGCCTCATTGTAGTCCGCCTGGTCGTCCTCGGCCTCCCGGTTGACCTGCTTGGTTTTCTCTTCGATCTCCTGCTCCAGTTTGGTCTTGGCGTCGTCGCTCAGGGCGGCGCTGCCCTGCTGGAGTTGCGCCTGCAACTGCGCGATCTGATTCTTTTTTTGGTCCAGTTCCGCCTTCTTCGGGGCGAACTGAGACTGCACCTCTCCGGCCGCTTTGCGGCCTTCCTGGGTGCTTAAGATGGCGGCCTGAATCTGAATGATGGCGACCTTTCCGGGTACCGGCGGCGGACTGGGCATGGGGTTCTCGCCCGCTAACACACCCGGTATCGCCAGCAACGCGCTAATCCACATCGACCTGGTTCTCAAACGCACCTCTACTCTTCCCATTGTCTCGCGGTTGCAAGGCACGGTCCGGACCGCTACCTCGCGCTAACCGCCGCCTTTTCCGGTCTCTCTTGCCCAGACCCCGCGCCAGGCGTGAGGTGTCGTCGCCACAGTGTGAATTTCGGGGCACATCAAGCAGGCCCGCCTGGCTGGTATACTCTGTGGCGGAAGCACTATGGCAAATCCCAAGTACGCCGTTTCCGACAAGCCTGTTCCGGTGGCGGAACTGGTCGCCACCCTCAGCGACGGCACCAAGGTCAAACGCCGGTTTCCGCGCATGCGCGCCTGCAACGAGAAAGACGAGAAGGGTAAGCTCTGCGCGGGACACCTGAAGCGCTGGTACTTCTTCGGCGACGAAGTCAAGCAAAAATTCGGCCCCGAAGCCGAAGTGTACCGTTGCGAGCACTGCAAGACGCTCTATCTGCCGCACCCGGAAGAAGAGCCTCGCAGCGGCACGCTGTGCTACTGAGCCGGTGGGCGATCAGGACGCTGCCATAGACCGGGACTCCCGGTCCAGATCCGAAAGCATGGCGTTCAAGTCCCGCAACGCCTTTTTCAGTACTTCCCGATAACGCAGGTTCTGGCTGGTGGCCAGTTCCCGGCACACCCTGGTGCGCGAGAGCAGCAGGGTTTCTTTCTTGCGAAGGAGTTCGAGTTGCGCGGGGTCAAGTTCTTCGGGAGAAGGGGATTTTCTTTCGTTGGCGGCCGACTCGATCTGGGACTCGACCGACTTACTTTCCCATCCTCGGGCCATAGCTCCATTATAGCGGCGGAACTGTGCTGAAGAGAACTCTTGCACCCTTCCGCCAGGATCACCGCTATCAGATCTTCTTCCTCCGGCGACATGCAGATCCCCTTCCCGTTCATCCATACGCGGAAAACGGAGGGAAATCGTGTCAGGCGACGGCGGGGTCGATTTTTTCCGCGTCCACGCCGAGGTCGGCGAAGGCCTTCTGGATCTTCTTGGCGCTGAACTTGCCCTCTCGGGCTAGCCGCGAAAGGGCGGCCGTGGCGATGGATTCGGCGTTCACTTCGAAGTGCCGCCGCAGGTACTCGCGGTTGTCGCTGCGCCCGAAGCCATCGGTTCCCAGGGTCTCCATGCGGCCGCCGAGCCAGGGAGCCAACTGATCGGGGACCACTTTCATGTAGTCGGTGGCGGCCACGATCGGCCCTTCGGCGCCGGCGAGCGCCGCCAGGATGTAGGGCTGGCGGGCGGGCTGATCGGGATGCAGGCGGTTCCAGCGTTCCACCCGCAAGGCTTCTCGGCGCAGTTCGTTGTAGCTGGTAACGCTCCAGACGTCCGCCGGAACCTCGAACTTCTCTGACAGGATGCGCTGCGCCCGCAAGGCCTCGTTCAGAATCGGTCCGCTGCCGAAAAGTTGGACTTTGGCATTCCCGCCGGGGGCGGCCTGGAAGCGGTAAATGCCCTTCAGGATGCCCTCGGCCACGCCTTCCGGCATGGGCGGCATGGCGTAATTCTCGTTGTACAGCGTCAGGTAGTAGAAGCGGTCCTCCTGCTCCTGGTACATCCGGCGGATGCCGTCCTGGACGATGACCGCGATTTCGTAGGCGTAGGCCGGGTCATAGGTGGCGCAGGTGGGTACCGTGCTGGCGAGCACCGGGCTGTGGCCGTCCTGGTGCTGCAGACCTTCTCCGGCAAGCGTGGTGCGCCCGGCGGTGCCGCCCATCAGAAAGCCCTTGCCGCGTGCATCGGCGAAGGCCCACACCAGGTCGCCGACGCGCTGGAACCCGAACATCGAGTAGTAGACGAAGAAAGGAACCATCTCCACCAGGTAGTTGGCGTACGCCGTCCCGGCAGCCGTAAAGGAGGCCATGGATCCCGCCTCGGTGATGCCTTCCTCCAGGATCTGCCCGTCCTTGGATTCCTTGTAGTAGAGGAACATCTCCGCGTCGTGCGGTTTGTAGAGCTGCCCCTGGCTGGCGTAGATGCCGAACTGGCGGAAAAGGGATTCCATGCCGAAAGTGCGGGCTTCATCCGGAATGATCGGCACCACCCGCTTGCCGATCTCCGCATGCTTCATCAACAGGGTGAGCACACGCACGAAACCCATGGTGGTGGAGACCTCGCGGCCATTAGTGCCCTCGAGCGCCTCCTTCAGGTACTCAAGCGGCGGCGCCTGGATGCTGCTGGCCGGCGTCCCCCGGTAGGGCATGTAGCCGCCCAACTGGCGCCGCCGCTCATGCAGGTAGGCGATCTCCGGGCTATCCGCCGGTGGCCGGTAGAACGAGGCGTTGTGGGCGGCCTCCTCCGGAATGGGTATCTCGAAGCGGGAGCGGAACTGGGCGATTTCCTGCTCGTTGAGCTTCTTCTGCTGGTGGGTGATGTTGCGCCCCTCGCCGGCTTCACCCAGCCCGTAGCCCTTAATGGTTTTGGCCAGGATGAGCGTGGGCCGCACGGGGTGCTCAACCGCCGCTTTGTAAGCGTTATAGACCTTCTGCGGGTCGTGGCCGCCGCGGCGCAGCTTGATCAGTTGCTCGTCGCTCAAGTGCGCCACCAGCTCGAGCAACTCAGGATACTTGCCGAAGAAGTGCTGCCGGAAATAGGCGCCGTCCTTGGTGACGTAGGTCTGGTATTCGCCGTCCACCACTTCGGCCATGCGCTTTTGCAGCAGGCCGGTCTTGTCCCGGGCCAGGATGTCGTCCCAATCGCCGCCCCAGATCACCTTGATCACGTTCCAGCCCGCGCCCCGGAAGGCGGCCTCGAGTTCCTGGATCACCTTGCCGTTGCCGCGCACCGGGCCGTCCAGGCGCTGCAGGTTGCAGTTGATGACGAAGATGAGATTGTCCAGCCTCTCGCGGGCGGCCAGGGTGAGCGAACCCATGGATTCGGGCTCGTCCATCTCGCCGTCGCCCAGAAACGCCCAGACTTTGCGCGGCGTGACGCGGATCAGGCCGCGATTTTCCAGGTAGCGCATGAAGCGCGCCTGGTAGATGGCGTTGATGGGGCCGATACCCATGGAAACGGTGGGAAAGCGCCAGAAATCCCGCATCAGCCACGGATGGGGGTACGAGGGAAGTCCCGGGTGCTCGCGCAGTTCGTGGCGGAAATTCTTGAGGTGTTCCTCGCTGAGGCGGCCTTCCAGGAAAGCCCGTGCGTAGACGCCGGGGGAGGCATGGCCCTGGAGGTACAGCAGGTCGCCGGGCTCTTCGCCGTATTGGGCGTGGAAGAAATGATTGAAGCCCACTTCGAGCAGCGTGGCCAGAGAGGCGTAAGTCGAGATGTGCCCGCCGATGCCGGGATCGTACTTGTTCTGGCGCACGACCATGGCCATGGCGTTCCAGCGCGTGAGGCTCTTGATGCGCCGTTCGATGGCCCGGTCGCCGGGATAGGGAATCTCCTCTTCAGGCGCGATGGTGTTGATATAGGGCGTGTTCAAATGAATCGGCAAATCTACGCCCGCGCCACGCGCGCGCTGGTTGAGTTGTTCCAGCAGATATACGACGCGGTCCGGACCAGCTTCATCCAACACCTGGTCCAAAGCATCCACCCACTCCGCGGTCTCCTGGGGATCCAGGTCTACAACCCTCTCGGTCAATTTCTGGTGCATGGGAATGTTATCTCCATTATAGTGGAGCGACCCTGAGGGGCGAGGAAAGTGCGCGCCGAAGCCGGAACAAGCCGGCGGGCCCGGCACTATGCTCATAGTACAATGAAAGTTATCGGAGCTGTTTGATTCAATGAAAAACCGATGCGCCGCGCTCCTGCTGTTTTTTGCGGTTGGATGCCTGCCTGCGCTCGCCGAAGGTACTGGACCTCACAGGCCGAGGGCGGGCAAAGTGGAAATCTTGCGAAGTTCGGAATTGAAGCCCGGCATGAAGGGCTACGCCTGGACAGTGTTCCAGGGCACTGAACCGGAGCCGGTCCCCATCGAGATCATCGGCCTTTGGAAGAACGCCTGGGGTCCGAAACAGGATGTAATCCTGGCCAAGATGGGCGGCAAGGCGGTGCGCACCAACGTGGCGGGTGGGATGAGCGGTAGCCCGGTCTACATCGGCGGCAAGCTAATTGGCGCCGTGGCCCTGCGCCTCAGCGTTTTCTCGCCGGATGCCATCTGCGGCATCACGCCCATCGAAAACATGCTGGAGATCAGGGATTTCGACCAGTCCCGCCCGGCGGACGCACGCACGCCGGACAAGGTGGCGTCGCGCAGAGAAGTGGTGGTGCCCAGCGAACTGCTGGCGCAGGCAGTGGCGGCAGGCGCCTCTCCGAACCTGCCGCGCCAGATGCCCCTGATGACTCCTATCGAGACGCCGCTGGTCTTCTCCGGCTTCGAGCCCGGTGTGCTGCGCGAGTTCGGGCCTCTGTTCCAGCAGCTCGGCATCAGCGCCGCCGAAGGCGGGGCCACCGGGGCCATTTACACCAACAAGCCGGCGCCCGGATGGCAGAATGCTTTGCAGCCGGGAGACCCCGTGGCCGGCGTGCTGGTGTCCGGCGACATGAGCATCACGGGGTTGGGCACGGTCACCTATAACGACGGCCGCAGAATCCTGGCCTTTGGACATCCCTTCTTCAACCTGGGCCCCGTGGATATGCCCATGAGCAAGGGCGAAGTGTTGATGACGCTGGCCTCCCAGTTCCAGCCCAACAAGTTCGCCAACGCCACGGAAATCGTGGGCGCGCTGCACCAGGACCGCCACAGCGGCATCGAAGGCCAGTTGGGCGTGGAATCGAACATGATCCCGGTAGTCGTCAAAGTGCGCTCCCTGGGAGAAAACAACGCGGTCCGCAGTGAGAAGGACTTCCGCTTCAGCGTCTTCGTCCAGCAGAAGTGGACTCCCTACCTCATGATGGTCACGCTGTTCAATTCCATCTCCGGGCTGAACGAATTCATGGAGGAGGCCACCTACCGGCTGACGGGTAAGGTGGAGCTCAACGGCCAGCAGAACATTTCGCTCTCCACCATGCAAGCCTCCGGAGAGGTGCCCATGCCAGCGCCTATGCTGCTGGCGGGATGGTGGGGAGACAAATTCAACCGGCTGTACCTGAACGCGGTGAATCCGCCCAGCATCAGGCGGGTGAGCGTGACCGTGGACCTGCTGCCGGAGCGCCGCGTGGCCAGCGTCGAAAGCGCCTGGGCGGCCAACCCGGAAGTCCGTGCCGGAGAGAATGTCCCCATCAAGGTTTTCCTGCGTCCCTACCGGGGTGAGCGCATCGAGCGTGATCTGACCGTCAAGATCCCCGTGGGACTGCCGCGAGGCGAGCATCGCATCGTGCTAAGCGATGCCGATACGCTCAACCGCATGCAAAATATGGCGGGCGTTCTGAACCGGTATATCGATCTGCGCCAGACCGTCTCGCTCATCAATCAGGAGCGCAGCAACGACAAGCTGTACGTCTCGCTGCTCCAGTCCAGTCCGACGGCCTACTACGACGATCAGACCCTGCCCAGCGTACCGCCCTCGGTGCTCAACGTGCTCCAAACCGGGCGAGCCGCGAGCCGGGCGCTGGTCACCTCCGCGGACAGCGTCTCCGAGCAGATGGCCATCCCGTTCGATTACGTCATCTCCGGCAGCTACACGCTCAAGATCACCGTGAAGTAACTCCAGACAGGAATCTACGCCAAGCAAAATGCGAGTCATTGATTTCCCGCGTCCTTCCGGCCGTGCGCCGCACCGGCTGTGCCGAATCCTGCTGTTGCTGGCGGCAGCGCCGGGCTGGGCGGGGCAAACCCGGGTGTGGAGCCAGTCCGACTACGCGGATTTCGAGAAAGGCGTGATTCGGGGCCTTTCCGTGCGGAGCGACGGGCTGCTCACGCTGGCGCCCCGCTTCCGGGAGGTCTTCGACAGCGGCGCCTCCTACCTGTGGGCCGTGGCGCAGGATTCCAAGGGGAATCTCTACGCGGGGGGTGGGCCGGGAGCCAAGCTGTTCCGGGTGAGCGCCAGGGGGGAAAAGAAAACCCTGGCCGAACTGGACGGGCTGGAGGTGCACGCCATCGCCATCGACCGGCAGGATCGCGTGTACGTGGGCACGGCGCCCGACGGCAAGGTATACCGCGTGGGATCCAACGGCAAGCCCGAAGTGTTCTTCACCCCCAGGGCCAAATACATCTGGGCGCTGGCCGTCGACTCGAAGGGCGATCTGCTGGTGGCGACCGGCGATCCGGGCCAGGTCTACCGCGTGACGGCCGCCGGGCAAGGCAGCCTGCTCTTTCAGACCGACGAGACGCACGTTCGTTCGATGGCGGTCGATTCCCAGGATAATCTCATCCTGGGCACGGATCCCGGGGGGTTGGTGCTGCGGGTCTCGCCCGAGGGCCGGGGCTTCGTGCTGTACCAGATGGCCAAGAAAGAAGTGACAGCGGTGGCGGTGGCCAACGACCGCACCGTGTACGCTGCGGGTGTGGGGAACAAGGGCGCGGCCGGCTCTTCGGTAGGCCCGTCGCTGGCTCCCGCGCCGGTCCCGGCGCCGCCTCTGGGGGGCGCGGCACCCCAGACTTCGCTGCGGCCCGCACCGGCGCCGGCGCCGATGAGTTCCGGCGGTGCGCCCTCGGTCTCCGGCGGCAGCGAAGTTTACCGCATCGACCCCTCCGGGCGCCCGCAGCGCCTGTGGAACCACGCGCAGGACATCATCTACACCATTGGCTTCGATGCGGCGGGCAAGATTCTGCTGGGCTCCGGCAACAAGGGATACGTCTATCGCATCGAGTCCGACACCCTGTACACGGCGCTGCTGAATGCGCCGCCCACGCAGATCACGGCCCTGTACGCGGCGCCCGGCGGCCGGTTGCTGGCGGCCACCGGGAACATCGGCAAGGTGTACGAAATCGGCCCTGGCATCGAGCCGGAGGGATCCATCGAGAGCGACGTCTTCGACGCGGGCATGTATTCGCTGTGGGGCCGGCTCAGCTTCGAGGCCATTGCCGGGAGCGGTTCGGTGTCGCTGTACGCGCGCAGCGGGAACCTGGACCAGCCACGGAAAAACTGGAGCCCCTGGAGCGCGGCGATTACCTCGCCCAAGGGAGCGCGTGTGAGTTCGCCGGCCTCGCGCTTCCTCCAGTGGAAAGCCGTCCTGAAGGCTGGCGGCGGAACGTCTCCGCAACTGGAATCGGTGGACGTGGCCTACCTGCCGAAGAACGTTCCGCCGCGGGTCGAACTGGTGGAGATCACACCGGCCAACTACAAGTTCCCCACACCGGCCCTGGTGCTTACGCCCTCTCAGACCCTGACGCTGCCGCCTATGGGCAAACGCAGCCAGAGTTCCGGAATTTCGGTCTCGCTGGATACCACCACCACGCCCGCCATGCAGTACGCCAAGGGATTCATCGGGGCGCGCTGGATGGCTTCCGACGAGAACGGCGACAGCCTGATCTACACCGTGGAGATCCGCGGCGAGCACGAAAGCCAGTGGAAGCTGCTCAAAGACAAGGTGCGGGACAAGCATTTCACCTGGGATTCGACGGCTCTTCCGGATGGCGAATACCGCCTGCGCGTGAAGGCCTCGGACCTGCCCAGCAATCCGCCCGCCGAGGCGCTCTCGGCGAGCGCCGACAGCGAGTTGTTCCTGATCGACAACACGCCGCCGCGGATCAGCGGGCTCACGGCCGCGGTGTCCGGCGGCCGGCTCACCGCCCGCTGGAAAGCCACGGATGCGCTGAACGACATCAAGCGCGCCGAGTACTCGCTCGACGGCGGGGACTGGACCGTGGCGGCGCCGGTCTCGCTGCTCTCTGATTCGCTCGAAGAAGACTACGAACTGACACTGGGCCAGGTGTCCCCGGGAGAGCACACCCTGGCGGTCCGGGTTGCAGACGACTACGACAACGAGGCGGTCGAAAAGGCCGTAGTGCGGTAACACTGCCGGCTCAGGCAGGGCCGGGCGGCGAGGCCGTCTTCTCCGTGTCCAACTCGCGGCGCACCGCGTCCAGCACGCCGTTCACGAACTGCACGGACTCTTCGTTGGAATATTTGCGCGCCAGTTCGAGGGCCTCGTCGATCACCACGGCGGCCGGGGTGTCCGCGTGCATCATCTCGTAAACCGCCAGGCGCAGAATGTTGCGGTCCACCGCGGGCATGCGCTCGATGCGCCAGTGCTCAGCGTGGCGGGAGATGCGGTGGTCGATCTCGGCCAGGTGCTCCACGGCGCCCTGCACCAGTTCCAAAAGGAACGGGTCGCGCGGCAGCTTGGGGCGGCCTTCTTCCGCGGTCAGGGTATCGAAATACGCGTTGAGGGCATCCTCCATGGGCTGCTTGCGGAAATCCCAAAGGAAGAGGATCTGCAGGGCCTGCTGGCGGGAACGGCGGCGGGACGGCATCAGGCCGAAGGTTCCCGCAGACGGCGCAGCAGGTTGGCCGTTTCGATGGCCGACATGGCCGCATCGAAGCCCTTGTTGCCGCCCTTGGCGCCCGCCCGGTCGATGGCCTGCTCCAGCGTATTGGTGGTCAGGACGCCGAACGAGACCGGGACGCCGGTCTCGAGGGCCACCTGGCCCAGACCTTTGGCGGCTTCGCCGGCCACGTAATCGAAGTGCGGCGTATCCCCGCGGATGACCGCGCTCAGGCAGATGATGGCGTCGTGCCGGCGCTGGCGGGCCACTTCGCGCGCCACCACCGGCAATTCCCAGGAGCCCGGCACGCGGACGATCTCGATCTCGTCCGGATTGCACCCCGTGCGCGTAAGCGCATCCAGCGCGCCGCCCAACAGCCGCTCGGTCACAAAGCTGTTGAAGCGGCTTACAATCACGGCGAACTTGAGCCCGGTGGCGCTAAGCTGACCTTCGATGACTCGGCTGGACATGTCTCTTCATTTTCCCGCAAATGCGGGCTTGCGCTTTTCCAGGAACGCCTGCATGCCTTCGCGGCGGTCCTCGGTGGCCGTGGCTACGCCGAATGCCGCCGCTTCCAGGCGCAGCCCTTGCTCCAGTCCGGCGTCCAGGCCGGCATCCACGGCTTCCATAGCCAGGGCCACGGCCAGAGGCGCGTTGGCCAGCACTTTCCGGAGCCACTGGCGGCAGAAGGACAACAGGTCGGCCGGCGGCACCACGTAATTCACCAGGCCGATGCGATGGGCCTCGGCGGCATCGATGGGCTCTCCGGAGAGCAGCAGGTCCAGGGCGCGGCCGCGGCCGACCAGGCGTGGCAGGCGCTGCGTGCCGCCGTAGCCCGGCAGGATACCCAACTTCACTTCCGGCTGGCCCAGGCGCGCCTGCGAGGAAGCTACACGCACGGTGCAGGCCATGGCCAGTTCCAATCCGCCGCCCAGGGCATAGCCGTTGATGGCGGCCACCGAGGGTTTGGGCATCTCTTCCAGGCGGCGAAACACTTTCTGCCCGCGCGCGGCATAGCGTTGCGCCTCCGCGGGGACCAGCGCAGCCAGTTCGCGGATATCGGCCCCGGCCACGAAGGCCTTTTCTCCGGCCCCTGTCAGGATCAGGCCGCGCACCTGCGGAGAATCCGCAACTTCGTCAAAGGCGCGGCTCAACTCTCCCACCGTCTCCGCGTTGAGCGCGTTCAGCTTCTCCGGCCGGTTGAGGGTGACGAGGGCCACGCCGTCTTCCACTTCCAGCCGGATGTTGTTGTAGGACATATGGGATAATAGGACAGCGGGTGCGACCCCCCACCCCCTACGGCATCATCATACCGCATGGACCGTGAATTCATCCGCAACTTCTCTATCATCGCGCATATCGACCATGGCAAGTCCACGCTGGCGGACAGGCTTCTGGAAACGACCGGCGCGTTGTCGCAGCGCGAGATGATGGAGCAGGTCCTGGATTCCATGGACCTGGAGCGGGAACGCGGCATCACCATCAAGGCGCACGCCGTGCGTCTGAACTACCAGGCGGATGACGGCCATCTCTATCAACTGAACCTGATCGACACACCGGGGCACGTGGATTTCTCCTACGAGGTTTCGCGCAGCCTGCAAGCTTGCGAAGGCGCGCTGCTGGTGGTGGACGCCTCGCAGGGGGTGGAGGCGCAGACACTGGCCAACACGTACCTGGCGCTGCATCACAACCTGGAGATCATCCCGGTCATCAACAAAATCGATTTGCCGGCGGCCGAGCCGGAGCGCATGCGCGAGCAGATCGAATCCGTGATCGGGCTGGATGCGCGGGACGCGATCCTGGCGAGCGCGAAACAGGGCATCGGCATCCACGACATCCTGGAAGCCATCGTGATGCTGGTGCCGCCGCCCAAAGGCTCGCCGGAAGCGCCGCTGCGCGCGCTGATTTTCGACTCCTGGTTCGACCCGTACCGCGGCGTGATTATCCTCGCCCGCGTGGTCGAAGGAAGGCTGCGCGTCGGCCAGAAGATCCGCTTGTGGACCAGCAGCCAGGTCTACGAAGTGGAAGGCCTGGGTTACCAGTCGCCCAAAGCGATTCCGTGCGAGGAGCTTTCGGCCGGCGAAGTGGGCTTCCTGTTCGCCAACATCAAGAACGTCTCCGACGCCAAGATCGGCGATACGGTCATCAGCCACGAGGACCCCGCCTCCGGGCCGCTGCCGGGCTTCGAGGAGATCAAGCCCATGGTGTTCGCGGGCCTGTATCCGGTGGAATCGCACGAGCACGGCCTGCTGCGCGACGCGCTCGAAAAACTGCGGCTCAACGACAGCGCCTTCAACTTCGAGCCGGAGCACTCGGTCGCGTTGGGCTTCGGTTTCCGGTGTGGATTCCTGGGGCTGCTGCACCTGGAGATCGTGCAGGAACGGTTGGAGCGCGAATTCAACATCGACCTGATCACCACGGCGCCGGGCGTGCGCTATCGCGTAACCACCACCGCCGGAGAACTGATCGAGGTCGACAATCCCACCAAGTTCCCCGATCCGGCCGGCATCAAGCAGGTGGAAGAGCCCATCATCGACGCCACCGTGATCACGCGCGAGGAGTATTTGGGGGGCATTCTCAAGCTGCTCGAAGAGAAGCGCGGGGTGCAGAAGAAGTTCGAATACCTTGGCGGCGGGCGCGTGCTGCTGCTCTACGAACTGCCGCTGAACGAGATCGTACTGGACTTCTACGACCGTCTGAAGTCCGCCTCCCGCGGCTATGCGTCGCTCGACTACCACCTGGCGGGCTACCGGATCTCGCCCATGGTCAAACTGGACGTGCTGGTGGCGGGCGAGCCGGTGGACGCGCTCTCCATCATCGTGCACAAGGATTTCGCCTACGAGCGCGGCAAAACGCTGATCGAGCGCATGCGTAAGCTGATTCCCCGGCAGATGTTCGAAGTGGCGCTGCAGGCGGCCATCGGCAACAAGGGAATCGCGCGCGAAAACATCCCCGCCATGCGCAAAAACGTGCTGGCCAAGTGCTACGGCGGCGATATCACGCGCAAGCGCAAGCTCCTCGAAAAGCAGAAAGAGGGCAAGAAGCGCATGAAGCGCGTGGGCCGCGTGGAGATCCCGCAGGAAGCCTTCCTCGCCGTGCTGAAGGTAGCGAGCGACGAGGAGGAATAATTCTTCCCGTCAGTTAGCCGCAATCACCTGTAGCTGCAAGCCCTCGCGGCTGGTCTCTTCGATGGCGACGGACTGCGCCTGGTGATCGAAGCGGGCCAGGAAATCCGGATCGTACCAGGCTCCCTCGTCCACATCCTCCCAGGCGTATAGCTGGTAGTCTCCCGGCGCGATGCCGCGCAGGACGAAGTTCCCGCGCTGATCGGTCGTCGCCGTCTTGTACAGGTCCGTACGGGCCCGGCGGCTCTTTTCCGGGACCAGGACAACGCGGGCGCCAGCGGCCTGTTGGGTACCGCTCAGCACCACCCCGTCGATGCCGCCGCCAGCCGAGCTGAGCGTTACCTGGAGGTTCACGCCGGCGCCCGTGCTAAGATCCACGGCGCCATCGACGATCTCCTGCTGGTTCGCCTTCACCGACTTCAGATAGCAGTCGTCCGGGGCGCCCGCCACTCCGACCGAGTATTCGTCGGGCCCCACGTTGCTAAGCAGAAACGAGCCGTCCTCCTGTACCTGCGCCGAGGGGGTCCCCATGTTCAGGAGGCCCACCGACTCCGGGTGCAGAAAAACGCGCACTTTGGTCAGGTCGATGTGGCCCGGCCCGTCGATGCGCAGCCGCCCGGCGACGTTGACTCCCGGCAGGATGGTCAGCGTGACGCCCTCGACGTCGGCATTGCCCACTTCCAGAGGCTGCCGGGCCATGAATCGCTGGCCGCCGCTCCACGACTCGACCGCCGCGACATAGCGGCCCGGTGGCACACCGCGCAGCACGAACCGGCCTTGCGGATCCTGCACGGAAGTCGAATAGCGGCCAGGCTGGAAGGCGGACTGCTGGGGCACGAGGAATACCATGGGGTTGCTGGGGGCAGCCCCTCCGGCGGCGTTCACCACCTTGCCGCTGATGGTGACGGTGCGCACCCGCGCCAGCGTCAGGTCGATGCCCTGAAGCTGGGCGCCGGCGGCCACATCCAGGGGCACCGCCGAAGCCGCGTCGGCCGTGCTGGGGTAAAACGTCGGCGCGTAGATTTCTTCCTGGGCGGAGGCCGGGCTGCGGTACAGACCGCTCCACAAGGCGCCGCGGGCCGTGGCTGCCACGTAGTAGCGGCCGGGGGAAATGCCGTACAGGCGGTATTCGCCCAGGTCGTTGGTGGCCGCGGACATGCCCGGAGTCAACTGCCGCTTGCCCTGGGCGTAGGTGTAGCGCAGGACTTGCACCATGGCGTTGGCTACGGCGTCGCCGTCTTCATCCTGCACGCGCCCGGTGATCACGCCCTGGGGGGTGAGACGGACTTCCACGCCGGTGAGGTCCTGGCCGGGAAGTAGCGTGATGGGCGTGCCGGAGCGGGAGGGGCGCCGCGCGCCGTACTCGCCGGAGACGAAGCCGGCCCGCTCGGCAAACAGGCGATACTGGCCGGGCTCCAGGTCCGGAAGGGAGAAACCGCCGCTCGCATCGGTGACGGCCCCAAGCGGCACGGAGCGGGCCGTGCGCGGGTCCGCCGGGCGGAGGATCACCTGCACCTTGCGCACCGGCTCGCCGGTGGCCGCGCTCACCACGCGGCCGGTGACTGAGCAATGGTCGTCAGCGCCCAAAGCCAGCCCCGCAAACAGGAGCAGGAACGCAACGGCTGGTCCGAAATCGCGGCTCAGCAACGCGCCTGCCGAGCCCCGGCTGCCAGGGAGCGGATTTTCGGAATGGTTCACACCTTCCCGGGTTAGTACTTCGGGACGCTGGGATCGACCTTATCGCTCCAGGCCAGGATGCCGCCTTTCATGTTCTTTACTTTGCGGAAACCGGCCTGCTTGAGAAACTCCACGGCGCGCGCGCTGCGCATGCCGCTCTTGCAGTGCACCACAATGTCGTCGGCGCTGTTCAGTTCCTTGACACGCTTGGGAAGCTCGCCGAGCGGAATCAACTGTGCGTGCGGAATGTTGCAGATCCTGTACTCATGCGGCTCGCGGACGTCAATGAGCACGAATTGATCCCCGCGATCCATGCGGGCTTTGACCTGCACTACATCGATCTCCCACTCGTTGGCTTGCGGCGCGGGCTCGGCAGGCTGCCGCGGCACGCCGCAGAACTGGTGATAGTCGATCAGCTTCGTGATGGTGCGGTGCTCGCCGCACACCGGGCACTCGGAGTTCTTGCGGAGCTTCAATTCGCGGAACCGCATGGCCAGGGCGTCGTACAGCAGCAGGCGGCCCACCAGCGGCTCGCCCACGCCCAGAATCAGCTTCACGGCCTCGGTGGCCTGGATCAGGCCGATGGTGCCCGGAAGAATCCCCAGCACGCCGCCTTCGGCGCAGCTCGGAACCAGGCCCGGGGGTGGCGGTTCCGGATACAGGCAGCGGTAGCAGGGGCCGCCCTCGTAGGCGAACACGGTGGCCTGCCCCTCGAAGCGGAAGATGGAGCCGTAGACGTTCGGCTTGCCCAGCAGCACACAGGCGTCGTTCACCAGATAGCGGGTGGGAAAGTTGTCCGTCCCGTCGATCACCATGTCGTAATCTTTGAGGATGTCCAGGGCGTTCTCGCTGGAAAGCGCCGCCTCGTGCTTGTCGATGGTGATGTGGGGATTGATCTCCTTCATGCGGTCCGCGGCGGAGTCCAGTTTCTTGCGGCCCACATCGCTGGTTCCGTGGATCACCTGGCGTTGCAGGTTGGTGTAGTCCACCACGTCGAAATCCACGATGCCGATGCGGCCCACGCCGGCGGCGGCCAGGTACAGGCCCAGCGGCGCGCCCAACCCGCCGGCGCCCACCAGCAGCACCTTGGCGCTCTTGAGTTTGAGCTGGCCATCCATGCCGACTTCCGGCATGATGAGGTGGCGGCTGTAGCGCAGCACCTCGTCTTTGTTCAGGGCGGCTGGTTGCGGAGGAGACGCCACGGCGCCGCCGGCGATGCTGGGCACGATCGAAAGCGTGTCGCCCTGCTTGACGGGCGTGGCTTCCTTGCTGAGGTAGCGGATATCCTCGTCGTTCAGGTACACGTTGACGAAACTGCGCAGGCGGCCTTCGTCGTTGTACAACTGGCGGCGGAGATCCTGGAACTGCGCCGTGAGCGCGCTCAGCACCTCCCCCACCGTGGAGCCGCTCAGCTCGACCGCATCCTGCTGGCCGGCATACTGGCGCAAGGGTGTGGGAATTAAGACCTTAGGCATATCAGTAAATCAGTTCCTCCTTCTCCGCGGCGGTCTGGTCCATGTTCGGCAGCCAACTGTTGGCATGGTCGAACTCCCGCTGGTAAACGGAGAGGACCACGAAAGAATACCACGGGCAGGAATTCTTCAAATCGGTCTCGGAAAAATAGGCGTCGCAGTCCGGGTGCGAGTGATAGATGCCCACCAGATCCATCTGGTGGCTGCGCGCCTCGCGGTCGGCCTGTAACAGGTCCTCGGGACGCAATTCGTAGCGGGTCTCCTGCCGCCCCTCGTAGGAATTCCGCAGCGGCAGCGCCACCCGCACCACCTTCTTTCCTTCCTGGATGGAACCCAGCATGGCGCCGCAGCACTCGTTCGGATACGTTGCTTTGGCGTGCGCCACCATTTCCTGCCAGGGTTGGGGTTCAATTCGAATCATGCTTCATCCCAGAAATGCTCGCTCAGATATTTATCGGCGCTGTCGCACAGCACGGTGACGACCATGCCCGTGCGCCCGTCGTCCCGCAACTCCCGCGCGATTTCGAGCGCCGAAAGCACGTTGCAGCCCGATGAGATACCCACCAGCAATCCCTCCTCGCGCGCCAGGCGGCGGACCATGCGGTAGGACTCTTCGGTGTCTACCCACAGGTTGCGGTCGGCCAGCTCCGGGTCGTAGATGCCCGGCACGATGGCCGTGGGCATGTGCTTGAGACCTTCCAGGCCGTGAAAGCTGCTGGAGGGCTGCGCGGAGTAGCATTGCACGTGCGGCGCGTCGCGGCGCAGGCGCCGGGTAACGCCGACGAAAGTTCCGCTGGTGCCCATGGCCGCCACGAAGTGCGTCAGCCGCCCGCCGGTCTGCTCGATAATCTCCGGTCCGGTAGTCTCGAAGTGGGCTTTCCAGTTGGCCGGGTTGTTGTACTGGTCCGGATAGAAGTAGGCGTCGGGATCGGCCTCATAGATTTTGCGGCACAGGCGGATGGCCCCGTCGGAGCCTTCCCCGGGATCGCTGAAGACCATCTCCGCGCCGTACGCCTTCAGAATGCGCTTGCGTTCGATGGAGGCGTTCGCCGGGATGCAGAGTTTCACCTTGTAGCCGCGCGCCGCCCCGATCATGGCATAGGCGATGCCTGTATTTCCGCTGGTGGCATCCAGAATCGTGCGGCTGGGGTTCAGCTTCCCGGAACGCTCCCCGTCCAGGATCATGTTGAGCGCGGGGCGGTCTTTCACAGACCCGCCTGGGTTGAAATATTCGGCCTTGGCGTAGATTTTGATCCCCGGAAAGTCTCGCGCGACGCGCTCCAGGCGCAGCAACGGGGTATTGCCGATAACGGACAACAAGTCCGTTGCCGGCGGACGAACCGCGTTGGGGATCGGGAAGACGTGCGCCATCAGGCTACCCTTTTGAGATTAGGAACCGGGCCATGCGGATTCAAGCTTCTCAACTTCTTGGATCGAAAGGGATTAGTTCCGGCTTGAGATCATTTTCATTCTATCATTCCGACAAAGTCTGTCAACAATAGGGAGAATGCACAGACGTCTCCTCATCCGCCCGGGCGCCATCGGCGACCTGATCGTTTGCCTGCCGGCCATGGAGTGCCTGCGTGCGGATTACCTGGAAATCTGGGCGCCGGCGGCGAACCTGCCTCTGATCCGGTTTGCCGACCGCACCCGCTCGATCGCGGCCACGGGTCTCGACCTGCTGGGCGTTACAGAGATGAATCCGCGCCTGGTGGAGGAATTGCGGGCGTTCGACTCGATCGTCTCCTGGTACGGGACCAGGCGCCAGGAGTTCCGGGAACTGGTTTGTTCGCTGGGGCTGCCATTCACCTTCCTGCCGGCGTTTCCGGAGGCGGGCGGCACCACGCACGTGGCGGATTTCTACCTGGAGCAGGCGCGGGCGCTGGCCCAGTGCGAAAGCGACGGCATTCCGCGCATCGCCTGCCCCCGCCCGGCGGCACGAGGCGATTTCGTGGTGATCCACCCGTTCTCCGGAGGCCGAAAGAAGAACTGGCCGATCGAACGGTTCCGCCAACTGGCGCGGGATCTCGAAGCGCGCCTCCCGGTGCGCTGGTGCGCCGGCCCGGAAGAGGGGCTCGAAGGCGCGATGCGGTTCGACAATCTCTACGAGCTGGCCTGCTGGCTGGCTTCGGCGCGGCTGTATATCGGCAACGATTCAGGCATCACGCACCTGGCCGCCTCCGCGGGCGCGCCGGTGGTGGCCTTGTTCGGGCCGACGGATCCGGCGGTGTGGGCGCCGCGCGGCTCCCGCGTGCGTGTGGTTTCCACGCCGGCGCGCGCACAGTCGATGGACGCCCTGTGCCTCGCGGAGGTGCGGGCCGTGGTCTACCATACCCTTGAGGAGTTTTCGTGAGCTTCCAACGCGCCCTGCTGACCGGAATCCTTTTGTGTTTCGCCGCCGCGGCCCAGAAGCCGGGCGGCGCGCTGGTGGATCGCGTGGGCTCGACCGGCTTCCTGCAACTGGAAGCGGAGAGCTTTCAGGCGCTCCCGGCCCGCCAGCAAGCCTTGGCTTACTGGCTGACGCAGGCGGCCATCGCGCTCGATCCGATCATCTATGACCAGACGTCGCGTTTTGGGCTGCGCCAGAAACGGCTGCTCGAAGCCATCGTGAGCCACCCCGCGGGCGTTTCCCCGGCGGCGCTGCGCAAGATCACGGACTTCGCCAAGCTCTTCTGGGCCAACCGCGGCAATCACAACGACATGACGGCGCAGAAATTCCTGCCCGAGTTCACCTTCGAGGAGCTCAAGGAAGCCGCCGGAGCGGCGCTCGGCAGCGGCGGTTTCGCGGGCCGGCCGTACGGCGCGCCGGCGATCACGTCCCCGGCGGAACTCGATAAGGAACTGGGGGACCTCAGAGCCTCGCTGTTCGATCCGCAGTTCGAGCCGCTGATCACGGCCAAGAACCCCCGCGGCAGCCTGGATATTCTGCAAGCCAGCGCCAACAATTTCTACTCCGGCGTGAGCCTGGCGGATCTGAAGAATTTCCACGAGCGCTATCCGCTGAATTCCCGCCTGGTGAAGCGCCCGGACGGCAGCCTGGTGGAGGAAGTCTACCGCGCGGGCACGCCCGACGGCCGGGTCCCGCCGGGGCGGTACGCCGCGTTTCTGCGCAAGGTCAACGGATATCTGGAAAAGGCCCGCGCCAATGCCGAGCCGGGGCAGGCGGATGCGATTGCCAAACTGATCCGCTTCTACCAGGCGGGCGACCCGCAGGACTGGCTGCGATTCGGCGCCGCCTGGGTGCAAAACAACGCCACGGTGGATTTCGCCAGCGGCTTCATCGAGGTCTACATGGATGCCCGGGCCGCCAAGGGCACAGCGCAGAGTTTCGTCACGATCACCGATCAATCGCTCGAATCGCGCATGCGCAGGCTGGCCGATAACGCGCAATATTTCGAGGAGCACGCGCCCTGGGCGCCGCAATACAAGAAACAGGGCGTCAAGCCGCCGCTGGCCAAGGCGGTGGAGGCGATCGTGGAGACCGGCGATTTCCATGTGAACACCATCGGCGACAACCTGCCCAACGAAAACGAAATCCGCGAAAAATACGGCTCCAAGAGTTTCATGTTCACCGGCAGCACGCGCGCCCTGAACCACGCAACCGGCACGGGTCCGCTCGAAGAGTTCGCCGCCTCAAGCGAAGAGATCGCCATCTGCAAGAAGTACGGAGACGAGGCCGAGGACCTGCTGACCGCCTTGCACGAGGTGATCGGCCACGGCTCCGGCAAGCTGAACCCTAAGCTGACGCAGGAGCCTTCGTTTTATCTGAAGGAGTACTTCTCGGCGCTCGAAGAGGCGCGCGCGGACCTGATGGCGCTGTGGAGCGTCTGGGACCCCAAGATGAAGGAACTGGGGCTGATCTCCAACCCGGACGTGGCCAAGGCCATGTACTATGCCGCCGCGCGGGTCATGCTGACGCAACTGCGGCGCATTCCCAAGGGCGACACCATTGAAGAAGACCACCAGCGGGACCGCCAGCTCATCGCAAATTACATTCTGGACAAGACCGGCGCCATCGCCTGGACGCACCGCGGGGGCAAGACCTACATCGAGGTGCGGGACTTCGCCAAAATGCACCAGGGAGTGGGCATGCTGCTGGCCGAACTGATGCGCATCAAGGCCGAGGCGACTACGCCGCGATCAAGGCCCTGATCGACCGGTATGGCGTGCACTTCGACCCGAAGCTGCGCGACCAGGTGGTGGCGCGCTACCAAAGGCTGAACCTGCCGGCCTATTGGGCCGGCATCAACGCCGACCTCACCGCCGCCTTCGGGCCGAGGGGCCGGGTAACCCGCGTGACGATTTCTTATCCGCGGGACTATGTGCGGCAGCAGCTCGCCTACAGCCGGATGTATCCCTAAAGCTTGGCGCCGTCCTACGTGAGCGTCAGGGGATCGACATCGATGACTAGTGCCGCGGCTCCCCACTTGTTTTGCTGCGCGAAATTCCGGACGCGGTGCAGCAGTTCGTTCAGCGCCTTGCGGCTGGCGGACTTGACCAGGAACTGGTAGCGGTACTCCGCCTTGAGCCGCGGCACAGGTGCTTCCGCCGGCCCCAGGATGCGGATCTTTTCGGGAGGCGGTGTAATGTGGTTGGCAAGTTCCGCGCTCATGCGCAGGGCCATTTCCTGCCGTTCGTGCCGCACCAACAGGTTCGCCATGGCGGAGAAGGGCGGGTAGTGCATCATGCGCCGGAAGGTCAGCTCTTTCCGGAAAAAGGCCGGGTAATCCTGGGCCGCCGCCATGCGGATGGCATAGTGGTCCGGATTGATGGTCTGGATCAGCACGATGCCCGGCAGGCTGCCGCGGCCGGCGCGCCCGGCCACCTGGGTGAGAAGCTGGAAGGTGCGTTCACCGGCCCGGAAATCCGGGATGCCCAGGCCGACATCGGCGGAGACCACGCCCACCAGCGTCACGTTGGGGATATCGTGCCCCTTGGCGATCATCTGCGTACCCACCAGGATGTCGTAGCTGCCTTCGCGGAAGCCATCCAGAATGCTCTCGTACTGGCGTTTGCCGGTGGCGGTATCGCGGTCCAGACGGGCGATGCGCGCCTCGGGAAAGGCGGCGTGCAGCTGGTCTTCGACTTTCTCCGAGCCGACGCCGAGGAAGTAAATGTATTCGCTCTGGCACTTGGGGCAGACGCTGGGCACCTTTTCGGCGTAGTTGCAGTAGTGGCACAGCAGGCGCCGGTCGCGGCGGTGGAAGGTGAGGGTCACCGAGCAGTTGGCGCACTGGATGCGCTCGCCGCAGGCGCGGCAGGCCACGAAACTCGAAAAGCCGCGGCGGTTCAGCAGGACAATGGTCTGCTCGCCGTTGGCGAGGCGCTGTCCGACAGCCTCGAGCAGGCGGCGCGAGAACGTGGCCTGCTTGCGGGTTTCCAGGAACTCGGTGCGCATATCCAGAAGCTCCACCTGCGGCAGGGGCCGCTCCTCGATGCGTCCGGGCAGTTCCAGCAGGGTGTACTTGCCGCGCTCGGCGTTGTAGCGGCTTTCCAGGCTGGGCGTGGCGGAGCCCAGCACCACGCAGGCGCCGGCCTCCTGCGCGCGCACAATGGCCACGTCGCGCCCGTTGTACCGCGGCGTCTCTTCCTGCTTGTAGCTCTGGTCGTGCTCCTCATCGACCACGATGAGTCCGAGGTTGCGCACCGGCGCGAAGACCCCGGAGCGCGTGCCCACCACCACGGAGGCCGCGCCGGAGCGGATACGGCGCCACTGGTCGGCGCGCTCGGCATCGGTGAAGGCGCTGTGCAGGATGGCTACGCGCTGGCCGAAACGGTGGAAGAACTGCCCCGCCACGGCCGGCGTCAGCGCGATTTCCGGTACCATCAACAGGGCGCTGCGTCCCTGCGCAAGCACCGCGTCGATGGCATTGAGGTAGACCTCGGTCTTCCCCGAGCCGGTGAAGCCGTAGAGCAGGAAGGTGTGAAAGCGCCGTTCTTCGATGACTGCGCGGATCTGCGAGAAGGCGGCCGACTGCGCGGGATTGAGCGTGTGCGGGACGCGCACCGGTCCGGCCGCCCCGAGCGGCACCGGCTCCGGCCGCAAGCTGACCGCTTTTTTGCGGGCGAGCGACCGGGCGGCGGGGCTGGCGTTGCGCACCATGCCTTCCAGGTCCTTGAGATTGTGCGAGCCCGGATGCAGCGCCAGAAACGCGATCAATTCGCGCTCGGCCTTGTTGAGCTTCAGGCCCGGCGGCTCGCGCACCAGTTCCACGCGCAGCTTTTCGGAGGGCGCACGCAGGGGGTCGCGCTCGGTCTCGACCTGCTCGGCGACGACGAAGCCTTTGCGTTCGAGCGAGCGGATGGCCTTGTCGGCCAGGGGCAGGGTTCTCGCCAGGTACGCCGCGGAAAGCGGCCGGCGGTCGAGCAGGCGCAGCACGGCCGCCACGGGATCGTCCGGAGCGGCATCCAGCAGCAGTTGCCGCGCGGCGTCCCGCCCGGAATCGGTCAGCGCATAGATCTTGCCGCGGCGGATTTCGGCGCTGATGGGCAGCATGGCGCGCAGCACCTCTCCCAGGGGCGCGCAATAGTAACCGGAGATCCACCGGCCCAGCGCCAGCAGTCCGGCATCCAGCACCGGCTCGGCGTCCAGCAGGCGCAGGGCGTCGCGCGCGGGCATTTCCGGCTTCTGATCGTGGCAGGCGAGCGCCACGCCGGTCATCTTGCGCGTGCCGAACGGCACGATCAGCCGGCAGCCCGGTTTCACGCGGTGCCGCAGGGTCTCCGGCAGGCTGTAAGTGAACGGCTGATCCAGCGGGACGGGCAGGCTCACATCGCAGTAGAGATAGACGCCTTCAGGCATGCTCCTCAAACCAGCATAGCGGGTGCAGGCCCCCGTCAGCCGGCGCACTCCGCGAGCCGGGTGAGAAAGTTCAGCACAGGGCGTACGTGCCCGCCCGTAGGGCAGCCCGACTCAACACGGCGGCGTCCTTCCGCTGCGAGGCAGGCAAGAAGGAGGGCAGCAGCGAGAACGACACTAACGTTCGAAAGGACAAGCGGGTCGTGGGGACGCAAGCCGACTCACACGCTGGCCATCAGGCGAGTCACAGCCAGGGAGGCTGGCGCCAAGGGCGACGCGGATCCCGTGACGCCATCTACGACTTGCAATCCTCCCGAGTGTTGCCGGCCATCAACTTTTTGCGGCAGAGCCCAGCTTGTGTCCGGGCGCCGGATCGGCGGACCCTGGCACAACGCGCGTCAGGTCCTCGCTGAGGATCGAAGGACACCACATGGTCTCGATGTGCTCGATCACCAGCTCCGTACCGCGTGCGTGACTCACGAATGGGCGGGTGCGCGGATCATACATGGCGTCGGTCAGGTCCCGTGCCAGCACCACCTCAAAACCGAGGCGAGTCATCTGCCGCGCGCCGAAGCCGCGGTTCAAGATGCAGATGTTGGTATGCACCCCCATCAGCACAATCTTGTCGATGCCCTCCTGTTTGCAGAAATTGTAGATCTCCTGGCCGCTTTCACTCACCCCGTCGAAGCCTACGATGTCGATGGCGGGATGCTCGCGGGTCCAGGGATACGGCGGACCCTCGAATGACTTCACCACCGGGTCGTCGCACCCGCCGGCGGAATCGTCGATGGGGAAATCCCGCTCCTCCTCCGGCACCCGCGGGCAGCGCGCAATGATGGGGAACGGAGACGCTGCTTTCGGCGCGTTGCGCATCCGCTCTCGCCAGGGGGTACCTTCGTAGTATTTCATCGTGTCGCTCGGCGAATGAATGATCATGACGCCCAGGCTGCGAGCGGCGCTGACCACCTGATTCATCCGCGGCGCCATCAGAGCGACGCGCTGCGCCGACATCGCGCAGGTGTGCGTGTCCCACATGTCGCAAATGATGATCGCCGTCCGCGCCACCGGCCAGTGCAGGACCTGTTCGGATGGACCGGCTCCCTTGGTGCGCCGCCGCGCCCCGAGACTGAGCGTGCCCGGCACTTTCGGGCGGTTCGGCAACAGGTCTGCCGGAGCCGGCTGCGCCGCGGCGACAAGCAGCGCTCCGGGTATGGAGCGTAGAAAGGATCTTCGATCAATTGGCTGCATCGGTTTGCTTCCTGGTCCTCGTCGTTGGCCTCGGGTTACGCACCGCGCCTGCCAGTATAGCCTGATTCGACAACGCCACGGTTCGTCTGCGCCGGTCAGAGCAGAACGGCTGGATGTACCATGGTGCTTTCCCGTGAGGGCACATGAAACGTTTATTCGCTGCCTCATCGATGATTCTGCTCGGGGCCTGCGCCGCGTTGTGCCAAAGCGGCTGGAAGGCGGGCGTGGCGAGAGCCGATATCACTCCGGCCGAGCCGATCTGGCTGGCGGGTTTCGGTTCGCGCCAGCACCCTTCGGAGGGCATCCGGACACACATCTACACAAAGGCGCTGGCCTTAGAGGACGAGCGGGGCGCTGTTTCGGTGCTGGTCACTGCGGACCTGGTGGACACGAAACGCGACGTGTGGGACGTGGTGGCCGAACGCTGCCGGACGCAGTACGGCATTGCGCGCGAACACTTGTGGTTCAACGAATCTCACAACCACAGCGCGCCGATAACGACCCGCGCGGCAATCTCTGTTTACTACCCATTGAACGCGGACCAGGAAGGGGCGGTCCGGCGATACACGGACGAGTTCATCCACAAAACCGTCTCGGTGGTCG
>JAJPJX010000028.1 GCA_021324015.1 Solibacteraceae bacterium | reverse complement strand
CGTACGGCAACCTGGGGCGGAACGCCTTGATCGGGCCGGGGGCCGCCAACGTGGACGTGGGACTTTCCAAGATCATCCACGTCTACGAGAGCCACCAGTTCGAACTGCGAGGCGAGTTCTTCGACCTGCTGAACCGGCCGAATTTCGGCAATCCGGTGGCCACCTTCGTTTCCCCGGCATTTGGGCAGATTTTGAGCGCGACCACCACACGGCAAATCCAGCTTGCTTTGAAGTACTCGTTTTGAGGGGCGGAGCAGGGGCGCGGGGATGAATGCCGGCGCGGTGGCGGTTAGCCTTCCGAATATCTGAATGAAAGGGATTCACATGACCGGGGAAGCTTTCCAGCGGAATTCGGTAAGAATGTCCAAACCGGGGTGGAACATGCGTGCCCTATTGCTGGCCGGGCTGGCTCTGGCCGCCTGGCCGCTCTGGGCTGCGGCGCGAATCGTCCCGGCGCCGCAGTACCTGGAGCCGCTTCCACAAACGATCTCGATTCCCGGCGGCGGCGCTCTGCGGATCGTTACCGGACCGGCGGCCGGCGCCCCGGCAGGGAAACTGAAGATCGCCGCAGATTTTCTTCGGCGGGAGGTGGAGCAGGCCGATCCTTCCGTCAAGATCACGGTCGCAGGCGCGAAAGAGGCGAGTGTGGCGGAGCCGGGCATCGTTCTCTGGAATTATGCGGCCGGCCGGAATCCGAAAGTGGAACTAAATTTTCTGGACCGCGAGTTGCTCGCGAGCTCCTCTCATTTCGGCCAGAGCTACGTGATCAAGGCGCCGGACGCGAAGTCGCTGTGGGTGATCGGTGCCAGCGATGAAGGAGCCTTGCTGGGCGCCATGAGCGTGCTTCAGTTAATGCATAAGTCGGCCGGCGGAGTGCAGATTGCCGGTGTTTACGTTCGGGACTATCCCGACTTCCAGTTCCGCGCCGCCGCCGATTGGCTGCTGAATGTCGAGATCAATCGCTGGGCCCTGGACCGAGGCCAGGGCGTCGAGGCCTATGCCCGTCTGTGCGAGCGCAAACTCGACGAGGCGCTGCGCTTCAAGATCAACATGGTGCTCATCGACGGATTTGGCTGGGGGCTGAAGCAGCGCTTCCCGGCGTACGGCGAGTTGATGCGCGGTTTGAACCGCTATGCGCGCGCGCGCGGTATTCGCCTGATCTACGGGGGCTACGGCGCCAGTTACGGCATCGCTTACCAGACCGGCCCGTTGTACGAGGAGGGCGACTATCTCGGCGAAGTCTTCAAGAACCGTACATCGTATCCGGACGGTCGCGTCTACCGCTGCATGGGCTTTCCGCATGCCCGCAAGGGCGTGGACCCCAGCACGCTGGGAAGCTGCCGGGGCAACGAGGATCTGAACCAGCTTAAGGCGGAGGAGTTGCGCCAGTTCGTGGCCGCGGTCGAGCCCGGGGCGCTGTACATCCATCACGAGGATTTCGGCGGCTTCAATGGCACCGAAAAGGTATGGCGGCAGCGCTGCCCATTGTGCCGGCGCCGGTGGCCGAACGATTCGCTGGCGGCCTCCGACGGAGGCGCGGGCGGGCTCGCCAACGGCTACGCGGCGCTGATCCGGGCGGTCAACAGCGTCAAGAACGCGGCCACGGGATACGACGCCGCGCGCGATTGCCAGATCATCCTGGTCTCGCCCGTCTACGTGCCGGACTCTCCTTCCTCGCAGGACTGGTCGAACGCGCTGGAGTTATGGCAGAACATCGGGCGGCACCTTCCTAAAGCCGGCAACATACAGGTTTGCTTCCGTGAGGTCTTTCCCCAGGAGTACGGAAACGAAACCTGGACCCAGGCGTTCAACCGCGCCATGCGGGCGTCCGGGCTGAATCTGGGGATTTATCTGTTCTTCGCGGGAGGGGCGGACAATTTTTTGAGCGATTATCCGCTCGCGGGCTCGCCCGCGCTCAATGCGCTGTTTCGCGGCGCGCGTTCGATGTATAACGCCAGCGGCGACTTCTACCAGGAGCCTATGGAGGTCTTCAACGCGGAATATAGCTGGAACACCCGCTCGGCGGGGTTCTACCGCTCTCCGCTCCGCAACACCGAGGCTGTGGATCTCTGGCGCCGCTACATCTACGAGGAGAATCAGCCCGCCGAACTCTTCGCACCCGGAGGCTTGTATGACGCCGCTTGCGAGCTTCTGTACGGGCCCACGGCCGGCCCCATCATGAAGGCGTATTACCGGGAATCGGCTTGGCTACCGGACCGCCAGGGGCCCGCGCCGTCAGGCGGCCGCTATTACTACGCCCGGGTGCGCAATTATCTGCCCATGACCTGGAACCGCGCCTATGCCATTCCGTCCCACTGGCGGCATCTGGCGTTGGACTCGAAGACTTGGGGACCGGAGATCAGCAATGAAGCCTACGGGGCCGCTGTCGCGGCGCTGAAGATCGACCGGCGCGAGCTGCACCGCCGGCTTGCCCGCCGCTGGCGGATGGTGAGCGAACTCAATGCCAAGGGCGCGCAATACATCGGTCAGGCGCTGGGAGCGAATCCGCTGCCGCGGTCGGTTGAGGACCTCCGCTTTCTACAGACCAGCTTCCGCGTTTACCAGCCGTTCACAGAGGCCTTGGCGCAGTTCCACATGGGAATGGAGATCTATTTTTCGCCCCAGAAGGACGTGGCCGCGATGAAACAAAATTTCGAGGAGGCTCTGGGCGAGGCGAAACAGGCCCGGCAACTGGCTGGCGCCGCCTTTCCACATCCGATCGACCCGGTGGGAGGCGAAGCCGGCGCCATCCGCACTTACTCCGGCCGGTTGACGGAAGCGATTGAAAAGATGCTGAGCGGGCTGTAGCGCGACGGGCGTAGCCAAAGCCGGCGGCGGTGCGCGAATCCTCCGAATCCGGCGCGGCGCCGGTGATCACCTCGTCTAACGCGAGGATGACCGCCTGCGACCGCCGAATATGGCGCAGGCACTCAGATCCTGCTCTCTAACAATTAGGATTGACAAAAGTCCGCCAACAACTGCAAAATTCTGAGATATCACACCAGGCGGAGGTGGAAATCTCTTGAGATCCGATCTGCATTTCCTCCCGACGGCGTGCGCGCTGCTGGTTCTGCTACCCGGCGGGCTGTTTGCCCAGGCGGTTAGCGGCACAATTCTCGGCTCCGTGCAGGATGCGAGCGGCGCCGCCATTCCCGGGGCGTCGGTCACGCTGGTCAACGCCGATACGGGCCTGACCCGCACGGTTGCGACCAATGCCTCCGGCGATTACGATGCCCCTTCGCTTCCTCCGGGCATTTACAACGTGTCGGCGGAGATGAAGGGCTTCAAGAAGGTCTCACTGGCGGGCATCCGGCTGAACGTGGATCAGAAGGCCCGGGTGGATCTGAAGCTGGAGGTGGGCGACCTGACCGAGTCGATTCAGGTCCAGGCGGCCGTCCCGCTGGTCCAGTCCGACAGCTCGGAACTGGGCGCGACGGTGAACGAATCGCAGATCAAGGAACTGCCGCTCAACGGCCGGGACTTCGTGCAGTTGACCCGCCTGATTCCGGGCGTCACCCGGGGCGTGCCGGGCTCCAACAACGACGGCGCCAGCAACGAGGGCTGGCGCATGTCTTCCACCATCGCCGCCAACGGGATGCGCACCCGGGACAACAACTTTCTGCTGGACGGCATCGACAACAACGAGTTGAACCTGAACACGGTCATCATCTTTCCGAGCGTGGATGCCATCGAGGAATTCAAGGTCCAGACCAGCACCTACTCCGCCGAGTTCGGACGCGCCAATGGCGGGGTGGTGAACATCCAGATCAAGTCCGGCACCAACCAGTTCCACGGCAGCGGATTCGAGTTCCTGCGCAACGACAAGCTGGATGCGAACGACCTGTTCAACAACAAGTTCGGGCGGGTGAAGCCATCTTTTCGGCAGAACCAGTTCGGGGGAACGCTGGGCGGCCCCATCCGCCACGACCGGACGTTTTTCTTCATGGACTACCAGGGCTGGCGGGTCCGCAACGCGCAGACTTACCTTTCGAGCGTGCCGAGCAACCTGATGCGGTCGGGAGATTTTTCGGAGCTGAATCGCGCGATCTACGATCCGCTGTCGCAGACGCCGTTTGCGGGCAACCGCATTCCGGCGTCTCGCCTCGACCCGGTGGCGCAGAATATCATCGGTCAGCTCTATCCCACGTCTAACGTACCGGGCCAGCGGACCGCGACCGGCCAGACGATCAACAATTTTCTCTACAACCCGGTTTTGCGGCGGCAGGACGATCAGTTCGACGTGAAAGTAAACCAGCGCATCTCGGACAACAACCAGTTTTTCGCGCGCTACAGCTTCGAGCGATCCGAGCAGTTCCTGCCGGCTTCGCTGCCGCACGGCGATGCCGGGGCGACCACGGGCAACGGCAACGGCCTGATCCGCACGCAAAGCCTGGCGCTCAACGATACGCACACCTTCAATGCCCGCTGGCTGAACGAATTCCGCTTCGGCCTGAACCGCTGGGGCCTGGTGTTTTCGCCGATCGACTTCGGGACGAATCTCGCCGACAAGGTCGGGCTGCCCGGCGTGAACATCAGCGATACGACTTCGGCGATGGCGCAGGTCGTCTTCAGCCCCGCCGACGTGCGCGGCCTGGGCTCGGGCGGGAATGCGCCGGAGCTGAACTACTTCACCACCTTCCAATGGCTGGACAACGTAACCTACACGCGGGGCCGGAACAGCCTGAAGTTCGGGGCGAACGTCATCCGGCGCCGTAAGAACAAGATCAACCCGGACAATTCGGTGGGCAATTTCAGTTTCGGTTCGCCGCTGACCTCGAACTGCGGCGGGATCCCCTCCGGCTGCACGATCAACCCGAATACCGGCTTTTCGGTGGCGAGCTTTATGCTGGGTTACCCGAGCAGTGTCAGCCGGGCCCTGCTGCTGGGCATCGCCGGCGAGCGGAAGTGGGAATACGGGGCCTACGTGCAGGATGACTATCGGGTGACGAAGCGACTGACCTTGAACCTCGGGCTGCGGTACGAATTCTTCTCTCCGCCGGTGGAGGTGGCCGACCGGCAGTCGAATTTCGATCCGGTGAGCGGGAGGTTCGTGGGAGCTTCGCCGAGCGCCGTGATCGCGGGGAACAAGGTGGGGCGCCCGCTGATGTATCCGTACACGCGGGATTGGGCGCCGCGCGTGGGCCTGGCCTACGACATGTTCGGCACCGGGCGCACGGTTCTGCGGGCGGGCTACGGCATCTCCTGGGATAATCCCTTCACGGGCGGCTCGGGCAGCAAGACCAAGAATCCGCCGTTTTTGCTTTCCACCGCGCTCACCACCACGCTGCTGCCGACGCTGCGTTTAGATAACGGCCTGCCGCCGCCCCCGCCGATCAGTTTCGACCAGCCGCCCCAGGGCTCGGCGCGCTCCCTGTTCGACCTCCACGACGCGGACGGGTACGCGCAGCAATGGAACGTCAATATCCAGCATCAGCTTGGCCGCGATTTCATGCTGGAGACCGCGTACGTGGGCACGCATGGGACGCACCTGATGATGAAGCAGGACATCAACCAGGCGCCCGCCACGCTGGGGGTGACCAACACGGACATCAACCGGCCCTACATCACCATCTCGCCGCTGTTGCGCGGCTTATCCGAGGTCCAGAGCCGCGGATGGTCGGTCTACCACTCGCTCCAGGTGAAAGTCACCAAGCGGTTCGCCCGGGATTTCATGATGCTGAGCTCCTATACGTTCGGAAAGGTCCTGGATATCTCGTCGGACGCTGAAAGCGGCACGCTAAACGCCTGGAATTTCAACCAGGACCGCGGCCCGGCTAACTTTGACATCAAGCATTCCTGGACCACCAGCGGGATATACGAGTTGCCGTTCGGGAAAGGCCGCCGCTTGCTCAGCGGCTTGGGCGGGGCAGCCAATTCGTTGGTGAGCGGCTGGCAGATCGACGCCATTGTTACGGTGCAGAGCGGACTGCCGTTCACGGTGGGCCAGCAGCAGGGGCTGCTCTCGACGGGCACGGGCAACCGCCCGAATCGTATCGCGTCCGGGACGCTTGCGAATCCGACGCCGGATCACTGGTTCGACCTGACCGCGTTCCGTCCCACGGCGGATAACACCGGCACCTGGGGCAATTCCGGGCGCGGCATTCTGCGGGCGCCCGGTCTGGCGCAAGCCGACCTGTCGGTGGTGAAGAACACGCGGTTCAAGGAACGCTTCGAGCACCAGTTCAAGGTGGAGATGTTCAATGCCTTGAACCATCCGCAGTTTGCCAGTCCGGGAGCCACCATCGGCACGGCCAGCGCGGGAGTGATTTCGAGCCTGCTGTACAACACCCCCATGCGGCAAATCCAGATGGCCATGAAGCTGAGCTTCTAAGCGCGCCTCAATAGAGCAGCTTCAGGGCGAACTGGATCAGGCGCGGCGAGTTCGCCTGGCTGGTCACCACTCCGAACTGTGGAGTGCCGAAGGTGAGCCCCGGGTCGCCGAAGCGCACGCGGTTGAACACATTGAAGAACTCGCCGCGGAATTGGAGGTTCATGCGGCCGTCTTTCAGGAAGCGGTTGTTCTTCACGATGCCCAGGTCCAGGTTGTTCGTGCCGTGGTCGCGGACATCGGGTAGTGTGCGCGCGGTGTTGCCGAAGGTGAAGGCGGCCGGCTGGCTGAAGACGCTGGTCTTGAACCACTGCCCCAGCCGCTGGTGCGGGTCGCCCGAGAGCGCCGCGCTCTGGCCGTTGTTGTTGGGGCGCGAACCTCCGCCGAAGGAGTTGGTCAGATTCGCGGCGGTGGAAAGGAATAGCGGCGTGCCGCTTTCCGCGGTGTAAATGCCGTTGACCTCCCAGCCGGACACGACCGGCTTGAGCTTGCCGGGGGTGCTCAGCCATCTCTTCCCGGTTCCGAAAGGCAAGGCAGTTGTGTAAGAAACCACGAGGCGCTGCGGATTATCGAAAGCGTTGAGGGAGCGGTCCAGGCGGCGGTTGTAGTTGTCCTGAAAGGCGCTCGGAGTGCCGCTCTGCTCCAGCCATCCCACCACCGCTTCCGTATCGCCGATCCCCTTGCTGACCGTATAGGAGGCCGCGACCAGCGAGTCACTGAACCTCTTGGTGAGCTTGAGCTGCATGGAATGGTAGGTAGAGGAACCGACATTGACCGCTCCCAGTGCAAGCCCGGTGAACTGCGGATATGGCCGCAGCAGTTGCCCTTGCGCGACGGTGGGCTGGGAGAGCGTGCCGATGCTGACCAGGCCGGCAAACGGGTTGGGCACCTGCCGATTGAGCGCGTTGCCCATGGCCAGGTACTGGTCGGGAAGTTGGTTGATCTGGATGGTGCCCGGCAGTCCCACGCCATGGCTGCCGGCGTAAGCGATGTCCAGGGCCAGGCTGCTGGCGAGTTGCTGCTGGACATCGAAATTCCACTGCTGCGTGTAGCCCGGGTGCTCGCCCCGAATCATGACGGTGACGCTCTGTCCCACCAGGGCGTTAGCCCCCTGGGTACTGCCGATGAGGGGGATCAGCCCGTTGGGGAAGGGATTGCTGAGGCGGTTGAAGGGCGTCACGCCGCCATCGAGCGAACTCACGAAGGGGGTGCTGATGGTGGCGATAGGATTGTTGGTGGACGTTCCGGAGGTCTCCAACCCGCCGGGGAGCCAGAATATGCCGTAACCGCCGCGGAGCACGGTCTTGGAGAGCAACTGGTAGGCGTACCCGAAGCGCGGCCCGTATTCGTGCCAGTAGGTGTCGATGGGCGCGCGAGTGCTTCCATTCACGAATCGCAGCGCGCCGGGAGCATTCAAACCAGCCTGCTGGACCAGCGGCGCGACGGTGGGGAAATTGAAATACACCTGGCGGTCGTAGCGCTCGGTGGGCGGCAGTTCCACGTCGTAACGGAAGCCCAGGTTGAGCGTCAGTTTGCGCGTCACCTTCCAGTCGTCCTGATAGAACCAGGCGAAGTACCGCCTCTCCAACGCCAGGCGCTCGCCCAATCCCAGGTTGGCCGATGCTGGTACGCCCAGCAGGAACGAGGCGACACTGTTGCCGGCCGTGGAACTGCTTTGGAAGGGATTCATGCTGGTGAAACTCGGGTTGAAGCTGAAACTGCCGGAAGAGTTGTCTACCTGCACGTCGTTGAGTTGCTGCAGGCGGAACTGGCCGCCGAACTTGAAGGCGTGCGCCCCGCGCATCCAGGTGAGTGCGCCGCTGACGTTCCAATTGTTGGCGATGCGGCGGATCTCGCTGGTAGTGAGCTTGCCCGAACTGGCCACGCCGGTGAACTGCATCCAGGGTAAGGTGTGGAACTGCTGCTGGGCCGCCAGCGAGGCGGGGAAGCCCAGAGTGGTCAGGTCGAAGCCGTCGGATTCCGGGATACGGTTGTTGCGCCACCGTCCGAAAGACGCGCGAAATTCACCCACCAGGCGCGGCGAAAACAGGGCGGTGGCGCCGAGCACGGCGGTCTGCGCGAGGTCAGACTCGTTGCCGCCAACGGTCAAAAAGTCGGTCCCGTTGCGGAACGGATCGAAGCCGCCGAGCGCGATGGACTGCGACGCATAGGTGCCGAACAGCTTCCACTTGGCGGAGAGGTTGTGATCCATACGCGTGACCACCTGGTCCTCGTTGTTGGGTTGAACGGCGGAGGTGGAGAAATTGCCTACCCCGGTGAAGCGGGCACCGGGGGCATTCGGCAGAGCCCAGATCCTCTGATTGGCGCGCAGCGCGTTCGCCACCGGATCGAACATACTCTGCGGAATCTGATTTCCGGGGAACGGGTCCCGGATAGGCGTTCCGGCCGGACCCGGGTGCGCCGAAAACGGATTGGCGATCACCACGAGGTTGCCCGCGGCGTTCAGCGTTTGCGAAAAATCGCCGGCCAGTTGGGCGGGGGTGGGCACGGTGGTCGTCAGCGCCATGGCCTGGCGCTGCCGAAAGCCTTCGAAATTGGCGAAGAAGAACGTGCGGTCGCGGCCGTCGTAGACGTGCGGCAGGAGCACCGGGCCGCCCACGGCGAAGCCGTACTGGTTGAAGGTCAGCTTGGGCCGGGCCTGCCCGGAACTGTTCTGGAAGAAATCGTTGGCATCCAGTTTGTCGTTGCGCAAAAACTCGTAAAGGGAGCCGTGCAACTGGTTGGTGCCGGACTTGATACTCACGTTCACCACGGCGCCGGAACTGCGTCCGAACTCCGCCGAATAGTTGTTGGTCTGGACGCGGAACTCCTGGGTGGCGTCCACGGGCGGGATGAGGCTGGGCGCGTTCACCAGGAACATGGTGACGGCGGCGCCATCCACGAGCATTTCGTTGGCGTCGGAAACGCCGCCGTTGGAGGAGAAATTTCCCCAGCCGGCAAAACTGCGGGTGGCCGTGTTCTGGAGGAATTGGCCCTGCGCGCGGATGCCCGGCGTCAGCGCCACGAGCGCCAGGGTGTTCCGGCCGTTGAGGGGCAATTCGGTTACCTGGCGGTTTTCGACCACCTGGCTCAGGGAACTTGTGGCCGCATCCAGCAGGGCCGCCTGTCCGGTGACTTCCACGGTTTGCGTCGCCTGCCCGACCTCCAGAGCGGGGTTCAAGGTGACGAACTGCTGCACGCGCACCTCCACCGGTTCCTGCACAAAGTGCTTGAAGCCGGGATGGTCCAGAGCCAGCCGGTATCGCCCGGGCGGCAGCGCGGTGAAGGTGTACCCACCCGCTTCGTTGCTGAGCTGCTCGCGGGAATCATTGGTGTCCAGATTGGTGAGCCGCAGGACCGCGCCGGGCACGACAGCTCCGGCCGGGTCTGTCACCGTACCGGTGATGCCTCCAGTGAAGGTTTGCGCAAAACTCGCACAAACGAAAACGAGGAGTGCTCCCCCAGGGGCAAAACATGGTCTGACGTAGCCCACATCCCCTCCTTTGGGTGACTCTATATCCCTTGCGGCGGGCGAAGTCAAGTAAATTCCCTGAAATTCCCTGAAATTCCTTAATATTGATAGACACTGCGGGCATACGAGGAAGAAATGCGAGGAAGGTGTGGAGGCCGCGGCCGGAGGGCGAGAGTTTTTGGCCGGACCGCTGTGAGGTTGGGCGGCGCCGTGCCTCACCCAACCTCGCGCCTCTATAAAGAACCGTGCAAAGCCTTTTGTTTTGCCTGCGATGAGGGATCGATCCCTTTCCCCCGCGAGCTTGTTCAAGGCTCCGGGAGACGGCAGCAACGCCTGGGACGTTGAATGGGTTGGTTCAGGACTTTGAGCCTCCTAGGTAGGCGCCTGACCCATTACCGCCGGTTGCCTCTCGGCGAGCGAGCAACTCTTTCATCCACACAGTAGCGCGCTTCTCCACGACAAGCGACAGAGATCTTCTGTAAGGGCTTGAAAAGACGGGCCTATTTTTTTTCAAAAAATTCGTGACCCGGCTATGATGGATTTGGTGCGGACTCTGGTTTTCTGTTGGCTGCTGGGCGGCCAGGCTCTTCTGCACGCAGGGGCGCGCGCGCGGGTGACGAATCAGCTCAAGCTCACGTGCACACGCTGCCATAGTTTCGACGTGGTGCGGGCGCAGCGCCTCTCGCGCGCCGAGTGGGAAGAGGAACTTGCCAAGATGAGCCGGATGGGCGCGAAGATCGAGAACCGGGAGGCAGTGCTGGACTACTTGAGCGAACACTACGGGCCCGCCCGGCTCCGGTCTGGTATAATCACCCGCAATCGGGCAGCCCATTAGGGCGGCCGGGGAGGGATGCCGTGAACTCCGAGAACCTCTCGCGACGGGAGATCGTCGAGAAATGTATCGTACGGGGGCTGCTGGTGGCCGCTGTTCCCATGTCTCAAACCAACCTGCTGGCGCTGTGGCAGAAAGGGGAAAACCAGGCCATCCGGCCGACGCCGCCGGAGGTGCTGGGACCGTTCTATAAGAAAGGCGCGCCGGATACCCCGGTGCTGCGGGGGCCGGGCGATCCGGGCTTCCCGCTGCACGTTTCCGGGCGGGTCTGCAACACGCGAGGCGACCTGGTGGAAGGCGCGCGGATCGACGTCTGGCATGCCGACTACTACGGCAAGTACGATGTGCAGGGGTACCGATACCGGGCGAAGGTGTCGCCGGACGCCAGGGGGGAGTACGCCGTAGAGACCATCATGCCCGGGCACTATCCCGACCGCCCGGCCCAGCACATCCATTACCTGATCTCGGCGCCGGGCCACAAGACGCTGGTGACGCAGGTGTACTTTGCCACCGATCCGTATTTCGAGGGGAATCCGGATCGTAACTGCCACAAGGGCGGGATCGTGCAGAACCGGGAGTCGATTCGTCCGGTGATGCTGTACGAAGGCTCCGGAGCGCCGCGGGCCGCGGTGGCTTTTGACATCGTCCTCGAAAAGGCCTGAGATGCCGGACGGCGACCGCGTGATCCGCGCCGGAGCGGAAGTCCGGCTGGTTTCCTTTTCCACGGACGGAGGGACGCTGGCGGGCGCGTGCCGCGACAGCAAAGTCCGAATCTGGGATGCGCGGTCCGGGGCTTTGCAGCGGACGGTGGACTGGAATCCGGATGACCGGCGCAGCCTCGCGCTTCCGCCAGGAGCGCGGTTATTCGCAGCGGCCGGGCCGGACAAGGTGATCCAGGTTTGGGACCTGAGGAACGGCGAACTGCTGCACCGCCTGACCGGCCACACGGAGTTGACGGGTACGCTGGCGTTCTCCGCCGATGGCGCCATGCTGGCGAGCAGCAGCGCCGCCGAGCGGGACGTGCGGCTGTGGGACCTGCCCTCCGCCAAACAGCGTTTCGTTCTTGCGGACGGCGTGGGCGGGGCCGCGAGCCTGGCGTTTTCGCCGAAGGGCGACCTGCTGGCAGGAAGCAACTACGACACGAACCTGCGCGTCTGGAGTACGCGGACGGGAGAGTTGCTGCGGACGATCGAGGATCTGCCGGTGAGTATGTTCGCGCTGGTTTTCTCCCCGGATGGGGCGTACCTGGCTTCCGCGGGGGTGGACCAGACGATTTATCTTTGGGACACGAAGCACTGGACCGTGCGGCGCAGGCTGACCGGGCAGGGCCAGATGATCTCGTGCATGGCCTTTTCGCGGGACGGAAGCCTGCTGGCGACGGGAGGCTCGGACTCGAACTCCAATCGAAACCCCACGAAGGTGATCTTCTGGGACACGGCTTCCGGAGCGGTGCTGCGGCAAGTAGCGGCGGCGCACACCGTGTCGTCGCTGGCGGTCGCGCCGGATGGGGGCAGCGTGGCTGTGGCGGATGGCCAGGATAGCGTGCAGATCTGGAAGGCGCGGGCCGGCCGGTAGGGCTTGTGGCAGAAGACCGCTCTTTCGCCCCTGCCGGGGCGGAGCCCAAGAGCGTCGCGGATAGCTGGTATCATAGAAAAATTCGTTTGTGAACCGAGCTTGAACCATGCGCAGAGTGCTGTTCTTGCTGCCTCTCCTGCTCCCCGTGGTGCTGCCAGCCCAGCATGAAAAGACCGGGGAGGAGTCCAAGAATCCTTTCATCGGGGATCCCAAGGCGATCGAAGCGGGCCGAAAGATCTTTGCCAGCGGCTGCGCCGCCTGCCACGGTCCGGAAGGCCAGGGGGGGCGGGGCCCCAACCTGCGGGAGAGCGTGTACTGGCACCCGCTGGACGATCAGACCATTTACAGCGCCATCCGGAAAGGCATCGGTGGGAACATGCCGGCGGCGAACCTATCCGAAGACCAGACCTGGCAGGTGGTGGCCTTCGTGCGCGCCTTGACCGCGCCAGCCATCGAGACGCCGCTGGCGACCGGCGATGCGAAGGCCGGCGAGGGGCTGTTCTGGGGCAGCGCGGGGTGCTCCGGGTGCCACCGGATCCTGGGGCGCGGCGGGGCGCTGGGACCGGACTTGAGCAACATCGGCGCCACACGCGCGCTTCCGGCGATCCGCGAGGCGATTCTCGATCCGGATGCCAACGGCGCGCGCGGCTATCGCAGCGCCGAGGTGCGGTTGAAGAACGGCAAGCGGCTCAGCGGGGTCGCCCGGAACTACACCAACTACTCTGTGCAACTCCAGGACCGCGACGGGAACATGCACCTGATCTCCATGCAGGATGTCAGCGAGTGGCATATCGGCAAGACGTCGCCGATGCCCAAGGACTACAAGCAGCGCCTCAGCCGGCAGGACATCGACAACCTGCTCGCTTATCTCAGCCGGCAAAGCGTCCGCGAAGTCACGCCCGAGAAAAAGACGACGGAGTAAACCTATGCGCGCGATGCCGCTATTCTTGACGCTTGCTTCCCTGGCGGGGGCGCAGGTGCGCTTCGAGGAGATCCGCAAGGGACCCGCGGAGAACTGGCTGACCTATGCCGGGGATTATCAGGGCACGCGGCACAGCGCTCTGCGGCAGATCACCACGGAAAACGCCCGGTCGCTGGTGCCGAAGTGGGTCTATCACATGCCGAAGGCCAACGGCTTGCGGACCTGCCCGCTCGTCTACGACGGCATCATGTACGTGACCGACAGCAACGTGATCCGGGCGCTGGACGCGCGTACCGGACGGCTGATCTGGGAGTTCAAGGACACGCGTTCCAAGAAAGAGGGCGCCAACCGCGGCGCAGCCCTTCTGGGGGACCGGGTCTTCTTCGTGACCGCGGACATTCATCTGGTGGCGCTCGACCGGCGCAACGGCGCGCTACTGTGGGAAAAGAAGTACGGCAATGTCGAGGACGGCATGTTTGCCAGCGCCGCGCCCCTGGTGGTGAAGGACCGCGTGATTGTGGGAGTAGCCAACGGCGATAACGGCATGCGCGGATACGTCTCGGCTCTGTCGGCTTCCACCGGGGAGGAACTCTGGCGGACCTACACGGTACCCAAGCGCGGGGAGCCGGGCTCGGAGACCTGGGGCAACTACATCGAATACGGCGGCGGGGCCACGTGGCTTTCCGGCACCTACGACCCGGAACTAAACCTGCTTTACTGGACCACGGGTAACCCCTGGCCGGACTTCTACGGCGGGGACCGGGGAGGCGACAACCTGTACACCTGCTCGCTGCTGGCGCTGGACGCGGACACCGGCAAAATGAAGTGGTATTTCCAGTTCACGCCGCACGACACGCACGATTGGGACGCCCAGGCCTGGCCCGTGCTGGTGGACCTGCCCTACGAGGGCCGGCCGCGCAAGCTGGTGCTACACGCCAATCGCAACGGTTTCCTGTACGTGCTGGACCGCGTGACCGGGGAATACTTGCGGTCGAGCAAGATCGTGGATCTGCTGGACTGGGCCAAGGGTATCGACGACAAAGGCCGGCCGGTGCGGGTTCCGGGGAAGGATCCGACGCCCAACGGGAACCGCATCTGCCCCAGCGTGCGCGGAGCGACCAACTGGATGTCGCCGACTTTCGATCCGGCCACGGGCTGGTTGTACGTGGTGACGCTGGAGCAATGCGATATTTACGCGAGCTCCTCGAAGGCGCCCGAACCGAAGAAGAACTTTTCCGGCGGCGGCGCCGGGCCCAAACCGGCGGACGTGGGCCAATTTTTCCTGCGGGCGTTCGATCCGAAGACCGGGGAGCGGAAGTGGGAGTATCCCATGACTGGTCCGGGCGAATCCTGGGCGGGGACCGTCTCGACGGCGGGCGGGGTGGTGTTCTTCGGAGACGATGACGGGCAGCTTGTGGCCGTGGATGCGCGGACCGGCAAGCATCTCTGGCACTTCCAAATGGGCGAAGGCCTGACGGCTTCGCCCATGACCTATGCCGCGGGCGGCAGGCAGTACGTGGCCATCGCCTCGGCGACGGCCATCTTCTCGTTCGGCTTGTTCGAGCCGCAGACTTCGGTGCCGGTACCGGCTTCGCAGTGAGAATCGGAATGAGCGGCCGGGGTTGGTTCATGGGGCTGCTCGTAGCCATCGCCGCGTCCGGGGCGCAAAGCGAGAAAGTGCGCAACGAGCGGGTGGCGGTGGTGGAGGTTACGCTGCGGCCGGGCGAGGCGGCATCGGTGGCAGGCGACTATCCGAGCGTGACGGTGTACTTCACGTCAGGCATCGTGGCGGCCGCCGCCGGGGGAGGGACGCCGCAGAGCGAGACCGTGCGGCGTGGCGAGGCGGTGTTCCGGGCGGCGCAGGCGCGTGTTGAGCGCAACAGCGGCGCCTCCGTGCTGCACTTCGCGCGGGTCGAGTTCCTGGGATCGGGCGGGGCGGAGACATGGGGCTCCAGCGGGCTCTCGCCGCATTACCAGGTACTCCTCGAAAACCAATACACGCGGGTTTATGACATCCGGATTCCGGCGCACACGGCGGAGCCGCGGCACACGCACAAAGACCGCGTAGTGATCTGCCTTTCGGGCGCGCAACTGCGGCACCTGATGCCGGATGGCCGCCAGGAGGACTCCACGCTGAAGACCGGCGAGATCGCGTGGCGCCGCGGGAGCACGCACATCGGGCAGAATCTGGGGAATACGGATTTGTGGGTGATTGCCGTGGAGCCGAAGTAAGCCGGGTGCTTAGCGGAAGCGGGTCAGGCGGAGGGGCTCCAGGGGCAGGGACGGCGGCGTGCCGGCGATCATTTCGCTGACCAGCTTTCCGGTGACCGGTCCCAGGGTGTAGCCGAGCATGGCGTGGCCGGAGGCCAGCAAGACGTGCGGATGCCCGGGAAGCCGGTCCACGATGGGGATGCCGTCGGGAGTGCAGGGGCGCAGCCCGCACCAGCGCTCGAGGTTGCGCGGTTCCCTCAAGGGGTGCAGGATTTCGCGGCCGGACCGCACGGCCGCCTCGGCGCGGGTCTCATTCATGCGCAGGTCCATGCCGGCGAATTCCAGCGTGCCGGCGAAACGCAGGCGGTCGCCGATAGGCGTGACGACCATCTTGCGCTCATTGTGCCCTACGGGAATTTTCGGTCCGCCCTCCGGCCGGGCCATGGTGACGCTGTAGCCCTTGGCGGGCTGAATGGGAATGCGGATGCCTAGCTGCCGCGTCAGTTGGGTGGACCAGGAACCGGAGGCGATCACGGCGTGGCGGCCGGCGAATTCTCCGCGGCTGGTGGCCACGGTTACTTTGCCCGGGCTCTCGGCCCGCAGACCCGAGACGGATACGCCGGTGTGAACGGCCACGCCGAGTTTCGGCAGGATGCGTGCCAGGCCTGTGACGAAGAGATACGAATCGCCGTGGGCATCTTCCGGGTAATAGAGCGCGCCGCGGACGGTTTCGAGCACCGCCGGCTCCAGGGCGTGGGTCTCGGGGCCGGTGAGGGCGCGAGATTCGAAGCCGTGCCGGGCCAACAGCTCCGCGCTGTGTTTGGTTTTTTCGAAACCGGCATCCGTGGAACTGACGTAGAGGATCCCGCGCCGTTCGTAGTGAAATTGGAGGTCTTCGGCGCGCGCCACCTCCTCGAAAAGAGTGAGGCTGGCGCGGCACAGATCGCGCAGAACCGGAATGCCGCGGAGCATCGGCTCCGTCCGGCAATAGCCCGCGAATTGAAGCAGCCAGGCGGCCAGGCGGAAGTCCGGGCGGGCGCGGATCAGCAGAGGGCTGTCCTCCTTCAGCATCCACTTGAGGGCCTGCCGGATCACGCCGGGAGCGGGCAGAGGCACGGCATGGCTGGGCGTGATCAGGCACGCATTGCCGAAGGAACAACCGGAACAGACCTCGCCTTTTTCGAGCAGCGCGACGGCCATTCCGCTCTTCGCGAGATAGTAGGCGCAGCATACGCCGATCACCCCAGCGCCGATGATGACGACATCCGCGGTGTTATCGATGGCGGCCTCCCGTTGCTCAGTTCAAGTGTATTCGATCGGATGCGGCCGCGGAGCAAGCCGCGACGCTGGCCTGCGTGCTACGCTAATGCCGATTACCGCGATGCGCCCTTTTCTGATCGGCATTGCCGGTCCGTCCTGCTCCGGAAAGACCGATTTCGCGAAGGCCCTGGCGCTTTCGCTGCCCGGCGCGGCCGTCATCGTGCCGCTCGATTCCTACTACCGGCGGCTGGATCACCTGACGTATGCGGAGCGGTGCCAGGTGAATTTCGATCACCCGGATGCGCTGGACTGGCCGCTGATCGTGGAGCACGTGGAGCGGCTGGCCCGGGGCGAGAGGATCGAGGAGCCGGTCTATCTGTTCGATCAGCACACCCGCGCCGCGCGGGCGCAAACGATTCTTCCCGCCCCCTACACGCTTTTAGAGGGCTTGTTCACGCTGCACAGCGAGCGCGTGCGGAATCTGCTCGGGCTGAAGATCTACATCTCGACGCGGGATGAAGTCTGTTTCGAGCGCCGCAAGCGGCGGGACGTCGAGGAGCGCGGGCGGACGCTCGAATCGGTCGAGTGGCAATACAACACGACGGTGCGGTCGATGGCGGCCGAGTACGTGCTGCCCACGCGCCGCTGGGCGGATGTGGTGGTCAGCGGCGAGGAGCCGATCGCGCGTGGGTTGTCGAACGTGCATCATTATCTCGGGACGCTGCCGGGGGGAAGCAGCGCCCCGCAGATGGCGACGGATGGCGGCAACGCCGGCTGAGGCATGACGGTTCCCTCCGCGGCTGCTCCCAGCCGGATTCGCCCGGGCGATCCCACGCGCGTCCGCTACCTGGTGGTCCTCCTGCTCGGACTGGCCGCTTTTTGCGCCTACCTGACACGGGTTTGTATTTCGACTGCCGCCACGACCATCCAAAGTGAGCTGGGTTTAAGCAACGAGCGCATGGGAAGCGTGTTTGCCGCGTTTTCGCTGGGGTATTTCCTCTTTCAAGCGCCTGGCGGATGGCTGGGTAACCGGTTCGGCTGCCGGGCCGCACTGCCGGCGCTGAGCGTTGCCTGGTCGCTGTGCACTTTGTGGAGCGGCGCGGCGCACTCTGTGGGGAGCCTGTGGTCAGCGCGCCTGGGGTTCGGGCTGGCCCAGGCCGGCCTGGTGCCGTGCTGCTCGAAGGTGCTGGCGGACTGGATTCCGGAGAGCGGCCGGGGCACGGCCAGCGCCCTGGTGGCGAGCAGCATGTCGGTGGGGGCGGTGCTGGCCAGCGGCCTGACGGCCTGGCTGCTGCCGGCGGCCGGCTGGCGGCCGGTCTTCGCCCTGTACTCCCTGGCGGGAGTCGTTTGGGCGATCCTCTTTTTCGCCGTGTTCCGCGACCGGCCGGAGGAGCACCCGTGGGTGAACGCCTCTGAAGCAGGGCTGATCGAGGCAGGCCGCCCGCCACACGAAGTCCGGGCGGATGGCGCCGCTCCGGCTGACCGGAGGACAGGCCTGGCGGTGGCGCGGGCCATGCTGCGCAGTCCCAGTCTATGGGCGATCTGCAGCCAGTCGCTGTTCCGATCGTTCGGCTATGCCTTTTTCATCACGTGGTTTCCGGCGTACCTGCAGTATGCGCACGCTTTGCGGGTGACTGAAGCCGGGATGCTGACCATGATTCCTCTGGCCGGTGTGGTGGCGGGGTCGCTGGCGGGTGGGGTCATTGTCGACCGGATCATGCGGCGGACCGGCAGCAAGCGCTTGAGCCGCTCGGGGACTGCAACCGCCGCCATGGTGCTGTGCGGCGCGGCGACGCTGGCGGCCGCGTGGGCCCGCAGCCCCCTGGGAGCGGTACTGGTCATCAGCTTCGGCTCTTTTTTCATGGGGGTCTCCGGCCCTTGCGCCTGGGCCGGCACCATGGACATCAGCGGGCGGTACACGGCCATCGTCTTTGCACTGATGAATATGGCCGGCGTGGTGGGAGACATGACCTCCCCCGTGGCCGTAGGGTACCTGTTTAGCTATGTGCAACAGTCCGCGGGCGACTGGAACTGGATTCTGTTCCTGTTCGCCGGAATTTATGGGGCGGCTGCGTTAAGCTGGGCCGTGCTGGATCCCAGCCGGCCCGCCGCCGGAAGTGAGGTGACGCCATCTTAGCCGGATACGTGAGCGATGAAAATTATCTCGCCTTGAGCGATGTGCTGCTGGAGTTTCGCAGCGGGGCAGTCTCGGTGGAAGCCCGCTCGCGGGCGTCCGGCGCGGTGTATGCCGATCTGCCGCCGGGCCGCTACGAGGTCACGCTGGCCAAGGCGGGCTTCAGCCCGAAGCGCGTACAGGTCGAAATCGGGAATGGTGTGCCCTACCAGTTTCGCCTGCTCTCGATCCGCCTGCTGGGCTACGCCTGGCCGAAGTGGGCGGCCGCCGGCAGCCGCGCGGAGTTTCGCGTGCATTCGCCGGAGGCTTACAAGCTGGGGCTGTGGAGATACGGCGCGCGCAAGGATTTCATCCGCAACCTGGGCTGGTACGACGATCACGGGCCGCGGCCGACGCTTCAGATCACTCCGGACGGCGACTGGGTGGCGGGCGGGATTCAGTGGAACCAGACCGGTTACAACCTGCAATGGCACCGCCAACTGGTGACGGCGCCGGAGCCCAGCGGGCTGTATTACTTCCACGCCCGCACGGAATCCGGCGGGTTCTTTTCGTTTCCCTGGATTGTGCAGCCGGCGGCGCCCCGGACGAGCCTCGCGGTGCTGGCCTCCAATATCACCTGGAACGCCTACAACCACTTCGGCGGCCGCAGCAATTACGTGAACCAGGACGGTCTTCCCGCGCGGCCGGTGGTGCACGCCCGCCAGGACGTGGCGCGCTTTACGCAGCCGGGCACGTGGCCGTATGAAGAGACCTCCGCGCCGATTTCTTTCGAGCGGCCGGAATTGTTCAACGTGGTTCCAGAGGATGCCCGTATCAGCGATCCGGTGGAAGGCCGGCTGGCGTCCGCCATGGCGCCCGCCGAATGGCGCCTGCTGGGCTGGCTGGAGCGTGAAGGCTTTGCGTACGATCTGTATTCGGAAACCGAACTGCACTTCGGGCGCCTGCCGCTGGATGCGTATCGGGTGCTGGTGCTGAATACACACCCGGAGTATTGGTCGGCGGAGATGTATTTTCGGGTGAAGGAGTGGGTCTTCGAGCGGGGTGGCCGGCTGCTTTACCTGGGCGGCTGCGGCATGCTGGCGGAAGTGGAGTTTACCGACGAATTCACGATGCTCTGCCGGCGGGAAGGCGACGCCAAGCATCGCCAGGAATCCCAAGCCCGGCTGCTGGGGGTGGAATACAGCCATTCCGGCTACCAGTCCGGCGCGCCCTACGTGGTGATGGACGAACGCCACTGGGCCTTTGCCGGAACCGGCCTGGGCCGCGGCGACCGCTTCGGTCATCTCAGCCTGCACGAACGCTGTCCCGGGGGCGCCTCGGGCCATGAACTGGACAAGATTTCGAAGGATTCCCCGGCGAACCTGCGCCACCTGGCCAAAGGCGACAATCCGGAAGCCAGCGGCGCGGACCTGGTCTTCTTCGAGACCGCGGGCGGGGGAGCGGTGTTCTCCGCCGGCTCGCTGTGTTGGACGCTCTCGATTATCGTCGATCCGCTGGTTTCCCGGATCACCGCCAACGTCCTCAGGCGGTTCCTGGAGTAACGCCGCAGATCGCCACAAGGTTTTGGGGAAACTGCTATCCTGTGCGCGGATGCATGGTGAACATGCGCCGGCTAAGGAGGTCATAGAGTGCGCCTGGCGAGCGGTAAGATTCTGGCGTGCATGGTCCTGCTATGGGCCGCCTGCGCGCCGCGGGGGAGCGCCGCCGAGCAGGAGAGCGCGGAGGCGCCGGGCATTACGCGGATCGAATCCAACGTGCCCGTAGCTCCTCCGGGATGGGCCGCCCTGGAGCGGCGCCTGATCGACGTGCTGAGCCGTGCCGCCCTGGACTATACGGCGCGCTACACGCGCAGCGGAGGCACGCTGATCTGGAAGACCAGCGGCGGCGCTTCACTCGACGATCTGCCCGAGAGCTTCTACAATCTGCCCCTGCTCTATGCCCTGGGCGGCGACGCGCGGCTGCGCGAGGTCTCTTTCCGGGAATGGAACGCCACCACGCGGCAGCTTACCTACGACTTCGGTGTCCTGCACCACGAGTTCGCCAAGCAAGGCGACTGGTTTCACCTGGGCGAGGGCATGCTGTACTTCTATTTCCTGGGCCTGGCGGATCCCACGGACCACGAAAACGTCGCGCGAGCCAAGCGATTTGCCGGCCTGTACCTGAACGAAGAGCCGGAAGCTCCCAATTATGATGCGAAGCTCAGGTTGATCCGTTCTCCGCATACCGGCAGCCTGGGTCCGGCCTTCGGGGATCCGCAGAAGGCCGCGCCGTATGGCTGGTCCAAGGGGATGGCGACCTATGGTCTTCCCCTGGAGGATTTGCCGGGAATCCGCAGCATGGAGGACCTGAAGGACCCGGAGAACGCCCGCCGCATGGGTCGGGCCATGGCGGAGCGGATGCTGCGCGGGGATGTGCCGGCCAACCTGTCCGCCACCGCGCTGGTAGCCAACGCCTACCTCTACACCGGCGAGCGTAAGTATGCGGAATGGGTGAAGAATTACGTGGAAGCATGGATTGAGAGGACCCGGCAGAACGGCGGCATCACGCCGGACAATATCGGCTTATCGGGGAAAGCCGGCGAGTACCAGAACGGGAAGTGGTGGGGCGGGCAATACGGCTGGCACTGGCCGCACGGCTATTACAGCATCGGCATGGCGTTGCAGATCGGCGGAGCCACGGCCATGCTGGTGTCGGGAGGCGACGCGCACTACCTGGAGTTGCCGCGCTCGAACATGGACCACTTGATCGCCCTGGGGAAGACGGTCAACGGGGCATTCCTGGTCCCGTACAAAAAGGGAGATCGCGGCTGGTACGCGTTCCAGCCCATTGACCGCTCGCTGCCTGCCTCGCTTTGGTACCTCTCCCAGAGTCCGGCGGACTGGCAGCGGCTGGAAACGCTGCGCCTGGCGAGCACCCAAGACTGGAATATCGCCACGCAGTCGCCCTACCCGAATCGCGGATATGCGTCGCTGCCGGAGCCGCGCGAGGATTGCTGGAACTGCGACGTGGAGGGTCTGGCCGACTGGAACAAGGTCGCCAACATTCGCAACAAAGAGGACCGCAGCCACGAGGGGCCCTGGCTGCGCTTTCTGGCCGGCGCGAATCCGGATTATCCGGAAAAGATTCTGCGGGAGAGCTACGGCCAGGCGGCCTGGAAGCTGGACCAGATCCGGCGCAACGTTCTGCTGCTGGAATACGACCCGCGGGGAACGGAGAAGATCGACCCGGCGGAGGCAACGCTGACGCACGTACACGAGCATCACTGGCAGACCATCAACCCGGTGACTACCGAGGCGCTGGTGCAGCTCACCCTGGGCGCGCCGCAGATCATGTACAACGGCGGCCTGCTGCACGCCACCGTGCGCTATTTCGATCCGGCGCGGCGGCGGCCCGGGCTTCCCCCGGACGTGGCGGCGCTGGTGACCCGCGTGGAGGCGAATCGAGCGGTGCTCGAGCTGATCAACCTGAGTCCGTTTGAAACCCGCGAGGTGATCGTGCAGGGGGGCGCTTTCGGCGAGCACCAGTTCACAAGGGTGAAATACCAGGTGCGCACGGATCCCGAGCCACTGCAGCCGGACCACTTCGCCCGCCCGGCTTTCACCCTCGCGGAGCGCAGTGTGGACGTAAACCGCAAATTCTTCGCCGTGCGGCTTGCGCCGGGCACCGGACTAACCCTGGAGTTGGGCATGCGGCGGTTCGCCAACCGCCCCAGCTATGCGTTTCCCTGGCACGGAGATGCCATTCCGATCGAATGATCGAAATCAGGATTGGGGTGCGGCGGAGGGATGCTTCGCCAGAAACGATTCGGCCGTGCGCGTAAACGCGACGTCCATCATCTGCCGGATCTTTTCGGCTTCCGCGATGCGGGACGCGACCAGGTGGTACGAGTGCGAGGCGGCGAGCAGAGTCTCGGTCGCCTGCCGGCTGCTACCGGAAAGACCGTACTCGCGCAACCGCGGCAGTTCGCAGGTGAGCGCCTCGATGCACAGCTCCCTGGCTTCCGGGTGTATGCCGGCCCGCGGCTCGATTTCCCGGAACTTCTGTTCCAGGTGGTCGATCTGCAATTGGAGCAGCGGATCCATATTAAATGCCGCCGGAATTCGGGTGCCCACTCCGCACAAAAAGCAAACGAAATTCAGCGCAATACTTCTTATAGTGTACCGCAAGCCAGGTCAGGGCCGCAGGCCCCCCGCACCCGGGAATGTAGGGCTATAATTTCGAGATGAAATTGTGCTCCCGCCGCGATTTGCTGAGTGTATCCGCCCTCACGGTTTTGGCCGGACGCCTACGGGCCATGCCGCTCGCGCAGATCCGGCTGGGCGTGACCACCGACGAGATTGATGAAGATGTTCTCGCCGCGGTGCGCTTCCTGCGCGAGTTTGGCCTGAAGTGGGCCGAAGTGCGCTCGATCTGGAACCAGTACAACACCGTGCAGCCGCTGGAGAAGATCCGCGAGGCGCAGGCCATCTTCGCGGAGCACGGGGTGCGGGTGTCCATCGAAGGCACGCCGTTTTTCAAGGTTCCGCTGCCGGCGGAGACGGGCGAGGGCCGGCGCGCGCTCGACGCGCAATGGGAGGTGCTGAACGCGGCCATGGAGCGCGCCAGGATCTTCGGCACGGACAAGGTCCGCGTGTTCGGGTTCACGTATGCGGCCGGGCAGGCGCCGGACCGAGGCGCCTATCCCCGCATTTACGAGCTGGTACGCGAGGCCGCGCGGCGCGCCAGGGCTCGCGGTCTGCGGCTGGCGCTGGAGAACGTGGGGAGCAGCTATATTTCGACCGGCGCCGAAGCAGCCGAGTTGCTCGCCCACGTCAAGGAGGAGAACCTCGGACTCACCTGGGATCCGAACAATGCGGGCGCCTCGGGGGAGCGATCCTTCCCGGACGGCTACCGCAAGCTGGATCCCGCGCGAATTTTTCACGTCCACCTGCGGGACTATCGCCACCGGCCGGACGGCAAGGTGGAATGGGCGGCGGTGGGCAGCGGAGAGTTCGACAACCTGGGCCAGATCCGCGCCCTGCTGAAGGACGGCTATCAGGGAACCTTCACGCTGGAGACTCACTGGAAGAGCCCGCGGGGCAAGGCGTATGCCAGCCGGACTTCCCTTCAGGCGCTGCTCCAGGTGATCGAGCAGGTCTGAGCGGCGCCGTGGTACGCATTCTGCTCGCCGGCTGGCTGGTGGTGGTTCCCCTTGCCGGCCAGAACCTGGAGATTCACTCGGAGTTCCTGCGGGTGGATCCCCGAGGCGAGGTGCTGCTCTCCGACCAGACCCCCGAACCACGCGAACTGCTCTCGCCGGCGCTGGTCCGAAACGGCTTTGCGTCTTTCCACATCGTGGTGCGCGCGGAGCGGGCGAATTACTTTCTGTTTGTGGGCACGAATCCGCCGGGCGAGTTACGTACCAGCGTGTATAAGGAGGAATTCGCCGAGGTGAACGGCGCCTGGATTCCCGACGCCCTGAAGCCTGTGCGGCTGCCGGATTTCGGCGTGCTGCCGGATCCGGAAGCAGCCATCCCGGGCCAGACGGCGCGGGCCTACCTGCTGGACATCTGGGCGCCGCCCGAGACACCTCCCGGCAGGCTGCGCCTGGAGATCCAGTTGAAGGCCGGCGGCTGGACGATCTGGCCGATGGAACTGCGCATCCTGCCCGCGGTGGTACCCGAGGCGCGCCGCCGGTCCAGGCAGCCGCTTCCGGCGATCGACCGGCCCTCGGACGAAGCGGCGGCGGACGTTCTGCTGGAGTTTCTGGAGAGCCGGGGGAAACAGCCTGCCGCCCGCGAGGAGGCTCCGGACTTCAACGCGCCGGGCACGCTGCGGGAGGTGGTCCGCCGGAATGCCGAGCAGGACTTGACGCTGGCCGGATCGCTGGATGTCGAAGGCCTCATCCCCCGGCTGAAGCAGCAAGTCGCGGCGAACGGCGGCGGCAGCGAATGGTATTTGCACGTCCGCGACCTGATCTACCGCCTGTGTTCCGCCGAAGCGCCGGGGCGCCCGTGAGGCGTGCGGCGAATTTCGGAGGCAGGGAACTGGTAGGATGACCAACGAGGCCATGCGAAGACGAGACCTGTTGCGTTCCTGTGCGGCCGTTCCCCTCGGGCTTGCAGCCGGGGGCCCCGCCGCGGCCCGTTACGAGCCGACCTGGGATTCCATCGACCGCCGTCCGACGCCCACCTGGTACAGGGATGCCAAGTTCGGCATTTTTATCCACTGGGGTGTTTACTCGGTGCCGGCTTTCGCGCCCGTGCACGAGAAGGACGAAACGCCGTACGCCGAATGGTATTGGAACTCGCTCACGCGGGGCAAACAGGCGGACCGGCCGTCCGGCCCGGGCGCGCACACCTGGCAGTTCCACCGGCGCGTCTACGGGGCGGACTTCCCGTACCAGAATTTTGCGCCCCTGTTCCGGGCGGAACTGTTCGACCCGGACCACTGGGCAGACGTGTTCGTGCGCTCCGGCGCGCGCTACGTCGCGCTCACTTCCAAGCACCATGAGGGCTTTTGCCTGTGGCGCAGCGCCGAGGCCAACCGCGCCTGGGGACGCCCGTGGAACAGCGTGGATGTGGGAGCAAGGCGCGACCTACTGCTGGACCTGAGCGAGGCCGGACGCCGCCGGGGGCTTCACATGGGGATCTACTATTCGCTCTATGAATGGTACAACCCGCTGTGGCTCGCGGACCGCAAGCGCTACGTGGCCGAGCACCTGTTTCCGCAGTTCAAGGACGTGGTGACGCACTCCCGGCCGAGCATCATTTTCTCCGACGGGGAGTGGGACATGGACAGCGCCGAATGGCGCAGCCCCGAACTCCTGGAATGGCTCTTCAACGAATCGCCGGTGCGCGACGAGGTGGTGATCAACGACCGTTGGGGGAAAGATTGCCGCCACAAGCATGGCGGATACTACACCACGGAATACACGTCGGGCATGCAGCAGAGCAGCCACCCGTGGGAGGAGAGCCGCGGGATGGGATTCTCGTACGGGTACAACCGCAACGAAACGCTGGGCGACTATCATAGCGACCGGCAACTCCTGCTGATGCTGATCGACATCGTGAGCCGCGGCGGCAACCTGCTGCTGGATATCGGTCCGACAGGGGACGGGCGCATCCCGGTGATCATGGAGGAACGGCTGATTCAGATCGGCAACTGGCTGCGCCCCAACGGAGAGGCGATCTACGGCAGCCGCGCCTGGAAGCACGCGCGGCAGTGGAGCGCGGGCACCGTCCCGAGGATCGAGGAGAAGGAGTTCAAGGCGGAGTACGACATTACCCGGCTGGTGGACACCCCGCCGGCCGGCTTCGCGCGCGTAGACGCCTTTTTCACCGCCAAGGACGACGCGGTGTACGCGATTCTGCCGCGCCGCCCGGCGAAGGAGGTGGTGCTCGACGGGATCGAGGCGCCTTCCGGGGCGCGCGTCACCCTGCTCGAAGGCGGAGAGCCGCTGGCGGCCAACCGGGAGGGCAACCGTTTGCGGATCCGCATCCCGGAAGCCTTGGCCGCGGCTTTGCCGGCGCGCCCGTGCTACACGCTCAAGATCGCGGGCGCCCGCTGAGGAACTCCTACTGACACCAGCGCCGCAGGGCGGGTGCACGCAGCGCGAAGCCGGCCACGAGGGCTCAGGACGCTGGCAACGCGGTGACGCGCTGGTGATTTCGCAGGCTGGCTGCCATCATGCTATCGGCGACGCCGATATGATCCTTGAGCCAGCCGGCGAGATAATCCAAGAGCGGGGAGAGGGCTTCCGGTTCGCCCTCTTGAATGCGCCGGCTGAAATCCGTCAGTTTGCGGCGCGCGGCTTCGTGCTGGCGTTTGTGCCAGCGGTATCCCGAATACCCGGCGGCACGCATCAAGCGCTCCTCGTGGGAGAAATGGTCGATGGTGTGGGCCATGACCGCCCGCAGCAGCGCGTGGGTCTCCTCCGGGGTCTTTCCCGAATTCGCCGCGCGCTGAAGCGCCTCCACCATCTGGAACATTGCCCGGTGTTCCGAATCGATCTCCGAAACGTAGATTGCATAGGCACTGTTCCACTTGACTGGCCGCATTCCATCTCCAAGAAGTATTTCAGACCTTAGAATATTATAGCCTGTATTGCCGCTGTCAGGCAGGCCGCTGGGTGTGCGACCGCAGGGTGCGCTCCTGGTCGATGAGCGCACGTTTCCTTTCGGCACCCCACCGGTAGCCGCCCAGTTCTCCGGTGCCGCGGATCACCCGGTGGCACGGAATCAGGACCGCCAGGCGGTTCGACGCGCAGGCACTGGCTATGGCGCGCGCCGCTTTGGGGTTTCCGACGGCGGCTGCCACCTCGGAATACGTGCGGACTTCTCCGTACGGAATCGACTGGAGATATCGCCAGACTTTCCACTGAAAAGTTGTGGCGCGAATGTCCATGGGCAGGTCGAGCTGGGATGGATCGCCGCTCAGGCGCCGGGACAAGGCATCCATCCAGCGCCGGAACTGCTCCGGGTGCGGTTGCGGCATCTCGTCGATCACCGCGGCGGGGTACTCTTCGCGCAGTTTCTCCAGGAGTTCCCGGCGAGACTCGCCGAACTGCACGAAACACAGACCCCGGTCCGTGGCGGCGACCATCATCAGCCCCACCGGGCTTTCCGCGGTGGCGAAGGAGATGCACACGCCTTTACCTCCGGCGCGGTATTCGGCCGGGGTCATGCCCAGCCGGGTGTCCGCACGCTCGTAGACCCGGCTGCTCGAACCGAAGCCGGCGCCGTAGATGGCTTCCGTCACCGAAGCGCCAGTCCGCAACTGGTCCTTGAAGGAATCCATGCGGCAAGCCTCCAGGTACTGCCTGGGAGTGAGCCCGGTGCTGGCCTTGAAGCTGCGCAGCAGATGGAACGGGCTCAGGCCGGCTTTGCGGCTCAGATCTTTCAGCGATAGCGGCGTGCCGCTGTCCGCGTTCCGCCGGATGTAGCTGCAAAGCACGCGGATGCGTGCGGACTGCGGACCCTCCGCCTGTGTGGCGAGCGGCCGGCACCGCAGGCAGGGCCGCAGACCGTCGCGCTCCGCTGCCTCCGGCGTCGCGTAGAAACGCACATTCTTGCGCAACGGCCGGCGGGCCGGGCAGGAAGGCCGGCAATACACTCCCGTGGTGATGACCCCAAAGTAAAACTTTCCGTCCTGCGAACCATCCCGGTTCGCTACCGCGGTCCAACAGGTCTGCGCGTCCAGCATGGCCGATGTTGCTCCTCCAGTCCGATAGTACGCTGTGGTCTTGCCGGGCGCTATCTGGTTCTTGCGCGCAAACTCCGCGCGCCGCTGCAATCACATTTTTACGGAACCGTAAAGCCTGCGTAACTGCCGGATGTGATGCTGAGAATCTAAATCTTCCCAGAAAAGGATACGGAACATGCGCTTTTTGTTGCGGAATCGCACTTGGTTAACTGCCTGTGCCCTGCCAGCCTGGCTGATCGGTTTACTGGCCGTTCCTCCGGAACTGCGAGCCCAAAACCCGGCCGCCACCACGACGCCTATCCAACACGTGGTGGTGATCTTCCAGGAGAATGTCTCGTTCGACCACTATTTTGCCACGTACCCCGTGGCTGCCAACTCCAACCCCAGCGAACCGCTTTTCACGGCGGCTCCCGGCACGCCGCCCGTGAACGGCCTCAATGGCCCGCTGCTGACGAACAATCCGAACTCGGCCCCACCTTTTCGCCTGAGCCGGGCGCAGGCGGTTACCTGCGACCAAGACCACGGATACAGCGACGAGCAGAAAGCCTTCGACAACGGGTTGATGAACCGCTTCGTGGAGGCTGTGGGTTACTCCGATCCAAGCTGCGACGTGGGCGGCTACGGCAGCAAGATCGTGATGGGCTACTACGATGGCAACACCGTGACGGCCGTTTGGAACTACGCGCAGAACTATGCCATGAGCGACAACTCCTTCGGCACGACGTTTGGGCCGTCCACCCCCGGCGCGCTGAACCTGATCGCCGGGCAGACGCACGGCGCGACGGTGGCAAGCGGGTCGGCGGGGGGCAACGTGTCGTCGGGTTCGGTGATCGGCGACCCGCGCCCGGCGGCTTCCCTGGACGACTGTACCGTGCCGAACAAGACCCAGATCACCATGTCCGGCCGGAATGTGGGTGACCTGCTGAATGCCAAGAACGTGACCTGGGGGTGGTTCCAGGGCGGTTTCAAGCCCACTTCCCGGATGTCCGACGGCACGGCCGTGTGCAGCGCCACCCACAACAACATCTCCGGCGCCTCCGCCGGTACGGATTACATTCCCCACCACGAGCCTTTCCAGTACTATACCCAGACCGCCAACCCGCACCACCTGCCACCAACCTCGACTGCCATGATCGGCCGGACCGACCAGGCGAATCACCAATATGACTTGAGCGATTTCTTCAATGCCTTGAATGGCGGCAATCTTCCGGCCGTGAGCTATCTGAAGGCCGCCGCCTACCAGGACGGCCACGCCGGGTATTCCGATCCGCTGGACGAACAAACTTTTCTGGTAAACACCATCAACGCCATCATGCAATCGCCGTACTGGAGCAGCACGGCCATCATCATCTCGTACGACGACTCCGACGGCTGGTACGATCACGTGATCGGTCCCATCGTGACGCAGTCCACCACGCCGGACGATAACCTGAGCGGCCCCGGCGCCTGCGGCAGCGGTTCCGGCGCCGCCTACCAGGGCCGGTGCGGGTACGGCCCGCGCCTGCCGCTGATGGTCATCTCCCCGTACAGCAAGGTCAACTACGTGGACCATAACGTCACCGACCAGTCCTCCATCCTGCGCTTCATCGAGGACAACTGGAACCTGGGCCGCCTGGGAGACAGTTCTACCGACGCCATCGCGGGTTCGCTCTTGAGCATGTTCAACTTCCAGGCGGGACCCACGGCTAAGGCTGTGTTGCTCGATCCCACCACCGGAAAGGTAACCGGCACGGCGTCTTCGGGCGGAGGGGCCTCGGCCGTGACCAAAGCCGTGGCCAATCCCAAAGCCCTCACCGTCACCGTGAAGCAGGTTCAACTGGACGGTAGCGGCTCCACCAGTTTCGACGGCAAGCCGCTCACGTATCAGTGGAGTGTTGCTGCGGGTGGCCCGGCCGCCATCATCTACAACGCGAGTACCGCCACGCCCACGGTGCAGTTCAACAACGGCTCGGCGAACTACACATTCGTGCTGACCGTGACTGACGACGCCGGACAGACATCCACCGATACGGCCGTGGTGACCTACTTCGGCCCGTACTAAGCTCCAGCGGGAGGGGCGGCCCTCTCTGCTGCCGGACGGCTGCACCGATGGCGCGGTGTTAAGCTGAGCAGGCGGGGGTACGCCTGGATGAAGCAAGTCTTCCCCATTGTCCCGGCGGCCGGCGGTGCTTCCGGCACACTGCTGGCCATCGGTGCCCTGCTGGTGGGCTTACTGATTCTGTTCGGCTACATCGCTTATTCGACGCGGCACGTGCGGTTCGAGATCTCCGCGGACGGGCTCAAAATCAGCGGGGGCATCTACGGCCGCACTATCCTGGCGCAAGACCTTCTTCCAGCCGAGGCGCGCGCGATGGACCTGACAGCCGAGCGCGAGTACCGCCCTTCCTGGCGGACGAATGGCGTCGGATTGCCGGGTTATTCCGCCGGCTGGTTCAAGTTATCGAACGGCCAGAAGGCACTCGCCTTCCTCACCGACAGAACCAGGGTGGTATACCTGCCCACGCGGGCCGGCTACGTGCTGCTGCTCAGTGTAGCTTCGCCGCAGGAGTTTTTGCGGGCGCTCAGGGCTTCCGTTCCGGGCGCTTGAGCGGCGAGCCGCGCCTATGCCAGCAGCGGTTTCACGACGGCGCCGGCCACGTCCGTCAGGCGGAAATGACGGCCCTGGAACTTGAAGGTCAGGCGCGTGTGGTCGATCCCCAGACAATGCAGGATGGTGGCCTGGAGATCATGCACGTGCACCGGGTCGCGCACCACGCTGTAGCAGAAATCGTCCGTTTCGCCGATGGTGATGCCCGGCTTGGTGCCGCCGCCGGCTACCCACATGGTAAAGCAGCGCGGATGGTGGTCCCGGCCGTAGTTGTTCTCCATCAGCTTTCCCTGGCAATAGACGGTGCGGCCAAACTCACCGCCCCACACTACTAAGGTGTCTTCGAGCAGGCCACGCTGCTTCAGGTCCCGAACCAGGGCGGCGGTGGGCTGATCGGTTCCCTTGCATTGCAGCGACAGGTCCCGCGGCAGGTCCTGATGCTGGTCCCATCCGCGATGGTAAAGCTGCACGAAGCGCACGTTGCGCTCCGCCAGGCGCCGCGCCAGCAGGCAGTTTGCCGCGTACGTGCCGGGCTTGCGCGAATCCGGGCCGTACATCTCGAACACACTGTCCGGTTCCTTGGAAAGATCCATCAGTTCCGGCACGGACGTCTGCATGCGGTAGGCCATTTCGTACTGGGCGACGCGGGTTTCGATCTCGGGGTCGCCGTAGACGTTTTCCCGCAGCGCGTTCAGTTTGGCCACGCTATCCAGGATGTGCCGCCGCGTGCTCTTATCGATGCCCGGCGGATCCGAGAGATAGAGCACAGGGTCGCCGCCCGCGCGGAACTTGACGCCCTGGTACTTCGACGGCAGAAAGCCGTTCCCCCAAAGCCGCGAAAACAGCGGCTGGTCCGTGTTCAGGGCCTGCGCCTGCGAGATCAGCACCACGAAGGCCGGCAGGTTCTGGTTTTCACTGCCCAGCCCGTAGCTCACCCAGGAGCCCATGCTGGGGCGGCCCGGCTGCTGGCTGCCCGTCTGGATGAACGTGATCGCGGGGTCGTGATTGATCGCCTCGGTGTGCATCGTCCGGATGATGGCGATGTCATCCACGACCTTGGCGGTGTGCGGCAGCAGTTCGCTCAGCCAGGCTCCAGACTTGCCATATTGTTCGAACTTGAAAAGCGACGCCGCCACAGGCAAGGTAGCCTGTCCGGAGGTCATGCCGGTGATGCGCTGGCCCATGCGCACGGAGGCAGGCAGGTCCGTGCCCTGCCATTTGTGCAAGGCGGGCTTGTAATCAAACAGGTCCATCTGCGAAGGCGCCCCGGACTGGTGCAGGTAGATGACCCGCTTGGCCTTGGGGGCGAAATGCGGGAGGCCGGCCAGGCCTCCGGTCTTGGGATCGATCGCCGGTGCTGCCGCCAACAGCGCAGGCTCGAGCAAGGATGCCAGAGCCGGGATGCCGATGCCTACCGCCGTGCGCGAGAAGAAATGCCGCCGGGTTGTTTCCAACTTCCATTCCCGCAGGGGATCATCCATGGTCCTATTCCTTGGTAATTGTCTCGTCCAGGTTCAGAATCGTACTCGCCACCGTGGTCCAGGCCGCCAATTCGCTTGCATCCAGCTTCTGGTCGAACGGCGACTCGCCCACGTGCAGCAATTTCTCGGCGGCGCTGCGGTCCTGGCGGTAATGCAGCAGCTCGGTGCGCGCCAGATCGCGGAGCACCTTCACCTCCCGCGGTTCCGGCTTCCGGTCTGTGGCCAGGCGGAAGGCGTAAGCCACGCGCCGGGAGGGATCCTTGGGCACTGCCTCGAGGGTCCGCTGCGCGAGGGAGCGGGCCGCTTCGATATACGTTGGATCGTTCAGCAGCACCAGCGCCTGCAAGGGCGTATTGGTCACGGAGCGCCGGGCCGTGCACTTTTCCCGGTCCGGGGCGTCGAAAGTGCTCAGCGAGGGCGGCGGAACGGTGCGCTTCCAGAACGTGTGCATGCTGCGCCGGTAGAGGTCCTGGCCGTGGCTGGGCGTGTAAGACTGCGCGGAGAAGCCCTCACCGAAGGCCATCTCCTCCCAAAGCCCCTTGGGCTGATAGGGAAAGACGCTGGCCCCGCCGATCTCCGGATTGAGCAGCCCGCTTACCGCGAGGGCGTTGTCCCGCACCATCTCCGCCGGCAGGCGGAAGCGCGGGCCGTGCGCCAGAAGCCGGTTTTCCGGGTCCTTCTCCAGGAGTTCCGGCGTCACCTTCGAGGACTGGCGGTAGGTGGCGGAGGTGACGATCAGGCGTTGCATCGCCTTGATGTCCCAGTGGGTGCGCTCAAATTCGGTGGCCAGCCAGTCCAACAGCTCGGGATGGCTCGGCGGATCCCCCTGGGAGCCGAAATCCTGCGGGGTCTTGACGATCCCGGTGCCGAAATACATCTGCCAGTAACGGTTCACCACCACGCGGGCGGTCAGCGGGTTGGACGGATCCACCAGCCATTTCGCCAGGGTCAACCGGTTCAGCGGAGCCCCCTTCGGGAGCGGCGGCAGAATGGGCGGCACGCCCGGCGAGACCTTCTCCAGCTTGTTGCGGTAATCGCCCCGCCCCAGCACGTAGGTATCGCGCGGCTTTTCCATCTCTGCCATGACCATGGTGGTGGGGATGGCCTCTTCCAGCTTCTTCTTGCGCGCCTCGAGCGCCTTCCAGTCCGTGTAGGTCTGGCGCAGTTCTTCCGGAGCGTCGTAGGTCAGGAAGTACTCGCGCAGGCGCTTATCCTGCTCTTTGGTGCGCTTGCCCGTCACCCCCTCGAGGATGACGCGGATGGGATGCTGCAACGCGATGTGCCCGATCTCGGTGGGATCGAGCGTGCGGTTGTAGAAGCGCAGATCGTCGATGCGGCCCTTGTAGGGCTTGCCCAGCTTTTTGTCGCCAATCTCCAGGGGGCCGGGTGTCCGAATGCTGCCGGTCAGCTTGTCCTGGAGCACTTCGAACTCCGCCGGCTTGCCGTCCAGGTAGAGCTTCAGCCCCGCAGCCTTTCCGGAGCCGTCGGAGGATATCGTCACCTGGCTCCAGGTCCCCACCATGAGCTCGGGTCTGGTACGCACCACGATGGCGTCGTCCGGCCACTGGTGAATCAGCCGGAAGACCAGACGCGCCGCGCGTTTTTGGATAGGCACCAGCCGCCCCTCCTCGAACAGCAGTTCCCAGCCGCGCCGGTCCGGCGTGGCGGCGACCTTCTGGAACACGCTCATGGCCTTGCCGTTGCTGCTGCGCAGCCAGGTCGAGATGGTGAAGGCATCGCCGCGGTCGAAATCGGCGATGTTGCCGAGGGAGACTTGCGTGTCGCCGTCGAAGTCCACGGCTTTCCCAGCCTGGCCCTCGGAGAACGTCGGGTCGCCATCGATGGTGCGGCCATGCGCGTAATGTCCGGAACTGTCGGCGAAACTGCCGTCCAGTTCATAATGCGCCACCAGGCCGTTGCGGGGCGCCTCCGGCAGGGTCTCCAACCGCGTAGATTCCCAGTGGGTGAGGAGCTTGGCCGTCTCCGGCGAATCCAGGATCTTCTTTTTCGCGGGAATGGCCTTGTCCAGTTCGTCGAGTTCCGCCTGCTGCTGGGCCGAGGGCAGCGGCAGCACGGGCGCGGCATTCCCGGTGCGCCCGTCCAGGCCCTTTTCCGGAATGGTGTTGAAGAAGGCGAAGAAGCGATAGAAGTCCTTCTGCTTGATGGGGTCGTACTTGTGATCGTGGCACCGCGCGCAGCCCATGGTCAGCCCCAGCCACACGGCCGAGGTGGTCTCCACCCGGTCCACCACGTACTCCACCTGGTACTCCTCCGGGATAGCGCCGCCCTCGAAGTTGATCATGTGGTTGCGGTTGAAGCCGGTGGCGATCTTTTGGTCGAGCGTGGCGTGCGGCAGCAAATCGCCGGCGAGCTGTTCGATGGTGAATTCATCGAACGGCATATTGCGGTTGAAGGCGTTAATGACCCAATCCCGCCAGTGCCACATTTCCCGGGCGCTATCGATGTGGTAGCCGTGGGTATCGGCATAGCGCGCCAGGTCCAGCCACTGCATCGCCATGCGCTCGCCGTAGTGCGGCGAGGCCAGCAGGCGATCCACCACCTTCTCGTAGGCGTCGGGGGATTTGTCGGCCAGGAAGGCGTCCACTTCGGCGGGCGCCGGCGGAAGTCCCGTAAGGTCGAAGGTCACGCGGCGCAGCAGGGTCGCCCGGTCCGCCTCGGGGGAAGGTTTCAGCCTCTCTTTCTCCAGCCGCGCCAGGATGAAGGAGTCGATCGGGTTGCGCACCCAACTCTTGTCCGCAACGGCCGGCAAGTCCGGGCGCTTGGGGGGAACGTAGGCCCAATGCAACTCCCACTTGGCCCCGTCGTTAATCCACTGGCGGATGGTTTCCACCTGTTGCGCCGTCAGTTTGCGTCCGGAGGAGACCGGCGGCATGCGCCGCCGCGGGTCGGCCGCGCTGATCTTCTGATACAGCTTGCTCCGGGCGGCGTCGCCGGGCACGATGACCGGCTCGCCACCGTACTTGGCGAACATGCCTGTCCGCGTGTCCAGACGCAGGCCCATCATGCGGGTCTTGTCGTCCGGCCCGTGGCAGGCGAAACAATTATCCGAGAGAATGGGACGAACGTCCCGATCGAAATCGACAGCGGCCGTAGCGCAAGAAAGACTAAAGGCGGCCGCCAGTAAAGCGAACACCCCTCGACAGCTCAATACTACCCTCCGTCCATCCCTATGGCCTGGATCCTGGCGGTGTGTGCCCTCAGTATATCGCACTCCGGTTGGTCCGATGTATGATGTGCCAGAGAAAACTGATGCTCGTAGACGTTCACAGCCACTATTTTCGTTATCCCGATCACTTCACCCAGGGTTTCGCGGAGCAGTCGCGGCGCGCGCGCGCGGGCGTCGAGGTGGATCTCACGGTCCGCTGGGAGGATTATCACGCCGGCGCGCTCGAATGCGACAAGACCATCGTGTTCGGCGGCAAGGCCAAACTCTCCGGCATCTGGGTGCCCGATCGCGATGTGGCGGAATACGTGCGGGCGCATTCGGACAAGTTGATCGGCTTCCTGTCCGTGGACCCCACCCAGCCTGGCTGGCAGGACGAACTCCAGGAGGGGCACCAGGACCTGAAGTTCAAGGGCATCAAACTGCTCTCCATGTACGCCGGCTTCTATCCCAATTCGCGGGAGCTCGATCATCTTTGGGAATACGCCACCCGGCACAACCTGCCCGTGCTGCTGCACACCGGCACGACCTTCATCTCGCAGGCGCCCCTGGACTGCACCTTGCCGCGCCACCTGGATGACGTGGCTATCCGCTTCCCCAAGGTGAAGATCATCATGGCGCATCTCTCGCACCCTTACGAAGGGGAGTGCGCCGTGGTGATTCGTAAACACCCGAACGTCTATTCGGATTGCTCCGCGTTGCACTACCGCCCGTTCCAGCTCTACCACTCGCTGATGCTGGTGCAGGAATACGGCGTCTGGGACAAGGTGCTGATCGGCAGCGACTATCCGTTCACCACGGTGAAGGCGAGCCTGGACGAGATGCGAAAACTGAACTGCATGCTCGAGGCACCTCGCTCCCGCGCCTCAACATGGACGCCATGGAGCGCATGTTTTACCGCAACACGCTGGACATCCTGGAAATCGAAGCGTAGGGCCGGCGCTTTCGCCTGTCCGGTTGGGAGAACCTATGGTCGTCTACGATCCCTCCAAGATTGATTTCTCGAAACCCGGCAAACACCACTACCAGGTAGCGTTCCACCTGGACTCGAGCTGGGGATATTCGCTGGTGCCGCTGACCGTCATCAACGGCTTGCGCGAGGATGGCCCGCGGCCCGGTGTGGTGGCCTTCGGCGGCACCCACGGCAACGAGTGGGAAGGACAGGTGGCGGTCAAGCGCCTGTGCCGGGATCTCGATCCCGCGGAAATCTGCGGCCGCGTGATCCTGATGCCGCAGTTGAGCGAGAGCGCCTGCGTGGCCAACCGTCGCGTCTCCCCGCTCGACGGCGTGAACATGAACCGGGCCTTCCCGGGCAATCCCCGCGGCAGCATCTCGTACCGCATCTCGAATTTCGTCAAGACGCGGGTATTTCCGCAAGTGCGCGTGGTACTGGATATTCACTCCGGCGGCAACGAAGGCGGCTTCGCTCTGTGCACGTCCTTCCACCCGATCCCGGATCCGACGCTGCGGAAGGAGATCGCCGAAGTGGCGGCGCTGTTCGATCCGCCCTTCATCATGATCTATTCGAGCCAGATGGCCTCCGGCCTTCTCACCGACGAGGCCGAAGCCGAGGGCAAGATCACCATTGGCGGCGAGTTCGGCTATGGGGAATCGGTCAGCCGCACCGGCACGCTGCACGCTTACGAAGGCGTCAAGAATGTTCTCCGGCACTACCGCCTCCTGCCCGGAGAGACCGTCAAGATCGATCCGAAACGCGCCACGCCGCCACGCCTGGTTACGGCGGAAAACCTCGAGGATTACATTCCCAGCCCCCGCGACGGCATTTGGGAACCCACCGTGGATCTCGGCGAGGATGTGCAGCAGGGCCAGTTGCTGGGGCGCCTGCACGACTTCTCCGACCATTCCTCGCCCGCGGCCGAGCTGCGCGCCCACCGCTCCGGCGTGCTGCTCATGATGCACTTCCCGGCGCATGTCACCAAGGGAACCACCCTGTACGTCATCGCCAAAGATGTCGCCCAACTCTGAGAACGGCGTCACCCGCTTCGCCTGGGTGGTGGTCGCCGTGCTCTGGCTGGCCTACGTCATCAACTACCTGGACCGCCAGGTGGTCTTTTCCATCTTTCCCGCGCTGAAGAGAGATCTGGGTTTCACGGACGCGCAACTCGGCCTGGTGGGATCGCTTTTTGTGTCCGTCTATTCGCTGTGCATGCCGCTAACCGGCCGGATTGCCGATGTGCTGCGGCGCGACCGCGTGGTGGCGGCCAGCCTGGCGCTCTGGAGCCTGGCTACGCTGGGCACGGCCATCAGCCGGTCTGTGGGCGAGTTCCTGACCTGGCGGGTGGTCATGGGCATCATGGAGTCCATGTACGTGCCGGCCGCCCTGGGGTTGATTGCGGCTTTACACACCGGCTCGACGCGCTCGCGGGCGCTCGCCACCCACGCCACGGCGCAGTTTATCGGCATCGTGGCGGGCGGCTGGTACGGCGGCTGGATCGGCGACAACATCGGCTGGCGGCCAGGCTTTTACTCGCTCACGGTGCTGGGCGCCGCTTACGCGGCCCTGCTTGTCTTCGTCTTCCGGGGCTTGCCTCCCCTGAAGCCCGCGGTGAAGAAAGCCGGCGCCGCCTCGCCGCTGGCCATTCTCCGCGCGCGATCCTACCTGGCGCTCATCGCGGCGTTCTTCGCCTTCTGCGTGATGCTGTGGATGCTCTATGCGTGGCTGCCCAACTTCATCTACGAGCGTTACCACCTCTCCATGACCGAGAGCGGCTTCACCGCCACCGTCTACCTGCAAACCAGTTCGGCCATCGGCGTGGTGATCGGCGGCATCCTGGGCGATCGCTTCGGCAAGCGCATCCGTGGCGGCCGGTTCTACATCTGCGGCATCGGCCTGCTGCTCTGCTCGCCGTTTGCGTATCTGGCGATTTCCGCCCACTCGCTCTTCCTGCTGAAGGTGGGCGCCAGCGTGTTCGGCCTGACCGCCGGGCTGTACATGGCCAACCACTTCGCCGCGACCTACGACGTCATTTCCGAGCGCAACTACGGCCTGGGAACCGGAGTGCTCAACATGATGGGCGGGCTTTCCGGCAGCGCCGCCATCTTCCTGGCGGGCCTTTGGAAGAACTCCCTGGGAATCACCGGGCTGATGGGCTGGGGGGCTGCCGCCACCATGATCACGGCCGCATTCATGATCGCGGTGGTGGCCTCTCAGTTCACCGCGGACCGCCACCGGGCGGGTCTGGAATGAACGCCGGGCCCAGGTCGTGGAGGTACGCGAACAGCGCCGGGGTGCCGCCGGTGTGCAGAAATACCACCGTATCGCCGGGGTCGAGCGCGCCCTGGCGCACGTGGTCGATCAGCCCCGACATGGCCTTGCCAGTGTAGACCGGGTCGAGCAGGATGCCTTCCGTGCGGGCTAACAGCCGGATCGCCTCCAGGCAGCCTGCCGTGGGAATGCCGTAACCCGGTCCGATGTAGCGCTCGTCGTTTGCAAAATCCTCGGTCGAGAGGCTGACCCGCGCGCCGAGCATCTCGGCAGCCTGGCTGGCGATGCGCAGGGCTCGCCGGGTTTTCTCCGGCTCGCCGCCGCTCACGGCCACGCCGTAGACCTGGTATGGCGCACTGTACATCCTGGCCCCCAATACGAGGCCGGCCTGCGTACCCCGCGAGCCATTGGCGAAGTACAGGCGGCTGGGTGACTCCCCCATGTGGAACAGTTGGGTCACCAGTTCCAGCGTGCCGGTCACATAGCCCAACGCGCCGGTCGGGCTCGATCCGCCCACCGGGATCAGGTACGGTGTCTCGCCCCGGACGCGCAAACTCTCCATCACCTCGGCGATCTTAGCTGCCTCACCGTCCCCGATGGCGACCTTGGGGTCCGGGCTCGGCTCGATAAAGTGAACTTCGGCCCCCAGCAGCCGGTCGATCAGAAGGTTGCCTTGCGATTCCGGGTGTGGCTCGCTGGCCGTCAGCACCAGCGCCGCGCGCATCCCGGCAGCCCGCGCCGCGGCCGCCGTCATGCGAGCGTGGTTCGATTGCACGGCGCCCGAAGTCACCAGCACCGTGGCTCCCTGCCGCAGGGCGTCGCCCGTCAGGAACTCCAGTTTGCGCGCCTTGTTGCCGCCGAAGGCCAGACCCGTCAGGTCGTCGCGCTTGATCAGAATGCGCGGGCAGCGGCTCTGCCCTCCCAGGGCATCGCGCAAACGCCGCGCTTCCCCCAGAGGCGTCGGGAGAGCGGCCAAGGAGAATCGCGGCTGGGACCCTATGGACACCCCAACATCTTACACCGCGTCTTGACCGGCCCGGCCGCCCCGGACTATGGTAGAGGCTCGACGGAGGAATCCGGTGAAACAAGCCGCCCTGCTTGCGTGTGTCCTTTCGCTCAGCCCTGCGGCCGGCGCCGCTGCCGGTCCGCCGGAAGCCGAAATCTCCAATGGCCAGATCCATGCGAAGTTCTACCTGCCGGATGCGCAGGCCGGCTACTACCGCGGCACGCGCTTCGACTGGTCCGGCGTGATCTACAGTCTGCGCTATCGCGGCCACGAGTATTTCGGGAAATGGTTCGAGCGCTATGATCCCGAAATCCACGACGCCATCATGGGGCCGGTGGAGGAGTTCCGCACTAACGGCGCCGGCCTGGGCTACGACGAGGCCAAGGCGGGTGAGGGCTTTATCCGCATCGGCGTGGGCGTGGTGCGCAAGCCCGATGAGCCGCACTACCAGGGCTTCCACACTTACGAAATTATGGACCATGGCAAGTGGACGGTCGAAAAGGGCAACGATCGAATCACCTTCATCCACGAGTTGAACGGGCCCAACGGCTACGCCTACGTGTATCGCAAAACCGCGCGCCTGGAACCGGACAAGCCCGTCCTGGTGCTCGATCATTCGCTCCGCAACACCGGCACGCGCGCGATTCAGACCTCCCAGTACGACCACAACTTTTTCGTGATCGACGGTCAGCCCACGGGTCCCGACGCGCTGGTGGAGTTTCCCTTCGAGTTGCGCGCCGCGCGCCCGCTCACCGGTCCGGCGTCTCTTGAGGGCGGCCGCGTGGTTTACCACCAGGAACTGGAACAGGGTCAAAGCGTCTACGGGGAGCTCGAGGGCTATGGCAATGACGCCAAGGACTATCAGATCCGCCTGGAACACCGCAAAGCCGGCGCGGGCGTACGGATCACCGGCAATCGGCCGCTCTCCAAGGTAGTCTTCTGGTCCATCCGCACCACTTTCTGCCCGGAACCATACACCGAAATGCATATCGAGCCGGGCCGCGAGGCTAGCTGGACCATTACCTATAATTTCTACACACTGCCGCGGCAACCGTAAAAATCTGTAAAAGCCGGTAAGTTCCGGCTTGACAGCAATCCTCTTTCGGTTTACCCTCGCTCCAACACAAATTAACCCACGGGGGGTTGGTATGCTACGCAATTGGTTTTTCGCAGCGTTTCTCGCTACCGGGTTGGCTGTAAGTCTTTTCGGGCAGACGACCGCGTCCGAGATCCTGGGTTTTGTAACTGACCAAAGCGGCGCGGCCATTGCCGGAGCCAAAGTTACCGTGACGCGCGCGTCCACGGGTGAGGTCCGGGCCACGACCACGGGTTCCGGCGGGGAATACAGCTTTCCCGCCGCCGATATCGGCGAGTACAACGTCACCGTGGAAGCGCCTGGTTTTAAGACCGGGACTGTGACGGGCGTCAAGGTGGCCACGCAGGAAAAAGCCCGCGTGGATTTTAAACTCGAGGTCGGCGCACTCACCGAAAAAGTGGAGGTCACCGCGGAAGCCGTGGCCTTGAAGACCGACGACGCCACGGTCGGCCAGGTGATCGAGAACAAGCGCATCACGGAGTTGCCGCTCAATGGCCGGAACATGCAGATGCTCGCCGCCATGGTCGCGGGGGTGCAAATCGGTACGCGCACCGGCGGGCAGGCCGATCCCACGCAGGGCGGCTTCCCGATTCCCGGCGCGGGCATCTCGGTGATTGCCAATGGCCAACGCGAGATTTCCGCCAACATCCTGCTGGATGGCGTGGACGCCAAGGAGCCACGCACGCACATCACCATTTTCACGCCCTCGATCGACGCCGTCGAAGAGTTCAAGGTTCAGACCAGTTCGTACTCCGCCGAGTTCGGCCAGGGTTCCGGCGCTCAGGTGCAAATCACCATGAAGGCAGGCAGCAACGACTTGCACGGCACGCTGTTCGAGTTTCTGCGCAACGACAAACTGGACGCCACCAACTACTTTCTGAACTTTCAGGCTCCGCCCACGGCCACATTGCTCCCCAAGGACCGCCTGCGCCAGAACCAGTTCGGCGCCGTCCTGAGCGGGCCGGTGCTGATTCCCAAGCTCTATAACGGCAAGAACCGCACTTTCTGGGCGTTCGACTATGAAGGCCGGCGCACGACGCAGGAGTCCGTGCAGACCGCCTGGTATCCGGATCAATTGTTCCGCACGGGCAACTTTTCCGAGTTGCTGCACCCCAACATCAACCCGGCTACGGGGAAGAACTATCGCGACCCCATTCAGCTCTTCGATCCGCTGAATGGCCTGCCCATCGCCAACAACATCATTCCCGCCTCGCGCCTGAGCCAGGGCGCCATGAATACGCTCCAGTATCTCCCGCAGCCCCAGTTCCAGCAGGCGGACCTGCTGGATTTCACCAACCGCTCCGCGGTTCCGCAGACCATTTCGCAAAATCAGTTCTATGCCCGCGGCGATCACGAATTCCGCTCCTCGGACAAGATCTTCGGGCGCATCGCTTTGGATCGTTCCGAGTGGTATCAGAACTACATCAACCCCAGCTTCCCTTACTTCCTGACGTCGCGGGCGACCAACCTGGCGAGCCAGTGGATCCACACCTTCAGCCCCACCACCATCAACGAGCTTCACTTCGGCTTCAATATTGCCAACGACGACACCTTCAATCCGCGCTCGAATACCAACTTCAACATCGACTCGCTGGGCATCGGCCAGTTCCGTGTGGCCACCGACAACAACCGGCCGTTCACTCCGCGCGAGGCGGGTATTCCGCCGCTCAGCTTCGGGGATACCGGACTGAGCCTCGGCGACCGCGACGGCGGCAACGGCTACGACCGCCTGGCCAATTACCAGTGGTCCGACGGCATTACCTTCGTGCGGAACCGCCACAGCCTCAAGGCCGGCTTCGAGTACCGCTACATCCGCATCACGCGCGCCGCCGCCAACATTCCGCGCGGCTCGGAGAACTTCAGTTCGCTCGAATCCGGCTTCGATTTCGCCTCGTTCATGATGGGCTATCCCGATAGCGTCAGCACCGGGGAGGGCTTCCCGTTGACGCTGCCGCGGGCGAACCGGTTCGCCGCTTACTTCCTCGACGAATGGAAGCCCAGTTCACGCCTCACGGTCAACGCCGGGCTGCGTTGGGACCGTTACGATACCCCGGTGGACGCGGGCGGCTATTGGCGCACCCTGAGCCTGGTCCAGACCACCAGCGTGCCGGGCGTCGGCGCACTGCCTACGGTGATTCCTCCGGGACGGCCGAGTGCGGCGGGCGCCATTCCCCTCTGGCCGGCCGGCCCAGGCTCCTTCGAGCCGCGCCTGGGTATCGCCTTCCGTCCCACCGACAAGTGGGTGATTCGCGCCGGTGGAGGATACTTCTCGAGCGTGGAGCACATGAACAACTACACGATCCTGAACCTGATGCCTCCGCTCTCCGGCAGCCTGCTCTACAACGCCGTGACGAACCCCTACTCCACCATTCCGGTCACCGCCAACGGCCAGACGGCCAGCGAAGTGACCCGCGTCTTCGCCCCGAACGTGCCCATCCTCACTCTGGATAACCCCTTCGCAGGTTCGGGCAAGTCGCCCGCGCGGACTAATCTGCTCATGGTGGCGCCCAACACCAAACAGCCCACCGTCTGGGAGTGGAGCTTCGACCTCCAGCGCGAACTGCCCCTCCAGACCGTGCTGACGGTGGCTTACGTGGGCAATAAGTCCACGCACATCTCCAACTCCATCGGTAACTTCAATTCGCCCGACCCGTCACCCAGCACCAATATCGATGTGCGCCGCCCCTATCAGCAGTATTACGACAGCGGGGTGGTGCGCGGCCTGGGCACCATCCGGTTTCTGGACAGCTACGCCAATGGAGATTACCACTCCCTGCAAGTGACCGCCGAGAAGCGTTACGCGCAAGGGTTCACGTTCGGCCTGGCGTACACCTACGGCAAGGCGCTGGGCGTCGGCGAAGCGGGTGGCAATGAAGGCATCCTGGTGCAGGATCCGCGTAACCTCAATGCGGCCCGCGGGCCCTATAACTTCGACATCCGCCACAACTTCGTGGCGCATTATGTGTGGGAGATGCCCTTCCTGAACCGTTTTCACGGTCCTGCCGGCTTCTTCCTGG
>JAJPJX010000173.1 GCA_021324015.1 Solibacteraceae bacterium | reverse complement strand
GCATCTCGCCCGCATGCGACGTGAAGATCCGTCCCGTCTACCGAAGTGAAAGTCTCAATCGACGCACGCGGCTGCGTCCGCCGCGCCAGCGGCTTAGTTCTCACGCCATACTCATCGAAAACTCGGTCGCGAGAAACGGTCTAAAGTCACTTCTCCGGATCCCTTCGGCCTTCCACCGCTCACGCCACTGCGTGTTGCCTAGAGTTTCATCGATCTTGGTGGAATGCCCTTCGACGTAGTTCGCGTAGTTCCGGTTAGCGTCCATGCCGATGGCGAGGAGCACAACGAAATCGACAAACACAGCTGAAAGACGCCGGAGAGTCTCAAACTTGATGCCAAAATCAAAGGGATCTACCACGCACAAGCTCAGGACCTTATTATTTGACGAGCCCTTCGGAATCGCTGCACAAATCTCGTTGATCGCAGTGTCGCAATTTCCCAGGACAAAAGTAGCGTGGGCTCGCGGCGCAACGCGCTCTACTCTGGCCTTCAAAGCAGCCATGAGTTCCGGACCCTCTTCGCAAAAGATGTACTTGTCGAAAGGGTCGGTTACAGCAAGCGCGATGATTGGCGACCCCTTGAGAACCGTTTTCGTTCCACGAATCCTGCTATACCCCGCGCCGCTGTACAGATCGATGTACACGCGCTGATCCCACTTGTGTTTCATCCCCGTTGAGAACAATTCGTCGTACAGAGCCAGAAGCCGATATTTGTCTTCGGCCCAGCCGCCCACATCCGGGCAGATCAGACCGTCATCCTCTGCGTGGAGCGCGTTCGAGGCCACTCCAATATTCTATAAAACATCAGGTCGAGAAAATGTCATCTGGGCGGCCCGCTCAGTGGGATGAGACCCCGTTCTGAAATGAGGTTCGGCACCAAGTTCCAGCTCTGGCTCACTCGACTGTTGGCAAGCCAGCTTCTGGTAAGCTTCCTCCCCAGTTGGAACGCGGCCAACCCTGATGTACCCGGAGCGGATCTTCGGCCACCCGGCAGTGTCGGATGTTTGCCCGACAACTCGAATCTCGGCCGCGCTGTCTGTCAGGTCGAGTTCAAGCCAACACAGGTTTTTCTATAACGCCGCCCGCAGCCCCAACATCGGCTTCCGCTGCGTGAAAAGCTTTCATGCCCGCCGCTGATCGCCGGTGACACTTCGAAAAAAAATTAATCTGCCCGATTTTTCAGTCCCTTGCCGGTGGCGGCTGGCCCTCACGGCGCGTCCCTGCGAGTACCCTGAAATCGAAAGAGGTGCTCGTCGCCGGAGCACCCACGATAAAACGCAGTAGTTGGTGGGCCCACCCGAGTTTTCAACGTCACTGGCGTGACTGCGCTCCCCGTCCGCAAGGATGGGGGGCAGGGATCGATCCCGCAAGCAGAAAATCAGGAAAACGGCAGCCCGAAAGGGTCGAAATCGCGGCGAAAATGCGGCGATTTCGCCCCTCCGGCCGCGATCTCCCCTTCGCCGGGCGCCCCCGGTGTCTCGATCTCCGTCTATTTCCGCGCCACCAGAACGCGCGACGGGTAAAACGTCTGCCGCACCATGTGGTCCCGCACGATCTCGAACTCCCCCGCCTGGATCAGGTCCGGCACTCTCTCTTCCACCTGCCGCCCCCAGAAAGCCGGCGCCACTTTTCCCAGCACCCGGTAGATGCCGTTGAACACCGCCGTGTTCTGCCCGATCAGCACCAGCGCCAGGCGCCCGTTGCGCCGCAGCACCCGGTGGAATTCGCCCACCGCCCGCCCGATGTCCTCCGCCGAGAGCAGTTCCAGCAAATAACAGCAGATCACCGCGTCGAAACTGGCGTCCCGGAACGGCAGGTAGCGCGCGTCCACCGCCTGGCAGTGCGCGCGGCACCCGGGAAACTCCCGGCGCGCGTGGTGCTGCGTGCGCGCCGCCATCTTCGGCGAAAGGTCCACGCCCACGGTCGAACCGCCCTGGTTGGCCCGCACCAGCCGCCGGAACATCTCCCCCGATCCGGTGGCCACCTCCAGCACCCGCATCCCGTCGCATATGCCGGAGAATTCCACGACCGAGCGGTGCGCCCGCGAATGAAACAGCATGGTGGAGATCGGATAAACCGCCGCCAGCCGGTCGTAAACACGCCGGGTTCGGTCTGCCAGCGTGGCGGGCATCCCATTAGTGGGCCACGCGCGAATCGAGTACTCGAGCTTGTCCAAAAATCGTCTCCTTCCGGACCGGGAGGCTAGGAAACCGCCGCCAGGTTGGGCTGTAATTCGGGAATCTCGATCTCAATGCGGGTGCCGCTGCCGGGACTGCTGTCGATCCACATGCGGTAGTCGCTGCCGAACAGCACTTTCAGCCGCTCGTTCACGTTGCTCACCCCGATCCCCTGCTCCAGCAGGGTAGCCAGCTTGGCTTCCGAAATCCCCACTCCATCATCTTCCACCATCAGGTGCAGCCGCGCATCCGCCCGCCGGCTGCGCAGGCGGACCGTGCCTCCCTCCACCTTGCTGCTCAGCCCGTGCTTGATGCAGTTCTCGATCAGCAGTTGGAGCATCATGCTCGGCACCAGCATGTCCAGCGTGGCGGCGTCCACTTCTTTCTCGAAGCGCAGCTTGTCCCCAAACCGCATCACCTCGATCGACAGGTAGTCTTCAATAAAATTCAGCTCGTCGCGCAGGGGACTGAAATTGTCGTGCTTGCGCAGCAGCCGCCGCAGAATGTTGGAAAGCTTGAACACCATCACCCGCGCCTGGTGCGGATTGGTCCGGATCAGCGAAGACACCGAGTTCAGGGTATTGAACAAAAAGTGCGGATTGATCTGGCTGGTGAGCGCTTCCAGGCGCGCCTGCATCAGCCGGCGCTCCTGGTCCTCCAGCTTGGCCTCGTTGCGCGTGTTGTTCCAGATCTTCAGGGGCAGCGTGACGGCAAACAGCGTGTCCACGTAGACCGCTGCCCCCACCAGCGGGTTCACGTAGCCCTGCGGCGGGTGCAGGTAGAACACCTGGAGGCGGAATGTATGGCCCAGGGCCTGCCGTAGAAATTCGGCGAACAGAATCGCGCCGAAGAAGAACAGGTGGAACAACGTGCGGCGGCGGTCGCGCTTTCCCTGCCGCAGAAAACGCCACAGGTTCAGGTCGACGAACGGCGAAAAGCGCCAGATGTCTTCGGGGTCGGGCGCCAGATCCCGCAGCAACCCCCCTAACACGCCCAGCCCCGCCAGCAGCGGCAGGGTCAGAAATTCGCCGTGGCACACCGCGGGAATCGAGATCAGCACGCCGGAGAGCAATCCCGTCACATAGCCGCCCAGAATGCCCGCCAGCAGGCTGCCCTCCAGGCCCAGGTCCACCGCGTGATAGGCGCCGCTCACCACCCGCGTCGCCACGCTGGCCGCGAAAATCCCGGAAAACCACAGCGAAAGCTGCAGCCGCTGGTTGAGCGTGCGGTTCTCCCGCAAGAGCATGCGCTTCACCGCGCTGGCGCGCACCAGAATGCTGGCGAGCGACGCCACCACGCCCAGCTTGACCAACAGCGTGACCAGGTATCCTTCCAGCATCTTCGCTCGGAGATCATTATAATAAAAGGAGTAAATCGACCAAACGTTCCGCGCATGCAAACTCCCGTGGCGCTTCGGCTAACCAAGGTGGCCGAAGCCGATTTTCCAACCCGCTTCGGAAGGTTTCGCATCTTCGGGTTTGAGGGCCAGTTCTCGGGCCGCGCCGAAGAGGCCGTGGTCCTGCGCATGGGGGAGCTCGACGGACCCGGCCAGACCGCGCCGCTCCTGGTCCGCATCCACTCCCAGTGCCTCACCGGCGACGTCTTCCACAGCCTTCGCTGCGATTGCCGCGCGCAATTGGAGCTCTCGCTCCAGCTCATCGCCGCCGAAGGGCGCGGCCTGCTGATCTACGAGCACCAGGAAGGCCGCGGCATCGGCCTGCTGAACAAGCTGCGGGCTTACGAGTTGCAGGACCACGGCGCCGACACCGTGGAGGCCAACGAGCGCCTGGGTTTCGAGCCCGACCTCCGCAACTATGAGCTGCCCGGCGAGATCCTGCGCTATTTTGGCCTCCAGAGCGTGCGCCTGCTCTCCAACAATCCGGAAAAGGTGGCCGCCGTGGAGCGCGCCGGCATCCGCGTGGCCCAGCGGGTCCCTTGCGTGGTGGAGCCGTCCGCCTCCACCGAGGCCTACCTGCGCACCAAGCAGGAAAAGATGGGCCACCTGCTGGATCTGTAGGGCGGCCTCCGCCTCATTCCATCTCGAACGCCAGGAAACGGAGCTGCCCGTCCCGCTCGATTTGCAGTACCGCCGCGTCGCCGCTCTTCAGCTCCTTGACGGCCGACCGCAGGGCGTCGATGGTGGTCGTGGGCGTGCCGTTGAGGGCGTAGATGATATCGCCCGGTTCCAGCCCGCTGTCCGCATTCGGGCCGGAGGCCGTCCGCGCCGCCACCACCACGCCATATTTCTTGCGGCTGTCTCCCAGCAGTTCGGTGGTCTTGACGTTGATCTCCACGCCCAGGATGCCCAACTGCGGAATCAGGTTCTTGTCCGGGTCCACCAGGTCGGCGAAACGCATGGGGTCGTCTTCGGGCTCGATCACCGGCACCTGGAATTCCAGTTCTTCGGAGCCGCGCAGCACTTTGAGATGGACCTTCCCGCCCACCGGGTGGCGGAACAGGCGCGTTTCGAGCTGCCGGGCGTTTTCCATGGTTCTGCCGTCCATGCTGAGAATCACGTCCCCCACCTGGATCCCGGCCTCGTCCGCGGGTCCGCCTGGAGTGACATCGCCCGCCAGAACCCCCCAGTTCTGCGGCAGCCTCAGGCCCGCCGCCAGCACCGGGGTGATGCTCTGCGCGTAGATCCCGATCTGCCCGCGGTGCACATGGCCGGACTTGCGCAGTTGCTCGTACACGCTGCGCACGATGTTGCTCGGAATAGCGAAGCCCAGGCCTTCGCTGCCGCCCGACTGCGTGAGGATGAAGGTGTTCAGGCCCATCACCTGCCCGTCCGCGTCCACCAGCGGGCCCCCGCTGTTTCCCGGATTGATCGAGGCGTCCGTCTGGATGTACACCATCGCGTCGTCCGGCTTCAGTTGCCGGGCGCCGGCGGCCACGATGCCCATGCTGACCGAGTTCTCCAGGCCCAGTGGGCTGCCGAAGGCCATCACCAGTTGGCCCTGGCGCAAGGTATTGGAGTCGCCCAACTGGAGGTGCGGCAGGTTGTTCCCCTCCACTTTCACCACCGCCAGGTCGCTGTCCCGATCGATGCCCACGATCTTGCCTTCCAGCACCCTGCCGGGACGGCCGCGCATCTGCTCGCGCTGCGAAAGCGCGAGCTGCACGGTTAGCCGCCGCGCCCCCTGGACTACGTGCGAGTTGGTGACGATGTAGCCGTCCGGCGTAAGCAGCACGCCGGACCCGGTACTGCGCTGCTGGGTCAGCAGGCTGGCCTTGGTGGAATCGTTGTCCTCCCCGAGCGAATAGCCGGTGGCGGAAATCTGCACCACCGCGCGGTTCACGCGGCGCGCCAACTGCTCCAGGGCGCCGCTCAGTTCGTGCAGGGAATCGATTTTGCGGGGCGGCGCGGCCGGCTTCCCCGTCTGGGCCCACGCGAAAGGCGCGGTTCCAACCAGCGCCAGAAGAGCGAGAATGTTCCGGGTCATAGCGGTCCCCAGGGTTCTGCCCTCATTGTACCGGCCCGGCGGCCTCCCGAGCGTATGCCATGTGTATAATAGAGGCCAAGTATGCGAGGGATGCGAGGGATGCGTGTGGCGGCCGGGATCTTGGCCGTGGCCCTCGGGGCGGGCGCCTGGGTCGATAAGGAAACCGCCTCGGTTCTGGCGCGCCGGCGCTACTGGGCCTTTCAGGTTCCCGTGCGCCCGCCGGTTCCGCAGATTCGCAGCCCGTGGGTGCGAAACCCCATCGATGCCTTCATTCTCCAATCCCTCCAGGCCAAAAAGCTGACGCCCTCCAAACCTCTGGACCGCGAACACCTGTTGCGGCGCGTCACCTACGATCTGACCGGCCTGCCCCCCACCCCCGGCGAAATCGACTTCTTCCTGCGGGACCGCGGCCCGGACGCCTACGCCAAGGTCGTGGACCGGCTGCTGGCCTCCCCGCACTACGGCGAGCGCTGGGCGCTGCGCTGGCTGGACGTGGTGCGCTACGCCGACACCAACGGCTACGAGGCCGACGGCCTGCGCCCGCAAGCCTGGCGCTATCGCGATTACGTGGTCCACGCCTACAACAGCGACAAACCCTATAACCGCTTCGTCGAGGAACAGATCGCCGGCGACGAACTGTGGCCCGGCGATACCGAGGCCCTCATCGCCACCGGCTTCAACCGCTGCGGCCCTCTGCACGTGGTGGGCGGCAACCAGGATAAGGAGGCCAGCCGCCAGGAGGTGCTGGTGGAGATGTCCTCCTCCATCGGCTCCGCCTTCCTGGGGCTGACCATGGGCTGCGCCCGCTGCCACAACCATAAGTTCGATCCCATCCTCCAGTCGGACTACTACCGCCTCCAGGCCCTGTTCGCCGCCACCGAATTCAAGGACGTGGATATCTCGACGTCCGGCCAGAAATCCGCGCATCAGTGGGCCATGAAGGCCTGGGAGGCGCGCCTCGATCCCGTCAAGAAGGAGATCGCGGAGCTGGAGAAGCCCTACCGGGAAAAGCTCAAAGAGCAGCGCAAGGCCAGGCTCGAGCCCAAGTACCGCGCGGTCCTGGAGATTCCCGCCGATAAGCGCACCCCCGAACAGAAGCAACTGGCCAAGGACGCCGAAACGCAGATCACGCCCATGTGGGACGAGATCGTGGGCGCGCTCACCTCGGCCGACCGCGAGCGGCGCACCGCCCTGCGCGCGCGGCTGCACCAGATTGAGATGGAGAAGCCCGCCCCGCTGCCGGCCGCCTTCGCCGTGGCCGACATGGCGGGCGACCCGCCGGCCACCTGGATCCTGCGAGTGGGCGACGTGAAGCACAAAATCCGCCAGGTCACCCCCGGTCTGCCCCTGGTGCTGGATAACGGCCAGACGCCCGTGCCGCTGGCTTCCCGCGGCCGCCGCGCCGCGCTGGCGCGCTGGCTGGCCTCGCCGGAACATCCGCTCACCGCCCGCGTCATGGTGAACCGCATCTGGCAGTTCCGCATGGGCACCGGCCTGGTGGGCACGCCCAACGATTTCGGTGTCCTGGGCCAGCGCCCCACCAACCAGAAGCTGCTCGACTGGCTGGCCGCCGAGTTCATGGCTAATCGCTGGAGCGTCAAGGCCATCGACCGCCTGATCGTGCTCTCCAGCGCCTATCGGCAGGCCTCCGCGGACGATCCCGCCAAGGCCAAAATCGATCCCGAGAACAAGCTTTACTGGCGGATGAACCGCAAGCGCATGGAAGGCGAGGCCATTCGCGACTGCGTCCTGGCGGTGAACGGGCGGCTGAACCCGCGGCTGGGCGGCCAGCCCGTGCGCGTGCCTATCGACCAGGAGGTCTACGACCTGATTTTCACCGAAGGCGAGCGCGATTTCCTGTGGCCCGTCACCCCCGGCCGTTTCGAGCAGGACCGCCGCAGCCTCTACCTGCTGAACAAGCGCGCCCTGCGCCTGCCGCTGCTCGCGGCCTTCGACCAGCCGGACACCATGACCTCCTGCCCGGTGCGCCCGGTGAGCACGCACGCGCTCCAGGCGCTCACGCTGTTCAACAGCAGCTTCATGCGCGAGGAGTCCAACGCCTTCGCCGACCGGCTGCGCCGGGAGTGCGGCGCGGACCGCGATTTCCAGTTGCGGCGCGCCTACAAGCTGGCCCTGGCGCGCGCGCCCAAACCGGCCGAGATGCGCATGGGCCGGGAGTTCTTCGCCCAGGGAGGCGAGCTGGCCGATTTCTGCCTGGCTCTCATGAATCGCAATGAGTTCGTTTACATCCCCTGAACATATCCGGCCGGCGTTGACCCGCCGCGACATCCTGGTGCGCGCCGGGCACGGCTTCGGCGCGCTGGCGCTGGGCCACCTGCTGGCCCGCGACGGCGCCGCCAAAATGCGCGTCAATCCCCTGGCGCCCAAGCCTTCGCACTTCCCGGCCAAGGCCAAGTCCGTCATCTTCCTGTACATGGTGGGCGGGCCCAGCCATATCGACACCTTCGACCCCAAGCCCGCGCTGAAGAAATTCGAAGGCCAGCCGCTGCCCGCCAGCTTCGGCAAAGTTCCCAGCCAGTTCACCAACGGCGATACGCCGCTGCTGGCTTCCCCCTGGCGGTTCAGGCAATACGGAGAGGCCGGCATTCCGGTCTCCACGCTCTACCCGCGCCTGGCCGAATGCGTGGATGACATCTGCTTCGTCCGGTCATTCTACACCGAGAGTGTGGTGCACGCCCCGGCCATGTACCAGGTGCACACCGGCCGCATCCTGATGGGCTACCCCAGCATGGGTTCCTGGATCACCTACGGGCTGGGCAGCGAAAGCGAGAACCTGCCGGCCTATGTGGTGATGCCGCAGCCGGAAGGCACCCCCGAAGGCGGCGCGCCCTGCTGGGGCGCCGGATTTCTGCCGGCGGTCTACCAGGGCACCCTGCTGCGCAGCGGGCCGAGCCCCATCTTGGACCTCAAACCACCCGCCGGCATGACCCCCGCGCGGCAGCGGGCCGCCCTCGACCTGCTCCAGAAGATGAACGAACTGGACACCCTGGACGGCGACACGGAGATGGCCGCCCGCATCAGCTCCTACGAGCTGGCCTTCCGCATGCAGAGCCGGGCGCCCGAGGCGGTGGACCTCTCGAAAGAAAGCGAGGCCACGCGGCGCATGTACGGCTTGGACCAGAAGCACACCGCCGATTTCGGCGCCCGCTGCCTGCTGGCCCGCCGCCTGGTGGAGCGCGGCGTGCGCTTCGTGCACCTGTATTCCGGCGGCGGCCCCATCATCATGCAGTGGGACGCCCACAAAGACTTGGTCGCCAACCACGAGAAGATGTGCGGCCACACCGACCAGCCCATCGCCGCCCTGCTCAAGGATTTGAAGCAGCGCGGGCTGCTGGAATCCACCCTGGTGGTGTGGGGCAGCGAATTCGGGCGCCTGCCCATGTCCCAGGGAGGCAACGGCAGAGACCACAACCCCCACGGCTTCACCATGTGGTTCGCCGGCGGAGACGTGAAGGGAGGCCGCACCGTGGGAGAGACCGACGAACTCGGCCTGCGCGGAGTGGGCGACCGCTACCACATGCGCGACTTCCACGCCACCATCCTGCACCTGTTAGGCCTGGAGCAGAACCAGCTCTGGTATCTCCACAACGGCCGCAACGAAAAACTCACCGACTTCGGCGGCAAGGTCATCGAGAAGGTGTTTACGTAGACGGCGAGGACTAACACCGGGTCTGTCGCGGCGCCGCGGATGCAGTTGGAATACTGCCGGTAGTCGGCAAATCGCCTGTGAAGCCTCTGGCTCAGCATAGCTCACTGCCGGACTGCCGTAGAGCCTTCCAGATGCGACCTGCATTCGGGCGTGCGGTTCACGTTCTATCGTGCGGACGGTTATAATCTCCAGGGATGGGCAGGGTCTAATTTAAGCCTCCTCAGCAGAATCTGTGGGTTGATTCTGGCTCCGGCAATCGTCCCAAGT
>JAJPJX010000046.1 GCA_021324015.1 Solibacteraceae bacterium | reverse complement strand
TGGCCGAAAACCGGTTTCTGTTGGTCCCGTCCGCGGCATCTGGCACACAGGGCCAGTCCCGCGGCAAGCCTTTCTAGGGGCGCCGGGCGCCAGGATCACCGATGGGAACGGCGCTAGGCCGCCCCACTGACGATGACATGCTGCGCAGCATGGAACTCATCGGGCCAGTCCGGGTGAACGAACCAGCCTTTCCTGATTTCAGCGTAGAGCACGGGGGAAGGGGGCGGCGGCCGGTCGTGGCTGCGCGGGATTGAAAACAGTCGAGATATTTTTGTGGATGAGTGGTGACCGCGCGTGTTTGCGATGTTGCTATATCCCGCCCATTTCGTCGATGGTCAGGAACTGGTTGGCCGGGACATTGGAGAACCGCTGTTTGACGCCGCTGGGCCACTCGATTTCGAGCGCCGTGGCCTGTGGATCGGCGCCCAGGCCGAAGGTCAGCGCCAGGTCACTCTGCGAGCAGTAGCTCGATCCGCTGCGCACCATGTTCCACTGCTTGCCGGAAGCGCTCGAGAGGCGCACCACGGCGCCGATGCCGTCACGATTGGATTTGCGGCCCACCAGACGGACAGAGAGCCAGTGGTTGCGGTTGCCGCCGTCATTGCGGAACAGGTAGGCCGGGCCGTGATTGGTGCTGACGAGCAGGTCCAGGTCGCCGTCGCGGTCGTAGTCGGCGTAGGCCGCGCCCCGCGCCACCACAGCGCGGTTGAAAGCCGCGCCCATGGCGGGGCCGACCGGTTCGAAGCGGCGTCCGCCCAAGTTGTGGAACAGCAGCGGCGGCTCCTTGTACTGCACCTTCGGCTGCACGCGCCCGATCTCTTCCTCGATGTGCCCGTTGGCGGCGAAAATATCGGGGTAGCCGTCCAGGTCGTAGTCGAAGAAGAACACGCCAAACGCGAGGCTGAGCAGGCTGGCCCGGCCCACCGCGGAAGAGGGCGCCTCGTCCACGAAGAGCCCGTTGCCCTCATTGTGATACAGCCCCAGCATCTGGTTGGAGAAGTTGCCCACCAGCAGGTGCGGCCGCCCGGAGCGGTCGTAGTCGCCCGCATCCGCGCCCATGGCGCCGCGGGCCACGCCGTCTTCGCCAAACGCCACGCCCGCCTGCATGCCCTCCTCGGTGAACGTGCCGTTGCGGTTGTTCCGGTAGAGCTTGTTGGGCTGCGTGTCGTTGGCCACGAACAGGTCGGGCCAGCCGTCGCCGTTGTAGTCGAGCACCGTGACGCCCAGGGACTTGCTGGTGTTGTCGAAGCCGGCCCGCGCGCTCACGTCTTCGAAGCGGCCGTTGCCCAGGTTGTGGAATAGCTTCGACCGGGTGCCCTTATACGACTCGGGCGTGCAATACGACTTGGTGGCGCCGTCGAGCGAGCACCACAGGTCGCCCTTGGGAGTCCACTGGACGTAGTTGGCCACGAACAGATCCAGCTTGCCGTCGCGGTCATAGTCGAACCAGGCGGCGCTGGTGCCGAAGTTCGCGTTGGCGATGCCGGAGGCCTTGGTCACGTCGCGGAACTTGCCGTGGCCTTCGTTGTGGAACAGGCGGTCGCCTTCGAGCGCCGTGATGTAGACGTCGTCGCGGCCGTCGTTGTCGTAATCGCCACGGCCACACCCATGCCGTACATCTCCACGTCCAACCCGCTGCCCGCGGTGATGTTGGCGAACGTGCCGTCGTGGTTGTTGCGATAGAGCGCGGAGAGCGAACGGCGCCCGCGGGGCGTCCAGTCCTTGCTGTTGATCAGCAGGATGTCCGGCCAGCCGTCTCCGTCCGCGTCGAAAAAGGCGCAGCCCGAGCCCAGCGTTTCCGGCAGCCACTTTTTGCCAGCGCGCCCGCTGTTCTGCGTGAAGCGGATGCCGGCTTCCGCGGTGACGTCGCTGAACTGAATGCGCCCGCCGGGAACGACCGCGGCCAGCAGCATGGCGGCGCCCAGCCCCAGGCCGCCAACGATCCAGCCAAACCCGCTCACAGCGCGCCTCCGGCGGAGACCGCGAAGCGGCTCCCCAGCGGCCCTAGCGGGACGCTGTCATGATCGTGCAAGGCCTGGCGCTCGTTGTTGTCTTCCGGGCTGATCATGCGGCGCGTGGCGGTGATGGCCTGCGCGGCTTCATTGGCTTTGAAGCGCAGGAACAGTTTCTCCTCACGCGCGGCTTTTTCGCGGTCGCCCAGACCGCGGTAGCAGAGCATCATCGTGTAGTGCATCTGCAAGTCTTCGGGATCCACGAGGCAGACACGCTGGAGCACGGCGAGCGCCTCGGCATACTTGCGCTGGAGGAACAAAATGCGCGCCACCTGGTTGAGCGCCACCCGGTCGCGGGGATACCTTTCGAGCGTCTTGGCGAGCGAAGCCAGCGCGGCGTCGTATTGCCCGCCGGCCTTTTCGATCATGGCCTGGAAGAAATAAGTTCGCCCAAGGTTCGGATTGATCTGGAGGGCTTTCTGCACGTATGGCTTGGCGGCTTCGGTCTCGCCTTCCTGGATCAGCGCGCGGGCCACGTTCAACCATCCATCGGCATAGCCGGGCTCGGCTTCGGTCACTTTCTGGAAGGCGTACTCGGCGCCCTTGAGATCGCCTTGCAGCAGCAGCCCTATGCCCCAATCGTTCCACCGCTCGCGGTCCTGCTTGCGCACCACCGGGCTCCAGGAGGGCTTGCCTAAGGGCACCGTGACGGCCGCCTGGGCGAGGGTCACGATGGGGATCTCGGGGACGCGGCCTTTGATCTCGCCCGAGACGTCCGCAGGGATGTTGGCGGCATCGAAGCTGTACTCGAGGCTGTTGTGCGCGGGGCTCAAGAGGGCGGGATTCTGCCCCGGCTTGGGCTTGCCCGCGTAGGCGAAATGCGTGTAGTACCAGGAGAACTTGCGGTAATTCAATTTGGCCGTCAGGGTAATGGGTCCGGCGGCATCCTTGGGCACCTTCACGCGGTAGTGCGCCACATCCGCCGCGCCGGGCGGGATCAGCCGAACATAGAGCACGCTGCGGGCCTGCCAGGCGTTGCGCTTGTTGATGGGATTGCCGGCCTCGTCAAGCTGGTAGGAGCGATAGAAATGCGCGCCCGGCTCGACGGGGCCCTTGCCTTGATCTTCCACCTGCCCGCTCCAGAAGATCACGCGGCCGCGGGCATCGGCAGCCTTCAGTTCCAGCCAGACGTCGAACGCGTCCACGGTGCCGCCCGGAAAGAAGTGGCCGATGGTGCGCGTACGCACCACCACGTCGACGCGCGCGGTGGAACCGGGCTCGAAGCAGGCGCCCGCGTCCAGCGGGGCGGCCACCTGCCCGACCTCGCGGATCACCACGTTGCCGGCCTGCTCCGCCTCTTCGCCTACGGCAAAGCCGGACATGGCCTGGGGCCCTTCGCCGGCGCGCCGCAGCATGGCGGTGCCCTGATCCTTCACCGGCGCGGCGGCGAAGATATCCACCGTGATGAACCCGGACTTGAGGAACTTCTCGGTCACCTCCAGTTGCTGCTGGTCGCGGTTGGCGTACGGCACGGCCGTGTTGGCGCCCGGGAAGCGGTGGGAATGCACCATGCCGTTGTGGTTGCCGGGATCGCGCGACGGCACCAGCGGCATATGGCAGTCCGTGCAGGTGGAGGTCTTGGGCGGGTAGTAGAACGATCGCGCGCCCTGACCTGAAACGCCGCTGGCCTGCCAGTTGTCGTACTCGTTGAAACCGCGGAACCAGCGATACTGATTCACCGGCACGTCCAGGTGCACCTTGTGGCAGGCGGCGCAATACTCGGCCACGTCCTGCCGCATGAAGGGCTTCATGAAGGTGCGGCGGTGCGGTTCGGGATTGAGGTAAGTCAGGAAATAATCGACGGCGCGCAGATACCGGTTCTTGCTGGATGCCAGCTCGTGCAGCGGCGGATATTGAATGGTGAAGTCGCCGTTGCCCATGGAACTGGCCACGTGCACGATGGCATGGCACGAAGTGCAGGCCAACCCGGCGCGCGCCTCGGGCGTATCCACCTGCTCGCGCATGGGCCGGTCGAAGCGCCCGTTGAAGAACACCGCGTGATCGTGACAGCCGGCGCACCATTTGCTTGGCCGCGTGCCCACCACGCCCTGCATGTACTCGACGGCCTTCCGATAGAACTGGTTGTTGAACGAGGCGAAGTGGTGCATGGAGCCCTTCCACTGCTGGTAGATATCCTTATGGCATCGCCCGCAGGCTTCCGAGTCCATAAAAAAGTTCGCAGGAATGATGCCGCCCACGTTGGTTTTGGCCGAGGAAGGGAAGAAGGGGGAGTGCGGCCCGCCGCCCTCGCCGTCCATGGAAACGGGGACCTCCAGCGGATTGCGGACGCGCGCGTCCGGATCGGGGAAGAGCCGGTGATAGATCGCCGTGGATGCCGGCAACAGCACCAGCACCGCCAGGCAGGCAGTATACAGCCGGCGGTTGGGAACGTGGGGGAACAGCGCCGCCAGGCCCAGCGCGGCGAGCCCAATGTGCGCATACAGAGCCCAGCGGTGCGGGGTGGTGTTGCCAAAAACCGCCAGGTACAAGCCTGCCAGAGCCGCGGCAAGGAAAAGCGCCCCGGCGAGCGGGAAGCGGCGGATCACCAGCACCAGCGCCGCCGCCAGCATCACTCCCAGAGCCAGGTGGAGCACCACGTTGCCCATGTAGAAAATGGTGGGCGAGGCAAACGCGGCAATGTACGCCGTGTTCCCCAGCAACACCAGAAAACCGATCCAGAACAGCTTGCCCTTACTCATTCCGGAACACCCTGCTGATCAAAGGCCGCAACAGTCTCAGAGCCGGCCGTGTGTTGTATTGTTGCCGGTACCGCCGGTGGACGGCGTCGTCCGGGAAGGGATCGCCATACTGCCGCATCCCGTGGAAAGGCAGCGGCTCTACGGTCTGCGAATAGGCGGTGTTGGCGTCTCCATCTTTGGCCCAGCCGTCCACAAACAGCAGAAAATCCCGCGTCCACCCAGGCGGCAGCGGCGACTGCGGGGGCTCGAAAAGCAGCCGCACTTCGTCTCCCGAGCCCATGATCACCATGCGGTCGTCCACCGCGGTGAGCAGTTCCGTCACGCCGCCGTAGCGGGTGTAGTTGCCCGGCGTGGGATTCCACATGGAGACGGGCGTGGGCTGCGCGTAGTCGAAAGACTCGGGCTGCCGGCGCGCCGCGTCGATGGCGGCCTTGGAAAAGCCGCGGAAGCGCAGGTCCGCCGAAAGCGGCAGCAACTCCGCCAAGCGCGCCGGCGGGGTGGCGCTTTCCTCGCTCAGAAAGATCTCGTCCCAATAGACGCACAGGTTGGTGACAATGCGGACCTCGCGGGAAGCCGACAGAAACTTGCCGGTCAGATCCACGGCGATGGTCTTGGGCTTTCCCGCGGGGATGCCCATGTCCGCAACCACTGTGCGCCACGCTCCGGAGGAGTCCTTCACCTGCAAGTAGGGCAGGATGAGGGCTCGCCCGGCCTGCGCCCGGCCGAGGAAGGTGCTGCCATCGGCCCAGTCCACCCACCCGTTCAGGATGAGCACGGCGCGGTTGCCGGGGGCCGCGCTTCCGAAATCCAGATCCAAATGGTGCAGTTCCGCGGCGCCGGCATAGTCCCGCCGGAAGCCGTCCGGATAGCGCCGGTCACGATGCAGCAGCCGGCCGAGCACGTCGCGTCCCGCGCTGTCCCGCGCGCTCCGGGGGTACACACGGCGGCGTGCGCCGTACAGCCGGAACTCCGGAAAGGGCGGCGACTTGAACTTGTCGTTGGTGAAGATCTCGACCTCCGCGGGATGATCGACCGCAACGAGCTTTACCTGGTCCAGGTAAGAGACCTCGCGCAGTTCTTCCGTGATGCGGACTTCGTAACGCCCGTCTGCCGGGACCAACGCGCCCGCGGGAATCTGCACGTATTCGTCGTGGTCCAGGGGGAAGAACGTGCCGTCGCCGGAACTGGCGCCCAACGGGGCCACGCCCAGCACGTCAGTCACGAATTGAAACCGGCTGCCGTTCCAGGTGAAGATCATGGGGCAGGAGCCCGAGAGCCGTTGCGCCTCCTGGAATGCCAGCGGCTTGTCGATCGGCTGGTTGGGTTCGTTCTGGACCAGCCCGTTGGGCCAGGTGATGCGCACCGTGTCCACGCCCTGGCGAGAATCGAGGCCGAACAGCAGCGGCACGCCGTGGTAGATGCGTTTCTGGTAGATCGAGCCCGCTTTGACTTCCACTTCGGCCGCGGGTGCGAGCTTGGGGTTCTTGATGCCGGTGAGGGCCACGCGCGCCCAGTGGCTATGAACCGGCGTTACATTGTGCAGGAGGCGCAGGCTGCCATCGGTGGAGATCAGCGCGAGGTCGGCCAGGCCGTCGCCATCGAAATCGCACTGCGCGCCCGCCGCGCCCGACGGAACGGTGACGGACGACTTCACCCACTTCGCCAGCCCCTGGTTCTGGAAGACGGAGCCGCCCGCGACCAAATCGGCGATGCCGCGATTCTCGAGATCGGCAAACACGGGTGTGGCTCGTTCGCCCGTCCAGGCGGGTTCGAGCTTGCCGTGCCGGTTTCGCAGGATCAGGCCGGCGGCCGCCAGGTCGGTCCAGCCATCGTTGTCCACGTCGTAGGCTGCGAGATTCACGGCGCCCGCCGGCAGCGCCTCCAGCGGCACGGCCGCATACTTGCCCAGGAGCTTATCGCGATACAGCACACCGGGCCGGTCCGCGTAGCTGACCGCCAGGTCCATGCCGTTGGTATCGGCAACCAGGTCGATCACCGCGGCATCCACGGCGCGTCCCGGGAGGAAGGGAAAGGGTTCGGCGGAAAAGCCTGCTTCCGCGTTGTTGCGCGCCAGCACGGAGGTCTCGCCCAGCAGGAACAGGTCGAGATCGTAATCGTGGTCGTAATCCAGCCACACCGCCTTGGCGAAGCGTCCCGCCGGAAGCCGGGCGGGATGCCTGGCAAAACGACCCTTGGCGTTGCGGTAGAGGGCCGCGCCGGAGCCGGTCAGCACGCACAGGTCCGGAAGGCCGTCATTATCGAAATCGCCCACCGCCACCGAGCGGATATCCCGCAACTCCTGCAAGCCGGAGGCCGCCTGCGGCGCCAGCCCTTTTCCCGGCGTGTTCAGGAAGAGCTCGATGCCGCGGGCCGACCAGGCCAACAGGTCCGGCCGCCCATCGCCATCCGCATCCAGCACGGCCAGACCCGCGGTCGAGGGATCGAACCCGGAGGCCAGTTGGCGCTCCTGGAACAGCGGGGCGCCGGGAGACGGCTCGGCGGCGCGCGGCTCGATGGGGTCGTCGATCTCCGCGTAGAAGCTCCATTCCATGTCTTCGGGCACCGCCGCGCCGGCGGTTTTCTTTTTGATCTCCTGGAAAAGCTGCAACTCACGGGCGGCATCGGCAGTGCGGCCCGCCTGCCGGTAGGCGTTATACAACTGGAAGTGCGGCCCCGCCAGGTTGGGATTCAGCCGCGAGGCAATCTGAAACTGCTCGATGGCCGCTTCGCGCTTCCCGGCGAGCTTGTCCAACACCGCCAGGTTGTAATGGGAGACCGGCTCGTCCGGCACCAGACGGATCATTTGCTCGAACTGCGCCTGCGCCTTCTCGTATTGGCCGTCCTTCTTGAAGGCGATGCCCAGGTTAAACCAGGTATGCGGGATGCCCGGATCCTGTTTCTGCGCCTTCTCCAGTTCCGCGATGCCCTCGGGGGTGCGGCCCGCCCGGAGCAGCGCCAGGCCGTAGTTCACGTGCTCCCGGGCCGAATTCGGGGCCAACTCCAAGGCCTTCTTGAACTGATCGACGGCCTGAAGCTGCGTGGTAGGGTTTTCGTAGAAAGCTTTGCCCAGATTGCGGTACTGCCAGAGCCGTTCTTCCGCCGGGCTTTGTGAATCCGCCCCCCGCAACAGCAGCAGGGCCATCAGCGGCACGGCGGCACCCACCCCCCAGGCACAGCGCTTCATGCGTGCGATCTCCCCTCCCTTGACGTCCATTCATTATGCATGGCGGCGCAAACGAGGGCCTATAGTATAAAGCTACTAGGGCGGCACTCTGGTATCCTGAATCTTCCGCTTTTGCATGGCACAAATCTTTCCTTTTCAACCCTTTCGTTATAGTGAGAAGGCCGGGCCGCTGGGGCTGGTGGTCACGCAGCCTTATGACAAGATCAGCGGCGAGATGCGCACCCGCTACCTGGCGCAAAGCCCCTACAACCTGGTGCGAGTGATCCTGGGTGAGCGCTACGATTCCGACACCGAAACGGACAACGTCTACACCCGGGCGGCACGCTACCTAGAGGAGTGGATCGGGCAGGGAATCCTGGCGCAAGAGCAGGAGCCCAGCCTATATGCCTACTTCCAGGAGTTTCAGGTGCCCGACACCGGCGAGACCGTGGTCCGCAAAGGCTTCGTCGGCCTGGGAGCGCTGGAGGACTATTCCGCCGGCGTGGTGCACCGCCACGAGCAGACGCTCTCCGGTCCCAAGAAAGATCGCCTGGAGCTGTTGCGCCACACGCATGCGCACTTCGGCCAGATCTTCATGCTGTACCCAGACCCTGCCGGCGAGATCGACGCGTTGCTGGAGGAAAGCGCGCAAATCCCCCCGCTGGGCGCGGTGACGGACGAATATGGCGCCGTACACAGGTTCTGGAAGATCGCCGATACCGCACGTATCGAGCGCATCCGGCAGTGCATGGCTCCGAAGAAACTGCTCATTGCCGATGGGCACCATCGCTACGAGACCGCCCTGGCATTTCGCAACGAAAACCCTGGCCTGGCGGGAGCCGACAAGACGATGATGACCTTCGTCAACATGCACTCGCCGGGGCTGCGGATTCTGGCCACGCACCGCCTGGTTCACAGCATGGAAGACTTCGTTCCGGCCGCTTTCCTGGCGAAGGCCGCGGCTCATTTCCGGGTCGAGGAGATCGGGGGGCCGGATATGCTGCGCCGCGCCTGGCGGGACTCGACGAACACGGTAATCGGGGCGGCGTCCGGTGAGCGCCTGTACTTGCTCGAGTGGCTGGGCGCCCCCGGCGAACTGGATGTGCGTGTGCTCCACGACGTGCTGCTCAGCCGGGTGCTGGGCATCGGCGAAGAGGCGGTGCGCGAGGAGCGCAACCTGCGCTACGTCCGGGGGCTGGAGGCCGCCCTGGAAGCCGCCCGCGAGGGCCAAGCGCAGATTGCTTTCCTGCTCAAAGCCACCTCGATCCAACAGGTGGCGGAGATCTCTTTCGCCGGCGGCGTGATGCCGCAGAAATCCACAGACTTCTATCCCAAGCTGCTCTCGGGCCTGACGGTTTACCGGCTGGCGTAAGGTATGATCATATCGAAGGTATGACATGCCGGGTGTGGAGCGTGTAACCGTAACTCTTCCGGATGACCTTGTCAGAGAGATCGACCGGAGGGAGAGGAACCGCAGCAAATTCGTCACAGAGGCTGTGCGCCGTGAACTCGACCGGCGCCGGCGTGCGGAGCTTCGGCGTTCCCTTCAGCATCCCCACCCCGAAAGCGCGGAACTCGCCGAGCAGGGCCTTGAGGAATGGTCGCGGGGCTTGCCCGAGGAGGATACCGAGGCACTTGTGGATGCCAGCGCCGGCAAGCCGGTGCGGTGGGTTCCCGGCGAGGGTTGGGTGGAGGGGCATGCGTGAGGTTCGGCCGCGGCACAGTGATTGTGGTGGAGCTCGACCCCACAGTTGGCCGCGAACAGCGCGGCGTGAGGCCCTGCGTCGTGGTGAGTGACCCGGACGTCATCAGCGATCAACGCTTCCCTCTCGTCTGCGTGGTGCCAATAACAGGGACTCCCGGCGAAGGGCTGCTTTATCCGGAACTTGCGCCCGGGAAGAGCGGCCTTGCGAAAACGTCTTTCGCGTTAATTGACCATCTGCGGTCCATTGACAAGCGACGGGTCCAGCGCGTGTTCGGCTCGCTCGCGCGGGAAGAGATGACCGCGATCGACGAAGGCCTGACGCTATTCCTGGGCTTGGGCGACAAGCTTCGCGGCGCAGGCTCCACCGGCCCGTGACCGGTGGATGAGAGCCGCCCGAATTTCCCGGAACTCAGCATACCGCCTGGAATTCATGAATCCGTTTACTTCCGATCTGGCGGGTGGAACCTGTTACAGTGTAAGCATCAGATCATTTCCATCGCCGCCCACAGACCGTGAAAGGGTTAATTCTGGTTCGCGGGGCCAGGCAACTGCTTACCTTGCATGGGCCGCAAGGACCCCGGCGGGGTTCCGCCCTGCGCGACCTGGGGTTGGTCCACGACGGCTCGGTGCTCATCCGTGACGGGGTGATCGAAGAGGTCGGATCCAGCCGCCGGGTGGAAAATCTCTCGGTGGCGCGCCAGGCGCAGGAGATTGACGCGTCCGGCCGCGTAGTGATGCCGGGATTTGTGGACAGCCATACGCACGCGGTCTTCGGCGTTCCCTGGCTGAAGGACTTCGAGCTGCGAATCGCCGGCAGCGACGTCCGGGATACCGCCACGGGTTATTCCGCCAGCACCCAACTGATCCGCAAGTCCTCCCTGAAGACGCTCGAAATGCGCACCCGGCGCCCCTTGCACGCCATGGTGCGGCATGGCACCACTACTTTCGAGGCCAAAAGTGGCTTCGGCTGGGATGAAAGTGGAGAACTGAAAATCCTGCGCCTGCTGGCGCGGCTGAACCGCCGGCCTTTGGATGTCGTTCCCACCGTGCTGGCGCGGCTGCCCACCCCGGAGCAGCCCGGCGGTTTCCCACCTCCCGACCCCGCCCGGCACGCCGGCCGCGTGTGCGCCGAACTGCTGCCCTCCGTGAGCCTGCGCAAACTGGCTCGCTTCGCCGACGTGCGCTGCGATCCGTGGGGCTTCGGCCTGGAGGACGCCGCGCGCGTGCTCGAAACCGCGCGCAGCCTGGGGTTTCTGCTCAAAGTGCACAGCGATCAGTTCTCGCGCACGGGGGCGGTTCCCCTGGCTGTGCGGTTGGGCGCGGTCAGCGCCGACCACCTGGATTACCTGTCCGCCGAAGACATTTCGCTGCTGGCCGCATCGGAGACCATCGCCACGTTGTGCCCAGGATCGGCGTTGCACCTGGGATGCAGCCGCTTCGCCCCCGCGCGCGCCCTGATCGATGCCGGGGCAGCCGTGGCGCTGGCCACCAACTTCAACCCCCACACCAGCCCGACCTGCAACATGCAGATGGTCGTGGCCCTGGCCTGCTCCTGCCTGGGGATGACGCCGGGCGAGGCCATCTCGGCCGCCACCATCAACGGCGCCCACGCCCTGCGCTGCGCCGGGCAGGTAGGCTCGCTGGAGCTCGGCAAGTCCGCCGACCTGCTGGTGCTCAACGCCTCCGACTACCGCGAGATCCCTTACTACTTCGGGGTCAACTGCGTGCACCTCACCATGAAGCGCGGCGCCGTCATCTACCAGGAAAACCGGGTCGGCCCCCTCCCGGACGAAACCCGTTAGGGCCGGGAGGGCTAGCCTGCTCGTTCTAGAATGAAAGAAGTGCTGGTGACGATCGCTCCCAAACAAGCCCGCCCGGAATGGCTGCGCGCGCCCGCTCCGGTGGGCGCTAACTATCGCGAACTGAAATCCCTGATCGACCGTCTGCAACTGCACACGGTCTGCGAGAGCGCCGCCTGCCCCAACGTAGGAGAATGCTGGAACCACCGTACCGCGACGTTCATGATCCTGGGCAACGTCTGCACGCGGCGGTGCGGGTTCTGCGCCGTGCAAAAAGGCGCGCCCCTGGAGGTGGACTACGACGAACCCCGCCGCGTCGCCGAGGCCGTGGCGGCCATGGGGTTGCGCTTCGCGGTGATCACCAGCGTCAACCGAGACGACCGCAAGGACGGCGGCGCCGAACTGTTTGCCCTCACGATCCGCGCGATCCGCGCGCGCGTGCCGGGATGCGGCGTCGAGGTCCTGGTGCCGGACTTTCAGGGCAGCCACGCCGCCATGGATATCGTGATTGGCGCCGCGCTTGACGTTCTCAACCATAACACCGAGACCGTGCCGCGCCTTTACCGGCAGGTGCGCCTGGGAGCGCGGTACGAACGTTCCCTGGACATGCTGGCCTATGCCAAGCGCATCTCGCCCACGACACCCACGAAATCCGGCTTGATGCTCGGCTTGGGAGAGACGGAAGAGGAAGTGCTGGCGGTGATGCGCGATCTGCGGGCGCATTCCGTGGATATCCTCACGCTGGGGCAATATCTTCGGCCCTCCCCCAAACACCTGCCCATCGTGCGTTACCTCGCGCCGGAAGAATTCGCCCGATATCGCCGCCAGGGGCTGGGAATGGGCTTCCGCCACGTCGAGGCCGGACCGCTCGTGCGCAGTTCCTACCACGCCGCCGACTCGGTGGCGTGAGCTGCGCCAGGCCCGCCCCTTCGACCTCCCTCGACATTCTGTGCGCCCGGGAGTATCCTCATGGACGGAAGGGACATTCCGGATAAGAAGGTTCCGAACGCCGGTTCCTCGCCATGGCCGGCGGAAAGGAGGGTTCCGAGCCATGTGGGCTTATTACACCGTGCTGACTTACTTCGTTCTGGCTCTGCTCGTGCCGATTGTGTTGGCCCTGGGGGGCGCCTACCACAGGGCCCGGCGGGAGCGCAGCGTCTTCTGCCCGGCTGACCAGGAGCGCTCGCTGGTCCAACTGGACGCGGCCTATGCCGCCCGTATGCATGCGTTGGGCAATCCGGAAGCCAGAATTAAGCTCTGTTCCCGCTGGCCGGAGCGCCAAGCGTGTGCGCGGGATTGCCTGGAGCAGATCCACCTGGCAGCGTAAGCCACTCCAGGAGTCTTTCGGATAAAAAAATCGGAGGCTCCGCACCCTGTACGTGCGTCAGGCAGCCAAGAAGAGAAAAACTCTATTTTTCAGAAACTTGCAGCTCTCTGCAAGGGGTGGCTCTAGGCGTTCGAGTACTGCCTGGATGCATTAAAATTCACTTAAAGTGAACCTATCCGATTGCTCGCACATCTATTTTCGTTGGACAATTGTGCGGGAGTCTACCGTCGCCGTGGCCTCTTGCTGACCGTCGTCATCCTTACCCGGCGTGTGCAACCAAGTCTTTTGCACGGTAAAAGAGTGACATACCGCACAATGCGCGACCAAGAGGAACGGAGGAAGTAACAGAATGAGCTACAAAATGAGACCGATCACGCGATTTGCACTGACTATTGCCGCCTTGGGATTGTCCCTGGTTCCGCTGGCCGCCCAGGAGGCGACTGGCTATCTGAAGGCCCATGGGAGACCCGGCCATGCCGCCGTCTTCGTGAATGGCAAATATCTCGGCCCGTCCGAGCGCTTCACGGTGACGGAAAAGTACGCGGTACCGGCCGGGGACCTGGAGGTTACTCTCCGGGATCCGCGCTACGAAGAGTACACCACGAAGGTGAACATCAAGCCTGGGAAGACCACCAAGGTCCACTTCGCCCTCAAGAAGTTGCCGGTTCCCCAACCGCCCTTTGGCCGTTTCCGGCTGGGCGGCGGAGAGCCTGAATCGTTCATGTCGGTGGCGGCCGGCGATGTCGGGGCCGTCTACCTGAACGACAAGTTCTACGGCTACCTGGATGAATTGAACAACGCCGGCGGCGGCCTGCTGTTGAAGCCCGGTACGTACGACCTGCATGTCTCCTCGCCGCTGTTCGGCGAGATCCGCAAGCAGATCACCATTGAAGCCAACAAGCTGACCATCGTTCCGCTGACCGGCAAGGAGAAGTAGGCCGGATCGGGGCGCTTTGGCCCGGGTCCTGATCAGATGAGCACGTGCCGGGGCGGGGCATCCGCTCCGGCATCCAGTTGCTCCCAGAACGTCAGCGCCTGCAGGGCGAATGCCGCAGAGACAGGGTTGGCGTGCGGGAGTGTTTGCCCGTGCTTGTGTCCGAAGGAGAAACTGCCGGCTACCCGGGTGTCTCCTTCATTCATTTGGAAGTGCCGCAGTTGTTCTGCCTCCCAAGCAGCCGCCGGGCGGTCCACCGGCAAAACGCCGTTCCAGGCCGCCAGACACCGCATACGCAGCAGTTGCGCGTACACGTCTGAGCGGGCAAAGGAGGGTCCAATTTCCCGCAGCAAGCCCTCTACCTTCCGAATCCCTTCGCGAATCGCCTCCGCGCATCGCTCCTCGCCGGCGCGAGGCAGCATTCCTTCCAGAAAATAGCAATAGGCATGCAGCCGGTCCATGACCCGCAGAGGATCGGCATCCCCGGGCAGAAACGCGCGGTGGGTTTCCAGGGAGTGCGCCAGCAGGCGCTCGTAGTGCTGGCGGAGATAAGTGTCGGCGCCGGTATCGGCCAGTTCCGCCCAGGCCATGGCGGCCTTCAACTGATAGCAGCCCGGTGCGCGGGACCACTGGGCCTCGCGCGCCAGGGGTTCTTTTTCCGGTAGTCTCAAAACCGGGTGGAAGCCGCCGTTCCCATCGCAAAAATCCCGCGCCATGGAGTGTCCGCAGTGCCGGGCCACCTCCAGGAATTCGTCCCGCCCCATTGCCCGCCACACCGCCAACAGACCGCGCGCAATAATGCCGCAATCGAAGAAGTATGCCAGAGGTCGCTGTCCGTTGCATTCATACGGGAATGTTTGCCGCTCCCTGTCCCAGGCCTGGCCGGTCAGGAACTTCGCAGCGCGCAACGCCCGGTCCAGGTAATCCGGTTCTCCCGTGAGCGCGTGCAGATAGACCAGCGTGCTTGCCGCGTAACCGGTGATCTCCGTCGAGACCGGTAGATTCTGCCCCCGGTCTGCCAGGTAATAACGCGCCACCCCCCCGGATGGCTCCTGAATCCCCGAGCACCGGAACCATCGGCCGGCGTGTTCCAAAAATGGCGGCGTGGCCAAGTACTCTCCCCCGTTTTCGATCGGTTTGTTATTGTATCATCCGCCCCATTTCGCGCCGGGTAATTTCCCTGCCAGTGTGGCAGCGGATCGCCGCCGCGCAGGTCCGGGGTGATCAGAAGGTGTATAGCGGGGTGCCCGGAGCCGGCTCCGGCGGCGCCTCGCCGCCGGCGCCCACCGGCTGGGCCTCCGTGCTGGCGGGGCGGTAAAAGATTCCGGTGTCTCCCAGATAGATCTCCAGGTCGGCGGGGCGGGGCAACGCCCCCTGGATCAAGGCCTCCGAAAGAGGATCCTCGATGTACTTTTGCAGCGCGCGGCGCAGCGGCCGAGCGCCGTAGCTGCGATCGCCGCAGGTTTTTTCCAAAATGTACTTGGCGGCGTCCTGGCTCAGACGGATGCGGATCTGCTTGGCGACCAGGTTGGCGTTGATCTGCTCCACCATCAGATCGATGATCTTGATCAAGTCGTCGTCGGTCAGCGACGTGAACAGGATGATATCGTCCAGGCGGTTGAGAAACTCCGGATTGAAGGCCCGCTTGACCTCTCCGCGCACCAAGTCCTCCACCTTGGTGGGGATACCTTCGCTCGCCGGGGCGGAGAAACCCAACTGGCCGCGCTTCTCCAGGAAGCGGGCACCCAGGTTGGAGGTCATGATGATAATGGTGTTCTTGACATCCACCTGGTTGCCCAAACCGTCGGTCAACTGCCCGTCCTCGAAAACCTGCAGCAGGATGTTGTAGATATCCGGGTGGGCTTTCTCGATCTCGTCCAGCAGAATGATGGAGTACGGGTTGCGCTTCACGCGCTCGGTCAACTGCCCGCCCTCTTCGTATCCCACATATCCGGGAGGCGAGCCGATCAGCTTGGAGACCGAGTGCTTCTCCATGAACTCGGACATGTCGAAGCGGATCAGGCTCTTCTCGCTGCCGAAGAGAAACGCCGCCAGGGCGCGCGCCACCTCAGTTTTGCCCACGCCCGTGGGCCCCAGGAACAGGAAGGATCCGGCCGGCCGGGCGCTGGACTTCAATCCGGCGCGCGAACGCCGGATGGCCCGGGCCAAGGCCGAAATGGCCTTCTCCTGGCTGATCACGCGCTTGTGCAGTTCTTCCTCGATGCGCAGCAGTTTGGCGATCTCTTCCTCGCGGATCGAGGTCATGGGCACACCCGTCCAGCGCGCAACCACTTCCTCGATGTCGTCCTTGGTCACGATGCCCGTGGAAGAGTCGTCCAGGTTGTACTTTTCGCGCAACTGGCGCATGTTCTCGCGCTCTTTCCGCTCTTCGTCGGAATAGAAGCGGGCTTTCTCGAACTCGTGGTTCGCGATGGCGTTTTCCATGCGGTGCACGATGAACTTGATGCGCTTCTGGATGTCGGCCAGGTCGCTCGGCAGGGTGGTCTGGCGCAGTTTCACGCGCGCGCCGGCTTCATCGATCAGATCGATGGCCTTGTCCGGCAAGAAGCGGTCCGGAATGTAGCGGCTGGAGGTATAGACGGCGGTCTCGATGGATTCGTCGGTGTAGCTCACCGCGTGGAACTTTTCGTAGCGGTCCTTGATGCCGAACAGGATCTTGACGGCGTCCGGTTCGGTCGGCGGCGGCACCTTGACGGCCTGGAAGCGGCGCTCGAGTGAGCGGTCTTTCTCGATGGACTTGCGGAACTCGGACGGAGTGGTGGCTCCGATGCACTGGATCTCGCCCCGCGATAAAGCCGGCTTGAGAATGTTGGCGGCGTCCAGCGAGCCTTCGGCGGAACCGGCGCCCACCAGCGTGTGCAACTCATCGATGAAGATGATGGCGTTCTGGTTCTCCATCAACTCCTTCATGATGGTCTTCAGGCGCTCTTCGAACTGGCCGCGGTACTTGGTGCCGGCCACGATGAGGGA
>JAJPJX010000034.1 GCA_021324015.1 Solibacteraceae bacterium | reverse complement strand
GCCGGTAATCTCCGTGGCCGCGCCCACCACGCCCAACTGGCTGTAGCGCGCATTCAACGTCTGGCCGCTCTGCAAAGGGTCGGAGAGCGCCACCCCGCCGGCGGGGTCGATTTGGTAAGTGCCGCTGACCGCGGCTGCCGCGGGCGCGGCGGAGCCGTGTACCTGTTGCCCCGTGAAACTGTAATTTCCGCGACCATCGAAGATAATGGCCCCCAGCAGGCTCCGGCCATCGGTCACATTGCCGGCGCCGTCGCTGGCCAGCCAGATCTGCCGGACGAAGTACTTGCCGTTCAGTGCTGTATTTTCAAGAGTCTGCGCCTGCAACACCGCCGCCACGAACATCCCCGCCCATCCCACGCTACGCCGCCACATGCCGTGATTGTATCCGGCGCGGCGCTGCCTCTGCCTCCGAACGGGTACTAATTTGCGCCCCGGTAAGTAACTCTGGCTCGCCGGGCGTGTTACATAGTGCATAAGAGCGCGTGACGGGTTACGGCGCTTTCGGAGGGTGAGGTGCAAAACTCACGAGTGCTTTGTTCCTGGATCTGTGTCCCCTTCTTGATCTGTTGCGGGCTCTGGCTGTCGCAGGCGCAGGATGCGCCGGATGAGCCCCCGCCGCTCCCCGTATCCGACCCCATCTGCACCTATTTCGGTCCGGGGATGAACCAGGCGGCGCAAAACCTGGTGGCGCCCTCGAGCGTACGCGCGGGCGGGAGCGGACGGATGCATCCGCTGAGCGCCCTCACCGCGCAGGTAGTGGCGCAGCTTCCGCCCCTGCCCGGCGGCAGCCGCAGCGACGCGTTCGAACTGATGCACCAGGCTGGCTCTATCGATTCCTATCTTTTCGCCGACATGCAGGCTGCCGGAGTGACCCCCGCTCCGCTGACTACCGATTGGGAGTTCATCCGGCGCGTAACGCTCGACTTGACCGGCCGCATCCCGGCGCCCGACAAGGTGCTGAGCTTCGTGGCCGATGCCTCGCCCAACAAGCGCGCCACCCTCATCGACCAGTTACTGAACTCGCCGGAATGGGTGGATAAGTGGACCATGTATTTCGGCGATCTGTACAAAAACACCCAGTTTCAGCCCAGCACCTCCCTGAATCGCTTTCCCCAAGGCCGCAACGCGTTCTACCAGTGGATCCACGATTCCATCGCTGCCAACAAACCGTACAACCAGATGGCTACCGAACTGCTTACGGCTGCCGGCACGAACAGCTACCAGGACGGGCCCACTAACTGGCTGGTCGGCGGCGTGGTCACCGGCGGTCCGGTGCAGGACATTACAGACCAGCAGGCTGCCAACGTCGCCGAGACCTTTCTGGGCATTTCGCACATGAACTGCCTTCTGTGTCACAACGGGCGCGGCCACCTGGATGCCATCAACCTCTGGGGCGCCAACACCACCCGCATCCAGGGCTGGCAGTTCGCCTCGTTCCTCTCGCACACCAGCACTGCCAGGAAGGCTACCGGCCAGAAGAACGTCTACTACTGGTCTCTTCAGGACAACATCAACCGCGACTATAGCCTGGGCTCGACCACCGGCAACCGCCCGGCGCGCACGCCGCTCCCCACGTGCGCTCCAGGCAAGGTCTGCACGGTGGCGCCGGTCTATCCGTTCACCGGCGATAGCCCGCGTGCCGGGGAGAACTACCGCGCGGCGCTGGCGCGCGAGATCACCAACGATCCCCAGTTTGCGCGCGCCGCGGTCAATTACATCTGGGCGCAGTTCTTCGGCCTGGGCATCGTGGATCCGCCCAACGCGTTCGATCCGGCGCGCCTCGATCCGAATAACCCGCCGCCCTCCCCCTGGACCCTGCAACCCGCCGACGCAAACCTGCTCAACGCGCTGGCCCGGCATTTCATCGACAGCGGCTACAACCTCAAGTCGCTGATGCGCGAGATCACCAATTCCCAGGCCTACCAGTTGTCCAGCCGCTACAACGGCCAGTGGAACGAAGCCTGGGAGCCGCTGTTCGCCCGCAAATTCGTGCGGCGTCTGTGGGCCGAGGAGATCCATGACGCCATCGTGCAGTCGAGCGGCCTCATCCCCAGCTACAAAATCGCCGGCTTCAGCGATCAGGGCTACAACACGGTTTCCTGGGCCATGCAGTTTCCCGACACCGTAAACACCCCGGGCGGATCCGTCACCGCGTTTCTGGATAGCTTCCTCCGTCCCAATCGCGATGACGCGCCGCGCAGCGCCGACGGCTCCGTGCTGCAGGCCCTGAACCTGATGAACGACCCGTTCGTCATGTCCCGCACGGCGGCCGCTGGAGCCAACCCCAACCAACTGCTCAAGAACAATTTGGGCCAGTCCAATGCTCAACTGGTGAATGCCCTGTTCCTGGGCGTGTTGTCCCGATATCCCACCGGCGCCGAAATGAGTGCGGCCGTGACCGCTCTCCAGACCGGAGACCGCACCCAGAGCGCGCGCAATCTGCTCTGGTCGCTCTACAACAAGGTCGATTTCGTCTTCAACTACTGACCGGAGACTCGCCATGGAAGGACAAACCAAATTCGACCGTTTTGTCAGCCGGTACCCGCACCCGCACCAGCCGTTTTTCCACCGCCCCCACTGGACCCGGCGGCGGTTCTTCCAGATCCTCGGTTCCGGGGTGACCGCCTCGTTCCTGGCCGAGCGTTACGCGCGCGCCGCGGATGTCTCGACGAGCGCCTCCGTCACGACGCAAAACACGGCGAAAAACACCATCTTCATCCTGCTGGCCGGCGCGCCCAGCCACATCGACACTTTCGATTTCAAACTCGTCTCCGGCGTGACGCCGGATTCCTTCGCTCCCGCCAGCATCAGCGGGGTCACCTGGCCTTCCGGTCTCCTGCCTAAGATGGCCGACCAGTTGAAGAACATCGCCATCGTGCGCTCCATGCGCGCCTGGGCTTTGGTGCACTCTCTGGCCCAGACCTGGACGCAGATCGGCCGCAATCCGGCGGCGGCGCTGGGCAATATCGCCCCGAATATCGGCAGCGTGGTGGCCATCGAGAAGGACCCCCTGCGCCTGCCTAGCCAGGTTTTTCCCACCTTCCTGGCGCTCAACTCCGCGAGCGCCGCCGGCTCCGGATACTTGCCCGCCAGGTACGCGCCCTTCAAGGTGATCCCTTCCGCCAAGGGCATCCTGAACACGACCAACCCCGACGGCCCCGGCGTGGTGGACACCCGCTGGAGCCTGCTGCATCAGCTCGACGACCCGCTGCGCGTCAATTCGCCCCTGGGCAAGTCCATGGAAGACTACGACAACTTCTACCAGGCGGCCAAAGGCCTGATGTACAACCCCGTAGTCAACCAAGCCTTCCAATTCTCCAGCACCGACAGCGAGCGCTACGGCAACACGGCCTTCGGCAACGCCTGCCTGGTCGCCAAGCAGGTCCTTCAGGCCGACCAGGGCACCCGCTTCATCCAGATCACCCAGGGCGGCTGGGATATGCACTCCAATATCTACGACGCCAGGCAGCTTCCGGCCTACGGCAAGCTCCTCGATGACGGCCTTGCGGCGCTGCTCGGCGACTTGCAGGCCACCGGCCTGTTCACCAACACGCTGCTCGTCATGGCCGGCGAGTTCGGCCGCACCGTTGGCCCGCTCTCCGGCGCCCAGGGACGCGACCATTACCCGCAGCAGTTCGTCATGTTCGCCGGCGCCGGCGTCACTGGCGGCAAAGTCATCGGCGTGACCAACGCCGCCGGCGACGACGTCACCGACTTCGGCTGGTCTCGTAACCGGTATGTAAAACCCGAGGACGTGGAAGCCACCATTTACTCCGCCATGGGCATCGACTGGACCACCGTGCGGCACGACGATCCCTTCGGCCGCGGCTTCGAATACGTCCCCTTCTCCGAGCAGGATCTTTACGGTCCCGTTAACGAGCTGTGGACCACCTGACGGACCGCGCCGCCCGCACCCGCGGCGGCGCTTTTTCCGCTTGCCTAACCTGCCGTTTCGAAGGACACTGGGACTTTGGAGGAGCAAGTTGGAGAGAAACGGCCGGAAGGGCTCCCTTGTCATGGAGCCAGCCGAGCGGTGGACCACGCAACACGCCAGTGAGCTGTACGATGTCGCCAGTTGGGGCAAGGGGTATTTCTCTATCGACGACGAAGGCCACATGCGCGTCCACCCGAACAAGGACCCGCAGCGCTCCATTGACCTCAAACAACTGGTCGATACTCTTCTGCTGCGCGGCATCTCCCTGCCCATCCTGATCCGCTTCGCCGACATCCTGCAGCACCGGCTCGGGGAGTTGCACAGCGCCTTTCAGACCGCCATCTCCGAGCACCGCTACCAGGGCGAGTACACTTGCGTCTACCCCATCAAGGTCAACCAGCAGCGCCAGGTCGTCGAAGAAGTTCTGGAGTTCGGGCGTCCCTACCGGTTTGGGCTGGAGGCCGGCTCGAAGCCCGAGCTCATGGCCGTCATGGCCATGGCGGGCAACGAAACCCCCATCGTCTGCAACGGCTTCAAGGACGACGAGTACATCGAGATGGCCATGCTGGCCCAGAAAATGGGCCGCCGCATCATCCCGGTTGTTGAAAAGTACACGGAACTGCCCCTCATTCTGAAGTATTCCGCGCGCGTCGGCGTCCGGCCCACCATCGGGCTGCGCGTCAAGCTGGCGACGCGCGGTTCCGGACGCCGGAAGTCCTCCGGCGGCTACCGTTCCAAGTTCGGCCTCTCCGCGACCGAGGCCATGCGCGCGCTCCAGGAACTGAAGGATCTGGAGATGGCCGACTGCCTCCAGTTGCTTCACTTCCACCTGGGCAGCCAAATCACCAACATCCGGCAGATCAAGGCCGCGGTAAACGAATCGGTGCGCGTCTATACGGACTTGGCGCGCGCGGGCGCGGGGCTGCGCTACCTGGACGTGGGCGGCGGGCTGGGCATCGACTACGACGGCTCGCAGACGGATTTCGAATCCAGCGTCAACTACACGCTCCAGGAGTACGCCAACGACGTCATCTACCACGTGCAAAGCGTCTGTGACGAAGCCGGCGTGGCGCACCCCACCATCGTCACCGAGAGCGGCCGGGCCATCACCGCCTATCACTCCGTGCTGGTCTTCAACGTCCTGGGCGTGGCCGGCCTGGGCGAGGACGAAGTGCCCCGCGAACTGCCCGCCGAACCCGAGCAGCCGCTCATCGACCTCCAGGAAACCTTCCGTTCGCTCAGCACCAAGAACCTGCTCGAAAGCTACCACGACGCGCAGCAGGCGCTCGATCAGGCCCTGAACCTCTTCAGCCTGGGCTACCTCTCGCTCGAGCAGCGCTGCCTCACCGAAAACCTGTACTGGGCCATCTGCCGCAAGATTTACCGCATGGCCGCGGACCTCGATTATTTCCCCGAGGAACTCGAGGGCCTGGACGCCATGCTATCGGATACGTACTTCTGCAACTTCTCGCTGTTCCAGAGCATGCCCGATAGCTGGGCCATCAAGCAGTTGTTTCCGATCATGCCCATTCACCGCCTCGACGAGCGTCCCACGCACGACGCCGTGCTGGGCGACATCACCTGCGACTCCGATGGCAAGGTGGACCAGTTCATCGACCGCCGCGACGTCAAGCGGACCCTCAAGCTGCACGCATTCAACGGCGGAGAGTATTATCTCGGGGCCTTCCTGCTGGGCGCCTACCAGGAAATTCTGGGCGACCTGCACAACCTGTTCGGCGACACCAACGCCGTCCACGTGCGCTTGAGCGAAACCGGCGAGGTTATCCTCGATTCGGTGATCAAGGGCGACACCGTGCGGGAAGTCCTCAACTACGTGCAGTTCTCCTCCGACGCGCTGGTCAGCAGGCTGCGCCGCGACGTCGAGAGCGCCTTGCGCGAAGGCCGCATCGGCTACGAGGAATCCGGCCGTCTGCTGCGCTTCTACGAAGAAGGCCTCCACGGCTACACCTACCTGGAAGACTCGCGCGAGTTCTGAGCCCCGTCTTTACCCACCCAGCACATTTCTGCCATATAATCAAGGGGAACGAAGCAGGTGAACTGGGTTTACATTCCCCACAAAGGATCTTTTGTAGATGTCAACTGTTGAGGTGTCCCCTGCTGAGCCGCGCTCTGACGAGGCCAGCCGTCCCGTAATCAACGATTTCAGCATCCAGGTCGCAACCGTCAACGGTTCCGGCAGCCAGACTGCCAACACGGTGCTGATGCGTTCCATCTTTCAGATGGGCATCCCGGTGTCGGGGAAAAATATGTTCCCTTCCAACATCGCCGGACTGCCCACCTGGTTTACGATCCGTGCGAGCAAGCACGGATATATCGGCCGCAAGAAGGAAGTCGATTTTCTGGTGGCCATGAATCCGGAAACCGCGCGCGAGGACGTCATGAGTCTCGACAGCGGGGCCGCTGTGGTCTACGACGAGCCTCTGAAGCTCAACGCGCTGCGCTCCGATCTGCACTTCTATCCGGTGCCGTTTGACAAGCTGGTGGCCCCAGTCTGCCCGGAGGCGAAACTGCGCAAGCTTGTGCGCAACATGATCTACGACGGCGTTGTCGCCAATCTGCTGTCCATCGACATGCAGGAGATCCGCAAGGCGCTGGTGAAGCAGTTCGGCAAGAAGAAGGCCAAGGCCGCCGAATTGAACTGGGGAGCCGCGCAGGCGGGCTACGATTACGCCGCCAAGACTTTTACCAAGAGGGATCCCTTCCGCGTCGAGCGCATGAACGAGACCGCTGGCAAGATCATCATTGACGGCAATTCCGCCTCGGCGCTGGGCTGCCTGTTCGCGGGCGTGACAGTGGTCACCTGGTACCCCATTACCCCCTCATCCTCCCTGGTCGAGACCCTGATCGCCTACATGAAGCGCTTCCGCATCGATCCCGAGACCGGCAAGGCCAGCTTTGCCGTGGTGCAGGCGGAGGACGAACTAGCCTCCATCGGCATGGCCATCGGCGCGGGATGGGCCGGAGCGCGTTCCATGACGGCCACCGCCGGCCCCGGCATCTCGCTCATGGCCGAATTCATCGGCCTGGGCTACTATGCCGAAATTCCCGCGGTGATCTTCGATGTGGAGCGCGTGGGTCCCTCCACCGGACTGCCCACCCGCACCGCGCAGGGCGACCTGCTCTCGTGCGCCCTGCTCTCGCATGGCGACACCAAGCACCCCATGTTCTTCCCCTGCTCTCCCGAAGAGTGCTTCACCATGGCCCAGGACGCCTTCAACCTGGCGGAACGCTTCCAGACCCCGGTCTTCGTCATGACAGACCTCGATCTGGGCATGAACAACTGGATGTCGGATCCGTTCCCCTATCCCACGACGCCCATAGACCGCGGCAAGGTGCTTTCCGCCGAAGACCTGGAGAAACTGGGCGGATTCGCGCGTTATCGGGACGTGGACGGCGACGGCGTCGGCTACCGCACCATCCCCGGCACGCGGCATCCCGCGGCCGCCTACTTCACCCGCGGCAGCGGCCACAACGACCGCGCCGGCTACAGCGAGCGCGAAGACGATTACATGAACAACATGGACCGCCTGGCGCTCAAGTTCGAAACCATGCGCACGCACGTGCCTCCTCCGGTGGCCGAATACAACGATCGCGCGCGGATCGGTCTCATCGCCGTGGGCACCTCGCATCACGCGGTCGAGGAAAGCCGCGACCAGCTTCGCAATGAATACGAGATCGAGACCAGCTACCTGCGGCCCAAGGCCTATCCGTTCAACGCGGAGCTGGTCGAGTTCATCCGCCGCCATGACCGCGTGTATGTGGTGGATCAGAACCGCGACGCCCAGTTGCTGGGGCTGATGCGCCTGGAACTGGAACCGGAAGACATTGCCCGGCTGCGCAGTCTCCGGTACTACGGTGGCCTGCCGCTCGATGCGCGCACCGTGACCGATGAAGTGATCCGACAGGAGGGGAAATGAGCACCACCGTCACGCCGCCCCCCAAAAAGGTCAACCGGATTGGCCTGGAAATCCTGAATTACAAGGGGCTGAAAACCACGCTCTGCGCCGGATGCGGGCACAACGCCATCTCCGAGCGCATCGTCGAGTGTTTCTACGAACTGGGGATCGAGCCGTATCACGTGGCCAAATTCTCGGGCATCGGCTGCTCGTCGAAGTCGCCGGCGTATTTCCTGGGCCAGTCGCACGGCTTCAACGCGGTCCACGGACGCATGCCCGCGGTGGCCTCCGGCGCTATTCTGGCCAACCACCACATCCTGGGGTTGGGCGTAACCGGCGACGGCGACACCGCCTCCATCGGCATCGGCCAGTTCATGCACCAGGTCCGCCGCAACGTCCCCATGATCTATGTCATCGAGGACAATGGCGTCTACGGCCTCACCAAGGGGCAGTTCTCCGCCACTGCCGACCTCGGCTCCAAGCTCAAAACCGGCGTGCTGAACGACCTGCCGCCGTTTGATTGCTGCGCTCTGGCTCTCAAGTGGGGCGCCACCTTCGTAGCCCGTTCCTTCTCCGGAGACAAGAAGCAGTTGCAGGCCCTGCTAAAGGCCGCCATCGTGCACAAGGGCCTCTCCGTGATCGACGTCGTTTCGCCTTGTGTCACTTTCAACGACCACGAAGGCTCCACCAAGAGCTACAGCTACATGAAGGACCACGAGGAGCCGCTCCACGAAGTGGATTTCGTGCCGTCCTACGAAGACATCACCGTCGAGATCCCCGAAGGCGAGGTGCGCGAAGTAGTGCTGCACGACGGCTCCAGGCTGCGCATCCGCAAGCTGGACCGGGACTACGATCCCACCCAGAAAATCTCGGCCCTGGCCGCGCTCGAGGAAGCCGAGGCCAAGGGCGAGGTGCTCACGGGAGTGCTCTACGTGGCCCCCGAGAAGCCCACGTTCATCGAACTGCTCAACCTGATGGACGAGCCGCTCGCCACGCTGCCCGAATCCAAAGTCCGGCCTTCGAAGGAAGTCCTCGACCTGGTCATGGAAGAACTCCGTTAGCGGCTCGCGAGCCGCGCTCCCGGGCGAGACCGCGACCCGCTTGTCTCGCCCTTTCCGCTTCGCCATACTACCCTCGTGACCGATCGCGAGCGCATTCTTGCCGCGATCCGTGGCGACGTCCCGGACCGGCTGCCGTGGGTCCCCCGGCTGGAATTTTGGCATCGCGCCCGCCTGCGCCAGGGCACGCTGCCCCAGGAACTCCGCTCCCTCGACCTGGTGGAGATTGCGGACAAGCTCGGCGTGGGCTGTTATTCCGTGGTGCCCGATTTTACCGACTGCGACCTGGCAACCGACATGCTCGACCGCACCCTGGGCATCTTCAGCCTGCCCGTGCTGCCCTACCGCGTCACACTGGAAGGCGTGGACCGCAAGGTCACGCGCCGCGGGCACGAAACCATCGTTGAGTATCACACCCCCGCCGGATCCATCCGCACCGCCAGCATCTTCACCGAAGAGATGCTGGACGCCGGCGCCTCCATGTCCTGGGTCACCGAACACGCCATCCGTGAAAGCCGCGACTTCGACGTGGTAGGCTACATCTTCTCGCACCTGAAGGTGGAGCCTCAGCGCGAGGGCTACCTGGAGCGCCGCCGCCGGGTGGGCGACCGCGGCATCGTGATCGCCTACGCGATCGGCACCGCCTGCCCCATGCACCACATCATGAAGGAATTCATGCCCGTGGACCAGTTTTTCTACGCCTTGCACGATTACCCCGAAAAGATGCAGGCCCTGGCGGAGCAGATGGAGCCCTTCTACGACGGCATCAAGCGCTGCGCCGCGGATTCGCCGGGCGAGGTGGTGCTGCTGGGCGGCAATTACGACGATTCCATCACCTACCCTCCCTTCTTCCGCAAGTACATTCAGCCGCCGCTCCGCGACTACGCCGCCCTGCTCGAAGCGCGCGGCAAGTACCTCATGACCCATACCGACGGCGAAAACCGCAAACTGTTGCCCCTGTACCTGGAAACCGGCTTCCACGTGGCCGATTCCGTGTGTCCCTACCCCATGACCAGTTGCCGCTTCGACGAACTGATGGAAGCCTTCGCCGGCCGCGTCGCCATCTGGGGCGGCATCCCTTCCGTCCTGTTGTGCGAAGGCAGCGCCACCCGGGACGACTGCCGCCGCTACGTCGGTGACGTGCTGGCGCGCTACGGCCGCTCGACCCGCCTGATCCTGGGCGTCAGCGACATGGTCACGGCCGACGTGGAATGGGACCGCTTCCTGTACATCACCGAGCAGATCGCCCGCCTGAACTGATCGGGGAAGCCGCCGTGCCGACCGCTTCGCCCACATACCGCCGTACGGCCTGGAAGGTGGTTCTGCTTCTGTTCGCCGGTTCGGTCCTGAACTACATCGACCGCTCCGTCCTGGCCGTGGTCAAACCTCAGTTGCAGCAGGATCTGAACCTGTCCAACACCGATTACAGCCTGGCGGTCAATGCCTTCCTCCTGGTCTACACGGTGCTTTACGTCTGGGGCGGCCGCCTGGCGGATCGCTTCGGCTGCCGCCGCACCTTCACGTGGAACACCCTGTTCTGGTCCGCCGCCAACGTGCTGCATGCGTTCGCCGGCGGGCTGGCCGGCCTGTGCGTCTGCCGCGGCTTGTTGGGGTTGGGCGAGGGCGGCTTCTATCCCTCGGCCATACGGGGGGCCGCCGAGTGGTTCCCGGCCGAGGATCGGGCCAAGGCGGTGGGTCTGTTCCTCACCGGCCTGAGCGTGGGCGCCCTTCTGACCCCACCGCTCGCGGCCGGCATCGTGTACTTCTACGGCTGGCGGGCCGCTTTCGTGGCCACCGGCGCCCTCGGTTTTCTCCTGGTGCCCGTCTGGCTTCTGCTGCACGCCCGCATCCGCCGCGAGTTCGGCGCCGCCGATCCGGCGCCCGCCCTCCAGGCCGCGCGCGAGTCCGAATCCGCGGGCGGCGATTTGCCCCTCTCCAAGGTCCTGCGGCGCCGGAAATATTGGTTGCTGTGCGTCGCCCGCGGCCTCACCGACGCCTCCTGGTATTTCTACCTCTTTTGGATTCCCGGCTATTTTCAGCAGGTCCGCGGTTTCAACCTGGCCATGGTCGGCCTCTGGCTCTGGCTGCCCTACTTCTGCGCCGGCGTCGGCGCGCTCAGCGGCGCCTGGCTGAGCAGCGGCCTGATCCGCCGCGGCTTCGGCCTCAGCCGCAGCCGCAAGGCCGTGCTGCTGGGCTCCGCGCTCTGCGGCGTCGTGGGAGCCTCCGCGCACTTTGTCCCTGCTGCGCCGCTGGCCCTGGCGCTAGTCTGCTTGGCCCTGTTCGCGCAGCAATCCTGGGGCGCCAACATCCATACCGCCATCAGCGAAGTGGCGCCGCCCCGTCATATCGCCGTGCTTTATGGCCTCACCGGCGCCTTCGGCACGCTCATGGGGGTGATCGCGCAGTTCGGCGTCGGCCGCATCGTGGATACCGCCGGCTACGGCCCCGTGTTCGCCGGAAGCGCCCTGGCCTTTGCCTCCGCCGCCGTCCTGGTCCTGGCGGCCGGCCCCATCGAGCGCATCCGCGCCCCGCGGCCGGCCATTTCTCCCGTCCGTTAGCCCTTTCAAACTATCGGATCTTGTAATATGCTGGCCAATGAAGGAGTCGGTGATGGTAAATCGCAGAAACTTTCTGGCGGCCGCTGCGGCCGCCACCGGCGCCGCCCAGGCCGCAGATGAACTCGCCATCCAAGGCGGGAAGCCTGTGCGCGAGACCCCGCTCCACGCCCGCTTTTTTGGCCCCCTCTACTATGACGAGAAAGAGCGGCAGCAACTCAACGAGGTAGTCGAAACCGGCCGGCCGTTCCGCTGGTACGGCCCGGGCAACCAGCCGCCCATGAAGGTGTTGACCTTCGAGCAGGAATTCGCCGCCCGCATGCAGAGCCGTTATGCCCTGGCGGTCACCTCCGGCACCGCGGCGCTCCAGACCGCCGTCGCCGCGCTCGGCATCGGGCCCGGCGATGAGGTCATCCTGCCCGCCTGGACCTGGCATTCCTGCTTCAACGCCGTCGTGCTGGCCGGCGCACTGCCCGTGTTCGCCGAAATCGACGAGTCGTTCAACATCGACCCCGAGGATATCGAGAGCAAGATCACGCCGCAAACCAAGCTCATCATGGCCGTGCATCTGCAAGGCAATCCCGCCGATCTCGACCGCATCCTGCCCATCGCCCGCAAACACGGCATCCGCGTGATGGAGGACTGCGCGCAGAGCGTGGGCGCCAGCTACAAGGGCCGGCCCGTGGGCTCCTACGGCGACATTGCCATCTACAGCCTGCAACTCAACAAGACCATCTCCGCGGGTGAGGGCGGCGCCGTGGTCACCAACGACCCGCTGCTGTTCGAGCGCGCGTCCCGCTTCCACGATCTCGGCGGCCTGCGGCCTCCGCACGAAAAGGAACTCGGCCGCGGCAAGGCCGGCTGGTTCATCGGCAGCCAGTTCCGCCTGAACGAGTTTTCAGGCGGCGTGCTGCTGGCCCAGTTGCGCAAGCTCGACCGCATCGTCGCCGACGTGCGCGCCAACGGCGCGCGGGTTTACGAGGGCATCCGCGACCTGCCCGGCATCCGCCTGCGCCGCCTGCCCGACCCCGCCGGCGAACTCGCCTCGGCCGTCTTCCTGGGCTTCGACAGCAAGGCCCGCCGCGACCGCTTCATGGCCATGATGAAGGCGGAAAACGTGCCCGTCGGACCTCCCGGCGGTTCCGTCATCCTGCCCACACAGCCGCACATCGAGAACAAGGTGACCGTGCATCCCGCCTGGCCCTCGTTCACGTCCGAGCGCGGCCGCGCCATCCAGTACGGCGCCGCCTGCTGCCCGCGCACCATCGACATTCTCAGCCGCTTCGCCGGCCCCTCGCTCGATCCCAAGATGACGCGGCGCGACACCGACGACATCGTCGCCGCCATCCGCAAGGTCTACCCGCGGGTGTAACTAGCGAATGTTCAGGAGCCGCGACCTTCGCGGCTCCGTAAGATACCGCAAACGCGAGCACTTAGTACACGGTTTCAAAGGTCCGCTCACGCATTTCCTTGAAGAGGCCGGGCAGTGCGCCGGCGGGGAGCGGAGCCCGTCTCGAGAGTACCACTATGTCGGTCTACGGTAGGCGGCCAGGAAGGCAGCAATCTCCTCAACGCCGCTCTTGCCAGTCGCGGCATAGGCGACGACACGGACAGGTGGATCCGCTTCGAGTGGCCGACCCCCGCAGAAACCGTGCCGCAAGTCTGCTGGTGGCGCGACCATCGCGGTCCAGGCCAACGATTGATGGCGCTATGAACTCTCGGGGTAGCCCATCGCGACCGTTTTGTAATTATGCGAATCGCTTCGCTCGTTTCGTGAACGCGCCTTCAGAGCTGCTTTGAGGAATGGAGCGGGCTAAAACGTAAAGTAGCGTTTCAGATTTTTCGTGCGTGGTCAGTTACACGGCATGGTGCCGCGAAGGTGCCCGGCGATCGGGAATTGTGCGGTATTCCGGCCCGCCGGGCCCAGGAGGCTAAGTAAGCCTATATACCTTCAGTCATCATCGGAAGGTGTAAGGCTCGCCTCGACGTCCTCCCTTTACGTATACGTCTTGTCTCCGCCGATCTGCGAGTCCCAATACGTCGTAGGATCGGTGAAGAACTCACCCTGCCTGCAGAGGGGGCGCATCGCTTCCTCATTGACTTTGATGCCCAGGCCGGGCCCCGTCGGAACGGGGATGTAACCCTTAACCACGAGGTCCCCTGCATAGGTTATGTCTTTGTGCCAGGCTGGCTGCGGCTGGTGCCATTCCATGGCGAGGAAGTTCTGGCAGGCCGCTATCGCGTGCACGCCCGCTGCGTAGCCGATCGGGGTAGCGTTGCTGTGGACCATCATCCCCACCGAATATTTGGCCGCCATGTCGGCGGTCTTCTTCAATTCGAGACAGCCGCCGATTACAAGGTGGTCCGGGTGAATATAATCGACTGCACGCGCCTGGCAAAGCGGCTCGAGCGATTCCACCAGGTAGGCGTCTTCGCCGGTCAAGGTGGGCACATTGATCGAACCGGCGATGAGCTTCCACTCCTCCACCCGGAACCACGGGACCATGTCTTCCAACATAGAGGGGGTGACCCTCTCCAGCGCCTTGGCCAGCTTGATGCAACTTTTCACGGTGAGGTGCCCGAAATGGTCGTGCGCCATGGG
>JAJPJX010000073.1 GCA_021324015.1 Solibacteraceae bacterium | reverse complement strand
ACCGATTGGTTTCATCCAACCCTACGGTAGCCGAAACCGCTCCATTTGTCCAGCGAAATCTTCAGGATGCCGATTTCAGAGGTCGCTCAGGCTGGTAAACAAATACACTTTTACATTTCGCTCGGGGTGATGGACGATATCAAGCTAACCAGGCAAGCGGGAGGGAAATCGTATGACGTGCCCGCGCTGCGAGAAATCTGGCGTAACGGTACATTGGGCTACGTCGGTGACGCAAGGTCTCGTCAGCCGGCGTGCGTGGGGCACTGGGCGATTTCCGCCTGTTTCCTCGGCTGGACCGCTCCGCGCACACCTAACTAACGCCCCTAAGATTAGGACTGTCGGCGTGCAGATTTTGATTGTATCTTAGGGGCGTAAGGTAGATAAATGAGGGTAGTTTCTGGTGTTCAATTAGCAAACGGAATCGAACGCCAGGGTGGAATCTGCAAAAATCCTACCGTCGACACCCACCGGGTTTCGGCCTACCGGAACGGCTTCAGCAAATAGACCATCGCCCGCTCCAGCCGGGCGCAATCGGGACAGCGCGGGGGACAGGCCCGGGAGAGGTGGCCCACCAGGTATTCGACCTGCTCGATCAGCACGTCTACGAGCGGCGCCGGATTCAGGAAGACTGCCGGGCGAGGTCCCGCGGCTTCCCCGGCGGTGCGTCCTAAAGGGTCCTGGATCTGGGTTACCGGCGTGTCATGAGCATCGTACTTCATCATCGGGGCCACCCCCTTGCTATCCTTATCGGAGGTTCAGGCCCGCTTGTCGCGCGGTTTACTTCAGGGCCGCGGGTTCACCTGCCCGAGCAACCCGCGCATGAACGAATCTTCCGGAAACACTTCCACATAGCGCTCCATCGCCACTTTTGCCTGGCCGTACCGCCGCAGGTCGATCAGGCGCAGGATCAGGGTCTTTTGCAGCACCGGGGAGAACGGCTCGATCCCAATCGCACGCTCCAGGACGGTCACGGCCTCCTCAGTCCGTCCTTGGCGCGCCAGAGCCTCGGCCAGATCGGCGAAGGCCGCCGGTCCCGTGAACCCCCGCTCGATGGCGCGCGCCAGGTGCCGGGCCGCCTGCTCGTTGGCCTGCTCCCGCAACTCCTTGCGGCCCAGCGCCGCGAGCACCAGCGGATCGTCTGGCAGGCCGCCCGCCAGTTGGCTCAGCAGCGCCACGTAGCGTTCGGCCAGGCTGGGTTCGCGTTCCATGAGCTCGCCGTACATGCGCAGCAGCGTCAGAGGCGGAAGCGGTCGTCCGCCCGGGGCGGGGTTCACATGAATCACTCCGGCTTCGGCCGTCGGAGGGGCCGGCCGGGACGGCACGGCGTCCGCCGTGCGCGGGATGCGGTGATTCGTCAGCGCCGAATGCGTAATCTGCGGATCCTGGCGCTTGGGCATGTGGCACGCCGTGCAATCGTCGGCGCGCGCCCGGCGGGCGACTGCCGGCGCCGTGCAACTGCGCCGGGAGTGGCAACCGAGGCAGCGCGCCCGGAAATACGCCGCTCGCTGCCCCGCGGCCGGTTCGCTGTGCGGATCGTGGCAGGTGAGGCAGCTCAGCTTGCCGGCGCTCGCCCGAAAGCAGCGGCTGGCCGCCATCGCGGCATGATGCTCCAGCAGGTCGGCGTCGCGCTCGGTGGCGGGCAGGTTGCCGATCGCCAGCGTGTCATCGAGCCAAGCGCCCGGCCGGAAGTCCAGGTAGGACTTGCCGGGCTGCAGCACCCTGGTATCGCCGCCCTGGTGGCAGTACATGCAGATCTGCTCGGCCAGGCGCGGCGCCAGCCGGGCGGGGTTGACGATCGAGGCGGGCGCGTGCACGCCGCGTCCCTCGGCGGCGGCGTGCGCCGAGCCGGGACCGTGGCAATTTTCGCACCCGATGGCCAGTTCTTCGAAGGGCGGCGACTGGTAGCGGCCCGTCTGTCCGGGCACGGGCCGCGCGCGCCCGCTGTGGCACACCACGCAGGATTCGGCCGCCGGCCGGCTGAAAGCGACATCGCCGCTCTCGTATCCCGGCGAAAGATCCCATCTCCCGGCCCGCGAATAGTAGGAGAGCGGAGCCTGGAACAGGCGATCGCCGCGCCGCACCAGGTAGGTATAGCCGTTGACTCCGCAGCCCATCACGTATTCGAGCTGGTGTTTGGTCACGAACACCCCGGGTTGGGCTTCGCTCTGGTAGACGGCGCCGCCTTCTCGCCACACCTGCAGAGTGCGCTCGGCTCTGGGATGCGTCATCGTCACCGGGCCCGCCGCCAGGCCCGGCGCGTTTTCGGCCGCGAGTGCCATGGAGCGGCCCATGGCCGTGCGCCGGAACGAGGTATAGATACGCGGGTGGCAGCCCGCGCAAGTCTTCGAGCCGATATAGCGCGCCGATTCCGCCGCCGCCGCGCCGGCTAGGAGAGTGAGCAGCGGTATGGCGCGCGCGATGGTCACTGCTTGCCGGCGCCCGTGCCCTGTGCGGCCAGGCTGTCCAGAATCTCCAAGGCGCGGCCCACGTCCGCATCGTGGGGTTTCAGGCGCCGCGCTTCCACCAGTTCCGCGCGGCCGTTCTTCAGGTCGCCCGAGCGGCAGTACACCAGCCCCAGGTTCTTGTGCAGGTCCCCGCGCGAACGGCATTCGCCGCACACCGCGAGCGCCTCGCGGAATTGGGCCACCGCCTGCGGGATGTCCCGCGCCGCCGCCGAGGCCAGCGCGAAATTCCCCAGCGTCTCGGCCCGGTCCGCGATGCGGCGCTGCTGCTGCAAGGCAGTGAAGCGCTCCTGGTATTGGCGCGCCGCGCCGGCGTCGGTCTGGCGCAAGGCCCGCGCCAGGTTATAGAGCGCCTCGGCGTGATCGGGCCGCAGCTCGACGGCCTTCTTCCAGTGGGCCACGGCCTCCGCCGTGCGGCCCAGCCGCGCCAGGTCCTGCCCCAGCAGATATTGAGCATCGGAATGGTTGGGATCGATCGCCACGGCCTGCTGCAGCAACTCGGCGGAGCGCTCCGGATGATCCATTTGTTTCTCTGCCAAACCCAGCAGGTAGAGCGCGGCGGCATTGCGCGGCGCCAGATTCACGGCCGTCTCCAGCTCCGTGCGGGCCTCCTCGGGCCGGCGCAGATCCAGCAGCGCGCGGCCCCGGTTGTAGTGGGCCGCCGCTGCGCCGGGCGCCAGGCGCGCGGTCTCCGAGAACTCCGCCAGCGCGGCCTCCAGCTCGAAATGGTCCGCCAGGGCGATGCCCAGGTTCAGGTGCGCTTCAGCCGAGCTCGCATTCAGCGCGACGACCTGCCGGAAATTGCGGATTGCCGCGCCGGACTTGCCCAGCCGGGTCTGGAGCATGCCCAGGGCCGTCAGGGCGGCGGCGTTGGGGTCCAGGCGCGCCGCGTTCTGGGCCGCCGCCTCGGCCTCGGCAAAGCGCCCCTGCGCGCCCAACACCAGGGCCAGATTGACGAAAGCCTGCGCATAGCGGGGATTGCTCTCCACCGCCTGGCGGAACAGCTTTTCGGCCTCCTCGTTCCGCCCCTGCTGGCCGTAGAGCACGCCGAGGTTGCTCAGCGCTTCGGCAAAGTGCGGATCAACTTCCAGCGCCGCGCGCAAGTGTTTTTCGGCCTGGGCTGCGCGCCCGTCTTCCAGGTCCAGCAGGCCGAGCTGGTTCTGCGCCAAAGCCAGTTTGGGATCAAGCGCCACTGCTCGCTCGAGCGCCTGCCGCTCGCCTGCCTGGTCGGGGAGCCTCGCGCGGGCCAGCGCCAGGTCATACCAGGTGCGGGCGTTGGACGGATCCTCGCGCAGGGCCTCTTCGTACGCCGCCGCGGCTTTGCGCGCGTCCCCTGCTTCCAGGTACTGGCTGGCCCGCGCGGCCTTTGTGCCGGCCACGTCCTGCCGCACACTTTCCTGCTTCTGGCGGCCGATGGCGGCGAGTTCCTGCTGCGCGCGCTCCTTCTGCCCGAGCGCCCGCAGCACGGAGGCCAGTTGAAAGCGCGCCTCCGCCGATCCGGGATCGAGTTCGAGAGCTTTTTCCAGGTGGGGCAGGGCCAGCTCCGGCTTGCCGGTCCGCGCCAGCACGAAGCCTAGGTGATATTGCACGTTGAAATCGGCGGGCTTGAGGCGCGCCGCCCGCTCGAGCGCCGGCTCCGCTTCGGCGTATCTGCCCGACCCGCGGTACACGGCGCCCAGCAGGGCGTTGGCTTCGAAATCGTCCGGCTTGCGCCGCGCGTACTCTTCGATCCAGGGCAGCGCTTCGCCGTATTCCCGCAGGTACAGCAGGGCCTTCACCAGTGCCGTGCGCGCCTCGTCGTTGCCCGGGTCCAGGCGCAGCGTTTCGCGATACTGGGTGGCCGATTCCCGGTAGCGCTGCTGGCGGGCATACACCGTGGCCAGATGGAAATGCGGCAGCGCCTGGCTGGGTTGCGCCCGCACAGCGGATTCAAACGCGGAAACGGCGCAAGCGAGTTGCTGACGCTCGGCGAACCACACGCCCAGAGCATCGTACGCGCCGCCGCGTTCCAGATCCGGCGGCCCCCCGCACGGCGGAGACGGCGACGCCACCAGACCGGCGCCCGCGGCCAGCACGGCGGCCATCCACTTCCCCCACTGCATAGCCATGTTTGCGCGAAAGGCGCCCCGCGCCCTTCCTCTTACGCCACGATCTTGTGCGCCACGTTGCCCGCCACGTCCGTGAGGCGGAAATTGCGCCCCCCGTAGAAGTAGGTCAGCCGGGTGTGGTCCAGCCCCAGCAGATACAACATCGTAGCGTGCATATCGTGGATATGCATGCGATCCTCGACCGCGTAGTAGCCGAATTCGTCGGTGGCGCCGTAGGTGATGCCGCCCTTGACGCCGCCGCCGGCCATCCACATGGTGTAGCCGTAGGGATTGTGGTCGCGCCCGTCGCCCCCCTGCGAGATGGGCGTGCGCCCGAACTCGCCGCCCCAGATCACCAGCGTGTCCTGGAGCAGCCCGCGCGCTTTCAGATCCCGCAGCAGGCCCGCCACCGGCTGATCCACCTGCCGCGAGGTGCGGCTGTGCAGGCGGACCAGTTCGTTGTGCGCGTCCCAGCCCACTTCGTTACCCGGCCCGTAGGTGTGCGAGCACTGCACGAAACGGACGCCCCGCTCGATGAGCCGGCGGGCCAGCAGGCACTGCCAGGCAAAGTCCCGGCATTCAGGACGGTCCAGCCCGTAAAGCTTCCTGGTGGCTTCCGATTCCTTTTCGATTTCGAAGGCCTCCGGCGCTTCCGTTTGCATGCGGAAGGCCAGCTCGAAGGCCTGGATGCGGCCCTCCAGTTCGGGATCGTATTGCCAGCGTCGCGCGCTGCGCCGGTTCATCTTTTGCAGCATGTCCAGCTCGTAGCGCTGCTGTTCCGGCGTGAGGCCCTTGTTCTTCAGGTACTCGATGGGCTCGGGCAGATCTTCGGGCTTCATGCCGCCGTGGCCGATGGGCGTGCCCTGGTAAGCCGCCGGCAGGAAGCTGGAGCTCCAGTTCTTGGCGCCGCCATGCGAGAGCGAGGGCTTAATGGTGATGAATCCCGGCAGGTTGCGGTTCTCGGTGCCCAACCCGTAAACCACCCAGGAGCCCATGCTGGGCCGCGTGAACGTATTCGACCCGGTGTGCAATTGCAGCAGTGCGCCGCCGTGCGCCACGCTGTCGCCCACCATCGAGCGCACCACGCAGATATCGTCCACGCAGGCGGCCATATGGGGCAGCAGTTCGCTTACCGGGGTGCCGCTTTCGCCGTAAGGCTTGAACTCCCAGGGCGACTTCATGAGACCCCCGGTCTGGCCCTCGGCGAAGGTGAGCGGGCGCTTGAAGGGCAGCGGCTTGCCGTTGTCCCGGACCAGGCGCGGCTTGGGATCGAACGTGTCGATGTGGGAGGGCCCGCCGTGCATGAACAGGAAGATGACCCGTTTGGCGCGCGCGGGAAAGTGCGGCGCCTTGGGCGCCAGGGGATTCTCCGCGGTCTCCGCGTGCAGGGGGGAATTCTCGGCCAGCATGGCGGCCAGCGCCACCATGCCGAATCCCGCGGCGGAATTGCGCAGCAGATCGCGCCGCGAGAGAGGAAGAAACCGGTTGCCGTCCATCAGTGCCCTCAGTTCACGTATACGAAATCGTTCGAAGCCGTCAGGACGCGGCAGAAACTCTCCCAGGCGTCCAGGCGCGCCTCCGGCCCGGGCCGCTTCTTTTCGAAGCCCCGGATATATTCGAGCGCCTCCCGTACTTCATCGTCGGATCCCTCCGCCAGCGGCTTTCTGCCCAGTGTAATCAAATAGGCCCGGCGGATGCGCGCCGCGTCGTCGCCGCCTTCGACCAGCAGCATTTTCGCCAGCCCCCGCGTACGCTCCGTCACGAAGCCGCTGTTCATCATGAACAGAGCCTGCGGTGCGATGTTCGTGCGGCTGCGGCCTTCGCTGGTGGTGGTGGCGTCGCCGAAATCGAACAGGTTCAGAACGCTCGGCAGGTTCGAGCGGCGCAGCGGCAGGTAGACGGTGCGCCGCCGGCTTTTGTCCGGGTTGAAGCTCATGCGCGCCTCGCTGAACTCGACGTCGGTGCCCTTGCCTTCCTGGAGCGAGCCGTGCATGGTGAGATCCAGCGACCCGTCCAGCGCCAGCAGCGTATCGCGGATCTCTTCGATATCCAGCCGGCGGCGGTTGAAATGCGAGAGCAGCAGGTTGGCCGCGTCGGCTTTCACCTGCTCGGCGCTGATCTCGGGGCTCATCTGGTAAGCGCTCGAAAGCATCAGCAGGCGATGCATGGCTTTGATGGACCAGCCGCTCTCGATGAAGCGTTTCGCCAGGAAATCCAGCAGTTCGGGATGCGTGGGCGCCTCGCCCAGCCGTCCGAAGTTGCTGGGGGTGCGCACCAGCCCCTCGCCGAAATGCCATTGCCAGATGCGGTTGACCATCACGCGGGCCGTGAGCGGATGCTCGGGGCTTGCGAGCCACCGTGCCAACTCCAGCCGCCCGCTGCCGTGCGTGATGGGGGGCTGTCCGGCGCCCGTTAACACCACCGGGAAGCGCTTGGGCACCGCGTCACCCTTCACCGCCCAGTTCCCGCGCACGAAGACGTGCTGCTCGACGGGTTCGCCTTCGGTGACCGCGCAGGCCATGGGCGGCTCTGGCGGGCCGGACTTCTTGAGCGCATCCATCTCCTGCTGCAAGACAGCGATGCGCGCGTTGGCCTCCGCCGGGAAGACCTTTTGCCGTTCTTCGTCCTTTTCCGGCGGGGCGAAGGGGCCTTTGCCGAAGCGCACTTCGGCGAAGAAGCGGTCGTCGCCCGCCACAAACTTGGGCTTTTCCGGCGCCTTCTTGCCGGAGGCGCGGGCCTCGGCGGCCTCCCGCCGCCACTTGTCCATCCGGCCCTCCCAGTCCCGGATGCGCGCATCGAAATCCGCCTGATACTGTTGGGCTACCTGCGCCAGGGTGGCCGGCGTGGCCTTGTACCAGTTGGCCAGGTGGGGGCGAACTTCCATGTTGGGCTTCAGGTACTCCACCCACTTGCCGAGCACGCGTTCGTCCAGTCCCTGGGCGCGCGCCATTTCTTCCGTTTTCGCGCCGCCGGCGTATATTTTCCGGGCCGCGGTCATGTACTCGGCCAGGTGCGGCCGCAAGCGGTCGGCATTCCGGCGGCCCTCCTGCTCCACGATCTCCTCGATGGCTTCCTTTTTGGCGTTAATCCGGTCCAGATGCGCCTGGTATCGGGCCGCCTCGTCCTTGGGCACCAGGGGCACGAAGTAAAGCTCGGAGACGACTCCCTCGACTTTGGCCAGTTGTTTGGTGCTGGCGAAAATGGAGGCCAGCGAGTAGTAGTCCTTCGTGGTGATGGGATCGAACTTGTGATCGTGGCAGCGCGCGCAGGCCAGCGTGAGCCCCATCAACCCGCGGCCCACCACGTCGATCTGCTCGTCCACGATGTCATAGAGCATCTTCACCTTGTCCTGCTCGGCGATCAGTTTGGGCCCCAGGGCCAGGAAGCCGGTGGCGGTTATGCCTTCCACGTTGACTTCGTCCGCCCGCGCGGGCAGCAGATCTCCGGCAATCTGTTCCTGGATGAACTGATCGTAAGGCAGGTCGCGGTTAAAGGCGTCGATCACGTAGTCGCGATAACGCCAGGCGTAGGGATAGCGGTGGTCTTCGTCCGCCCCGGTGGAATCCGCGTAGCGCGCCACATCCAGCCAGTGCCGCCCCCAGCGCTCGCCGTAGCGCGGCGAAGCCAGCAGGCGGTCCACGACCCGCGCGAAGGCCTGGGGAGAATCGTCCGCCAAGAAATCCGCGATTTCGCGCTGCGTGGGCGGCAGGCCGGTCAGGTCGAAGGTGGCCCGCCGCAGCAGCGTGAGCTTGTCGGCGCGCGGGGAAGGCCGGATTCCCTTCTCTTCCAGTTTGGCCAGAATAAAGGCGTCAATGGGAGACTGCACCCAGGTGCGGTCGCGCACCTGGGGAGGCGGGTAGTCCTTCACCGGCTGAAAGGACCAGAACTGCGGCCGCGGAGCTTGGGCGGGCGCAGTTTCCGCCTGGGGCCAGGGCGCGCCCATCTTCACCCACGCCGTCAGATCCGCGATCTGTTGCGGGCTGAGTTTGCCGCCAGGCGGCATCTTGATGGTGCCGGTGTAGGAAACCGCGCGGATGAGCGCGCTGTGCTCCGGGTCCCCCTTGACCACGATGGGGCCGGTGTCACGGCCACGGAAAAATCCCGCCGCGGTGGAAAGGTTCAAGCCCGCCATCTGCATGGCGGAGCCATGGCAGGCGTAGCAATGCGCAGCGAACAAGGGCCGGATGCGGCTCTCGAACAACGCGGATCCCTCATCCGCGCTCTGCGCCACCGCAGAGCCGGCCCATAACAACAGCAGGAAATAGCGCGCCAGCCTCAATCGAAACCCGTCACCTCAGAAGATAATCTTCGCCCCTAGCTGCAACTGCCGCGGGCTGTTGTTGATACCTAGCACTCTACCGAAATTGGGGCTGCTGAAGTCGGTGACGGGCGCATTATACACGGTCACGTTGAACACGTTGAACGCCTCGGCGCGGAACTCCAGCGATTTCGACTCGCGAATGGGAAACTGGCGGAAGATCGAAAGGTCCACGTTCTTGGACCAATCGGAGCGGAAGGCGTCCCGTCCCAGGGCGCCGAAGGTATAGGGAGCCGGCACGGCGAAGGCGGAGCGGACCAGCCACTGGTTGGGGCCCTGGTTGGCGGGCGTGGGGTTGCCGACCAGGTTCAGGCGCTCGTACCCGGTATTGCCGGTGTTGGCGATGTCGCCGCTCACCATCACGGTGTAGGGAATGCCCGAACGCAGCACGGTGATGCCATTCAACTGCCAGTTGCCCAGGATGTAATCCGCCGCCCGGTTGCCGGTGTGCAGCCACTTGTCCTTGCCGATGGGAAGCTGGTAGAGCCAGTTCACGGTCAGCACGTGCGGAACGTCGAATCCGGAAACCCCGCGGTCGTTGTTGAAATGATAGGGATCCTGCACGGAGCAGCCTTCCACTCCGAACCAGCCGGAGCAGCCGATGTCGATGGCCTTCGACCAGGTGTAGGACAGCATGTAGGCCAAACCGTTCGAGAAGTGCTTGTCCAGCATGAACTGGAAGGAGTGGTAACTGCTGCGGCCCCAGCTCCGGTCGTAGTAGGTGGGCGCGATGTAGGGGTAGAGCGAGCGCGCCCGCGGATCGCCCGGCCCGGGGGTGAGCGCCACGTTGTAGTAGCCGCCCAGGTTCAGCCGCCGGCTGCCGGAGCCCACGTAGCTGGCCGATACCACCGTGTTGGTGTTCACCTGGTGCTGGATGCCGAAGTTCCACTGCATGGAATAGGCATTCTGGTCGTTCGGGTCCATGAACCACTGCACCTGGTTGAACGGAGTGGGCTCGGGGAACAGGCCGGAAGGGAACGGATTGGTGGCCTTGATGGTGGGCGTCACCACCCCGGGTTTGGGATTGTTGAGGTTGTTGGCGATCTGCTGCCCCACGGTGGGCCACGTGCCGCTGTAATTCTGCGCGGATTGCGTCAGGGCCGCCCAGCTCTCGAAAAACATGCCGAAGCCGGCGCGCAGCGCGGTCCGGTCGCTTAGCCGGTAGGCCATGCCCAGGCGCGGCTGCCAGTTGTCGGTCCAGTTGTGATAGATCTTGCCGCGCGGGTCCACCACCACGTGCGCCGGCAGGTTGCCGCTGGGATCCGGGTTGCAGGGCGGCGCATTGGTCTGCGCGCAGGGTGTGGGCATGACTTGCAGCACATAGGTGCCGTTGTTGAAGTTCATGTCGCCCACCTGCATGTTGTTGTCTTCCGGCCGGCCATAAGGCGGGCGGAACGTGATGTCGTAGCGCAGGCCGAGATTCACGGTCAGCCGCGGCGTAACCTTCCACTGGTCCTGGAAGTAAGCGCCCTCCACTCCGCCCCAGCGCGTGGAGTCGTGGGTGTTCCTCCGGTTGGCGCCGTCCGGGACGTTCAACAGGTAGGAAGCCAGCGCGCTGCCGGTGTTACCTGGATTCTCCGGATCGGCGGTCTGGAAGGCCGCAAAGCTGGCGCTCACCTGCGTGACGTCGTTGAAATGCGTGGTCTGGTTGAATTCGCCACCGAATTTCAAGGTGTGGTTGCCGTGGATCTTGGAGAGGTTGGCCTTGATCTGGTCGATGTCCACGGGTTTGGACTTCAGAATGCCGCTGTCCCCGCCGGAGAAGAAGTCGGGCACGGTGAGCCCCGGCACCAGCGTGGCGCCGCCGATGAAACCGCCGGCGAACTGGGAGGAAAAGCCCACATCCTGCGCGAAATTCGCCGGCAGGGAGCGGAACTTGGTGCCGTAGGGGTTCTTGACCAGCACGCGGCCATACTGGATTTGCAGCACCGTGCTGGGGTTGAAGACGTGTACGAGGCTTAAGCCGACATCGCGCGACCGGTTTTCGTTGATGTTGGCCAAGGCCTGCCGGCCACCGGAGCTGTCAATGTCCTGCAAGCGGCCGCTGTAACGGAACCAGAAAAAGTCCTTGGTGCCCAGGTTCTGGTCCACGCGGGCTGTGTACTCCTCCTGGCTCTGCTTGAACGGCGTGGTGTCCAGGGCATTGCGGTCGGCTACCCCCGTGGCGATGGGCGTGGGCAGCGTCGTCTTGGCGTAGAGCACCATGCCGGGATCGATCAGGTTCGCGGGGATCTGGTTGCGCGGGAACGGATCGCGCAGGTAGGAGCCGGGCTTGTTCGGATCGGGACGCGTGCTGTAGGGGTTGTAGATCTGGGTCGGCCAGTCGCTGAGGTCGCCCCCCAGGTTCGCGGCGGTGGGCACCCGGAAAAGCGTCTCTGCGTTGCGCCGGTAGCGGAAGCCCTGATAGCCCACGAAGAAGAAGGTCTTGTTCCGGCCGTTGTAGATCTTGGGCAGGATCACCGGGCCGCCCACGGTCACCCCGTACATGTTCTGCTTGAAGGGCGTCACGTTGGCCAGGTAGCGGTTGCGCGCGTCGAAGGCATTGTTGCGCACGTATTCCCACGCGGTGCCGTGCAGTTCATTGGTGCCGGACTTGGTGACCACGTTGATGATTCCGCCGGTGGCGCCGCCGAATTCCGCTTGGTCGTTGTGCGACTGCACCTTGAATTCCTGGATGGCGTCCACGATCGGGGGCACGGCGTACACGCTGGTGTAGGGCGCCTGATCGCTGACGCCGTCCATCAGGAAGAAGTTGCTGCGGTTGGTCTGCCCGTTGATGGCCGGGAAGGAATAGGAGCCGATGGGCGAAGAGATCCACGAGCCGGAATTCTGCGAGACGCTGACGGGCGCAACCCCCGGCGTCAGGGTGAGCAACTGGGTGAAATTTCGTCCGTTGAGCGGCAGGTCCACCACCTGCTTGCTGTTTACCACAGCTCCCACTTCCGCCGTGGAGGCCTGAATCTCCGCGCCGATGGCTTCCACCGTCACGGTCTGCTCCACACCGCCCACCTTCAGGCTGAAGTCGAAGGTGGCCGTCTGGTTGACTTCCAGGGTAAACGGTGCGAGCGAACTCTTGCTGAACCCCTGCTTGACAGCTTCCAGGGTGTACTTGCCCGGGATGATGTTCAGGAACACGTAGTTGCCGGCGTCGTTCGTGACGGTCTGCCGCTCCACGCCGGTGTCCACGTTGCGCAGCACCACAGAGGCGCCTGGTACCAGGCTGCCGCTGGTATCCCGCACTGTCCCGTTGAGCGATGATGTGGAGAGCTGGCCGTATACCGCCGCGCAGAACAGCGCGGCGAGAACGGACAGCCGGAGAATGCATAGCCTGGCTCTTTGCACGACGATTGGCTCCCCTCTGAAAAGGATTGTATACAGCTCGTATACTGATAGCATGAACATACTAGATTGTCAATATCGAAAAATGCGGCGGAGGCACCCCCTGCAATGAAGACACCGCAACCGGATGTGCTCCGGACCCTGGCCGAGCTGGTCGAGATCAACAGCGTCAATCCGGCTTACGACGGTGGCCGGCCGGAGGGGGAAATCGCCGCGTATATCGGCCAGTTCTTCCGCCAGGCGGGCATCGAAACTCTAGAGCAGGAAGTCTTTCCGGGGCGACCCAACCTGATAGCCCGGCTGCCTGGGCGGAACCCGGCGCGGCGGCTGATTTTCGAGGCGCACACCGATACCGCGGGAACCGGCGGGATGAGCATCGCGCCTTTCGAGCCGGTCGTCTCCGACGGGCGGCTGTACGGCCGCGGGGCGTGCGATACGAAGGCCGGCCTGGCGGCGATGATGCATGCACTCGGCTCCCTCCACCGCGAGGGCGTGACCCCGCCGTGCGAGATCTGGGTGGTGGCGGCGGCCGACGAAGAACACAGCTTTTACGGAGTGCGGAAGCTGTGCGAAGGGCTGGAGGCCGCCGCCGCAGTCGTGGCCGAGCCTACGGACTTGCGCTTGGCCATCGCCAGCAAAGGCGTGCTGCGCTGGCGGATCTGCTGCCGCGGCAAGGCGGCCCACAGCTCCAAGCCCCACCTGGGGATCAATGCCATCGCCAACATGGCGCGCGTGGTGCTTGCGCTCGAAGAAGACACGCGTGAGCTGGGGCAGCGGCGGCATCCGCTGCTGGGCAGCGCCACCTGCAACGTGGGCGTGATCCAGGGAGGGCGGCAGGTAAACTTCGTGCCCGATTTCTGCGCCATCGAAATCGACCGCCGCCTGCTGCCGGGAGAGGAGATCCCGGCCGTGCTGGAGCATTACCGGCAACTGCTGGAGGCTCAGACGGGCCTGGATGCCTACATGGAACCGCCCATGCTGGAGGACTATCCGCTCGAAACCGCGGCCGATTCCGCCCTGGTGGCCTGCGCCGGCGGCGTGCTGCGCGACCTGGGCCTGGACAGCGCACCCGTGGGTGTGCCCTATGGCAGCGATGCCAGCAAGCTGGCGCGCGCCGGCGTGCCTGGCGTGATTTTCGGCCCCGGCAGCATCGACCAGGCGCACGCCGCCGTGGAATGGGTGGAGTGTGACCAGGTGGAGCAAGCCATGGCGTTTTATCGCGGGCTGATGCTGCGCTTCGAGTAAGCCGCGTCGAACTTGCGCAGCATCTCGCGCATGAAAGTATCCTCGGGAAACAGGTCCAGGTAGCGCACCAGGATGTCGCGCGCGGCCGGGTGTTGGCCCAGGGCGATATAGCCCGAGGCTAGCCGCTTCCACAGCACCTGCTCAAACGGGAAGCGGTCGAGGCCACGGCGGAGAACCTGGACCGCCGCGCCGCCGCGCCCGGCGCGCGTAAGCGCTTCCGCCAGGTCCTGGTAGGGGACCGGCGAGGCAGCCGCCGCCACGGCCTGTTCCAGGAACTCGACGGCCCGCGGGTCGCCCTCGCGCAGTGCCTTGCGCCCCACCGCGGCCAGCACGAACGGATCCCGTGGCTCGCTGCGACGGACCTCTTCGAGCAGCTCCAGGTAGTGCGCCTGGTAGACGGCGGCACGGTCCGCAAGCTGCGCGTAAGCCTGGAGCAGCGTCACCCGCGGCAGATCGCCCGGCGAACCGTTCAGGTAAACCAGATCCGGCAGGTTGGAAGGCGCTTCGGGAACCGGCTGGCCCAGCCGCCGCACGATGCGATGCAGGGTGAGGGCGGCATGCGAGACCTGCCGCAGGTCCCTCCTGGGCATGTGGCAGGCGGCGCAATCATCGTCCGGCCCGCGCCGCGCGCGCGGCAGGCTACACGCGCTTTCCGCATGGCAGCCCAGGCACTTGGAGCGATACCAGGCGGCTGCCTGCGCGGGGGAGGGCTGCGCGTGCGGATCGTGGCAGGTGAGGCAGCCCAGCCGGCCGGCGCTGGCGGTGAAGCAGCGGCTTTGCCGCATCGCGAAGTGGTGGTCCAGCAGCTCGGCTGCGTCGCCGGCTTCGCGCCCCGGCACTTTGAACAGAGCCACGGTCTCGGCCAGCGGCCTGCCAGGCCGAAAATCCTCTTCGCGCTTGCCCGGCTGCAAGATGCGCGCATCGCCATCCTGGTGGCAGCGCATGCAGACATCTTCAGCCAGCCGCGACGGCAGTTTCGCCGGGTTGACGATCACGCCGGCGCCGCCCGATGCGGCGTGCGTCTGGCCGTCGCCATGACAATCCCGGCACCCGATGCCCTGCCCGCTGACGCCGCCGTGACAAGACACGCACACCGGCAGGATAGGACGGTTGAAGCCCTGGTCCCGGTGTTCGTAGCCGGGCGAGAGCGCCCAGGAATGTCTACGGGCGTAGAAGGAGAGCGGCGCCTGGAACAGCGAGCCGCCGCGGCGGACGATGTAGGTGTGGCCGGTAGTTCCGGAGCCGACGACCCACTCGATCGGGTAGGTCACCCGGAAAATCGTTTTGCCGTCCGGGTCAAGCTGGTATTCGCTTTGCTGCAAGCCGCGCGCGTCGCGAAAAATTTCGTCATAGCGGCCGGCGGCCGGGTTGTGGACAGTGACCGGCCGGTGCGGTTCGTCGCCTGCGGGCCGCGCCAGCGAGCGGGCCATGCCGGTGTGCATCCAGGATTCGGCGATCCGCTGGTGGCAGACGGCGCAAGTCGGCGCCGCGGGGGCCAGTGCCGGTAGCACGAAGAAAACCAGGAGCGCCTCACGCCGCATCGTCTCCTTGCCCCCGCCAGCCCAGTGGCTCGATTCGGCCGACCATCAGCAGATAAGCCGCGGCGCCCAGGCCGGACATCACGGCCGCCGCCAGGAACGCCAGAAAGAACCGGTGCGTGCGGGCGACGATCAGGCCCGTGACCAGCGGCGAAATCACGCCGCCCAGGTTGCCGACCGCGTTCTGAATCCCGGTCCACTTGCCGGCCGCCAGCGGCCCCGCCAGCGCCTGGGTAACGGCCCACACGTTCGAGCTGAACAGCCCGATGGAAAGATAGACCAGGATCAGCATTCCCACGGCGCTTGTGGCGGTGGGAGCCAGCACGGCGGGGAGCATGAACACGCACATCAGCACCAGGCCGCTCGCGACGAAAGTCTTACGCACCCGGGTAGGGCTCGAGCCGCGCGCGATCCAGCGGTCCGAAGCCCAGCCGCAGAGCACCGCGGAAGCCGCCACCGCCCAGTAGGGCAGGGAGCCCAGCACGGCCATAGACTCCAGGCTAAAGTGCCGCTCCATGACCAGGTAGGACGGCAGCCAGCTCAGCAGGAAGTACCACACATAGCCGAAACAGAACATGCCCAAAGAGGTCCCCCAGGCTTCCCGGCGGCCTAAGATCTCGATGAAGCCGGGGGACTGACGCGCTCGCCTTTCGGCAGCGGGCTGCGCGGGCGGGGCCCACAGGTACCAGGGGAGGAGCCACAGCAGGCTGACGGCGCCCACGATCACAAACAGCGCGCGCCAGCCCCAGCGCGCCACCAGCAGACCGCCCAGCAGAGTTCCCAGCGCCGGTCCGGCCTTCGAGCCGGCGTCCACCAGCGCATTGGCGAGCCCGCGCTGCGTCTCGGAAAAATGCGTCACCAGGATGCGCGAGCAGGCCGGGTAGACCACCGACTCGCCCGCGCCCAGCAGCAGGCGCACGGCGAACAGCGCGGCGAACGTGCCCGTCAGGCCGGTGGCGAGGGTGGCCGCTGACCACAGCAGGTAGCCGGCAGCGTACACCCAGTTGACTGAGAAGCGGTCCACCAGCCAGCCGGATAGGATCTGAAAGACGGAGTACGTCCAGAAGAAGGCGGAGAACAGCCAGCCCAGTTGGGCAGGTGTTAGGGCAAGCTCCGGCGCCAGGACGGGCGCCGCAATCGACAGATTGCCCCGGTCCACGTAGTTGATAAAAACCGAGACCAGCAGCAGAACCGCGATCCCCCAGGGGGCGGCCTTGCGCTCGAGGTGCACGCCGGATGCGGTCATCAGGTGCCGAATAGCTTCAGCATGCGGTCGCGGGCGCTATCGACGTGCGCCGCCATGGCTTTGCTGGCTTGCACGGGCTTGCGCGCCTCGAGCGCCACAAAAATCTCGCCGTGAGGGACCCAGCCGGGGTCGCGCTGGGTAGAGAGCACGTCCAGCCGGTGGACGTACTCGAGCGTCAATTTAAGCTGGTCCAGCACGCGCTGGTTGCGGGCGATCTCGGCAATCCCCAGGTGAAAGGCGTCGTTGGCTGCGAGTATCTCGGCCACCGGGGCTTTGGGGCGGTTTTCCACCTCCAGAATGACGCGCAGCCTGGCGATCTGTTCAGCGCTGGCGGTATGTGCGGCCTTTTCCGCGTTGAAACACTCCAGCAGCTTGCGGTACTCGTAAATCTCCACGATGTCGCGGATGGAGACGGGGGGAATCATGTAACCCTTGTGACGGATACGCGAGATCCAGCCCTCCTGGGAGAGGCGGTTGCAGGCCTCCCGAATGGGCGTGCGGCTGGTTTCGCACTGCCGCGCCAGGTCCACTTCGGCCAGAAAGTCGCCCGGGCGGTATTCGCATTGCAGGATCCAGTTCTTCAGCACCCGGTATACCCGATCGACTTCCCCTTCTTTCTCGTTGTCTCCGCCAGCCCGTCTCGCCTTCAACCTGTTGTCCTCCAGACGCCCGCTATTGTACTAGGCGGCCTGCAAGCCGTTGGCCCAGGCCAGGCCGGCGATCGCGACGATCAGCAGGCCGACCCCGCAGGCCAGCTTTTGTCTTGCCGGGCGGGGTGAAGCCTTCCATTCGCCGGTTGCCAGGCCCAGCAGATTGGCCACCAGCACCATGCTCGACATCAGGATGGCCCATCCGAGCGAAGGTCCGAGCCGTCCCAGCTTGGTCGCGCCCGCGCCGTACAGGCCGATGCCGGCCATCCACATGACGCCCATGGCGATAGCCAGAAGCACTCGGCGGGAGGAGCCGGGGGAGCGATACCGGGCAGCGGTGCGATTGCGTTGGAGCAGGTAAAGCGCGTAACCCGCGTTGCAGAGGAAAAGGGGCAGGGTGAGCAGGGTCCAGAGAGTGTTCTGCGCCGCCTCGGCAGAAACGCCCAGGTCCCGGGCGCGGCCGGAGATCGCTGCGCCAAAGGCGAAGCCCAGGTTGCCGCAGGCCGAAAGCAGGCCGGAGGCCAGGCAAATCAGGACGCCGCGGCGGTAAGAGCGCGGCGCGCCTTCCTGCTCCTTCCACTTGCCGGCCCAGGAGCACACCGCCACGCCGGCGAGCATGAGCAGGAGCGAGGCGGCGGTGAGGACGGCCTGCGCCGCCGAGAAGCGCGCCGGCGGACGCACCAGTAAGGGCACCAGTGTGCCGGTGGTCGCCGCGACACCCAGAATCACCGCGAAGCCCAGGGCCAGGCCCAGCGCGTCCACGCCCAGCCCGAAGGTGACGGCGCCGACGCCCCAACCCGCCCCGTAGACGCCCACGGAAACGAGTGAAGAGAGCGTGGCTCCGGAATACACCTCGAAGAGCCGCGGGATGGTGACCAGGGCCAGCAGCCAGGGACAGACCAGGTACGCGGTGGCGGCGAACAGCAGCCAGTAGTTCTCCCAGGCCCAGCCGCGCATGCCCTTGGTGGGCAGCATGAAGCTGCCCTGAAAGACTCCGGCCAGCAGCACCAGGGCCAGGCCGGGGCCGATTTCAGGCACGCACGACCCCCTGGCGGTCGAGGATCCGGCGCAAGGCGCCGAGCAGGCGGTCGATATCGGCTGCGTCGTTGTAGAGATGCACGGAGGCGCGCACGCGGCCGTCGCCGGCCCACACGATGACCCCCTCTTCTTCCAGTGCGGCCCCGATGGCCGGCGCATCCGGGTGAGCGAAGGACACGATGCCGGAGGCGTACTGGGGATCGGGCGGCGTCAATAATGGCAGTCCGGTCTCGGCCAGGCCTTCGCGCAGCCGGCGGACCAGGGGCTTCAGGGCCCGGTCGATGCGTTCCACGCCTGCTTCCCGGAGGTACGCCAGGCTCGCGCGCAGCGCGTAGATGGAGGGAAAATTGGGCATCCCGGTGAGCAGGCGGGCGGCGCCGTCCTTGTAGGTGAAGCGCTCAAAACGATCTGCGGTGAAGATGTTGCGCACCGAATACCAGCCTGCGGCGCCGGGCGTCAACGAGGCTTCCAATTGCGGCGAGAGGTACACGACCCCCAGCCCGTGCACCCCGAGCAGCCACTTGTAGCTGCTGGCCACCAGGTAATCCACGCCTTCGAGCGAGACCGGCACGCGCCCCAGCGCCTGCGTGGCATCCAGACAAAAAATAGCGCCTGCCTGGTGGACGGCGCGGCTCAACTCGGCCAGGAACGGCGCCTGTGTGCCGGTCTTGTAGCTCACCTGGCTGATGGAGACCACTCGGGTAGAGGCGCTGAGCCGCGAGGTAAAGGATTCGCAGCGCAGAATTCCATCTTCGGAGGCGATGACGTGCACGCGCACGCCCTGGTGGCGCAGGCGCAGCCAGGCCACCACGTTGGAAGAAAACTCCAGGTCGTCGATGAGGACCTCGTCGCCGGGCCGCCAGGCGATGGAATTGGCCAGCAGGTTCAGGCCTTCCGAGCACGAGGAGAGCAGAGCCACGTGCCGCGGCGCCGCCCCCAGGAGGCCAGCGGCGGCCTCGACGGCCTCGACCTCCGCGCGATAGTGCTGGGGCCGTCCCGGGCTGCCGCTGGCCTTATCGCTGAAATACTCGGCCAGCGCCGCCGCCGCATCCTCCGGGGGCAGCCCTTCGGCGGCGGTATCCAGATAGGCCACGTCGCGAGCCCGCGGAAACTTCGACTTGGTTGGAATGTCCACTTCTCCTCCGACGAGAGACCGCTCCCTGACGGTCGCGGATCCGTAACTCTAATCCCATTCGGTCAACTCGACATCTTGTTCCGACTGTGACGATCGCACCAGAGCCAGCGCGACGCGCACGGCGCGCTTGGCCTCGATGGCCGTGATCACCTGCGGCATCCGGCCATCCAGCACGCAGTCGCAGAAATATGCCAGCTCTTCACGCAAGGCGCCACGTGCGGAATTGGCCACGCGCGGGTCGTAGCTATTGTCCGGGACGTGGTTGCCGTCCTCCTGCCAGTAGCTCAAGGCGGCCGGCACCAACTGCACGTTACCCACGCCGGCGTCGCCCACGAATTGAAATGCGTCGTCCAGGATGATGCCGGAGGCCTGCGGCAGCAGCCAGATGGTTTCCACCACGCCCAGGGCTCCGCCTTCGAATTCCAGAATGCCCCAGAACGTGTCGGCGTGCTTCGCGCCGGTGGCATTGCGGCTGTAGCCGCGCACGCGCTGGACGCGCTGGCCGGTGTACCAGAGCATCAGGTCGATATCGTGGATGCTGTTCTCGATGCAGGGATGCGTCCGGCCATAGCGCGGCAGCAGCGTCTTCAGGCGGTTGCGCCGGGCGTGCATGGAGACCACGCGGCCCAGCCGGCCGGAAGCGATCTCGTCCTTGAGCATGGCGTACTTGGTTTCGAAGCGCAGAATCTGGCCCACCATGAGGCAGCGCCCGGCCGCGCCCGCCGCCTGGATCATACGGTCGCACTGAGCCAGGTCCGTGGAGAGGGGCTTTTCCACAAAGACGTGTTTGCCGGCGGCCACGGCGGCGAGTACGGGTTCGAGATGCAGTTCCTCGGGCGTGACTACGTCGATGGCGTCGAGCGGCAGGGCGCAGATCTCCTCCAGGGAACGGCAGATCCGCGGGATGCCGAACTCCGCGGCCATCTGCGCGGCGCGGCGCTCGTCAGTGTCGTACAGGGCGGCGATTTCCGCGGTGCGCACCGCGCGATACGCCTGCAAGTGGCTCTCCCCGAACAGGCCACAGCCGATCAATCCGATTTGAACCCGATCCATTGGGCGCTCCTTACCCGAAAGACCAAATCATAGCTAATCGCATACGATTTGTATACAAGTGCTGTACAATCTCTGCGAGGAGTTCGAACCAATGCCAGAAGACCATTATCTGTCACGGCGGGCCTTCTTTACCGGCCCGATCTACGGAGCGGGCGTGGCGGCGCTCGCGGAGCCGGCGGCGCCCGCCGCGGGGAACCGGTTCGAGTTGCCGTTCCGGCACATTCACCTGGATTTTCACACCTCACCCGCCATCCCGGACGTGGGAGCAGACTTCCGCGCGGCCGAATTCGCGGGCACGCTGAAGGAAGCGCATGTGAATTCCATCACCGTGTTCGCCAAGTGCCACCACGGCATGGCGTACTACCCCACCAAAGTAGGCGTACGGCACCCGGGACTGAAGATCGACCTGCTGGGCGAGATGATCGAGGCCTGTCACCAGGCGGGCATACGGATCCCGGTGTACATCAGCACGATGTACGACCAGCACGCCTGGGTGCATCACGGCGACTGGCGCATACTCGACCCGGAAGGCAAGGAAGACGGATACCGTGGCAAGGCAGGCCCCACCGTGCCCAGCCTGGGGCGGCTGTGCGTGAACACGGGGTATGTGGACTACCTGGCGGCGCAGGCCGAGGAATTTCTGCGGGCCTACCCGGCGGACGGAATCTTCTACGACAATTTCGGCTATTCGAGCTTTGGGTGTTCGTGCGCGGCGTGCATGGCGGAGCGCGAAAAACTGGGCCTGGATTCGACGCGGGAGGAAGACCGCCGGCGGCACGCGCTGATGGTGGAAGAGCGCGTCATGGCGCGGCTCGTGAAGCTGGCGCGGAGCATCCGCCCCAAAGGCTCGACCTTTGTGAATGGCCCGCTCACGCTGCGGCAGGACCCCGTGTTTCTGCGAAAGGTGCTCGCCGACTACACGCACATCGAGATCGAGTCGCTGCCGGGCGGCTCGTGGGGTTACAGCTACTACCCGATGGCCTCGCGATATCTGCGAAACCTGGGCCGGGACGCCATGGGGATGACGGGCAGCTTCCACCGGAGTTGGGGCGATTTCGGCACCGTGCGCAACCAGGCGGCGCTGGACTACGAATGCTTCTACATGCTGGCGCAGGCCAACCAGTGTGCCATTGGCGACCACCTGCACCCACGCGGGCGGCTGGAGAAATCCGTGTACGAGCGCATCGGACGCACTTACCGGGCGGTGGAAGACAAGGAGCCCTGGTGCAGGGGCGCGCGGGCGGTGACCGAAATCGGCGTGCTGGCAGGGTACGGCGGGCAGGCGGCGGACACCAATGTAGGTGTCACGGCGATGTTGGGGCAATTGCGGCACCAGTTCGACCTGCTCGACCCGGCCGCCGATTTCGGCCGCTACAAGGTGCTGATCCTGGCGGACGGTCAGCGCCTGGACGAGGCCATGGCTGGCAAGCTGCGTGCCTACCTGGATCACGGAGGCAAGCTGCTGTTGAGCGACGAATCGGGCCTGGATCCGGCCGGTAAGGGCTTCGTGCTGCCCATGGGCGTGGACTACGAAGGCCGCTGGGCGCACGAGGCGCAGTACGTCGAGGTGCTCGGCGAAATGCGGCGCGGCCTGCCGGCGATGGTGGAGGAAGCCTACGAAACCGGCGCCGCCGTAAAGGCCAAGCCGGGGACCGAGGTCCTGGCGCGGGTATGGCGGGCGTATTTCGACCGTGACTACCGGCACTTCCAGGTAGCCCAGACTCCTTACTCTCAGCCCACCAATTACGCGGCTGTGACGGCGGCGGGGAACCTTCTCTACATCGCCACGCCGATCTTCCGCACCTATGCTCGCTCGGGCTACGCCTTCTATCGCAAGCTGGTGGGCAAGTGCCTGGAACGCCTCCTGCCGGAGCCGCTTCTGCGGACGGAAGGTCCCAGCACACTCGAGGCGACCGTGACCGAGCAGAGCGGGCGGCGCATCGTGCACCTGCTGCACTACGTTCCCGAACGGCGCGCTCCTGAGGTGGATATCGTCGAGGACGTGATTCCCCTCCACAATGTGAAGGTGGCGCTGCGGACGGCGCAGCGTCCGCGCCAGGCGTATCTGGCTCCGCAGCGCCAGGCAGTGCCCGTGGACTATGCCGCGGGCTATTCGCGCAGCGTGGTGCCCGTGCTGGCCGGGCACCAGATGGTGGTGTTCGAGGGCGTGTAGTGTCGAGAGTGGCCGGGTTTACAGGCCATGCCGGCGCCGCCAGGCCGGAATCTGCTCGTTCAGCGTGGCACGCAGCAGGTGCAGTTTCTCCTGGATGTGCGCAGGCGTGTAAATGTAGTCCTGCTCCCACTCGTAGCCCAGGCGAGAGTCGCGGCGGGCGGTCTGGTAGGAATCTTCGGTGCGCGCGAGTTCTTCTTTGAGCAGCGCCGTCATGCGGTCGAGCAGGGTGCGCTGCTCCGCCGCCGGGGAGGCGTGCTCCAGCCGGAAGCGCAGGTCTTCAAACTCGAGCACCGCGGCGTCGCTGCGCATCATGCGCTGGATCTGCTCGGCCAGCAGGACTTCCCGGTACGCGCCGTTGCGCTTGGCGGGCGGCGCCTGAAGCGCAGCGCGGCGGTAGGCTGCCAGACCCGTCTCCATCTCATCCGCGGCAAGCCGCAAGTACTTGTTGAAGACCGGGAGGGAGAAGGGGGAGGCATAGCGCGCGGCAGCGTTCACGCGGTTGGTGAAATCCGGGAGCAGGATGAGGCGCCGCGGCGTGTAAGGCCAGTAGGGAGTGATCTCGGAGTCGTGCGACCAGACGGCGGGGTCCGTCCAGGAGTGATCCACCGTCATGGCTCGTGGCTCGGGCTTTTCAAAGAGCAGCGGCGTGGCCACAGCATTGTTGACGCCCATGTTGGGCCCTGTGTCAGGCACCAGGCGGATGGCACGGCTGAAATGATCCCAGGCGCGCAGCGCCAGGTCCTCGGAACCGGGTCCGAACTCGCGCCGGGCGATGGCGCGCAGCAAAGTATCGAGCGGGGGCGCGCCGCTCCAGCTATACCAGGCGCGCAGTTCGGCGATGTAGTTGGGCTGGAAGCCGTAACTCCAGCTTTCCATGGTGCCGTCCACGCCGTACTTTTCCAGTGCCTGGTAGCGCGCGTGCCACTGGTACGGGAAGGGCAGATAGGGAAACGTGCCGTACTGCCAACTCGCCCAGCAATCGGCCTTGGAGTAGACCGCGCGCATGCCGCGCTTCTTGGCCACCGCGATCTGCGCGGCGGTCACTTCGGCAGGACCCACCTCGTTGATGGCGTAGTCCTTGAGCGAGCCGCGCTCACCGTCCCGCTCGAAGGATTTGCCGTTTTCGAAGGTGAGCAGCGGGATGGAATCGAGGGGAAGCTGCGCCGTACCGTAGGCCTTCAGCTCGACCATGCTGGGGCGGAAGTCGATGTTGTATTCCCAGGGGAGCACTTCGATGGCGGGGTTGATTTTGCGGCACTCTTCGGTGACGATCTCGACGCCCCGGGCCCAGTGGCGCACCCAGTCGCGCAGGTCGATCTTGCCTTGCCCGCCTGCCCCGAAGAAAGTGCGGTAGAAGAATCCTTCGGTGAGCAGCACATAGCCGCGGATTTCAGGGAACTCGGTGACGATGTCCCGCACCAGCTTGCGCAGTCCGGCTTCGTTATCGGGCTCGCCGGTGTACAGGTACACGATGGGACAGTAGACGTCGATGCCGTAGCGCGCGGCGCGGCGGATGAGATCGTGCACACGCGCGGGGTCCTGCTTCTTCATCCTGTTCCAGTAGGGCGGCGGGCCGGGAACGCCGTTGGGGTTCACATACACGGAGGCGTAGATGGAGTCGAAGCCGTAGCGCGGCAGCAGCGCCAGGTACGGGTCGGGCCATTCCTCCCAGCCCAGCCCCGACAGGGTCATGCGCGCCTGGAAAAGGCTGTGGCGGGTGGTATCCAGGTTGCGCGGCAGGATCGGAGCTTCCCGCAGATCCATACGGCCTTCCAGATGATAGAGGCCGTACATGGCGCCGCGCTCGTCATAGCCGCATACGGTGACGTGGGCAGGCGTGATCACCAGGCGATAGTCCTTGCGGGCCTTCAATTCCGGGCCGCAGCCGGGCATCTCGTCGCGCGTACCTGCCACGATAGTGTGCGGCAGATCCTGCGAGGCTGCGAGCCGAGCCTCCGTGCGCAGCGCGAGACGAGTTTGCATGTCGCGCTCCAGGTGCTCCCGGACGTCCTCGGCGGCCTGGCGCAGGGCCGGGCCGGCCTCGGCCGGCAGCAGCAGCGTCCAGCCGCTGGCGGGCAGAGCCATCTCGTCCGGACCGGGCCGCGCGGCGGGGTTGCGATGCACGCGCGGCGCGCCCTCGCTGAGGATGCGATGGAAGGTATAGGACGGCTCGGCGGGCAGCGCGGCATAGGCCCGCGCGGCGAAATCCGCGGAGGTTACCGGCGTCTGCGCGGGGGAGGGCAGGAAAAGCAGCAGGGCCGCCAGGGGCAAAGCGTATACCGATTGCATACAGATACCCTATGTGGCTCACGGGGAACTGTCAAGCCGGACACTGCCGGTCAGCCCCCGGGGATCTTCCGCCAGGAAATCACCCTAGTACTCGCGCGAATACAGAAAATGCCGTATCGCCAGATCCGGTAGCGTTCGCCTAAGATTTCTCGATCGGGCGGACCCGGTAAGTGTCTCCCGGGCCCGGCCGCATCATCAGACTCGGCGTATTGGGCGCCGCCAAAAAAAGGGGGAACGATGGGCATTTCGGACAGGTTAACCGGGCGGAATTGTATCGTGTTTATGGCAGCGGGGATTGCGTGGCTCGCTTTGGTATGCGTGCCCGTTATGCGGGCACAGACAACCTCTTCCGAGATTCTGGGACTGGTCAGCGATACGACTGGCGCTGTGATTCCGGGCGCCAAGGTGACCATCACTCGAACGGCCACCGGTGAGGTCCGCTCCGCGCTCAGCAGCCAGGCGGGTGATTATTCTTTTCCCGCAGTCCCGATTGGCGACTACACGGTGAGCGTGGAGGCCACCGGCTTCAAAGTCGCCACCATCACCGGAGTGCACGTAGAGACGCAGCAGAAGTCCCGCGTGGATGTGAAGCTGGAGTTGGGTCAGATCACCGAGCGCGTGCAGGTCAGCGCGGAAGCCGTCGCGCTGAAGACCGACGACGCGACTGTGGGGCAGGTCATTGAACACAAGCGTATCACCGATCTCCCACTGAACGGCCGCAATATGCAGATGCTGGCCGCCATGGTGGCCGGCGTGCAAATCGGCATCCGCTCCGGCGGGGAGTCGGATCCCACCAAAGGCGGATTTCCGATCCCCGGCGCTTCCATGTCGATCATTGCGAACGGCCAGCGCGAGATCAACTCCAATATCCTGCTGGACGGCGTCGATGCGAAGGAACCGCGCACGCATGTTACTGTATTTACCCCGTCGATCGATGCCGTGGAAGAATTCAAGGTGCAAACCGGCACGTACTCGGCGGAGTTTGGACAAGGCAGTGGCGCGCAGGTGCAAATCAGCATGAAATCAGGCACCAATGACTTTCACGGGACCGGTTTTGAGTTCTTGCGCAACGACAAACTGGACGCTGAAAGCTACTTTCTCAATTTTGAACGGGCTCCGGGGGTGGCCCGACTGCCTAAGGATCGTCTCAGGCAGAACCAGTTCGGCGCCGTGCTCAGCGGTCCGCTGTTGCTGCCGCACATCTATAACGGAAAGAATAAGACCTTCTGGTCCTTCGACTATGAAGGCCGGCGCTACACCCAGGAGGCCGTGCAGACGGCTTGGTTCCCGGACCAGAATTTCCGTAACGGGGATTTCTCCGAATTGTTGTACCCCAATACGAACCCCGCCACGGGCAAGCCCTTTCGCGCGCCGATTCTGATCTATGATCCGCTGACCGGAATTCCATTTGCGAATAACATCATGCCTAAGACACGGCTGAGCCCGGTGGCGCAAGGGCTGCTGAAGTTTCTGCCGGACCCGCAGTTCCAGCAGGCCGACATTCTGGACTTCACCAACCGCGGGGCGATTCCCAACACCATCACCCAAAACCAGTACTATGCGAGGGTCGACCACAACTTCAGGGAGTCCGACCGTGTCTACGGGCGCATCGCCTTGGACCGTTCGGATTGGAATCAGCAGTATATCAATTCGAACTTTCCGTACTCGCTTTCATCCCGGGCGGACAATCTGGCGAGCCAGTGGGTCCACACCTTCAGCCCGACGCTGCTGAACGAGTTCCGCTTTGGGTTCAACATCGCGGACGATGATACGTTCAATCCACGGTCCAACACGAACTTCGACCTGGCATCCGTCGGTTTGGGTTATTTCCGTGTGTACACGGACAATGATCGCAAGTTCACGCCGCGCGAGGCGGGGATTCCCGGCATCGGGTTCACCATCGGCGATCGTGACGGCGGAAACGGCTGGGACCGGCTGGCGAACTATCAGTGGTCGGATAGCCTCACCTGGGTGCGGAACAAGCACACCTTCAAGGCAGGCCTGGAGTTTCGCTACATCCGGATCACGCGCGCGGCGGCGAACATTCCCCGCGGATCGCTGGCCTTCAGCTCCCTGGAGACCGGACTGGACTTCGCTTCCTTCATGGCGGGTTATCCGAACAGCGCCAGCACGGGCGAGGGGTTTCCGCTGACGCTGCCGCAGAATAAGCGCTATGGCGCGTTTGCCCTGGATGAATGGAAGGTGAACTCGCGCCTGACCATCAACTACGGTTTGCGTTGGGACTATTACGGGGTACCGGTGGATGAGGGCGGATACTGGCGCACCCTCAGTTTCGCGCAGTCCACCAACGTGGCGCCGTACGGCACCATCCCCACGGTCATCCCGCCCGGCCGGCCGAGTTCCGCCGGTGCTATCCCGCTGTGGACCTACGGCGCCGGCTCCTTCCAGCCCCGCGTGGGCATTGCCTTCCGCCCCACTAACCGCTGGGTCATCCGCACTGGCGCCGGGTATTACTCGAGCGTCCAGCACATGAACAACTACACCATTCTGAACCTGATGCCGCCGCTCTCGGGAAGCGATACGTTCAACTCAGTCACCGATGTGTATCAGACGCTCTCGGTACCCTTCGGGAATCAGACGGTGAGCTATCCGACCCGCAAGTTCCGCGATGGCTCGCCCATCCTCACGCTGGAAAATCCGTTCGCCGGAGTAGCCCGCTCCCGGCGCACGAACCTGCTCATGATTGCTCCCGACCACCTCCAGATGACCGACTGGCAGTGGAGTTTCGACGTGCAGCGCGAGCTCCCCTTTAACTCCGTCCTGACAGTCGCCTACGTGGGCAGCAAGTCCACTCACCTGGCGAACAGCATCGGCAATTTCAATTCGCCGGATCCCTCGCAGGACACAAACATTGATGCCCGCCGGCCTTACCAGTGGTTCAGCGACACGGGGGTAGTGAAGAGCCTGGGGGCCGTTCGGTTCCTGGACAGCTACGCAAACGGTTCCTATCAATCCCTGCAGGTGACCGCCGAAAAACGGTACGAACGCGGGCTCACCTATGGACTTGCCTATACGTACAGCAAGTCGCTGGGCGAGGGAGAAGCCGGAGGCAACGAGGGCATCAACATCCAGAACCCGCGCGACCGCGCCGCCATCCGGGGCCGGTACAGCTACGACATGACGCACAATTTCGTGGCCCATTACGTGTGGGAGTTGCCGTTTTTCAAGAACCTGCACGGAGTAGCGGGCGGGGTCCTGTCCGGATGGCAGACCAACGGTATTATCACGTTGCACACTGGCTTCCCCTTCACCGTAACCCAGGGCGGCGACTTGAACACTGGTGGTGTCGTTTTTCCCGACCGCATCGCGGACGGACGGCTGAGCGATCCGACTCGGGCGCTGTGGTTCGATCCGTCGGCTTTCCGCCGGGTGAGTTGCAATATCCCCAGTCGTCCGGACCTATGTCACTACGGCAACTCCGGAATCGGAATCCTGACCGCACCAGGCCAGAGAAACCTGGACTTTTCGCTGTTCAAGAACTTTCGGATCCAGGAGCGTACGAGCCTTCAATTCCGCTCGGAGTTCTTCAACGCGACCAACACGCCGTATTTCGGACAGCCGAATGGCATCAGCTTCGTAGGCAACGACACCACGGTGCCAAACGGGCCACGGATGGGCGAGGTCCGTTCGATTCGCTCCCCCATGCGCATTATTCAATTCGGGTTAAAGCTGTACTTCTGACTAGCGCGGAGGATTTCTTGCCATGCGGATGCTTCGATTGAAGCGCCTCTTCGGTTGCGCGTTCCTCTTTGGCGGAGCGCTCCTATTCGCGCAGGGCGGCCGCTCCACGATTCTGGGCACGGTCCTCGACGAGACCGGCGCGACTGTGCCGCGGGCGGCGGTTACCGCGGTGAACACTGGAACGCAGCTCAAACGGAGCGTGAGCACTACTGACCGCGGCGATTTCGAGATTCCGGCGCTGGATGTCGGCGTATACGTGGTCACCGTGGAAGCGGCTGGATTTCGCAAGGCTGTCGTGCAGGGGATCCAACTGGAGGTAGACCAGAGAGCCCGCGTGGATTTCAAGCTGCAACTGGGCGAGGTGAACCAAAGCGTGCAGGTCCAGGCCGAAGCGGGTTCTGTGCAGACCGATGATGCGACGCTGAGCACGGTGATCCATGCCTCGCAGATTCGCGAACTGCCCCTTCCAGCAAACCGGAACCTGTTTCGCCTGGCGCTGCTGGCGCCGGGCATGAGTCGCGGTCCGGCCTCCAGCGTGACCACCTCCGGATTCGGGCCGGGATTCGGCATCGCCTCCATGGGCCAGAAGGTGCACAATAACGCGGTAGAGTTGGATGGCGCGCCGCTGAAGACCTCGATTCATGGGATAATCCGGATGCGTCCCTCGGTAGAGGCGATCGAGGAATTCCGTGTGGAATCCGGCTGGTATTCGGCCGAATACGGGACGCAGTCGGGCGCGCAGATCATCGCCACCATGCGCCCCGGGACAAACCAGTTCCACGGGGTGGCCTTCGAGTTCCTGCGCAACGAAAAGCTGGACGCGCGAAACCTGTTCAATACCGCAGCCAAGGCCCCGCTCCGGCGGAATACCTTCGGTGGCGTGGTGAGCGGGCCGATCATCCAGAATAAGACCTTCTTCACGTTCAACGGCGAGTTCCTGCGCGAGCGGCGCAGCACGCAGGCTTTCGCGATCTATCCCTCGGCCAAGATGCGGGCCGGCGACCTGACCGAGCCCTACTTTCGGCGGGCCGATGGCTCTCTCATCCCGATCATGGATTTGAGCGGCAACCTGCCGTTCCCCGGTAACCAGATTCCCGCCAGCCGGATTGCGCCCCAGGCGGCGGGCTTCTTCCCGTACTGGCCCATGCCCAATTTCGGTCCCTCGCAATTCAACGGGACCAACAACTATACGGGCATCCAGCGCGACTGGACCAACGACGACCAGGAATTCGTGCGTGTGGACCACAACTTCAGCAGTAAAGACAAGTTGTTTGTGCGCTATGGCATCGAGACAGTAAACCTGCCCACGTTTCCGATTAACCCGAATCCCTACTTCATTACGCGGCGGCCGCGCCGGCAGCAGAATGCCACGGCCACCTATACCCGGCTGGTATCGCCGACCATGCTCAATGAGCTGCGCCTCTCCTACAACCGCGACGTCTTCAAGACTTACGACGACATCAGCGGATCGAATTTCAATATTCTCAAAGACCTGCATATCCCAGGGCAGACCAACAACCCCACCGACACCGGGCTGCCTTCGCTTGCCATTACGGGCGTGAGCGGCTTGGGCAACACCGACATCAACACGATTTGGGACGAGAGCCGGCAGTTGGTGGACAATTTCTCGATCAACAAAGGCGCTCACACCATCAAGTTCGGTTTCGCGTACACACGCTTGCGCCTGGACCGGCGGACCGTGAACTTCGTGAAAGGGGCGTTCAATTTCACGGGGATCCATTCCAGCTTGGCTCCCGGAGTGACCGGGGCGGAACGTGGCAGGTTGGCCTGGGCGGATTTCCTGCTGGACGAGCCGGCTCAAGTGCGCCTGGGGTATTCCAACAACCTGCCCCCGGGCATCAATCCGGGCTTGACCTACCCGCGGACGCGCTTCTGGCGCGCCCACGGATTCCTCCAGGACGACTGGAAAGTGCTGCCTAACCTGACGCTCAACCTCGGGCTGCGCTACGAGTACAACTCGGCCATCGTGGATACCAGCGGGCAGTCCCGCAACATGAATTGGTCCACGTTGCAGTTGTTCCCGGCCCCGGGACAGCCCGGCCCGCTGAACGATCCTAGTCAGCGGCAGTTCGCTCCGCGTATCGGCTTGGCATGGCGGCCTTTCGGAGGCACGAACACGGTGGTCCGGGCGGGCTACGGGATTTTCTACAACGTCAACATGATCAATATGTGGGTGCCGGCCCTGGCCACCGCCCCACCCAACAACGTCAACATCAACGAGTTGAACCCGGCCGGCAAACTGCTGATCCGCATGGCCACGTCGGACCAGGCGGAAATCAGCGCCTCCAGCGAATTGAACGTGGCCGATACGCAGCGCGGCGTGGGAAGCGTGCAGCAGTGGAACTTTAACATCCAGCGCATGCTGCCGAAGCAGCTCATTTTCGAAATCGGCTATGTCGGTTCGCACTCGGTGCATTTCGATGCTCCCCAGACGGTGAATCCGTACGCGCCGGGTACCACCACACGTATTTACCCGCAGTTTGGACCAATCGAGAGTATCAACCTGGATGCTTCCGGCACCTATGAAGGTTTGCTGGCAAAGGTCGAACGGCGCTTTTCGCACGGGCTGACCCTCTTGCAGACTTACACGGTGTCGAAGACGCTGTTCAGTTCCTTTGCCTGCTGCGGCGCCGACCGGCACAACAATCCCTATGACTGGGCCGCCGAAAAAGGGCTGGCGGAAACCGATCAACGCCAGCGCGCCACCTCAGCCTGGCTTTGGGAACTGCCCTTCTACCACGCCAAACGCGGCTTCGTGGGGCAGGTGCTGGGCGGATGGCAGATGAACGGTACCCTGGCCATCGAGACCGGCATGCCCTTTTACCCCACCCAGGCCCTCGCGCCGGTGGATGACGGCTGCCCGCGCTGCACGCGCCGGCCGGACCGCATCGCCGACGGACGCCTGGATAGCAGCCAGCGCAGCGTGGCGCGCTGGTTCGATACCTCCGCGTTCTTGCTGGCTCGCGGACACTATGGCAACAGCGGGCGGAACATTCTGGTCGCGCCCGGACTGTTCAACATGGATTTCGCCGTGTTCAAAAACTTTCGCGTCACCGAAACCAAGCAGATTCAGTTCCGGTGGGAAAACTACAACTTCACCAACACGCCGCCGCTCAATCCCCCGGTCAATGAAATCAGCTCGGGCAATTTCGGCAGCATCACCAGCGCCGGTCTTGGCCGCGAGATGCAGTTCGCGCTGCGTTTCGAGTTCTGAAGGACCGGCGGCGGCCCAAGCCGCCCAAACCGAAATTGGAGTTGAAATGTGCGAGCGAGGTGGCGTATGATCTCTCGCAATCCAGTATCCGTAGTTCTAGTAGCGGGTGAGCATGATGTCGTTCGGGTGGTGCCAGGCGGCGTTACAACGTTTTCGGTTGGCCTTCTGGGGCCGCAGGACAACTGTGCTGCGTGTAGGTTTTGCACTTGTTTTGGTCCCGCTTGCCTCCTCCCTGTTTCAAGCCTATCGAATTCAGGAGAGCTTCTCGAAGGAAATAGCCCAGATCTACCATAGCCATGTCGCGCAGGATGAATTGCTCTCCCGGTTGCGGCGGACTCTCTGGCTGGCCGCCAATGTGACGAGGGACTACCTGATCAACCCCGGTCCCGCGTCCCTGAGAATGTT
>JAJPJX010000086.1 GCA_021324015.1 Solibacteraceae bacterium | reverse complement strand
TCGGTTTCAGGCTCACCTCGCGTTGGAATCAAGTTCCCGTTTCAGGCTCACCCCGCATTGGAATCGATCGCCCCGTTCAGGCTCATTCCGCATTGGACAATTCTGGCAGTTGCGCTCACGACCCGGTTTTCGCTATGATGAGGTGTTTCGCGAGTAACGCTACTGCTCCTGTGCTACCGCCTCCGTGTGGGGGCCCGGCCGGGGGCAAGGCCCCGAGGTTCCTCCGGATCAGACGCCGCTTGGGACATGGGCCTGTCCAGAGTAAGTGATCCTCGCTATTGTAGCTGTGACTGATAGTTTGCGCTGCGTCCGGTAGCTTGGTGGTCCGGCGCCGTGTGGGCGCGTCATTTTTGAATTGCATCGCGAAGAGGAACGTTCGTGCCGACTTTTAATCAACTTGTGCGCAACGGGCGCAGGCCGCCGCGTTGGAAAACGGCCAGCCCGGCCCTACAGAGCTGTCCCCAGAAGCGCGGTGTATGTACGCGCGTGTATACCTCGACGCCCAAAAAGCCGAACTCCGCGCTGCGCAAGGTCGCGCGTGTCCGGCTGACCAACGGCATCGAGGTCACCACCTATATTCCGGGTGTCGGCCACAATCTCCAGGAACACTCCATCGTGTTGATCCGCGGAGGCCGCGTGAAGGACCTCCCCGGAGTGCGGTATCACGTCATCCGCGGTGCTTTGGATACCGCAGGCGTGGCCAACCGCAAGCAGGGGCGATCGAAATACGGAGCCAAGAGGCCCAAGTCGTAACTACCTATGCCACGAAGAAGACGCGTAGACATTCGGGAAGTTCCCGCCGATCCGGTGTTCAATTCCACGCTGGTCGAAAAGTTCATCTGCTCGATGATGTGGGACGGCAAGAAGAGCGTGGCCCAGTCCATCTTTTATGACGCCATGGAGAAGATCCGGGAGCGCTCCGGTGACGATCCCCTCAAGCTGTTCAAAAAGGCCGTGGAAAACGCCAAGCCGCTGCTGGAGGTGAAAACCCGCCGCGTGGGTGGCGCCAACTACCAGGTCCCCATCGAAGTGCCCCAAAACCGCCGCACCAGCCTGGCTATCCGCTGGATTCTGTTGAACGCGCGCACCCGGCCGGAGAAGGGCATGCCGGAAAAGCTGGCCAACGAGTTAAGCGACGCCTCCAACCTGCGCGGCGGCGCCATCAAGAAGAGAGACGATGTCCACCGCATGGCCGAGGCCAACAAGGCCTTCGCCCATTACCGGTGGTGACGGGAGCAGCCGCAGACAGGTTTTTATGCCACGTACGGTACCGCTCGAGCGGATGAGAAACATCGGCATCGCCGCCCATATCGATGCCGGTAAAACCACCACCACCGAGCGCATCCTATATTACACCGGCCGCACGCACAAACTCGGCGAGGTCCATGAAGGCACCGCCATTATGGACTGGATGGAGCAGGAGCAGGAGCGCGGAATCACCATCACCTCCGCCGCCACCACCTGTTTCTGGCGCGACATCCAGATCAATATCATCGATACGCCGGGTCACGTCGATTTCACCGCCGAGGTGGAGCGCAGCCTGCGCGTGCTGGACGGCGCCGTGGCCGTCTTTGATGCCGTCGCCGGCGTACAGCCGCAGTCGGAAACCGTCTGGCGCCAGGCCGACAAGTACCAGGTCCCCCGCATCTGCTTCATCAACAAGATGGACCGCGTCGGCGCGGACTTCTTCCACTCCGTGGAAACCATCGTCAGCCGCCTGAAGTGCCGGCCGGTGCCGATCGAACTCCCCATCGGCGCTGAAGATCAGTTCAAAGGTGTTATCGACCTGGTGGAGATGCACGCCGTGGTCTGGCACGACGAGACCCTCGGCGCCCAGTACGATGTCGTGGAGATCCCCGCCGCCTACCAGGAGCAGGCCCGGGAATACCGCGAGAAAATGATCGAGGCCATCGCCGAGCACGACGACGTGCTGTTTGAAAAGTTCGTCGAAGGCCAGGCCCTCACCAACGACGAGATCCGCCGCGGAATCCGGAAAGCCACCACCGCCCTCAAGATCTTCCCGGTCATCTGCGGCTCCGCCTTCAAAAACAAGGGCGTGCAGACCATGCTCGATGCCGTGGTCAATTACCTGCCCTCCCCGTTGGATGTTCCGCCCGTGGAAGGCGTGGCCATCGACAACCCCGAGCAGGTGCTGGTCCGCAAAGCCTCCGACCGCGAGCCCTTCTCCGCGCTCGTGTTTAAGATCATGACCGACCCCTACGTCGGCCAGTTGGCCTTCTTCCGGGTCTACTCCGGCACGCTGGCTGCCGGCGATTCGGTCTATAACGTGGCCAAAGGCCGGAAAGAGCGCATCGGGCGCCTCCTGCGTATGCACGCCAACAAACGCGAGGAGATCCAGGAAATCCTGGCCGGCGATATCTGCGCTGCCGTGGGTCTGCGTAGCGTCCAGACCGGCGACACCATCTGCGACGACCAGCACCCCATCGTGCTCGAATCCATCGAGTTCCCCACGCCGGTCATCCAGTTGGCTGTTGAGCCCAAGACCAAGGCGGACCAGGAGAAGCTGGGCATGGCCATCCAGAAACTGGCCCAGGAGGACCCGACCTTCAAGGTGGCTACCGACCCGGAAACCGGCCAGACCATCCTTTCCGGCATGGGTGAACTGCACCTGGAAATCATCGTGGACCGCATGATGCGCGAGTTCGGCGTGGGCGCCAATGTGGGCAAGCCGCAGGTCGCCTACCGCGAGACCATCCGCTCGCGCTCCGAAGCCGAGGGCCGCTTCGTGCGCCAGACCGGCGGTCGCGGCCAGTACGGCCACGTCAAGATCCGCGTCGAACCCCTGCCCTCCGGCACGGGCTTCGAGTTCTCAAACGAAATTCACGGCGGGGCCGTGCCCAAGGAATACATCGGCCCGGCGGAGGCCGGCATGAAAGAGGCCCTCGAAGGCGGCATCCTGGCCGGCTTCCCCATGTCGGACCTCAAGGTCACTCTCTACGACGGCAGTTATCACGAGGTGGATTCTTCGGAAATGGCCTTCAAGATCGCCGGCTCCATGGCGATCAAGGAGGCCGCTAAGCGGGCCCGGCCGGTGTTGCTCGAGCCTATCATGAGCGTGGAAGTGGTCGTTCCGGAAGAGTACATGGGCGATGTGATTGGCGACCTGAACTCCCGGCGCGGCCGCATCGAAGGGATGGAGTTGCGCGGCACCACCCAGATCATCAAGTCCATGGTGCCTCTTTCGGAAATGTTCGGCTATGCCACCGAGTTGCGCTCCCGCACGCAGGGGCGCGGCAGCTTCACCATGCACTTCGGTCGGTACGAGGAAGTGCCCGCCGCGCTGGCGGAGGAGATCGTCAGCCGCGTGCAGGGCAAGGTTTCAAGGTAGCGAAGCGACGCGGAGACGCGGCGACACGTAACAGTCAAGGAGATTTGGCGAAAACATGGCTAAGGAAAAATTCGATCGCAGCAAGCCGCACGTCAACATCGGCACGATCGGGCACATCGATCACGGTAAGACCACGCTGACGGCGGCGATCACCCGGGTGC
>JAJPJX010000072.1 GCA_021324015.1 Solibacteraceae bacterium | reverse complement strand
TCGGTTTCAGGCTCACCTCGCGTTGGAATCAAGTTCCCGTTTCAGGCTCACCCCGCATTGGAATCGATCGCCCCGTTCAGGCTCATTCCGCATTGGACAATTCTGGCCGAAGGAATCCCCAGGCTCTGCATGATACCCTTCATGTATCCGATGGCGAAGACCTTGCCTCCCATGGCGTAGCCAGGATTGTCGTTGGATTCCCCTTCGAGCGTGGGGGCATGGTCGGGGCGCATGGGGCCCGTGAACCCGTTCTGGCTGTAGACCTGCAACATGCGGGGCATGTCCGTGGGGCCATTGTCGTGGAAGGTCTCGCGGAAATGCTCGCGCGTGCCTTCGACGTCGCGGAAGTGCACGAAGAAGATCTTGCCCTGCCGGCACCACTCGCGCGCCAGCGATTCGATGTCCTCGCCCATGAGCTTGAAGTTGGCCTGGCAGAAAGTGACCCCGTTCACCGGGCTGGGCACGAGATCCATAATGCGGCGGTAGTTTTTGGCGGTGGTGCAGATGCGCCCGATGCCGCGCAGCGGCGAGACCGGCGGGTCGTCCGGGTGCAGGGCCATTTTCACGCCGGCTTTTTCGGCCACCGGGATCACGGCCTTGAGGAAGTACGCGATGTTCTCCCACATCTTGTCTTCCGGGACCTCGCCCCAACGCGTGAGGCCTTGCTGGTTGGCGGTGGCGAGATCGAACTCGCTGGATAGCGCGCCGCCGCGTGCGGGGATATCCACGCGGGTGCGGTACCAGCCAAGGCCGGCCATGAAGTTGTAGCAGATCATGGGAATGCCCACGTTGGCCAGGGCCTGAATGGCGGCGCGGTAATTTTCGATCTCCTCGTCCCGCCCGGGCAGCCCGAGGGTGATCTTCCCGGCGGGCACCGGGTGGCTTTCGACGCCCGCGATGGTCAGCCCGGCGGCCTGGAATTCGGCTTTGGCGCGGGCCAGGTGTTCCTCGTAACGGTCGCGGGTCAGGCCGCCCAAGGACGCCCCCAGGATGGCGTGCTGGATGCCGATCTGGCGGGCCAGGCGGAAGCGGCTGGTCTGGCCCGAGGAGAACACCTCGCAGAGTTGAATCACGCCCCGGGTGGCGGCGGGTGCTTTGCGGGCTTCGGCGCCCGGCGCCGCCAACGCAGCCAGCGACCCCTGCAGGCAATCGCGGCGAGTGAAATGGGCCATGTTTTTCCCCCTTTTTCGAAAACGATTAGGGACTTTCAGATGCGATGCTATCACAATTCGGCTATACTCAAAGCAACCCCATCCCTATGCGAAGGAAGTGACCAAGGAGATGAGTATCAGCCAACTGGCAAGATGCATCTGCGAGTCCCCCACCCTGAAGCTGAACGAGACGGCCGCGCTGCTCAGGGAGAAAGGCGAGCCTGTCATTCACCTGGGGGGCGGCGAGCCGAAGAGCAAAGCGCCGCTGGACGCCATCGTAAACTGCTCTTCGATGCTGAGCAGCGGCGAGGTCCGTTACGCCCCGCCCGACGGCATCCCCGCGCTAAAGAAAGCCATCATCCGGTACACCGAGGAACACTACAACCGGCTGGTGACTCCCGAGAACGTGATCGTCTCGAACGGCGCCAAGCAGGCCATTATGGTCCTGCTGTACGCGATTCTGGACCCGCACGAGGAGGTGATCTTTCCGGCGCCTTACTGGGTGAGCTACCCGGAGATGGTCAAGCTGGCGGGTGGCGCGCCCGTGGTGGTTACTCCCAAGGATGGCTCGTTTCACCCCACGGTGGAAGAGGTCGCCGACGCCGTGGGGCCGTACACCAAGGCCATCCTGATCAACAGCCCCAATAATCCGTCGGGCGTGGTGTATTCGGCCGCCTTCATCGCGGAGATCGTGCAGTTCTGCGAGAAAAAGGGCTTGTACCTGATCATGGACGACACCTATAACCGCCTGGTGTTTGACGGGCAGGCGCCCATCAACTGCTACGACTTCGCCAACGATCACACGGAGACTTCCAACCTGGTGGTGGTCAACTGCGTGTCCAAGATGTACGCCATGACGGGTTTCCGCATCGGCTGGGCGGTGGGCAGCCGGGACGTGATCAAGGCCATGACGAACATCCAGTCGCAGCCGACCTCGGGGCCGTCGGTGCCGGCGCAGTGGGCGGCGGTGGGCGCCTTGAACGGTGTGCAATCCTCGATCGAGAGCCTGCGCGTGACGCTGGAGAACAACCGCAACGTGATGGTGGCGCGGTTCAAGGCGTTCAATGGAGTGAGCGTGACCAAGCCGGGCGGGACGTTCTATTGCTTCCCGGACTTCAGCGCGTATATGCGGGATTCGCAAAAACTGGCGCGGCTGCTGCTGGACAAAGTGCGCGTGGTGACCGTGCCGGGCCGGGAATTCGGCATGGAGGGACACCTGCGGATCAGCTTCTGCGGGTCGACCAAGGAGATTGTGGAGGGGGTGGAGCGCATCAAGTGGGCGCTCGATCCGAATGCCCCCAACGAGCTGTACCTGGGTAATCGCAAACTGGTGAGGGATTGGCTATGAACTACCTGGACGTGACGTCACCCGCGGCCCATGATGCCGACAAACTGGCCAGCGCCTTCGGCCTGCACAATCACGGCCTGAGCCATCTACACAAGGTGTATTGGAACCTGACCACGGCGGCGCTGTACGAGGAGATCATCTTCCGCTCCGAGGCGCGGATTTCGCACCTAGGTCCGGTGGTGGTCACCACCGGCAAGCACACGGCGCGCGCCGCCGCGGACAAGTTCATCGTGCGGGAGCATTCCACCGAGAAGCGCGTGTGGTGGGGGGAATACAACCGGCCGTTCAGCCCGCAGGCGTTCAGCACCTTGCTCGTACGGCTGCAAGGTTACCTGCAGGACCGCGACGTCTTCGTGCAGGATTGCCACGCGGGCACCGATCCGGAGTACCGCATGCCGATCCGCGTCATCACCGAAAAGGCCTGGCACAGCCTGTTTGCGCGCAACATGTTCGTCAAGGTGCGGGGTACCGAGCAGCTCAAGCGGCACGTGCCGGAGTTCACGGTGATCTGCGCGCCTTCGTTTCTGGCGTCGCCCATGATCGACGGCACCCGCACGGAGACCTTCGTGATCATCAACTTCGCCGAACGGCTGGCCCTGATCGGCGGATCGAGCTACGGCGGCGAGATCAAAAAGACCATCTTTACAGTGTTGAACTTCCTGCTGCCGTTGGAGAATGTGCTGCCCATGCACTGCTCCGCCAACGTGGGGCCGGGCGGAGATACGGCGCTCTTCTTCGGGCTCTCCGGCACCGGCAAAACGACGCTATCGGCCGACCCGACGCGGCACCTGATTGGAGACGACGAGCACGGCTGGAGCGAGAACGGCATCTTCAACTTCGAAGACGGGTGCTACGCCAAGGTGATCCGGCTCTCGCCGGAGGCGGAGCCGCAGATCCACGCCTGCACGCGGCGGTTCGGGACAATCTTGGAGAATGTGGTGCTTGACCCGATCTCGCGGCGGCTGGACCTGAACGACGACATGCTGACCGAAAACACCCGTGGCGCCTATCCGCTGGACTACATCGAGAACTACATGCCGGAAAAGATGGCCGGGCATCCCAGGAACGTGATCTTCCTGACGTGCGACGCCACCGGAACCATGCCGCCCATCGCCCGGCTAAGCCCGGACCAGGCCATTTATCACTTCATTTCGGGTTACACCAGCAAGATCGCCGGCACGGAGATCGGGCTCGGCGTGGAGCCGGAGATCACCTTCAGCACCTGCTTCGGCGGGCCGTTCATGGTGCACCACCCGTACACGTACGCGGAGATGCTGAAAGCCCGGCTGATGCGGCACGGCGTGCGCTGCTGGCTGGTGAACACCGGCTGGACGGGCGGCCCGTTCGGCATCGGCAAGCGCATCAGCATCCAGTATACGAGGGCGCTGTTGAACGCGGCGCTGGGCGGGCGCCTGGAGGAGGTACGGTATCACAAGGATCCGGTGTTCGGTTTCGAAGTGCCGGATACCTGCGAGGGAGTGCCGGACCGGATCCTGGATCCTGCGGCTTCGTGGCCCAGCCGGGAAGACTATTTCCGCAAATACAACGCGCTGGCTGCGCGCTTCATCGAAAACTTCAAGCTGATGCAAGCCGGGTGCCCGGCGGGAATCGTGGAGGCTGGTCCCAAGCGCCTGGAGGTGGCCACTGTCTAAGGGCGGAAGAGCCCGCCGGACAACCGCTATAATCGGAAGTTCATGAAGGCTCGCGTCTTTGTTTCGCTGAAATCCACGGTGCTCGATCCGCAGGGGCAGACGGTGCGCTCCGCACTCGCGGGGCTCGGGTACCATGACATCGCCGACGTCCGCCAAGGCAAGTTTTTCGATGTCACGCTGGCCGAGGGCACGCCGCGGGAACAGGCACGCAGGGACATCGAGACCATCGCCCACGAGGTACTGGCCAACCCGGTGATTGAAGAGTACCGCGTCGAGTTCCTGGATTAACGGCGCCCCTCCGTATAATAAGGGGATGTGCGGCATTGTCGGCTATATTGGGACGCGTAAGGCCGTTCCCATTATTCTCGAGGGCTTAAAGCGCCTCGAATACCGCGGCTACGATTCCGCCGGGCTGGCCGTTTACGACGACGGCGACTGCCTTTCGGTGCGGCGGGCCCAGGGGAAGCTGCGGAACCTGGAAGACGCCATCCGCATGAACCCGGTGGATGGCAGCTTCGGCATCGGCCACACCCGCTGGGCTACCCACGGCCGCCCCACCGAAGAAAACGCTCACCCGCACCGCGACTGCAAGGGCGAGATTGTCGTGGTGCACAACGGCATTGTCGAGAACTATCTTTCGCTCAAGCAGCAGTTGCAGGCGGAGGGACACCGTTTCCAGACCGAGACCGACACCGAGGTGATCGCGCACCTGGTGGAGAAGAACTTCCGGGGGAACCTGGAGGAAGCCGTGCGGCAGGCGGTGAAGCAGTTGACCGGCGTGTTCGCGCTGGCGGTGATTGCGCGTTCGGATCCGCACAAGATCGTGGCGGCGCGTTCGGGGCCGCCGGTGGTGATCGGCCTGGGAGACAACGAGTACTTCGTGGCCTCCGACGTGCCGGCCATCCTGCACCACACCCGCGATATGTTCTTTCTGGCCGACGGCGACATGGCGGTGCTCACGGAAGACGGAGTGCGGCTGAGCGACTTCGACGGGCGCCCGGTGAACCGGCAGGTCTCGCACATCCTGTGGGATCCTATCATGGCCGAAAAGGGCGGATACAAGCACTTCATGCTCAAAGAGATTTACGAGCAGCCGCGAGCCGTGCGGGACACTACGCTGGGGCGGGTGGGTCAGGAGACGGGCCACATCTTTCTGGACGAGATGGATATCACGCCGGAGGAGTTTCGCAATTTCCAGCAGGTGCGCATCGTGGCTTGCGGCACCAGTTGGCATGCGGCGCTGGCGGGCAAGTTCATCATCGAGAAGCTCGCGCGCATCCCGGTGGAGGTAGATTACGGGAGCGAGTTCCGCTACCGCGATCCGATCGTGGGCGAAGATACGCTGACCGTGGTGATCTCGCAGTCTGGCGAGACGGCCGACACGCTGGCGGCGCAGCGGGAGGCCAAGCAGAAGGGCTCCAAAACGCTGGCCATCTGCAACGTGGTGGGCTCGATGATCACGCGCGAAGCGGCGGGCACCATCTACACGCACGCAGGACCGGAGATTGGCGTGGCCTCCACCAAGGCGTTCACAGGCCAGCTTACGGCGCTGTTCATCCTGGCCATGTACCTGGGACAGGCTCGTGGGCGGTTGGACGAGGCCACCTCGCGCTGCCTGGTGCAGGAACTACTGCTGGTCCCGGGCAAGCTGGAGCAGGTGCTCTCGCAGGACGCGCACTATGAGGAACTCGGGCGCAAGCTGTTCCGGGCCACCGATTTCCTGTTCCTGGGGCGGGGCGTTCATTTTCCCATCGCGCTGGAGGGGGCACTCAAGCTCAAAGAGATCTCCTACATCCACGCGGAAGGCTATCCTGCCGGGGAGATGAAGCACGGGCCCAACGCGCTGATCGACGAAAAGCTGCCGGTGGTGGTGCTGGCGACGCGCGATCCGGCGAGTGAGGAGAGCCGCATTCTCTACGACAAGACGCTTTCCAACATTCAGGAGGTCAAGGCGCGCGAGGGCGTGGTTCTGGCCCTGGTGACGCAAGGGGACACCGAGGTGCCCAAGTCGGCGGACCACGTGATCGAGCTGCCGGCGGCAAGCGACCTGGTGTTGCCCATCCTGGAGGTGGTGCCCCTGCAGTTGCTGGCCTACCATATTGCCGTGCGACGCGGCTGCGACGTGGACCAGCCGCGCAACCTGGCCAAGAGCGTCACGGTGGAGGAGGGTGCCGCACTTCACGCACCAGATGCAGGTGCCAACCTGCGGCAAGGGGTTCTACGAGATCAGCGGCGCGGTGGCGCGCTGGGTGGACGAACAGCGGGTCGCGAGTGGGCTGCTAACGCTGTTCGTGCAGCATACCTCCGCCTCGCTGCTGATTCAGGAAAACGCCGATCCGGACGTGGTCCACGATCTGGAGCGGTTCTTTACCCGCCTGGTGCCCGAAGACAACAAATGGTACCGGCATACGATCGAGGGGCCGGACGACATGCCGGCGCACATCCGCGCGGCGCTCACGCAGACCCACCTCTCGATTCCGGTGCACCACGGCAGGCTGGCGCTGGGCACCTGGCAGGGCATCTACTTATTTGAGCACCGGTCCGCGCCGCACCGGCGCAGCGTCGTGCTCCATCTGAGCGGTGAGTAGTGGTAGGCTAAAAGCCACGCAGGAGGGCGGAACATGAGCGTTTCTCGACGAGAGTTTCTGGAGACGGCGGCGCTAGGGAGCCTGGCTGCCGGCACGTTGGCAGCGGCCGAGAGCAAGCTGCCCACGCGCATTCTGGGGCGCACCGGGGCGCGTGTCTCCATTCTGGCCATGGGAGGCGGCAGCCGGTTTCTGATGTACAAGGAAGAGGATAAGGCGGTCGAGGCTGCGAGCCGCGCCCTGGACCTGGGAATCAGCTACATCGATACATCCGACGACTACGGCCGCGGATTGAGCGAGCAACGCATCGGCAAGGCTCTGAGAGGCCGCCGCAAGAGCGTGTTCCTGGCCACCAAGCTCAGCAATCGCAATGGCGACGAGGCGGAGCGCATCGTGGAGGCCAGCCTGAAGAACCTTCAGGTGGACCAGTTGGATTTAATTCATATTCACAGCCTCACGGACCCGGAAGATCTGGCGCGTATCGAAGCCAAAGGCGGCGTGCTGGAGCGGTTGCAGAAGATGCGCGACCGGAAGATGACCCGGTTCCTGGGCATCACCAGCCACTCGGACCCCGAAGTGTTGCGGACGGCGCTCGAGCGCCACGAGTTCGACTGCACGCAGATGGCGCTGAACGCCGCTCTGGTGGGCATGAAAGGCGGTGCGCACGGAATGGTGCCCAACGAAGCCATGAAGACGAGCTTCGAGGCCCTGGCCCTGCCGGTGGCGGTGCGCAAAAAGATGGGCATCATCGCCATGAAGGTCTTCGCCCAGGAAGCCCTGCTCGGCCAGGCTACCCCGCAGAAGCTGCTGTACTACTCGCTCTCCCTGCCGGTGACTACGGCCGTGGTGGGAATGCCCAAGCTGGAGCACATCGAGGAGAACGTGCGGCTGGTGAAGGCGTTCAAGCCGCTGCCGAAATCGGAGATGAAGCAGCTATCCAGCGTGCTGGCGGCCAGGAACAAGGTGGCGCTGGACAGGTTCTTCAGCCGGCACGTGGATAGCTGAGGATCGGGGCCGGCGCTGCCCGCACGGTCTGGCGGCTACCTAGCGCTGCAGAAGCTTGTCGATTGCTTTGGCCAGATCGCGGAACTCTTCGTGAGCCGGCGAATCCGGCGCATACTCCGCCACGGTCAACCCGCGGGAGACCGCCTCCGCCACCACAACCCGCTGCCCGATGGGCGGCAGAACCTTCTTTCCAAGATCCTTGAGCGAGGACGCCAACCCCCGGCCGAGGTTGGTCGTCATAACCACTCTCGAAGGCAGGAACCGGATGCGTGGCTTTTTCGCCCGCCGTTCCGCCCGCGCCTTGAGCCCCAGCGATAGCGCTTCCTTGAGCGCAAAGAGATCCAGCGGCGATGGACCGCACGGGAGCACCAAAAGATCCGCCGCCAGCGCCGCCTGGTAACCCACCTCAGGCATGCCCGGCGGCGTGTCAATCAGCACGATGTCGGCGTCCTTCTCGGCCTTGCGCGCTCGCGATCGCAGCGTGTCGGCGCCATCCGCCACTTTCTGTACGCAGCCCGCCAGCATCCCGTCGCCCTGCGCGGCCCACGCCACCAGGCTGTGTTGAGGATCGGCATCGAGCACCTTCACGCTCCGGCCCATGCCGGCAAACTCTGCCGCCAGATTCCCGACCACGGTGGACTTTCCCACCCCGCCTTTCCGTCCTGCCACGGCGATGATGGCCATAGCAGTAATATACCGGGAAATCGCGCGCTTGCCGAGCCGGCTTCCGGACTTCCCGCTAGTTCAGCAGCCTGCCCTGGCGGAGGTAGGCCGGAGTGTCCAGGTCTTCCAGGTCCAGGGGCGGCGGCTCCGGCGCGGCCATCATCGGTTCCGGCTCGGGTTCGGGCTCCACTACCGGCTCCGGTTCCGGCTCGGGTTCGGGCTCGCGCGGGGGCAGTTCCAGGCGAGTCCGCACCTCCACGGGCTTGCCCTGCATGGCCAGCACGCTGGGCGGCTGGAAGCCGGTGGCGATCACCGTGATCTTTACCGCGTCGGCCATGGACTCATCCAGAATCACGCCGAAGTTGACCTGCACGTCATCGCAGGCGGCCGCCTCGCGCACGATGGTGCAGGCCTCGTTGACTTCATGCAGCCCCAGCCTGCTGGAACCCGTGATATTGATGATCACGCCGCGGGCGCCCGTGATTTTGGAATCTTCGAGCAGAGGGCAGTTGATGGCCTGACGGGCGGCCTCGACGCAGGCGTTCTCGCCGCGCCCTACGGCCGTGCCCACCATGGCGTAGCCCATGCCCAGCATGGTGGTCTTGATGTAAGAAAAGTCCAGGTTGATCAGGCCTGGCGTGTTGATGATGTCGCTGATCCCCTGCACGGCCTGATGCAGCAGGTCGTCGGCGACTTTGAAGGCCTCGAAGAAGCTGGTGCCGCGGGGAACCAGGGCCAGCAGGCGGTCGTTGGGGATGGCGATCACGGTATCCACGGAGGCGAGCTTGGCCAGCGCCTCTTCGGCCATACGCATGCGCTTGACGCCCTCAAAAGTGAACGGTTTGGTCACTACGGCGATGGTCAGGGCGTCCAGTTCCTTAGCCAGGGAGGCGATCACCGGGGCGGCGCCGGTGCCCGTGCCGCCACCCAGGCCGGCGGTCACGAACACCATGTCGGCGCCTTGCAGCAGTTCCACGATGCGGTCGGTGTTTTCGAGCGCGGACTGGCGCCCGATTTCGGGGTCCGAGCCGGCCCCCAGCCCGCGGGTGATCTTCTCGCCGATCTGCAGCTTGTGCGGCACGTTGCAGGCCGCCAGCGCCTGCGCGTCGGTGTTCAACGCATAGAATTCCACCCCGGTCAGGCCGGAGCTGACCATGCGCGCCACGGCGTTGGAGCCGCCGCCGCCCACGCCGATCACCTTGATGCGCGCACCGGTCTTGACTTCGTCCTGAAATGTATCGATATCGATGATCCCCATGGCAACCTCCTCAGCGTTACTTCAGAATCCGCCCCAGCAGGCCCGCGGCCTGCCGCTCCCTCTCCCCGTGAACTTTGAGCCTGGCCGAATACATAGCCAGGCCGGCGGCCGTGGTCCAAGCCGGGTCGTCCGATTCCTCGGGCCAGTTCCGCATGCCGATGGCCAGCCCTTTGCGCGCGGGGCAGTTCAACTCGCGCTCGGCGACATCGCAGAGGTCCGCCAGGTTGGCTCCACCCCCGGTCAGCACCACGCCGCCGATGAGCGCCCGCTCCATGCCGACGCGGGCCAACTCGCGGTACACATACTCGAACAGTTCCTGCGCGCGGGCCTCCAGGATCCGGTTCAGCAGGCGCCGCGGCGCCTCGCGGTGGTCCCGGCTGCCCGCCCCAGAGACCTCCACCAGACTGTTCTCGGCCGTGTAGGCGGAGACAGCGCTGCCGTACTGCAGCTTCAGCAGCAGAGCCTCCTCGTATCCAATGCGCAGCCCGCTGGCCACGTCACGCGTGAAATGATCGCCGCACAGCGGTAAGGTGGAAGCCAATTGCAGCGAGTCGCCGTAGTAGACCACCAGGCCGGTGGATTGCGCCCCGATGTCCACCACTGCGATGCCCTCGCGCCGGTCTTCGGGCAGCACCGCGGCATAACAGGCCGCCAGCGGCTCGAAAACCGTCTCCTCCACCGAGAGGTGCGCCTGGTGCACGGCGCCGAGCAGGCAACTGTGCTCCTGCACCGAGCACGTGATCAGGTGCACGTTGACCTCCAGTTGCGAGGCCACCATGCGGCGGGGATCCCGGTGCCCGGGGTGATGGTCCACCACGAAATCCTGGGGAAACAGTTGCAGCACCATGCGGTCTTCCTGCAACTGCACGCGGCGCGCCCGGTCCGTCACCCGGTTGACGTCCTGCTGCGTAATTTCCCGCGGATGTCCCAGTTCCAGGACGCCACGGCAGTTGGCGCCGCGCCCGGTCTGGCCCCCCATCCCCACCACAACGCTTTCCAGCGAGACGCCCGCGGCCGCCTCCGCCTCCCGCAGAGCGGTCAGGATGGAGCCCGTCACCGCAGCTTGGTCCGCGATACGGCTCTTCACCCAGCCCGCCGAGGGAGCCTCGCCGCGCCCCACCAGCCGCAGCCGCCCGTCTTCCAGCACACAAACCACGAGGCGAATGCGCTCGCTGCCCGCATCCAGCCCCGCCGCATAGAATGTCTTCCCGGACATGAACCCCTATTCCTTCGCCGTGATGCGGTCGTCGAGCCGCAGATCGAACGTCGTGACGTTTCCGGCGCGCTTCTGAATCTCCGGATAGTGATTCAGGAAATTCTGATAGCGCCGGGCATAATTCCCGTCCCCCAGGATCAGCTCCAGCGCCCGCCCTTCCACTTGGGCAATCACAGCCACATTGTCGAAGGATGCGATCCGGATCTCGGAGATGTCCTTGGCGGCCGGCCCCAGTTCCGCCAGCAGGCTCAGCATGGCCTGAACGCGCGCGCGCCGGTCGGCGGTGGACATCTCGTCGGTGACGCCGCTCAGGACCGGAAACGCAAACCGGGCCCGCGTCGGCGGTTCGAGCAGCGCGCCCTCCGGGTCGATGAGCATGACGCTGGAAGGGCCACCCGTTTCCGGTCGGACCACCAGATTGACAAAAGCCACGGGTTTGCGCTCAGTGATGCGCACCAGCAGACGGTTGGGCCAGATGCGCAGGACTGCCGCGTCCTGCACCCAGTCGATGGCCCGCAGCCGCCGGCGCCGTTCCTGCAGACGGATGGAGAAAATGCTGCGGCCGAAGTCCTGCTCGAAGAGCCGCCGGACTTCCGTCCGGGGCGTGTACGTGATGCCCTGAATGAGAATGGAATCGCGGTTGGCGGCGGAGAGCAGAAACTGAGGATCGGTGATGACGAACTGATGCACCTTCCGCGCGGCCATGGCGCTGGAGACGAATACGGCGCACCAGGCCAGGGTGCTCAGCCAGGAGCGCAAACGCGAGGCCGCCGGCCGGGCTTCGCGGGTGGACCGGGTCTTGGCTGCGACTTTAGCCACGCGGCTCCTCCCGCAAGCGGGCCAGCAACGCATCGCCGGCCTGCCAGACATTGCCGGCGCCCAAAGTGAGCACCAGGTCGCCCTCGCGGGCAGCACTCCAAAGCGCCTCCACGCCGCGCTCCATAGTGCCGACGTATTCGGCGCCGCGATGGCCGAACTGCCGGATGCGCTCGGCCAGGGCTTCGGCGGTCACGCCAGGGATGGGCTTTTCCGAAGCGGCGTAGATATCCAGCACGAAGACGCTGTCCGCCTGGTGGAAGGCGCGCCCGAATTCGTCCATCAGGTGCATGGTCCGGCTGTAGCGGTGCGGCTGGAACAGCACGTGAATGCGGCGGAAACCGCGCAGCCGCGCGGCCGCCAGGGTGGCGCGGATTTCGGTGGGATGATGGCCGTAGTCGTCGATGACCGTGATGCCGCGCTCCTGGCCGCGGACCTGAAAGCGCCGGTCCACGCCGTTAAAGGTCTCGAGCGCCCGGCGGATCACATCCGGCGCTACATCCAGTTCCAGGCTCACTGCCACCGCGGCCAGGCTGTTCAGGATGTTATGCTCGCCGGCCACCCCCAGGTGGAAGCGGCCCAGGTCCGTATCGCGGAAAGACAGCCGGAAATCGCTTGCAAACGGACCGGCCGCGATCTCGGCTGCGCGCAGGTCGGCGTGCGAGGTGGTCCCATAAGTGATGGTGCGGCGCGTGATGGCCGGCAGGATGCTCTGCACGTTTTCGTCATCCAGGCAGACGATGGCCGCCCCGTAAAACGGCACCTTGTTGACGAACTCGATGAAGGCGCCGCGAATGTCGTCGAGCGAGCTGTAGCAGTCCAGGTGTTCCCGGTCGACGTTGGTGACCACCGCCAGGATGGGGGCCAGCTTGAGAAAGGAGCGGTCGCTTTCGTCTGACTCGGCCACTAGAAAATCGCTGTGGCCCAGGCGCGCGTTCGAGCCTCCCATGGTGCCCACCTTTCCGCCTACGACCACGGTAGGATCGAGGCCGGCGTAGTTCAGCACCGTGGCGGCCATGGAGGTCGTGGTGGTTTTGCCGTGGCTGCCCGCGATGGCGATGCCGTACTTCAGGCGCATCAGTTCCGCCAGCATCTCGCCCCGGGGGATGACGGGAATCTGGAGCCGCCGGGCCTCCTGCACCTCGGGATTTTGCGGATCCACCGCGGAGCTGATCACCAGCGCGCGCGCCCCGGCTACGTTTTCGGCCGCGTGGCCTTCGTAGATCCGGGCGCCAAGCTGCGCCAGGTGATCCGTGGTGGGCGACCGCCGCAGGTCCGAGCCGCTGATTTCGTATCCCATGTTCAGCAGCACCTCGGCGATACCGCTCATCCCGATGCCGCCGATGCCGGTGAAGTGCAGATGCTGCGGTCTAAAAAACATTTCCTCTGCTCATTGTTTCGGCTTCAGGCTCCGGTGTCAATGGAAAACATGATGCGGCGAACGCGCGTCCCTTCTTACCGAGCCGCGACCGTGAAGAAGCTGTTCTCACCGGGCCACCTCCTCCAGCACATCGGCCGCCCGCCGGGCGGCCCCGGGGCGGGCGAAACGGCGCGCGGCGGCGCCCATACGTTCCAGGCGCCCGGGCTCGGCGACCAGGGTGGTCACGGTTTGAAACAGTCTCTCGCCGGAGAAGTCTGCGTCGCGCACCAGCAGCGCGGCCTCCGCCCGGGCGAAGGCTTCGGCGTTGCGCAACTGGTGCTGGTCGGCGGCGTGGGGGAAGGGCACCAGCACGGATGGTTTGCCCGCGGCGGCCAGTTCGGCCACCGCGCCGGCGCCGGAGCGGCACACCACCAGGTCCGCCTGCGCGAAAGCCCCGGGCATGTCCGTCAGGAAGGGGACGACCTCGCCAGCCAGCCCCGTGAGGGCAAACCCGGCTGCCAGTTCGTCGCACTGGGAGCGGCCGGCTTGGTGAATCAGGCGGACCGGAAAGCCGGACTCGCGGAACAGCGGCCAACTGGCGCGCGCGGCTTCGTTGAGCCGCCGTGAGCCCTGGCTTCCCCCGGTGATCAGCACGGTCAGGACGTTTTCCCGGGGTTTCGGATCGAGAGCGAAGAATTCCTCGCGTACCGGCAGCCCGGTCAGATCGGTGGACCCTTTGGAAAAGTAGATGGCGGTTTCCGGAAAGCTGATCAGGGCGCGCGCCACAAAGCGCCCGATCCGCCGGTTGGTGAAGCCCGGAATGGCGTTCGGCTCCATGATCACCACCGGTACCCGCTTTAGCAGCGCCCCCAACACAGGCGGCCCGGCCACGTAGCCGCCCATGCTGAAGACGGCCGAGACTCGCCTGGCTTCGAGCAGCCGGGCGCAGCGCAGGGTGCTTGAGGGCAACTGCCAGAGCGTCGCTACGGTCTGCCGGATTCCCACGCGCTTCAACCCGCCGATCCGCACCCGTTCCAACGGGAAACCTTCCGCGGGAACCAGGCGGGCTTCCAGCCCCCGGTCGGTTCCCACGAAGATCGCCTCGTGGCCGCGCTGCCGCAGTTCCCGGGCCACCGCCAGCGCCGGAATCACATGGCCGCCTGTCCCGCCGCCCGCCATGAGGAAGACTTTAGCCGACATGCTCCGAAACGTTCATCAGAATGCCCAGGGAAACCAGGGTGCTCAGCAGCGAACTGCCGCCGGAACTGATCATCGGCAGAGGAATACCCTTGGTGGGCACAATCCCCAGCACCACGCTGATGTTAATGAACGCCTGGACCACGATCATGGTGGTGACCCCCAGCGCCAGATAGCGCCCGAAGTCGTCCGACATGAGCACCGTGGTCCGCAAGCCGCGCCAGAAGATGACCAGGAAGGCGAATAACAGCCCCACCGAGCCGAACATTCCCAGCTCCTCGCTCACCACGGCATAGATGAAGTCCGTGTGCGCTTCCGGAAGATAAAGGAGCTTCTGCTTGCCCTGCATCAGGCCGGCCCCCAGCGGTCCGCCCGCTCCCACAGCAATCTTGGACTGTTCGCTCTGGTAGTTGGTGTCCCGCGAAGTCAGCGATTTTTGAAGATAGTCCCGGATATGGCCGTTCGTGTCGAAGCTGCCTACGAACTGGTAGTCCGGATCGAAGAAATGCACCACGCGCGCCACCCGGTAGGGCTTGGCGACCACGAAGAGGCAGACCCCGATGACGGCACAGATGCCCACCACGATGCAGTAACGCTTTTCCAGGCCTGCCACGAAGAAAACCACCGTGGCAGTGACGCCCAGCACGATGGCCGTGCCCAGGTCGGCCACCACCACTGCGAGGATCACCAGACCGACGGCCAGCGCCGCGGGCACCAGCGTGTAGCGTGTGTTGATGGCCCGTGCGCGCCAGGTGACGAAGAAAGCCAGAAAGACCACCAGGGCGGGCTTGGCCAGTTCGGAGGGCTGCAGGCCCAGGGGCCCCAGCCGGATCCAGCGGTGGTGCGCGGAGTCCACGAAATAGACCGCCACCAGCAGCACCAGGGCCAGCCCGATGGCGCTGAATGCCACCGCGGGGTTCTGGAGCCGGTGATAGTCGGTCTTTTTGAGCGCCATCATGAAGAACGTGGCGCCAGCCAGCCAAAGGCACTGGCGGGTGACGAAGTGCCAGGTGGAGCCGTACTTCAACTGGGCCATTACCGAGGACGCGCTGTACAGGATGATGATGCCGAAGAACGTCAGCGCGATGGTGGTGAAAAACAGAATCCGGTCGGTCTTCAATCGCTGCGACATGTCAGGTCTGTGGCTCCAGTTTGCGGATGAGGTCTTTGAATACCTGGCCGCGGTGCTCGAAGCTGCGGAACTGGTCGAAGCTGGCGCAGGCGGGCGCCAGCAGCACCGTATCGCCGGGCTGCGCATGCTGCCAGGCATGGGCCACCGCCTGTTCCAGGGCTCCGCTCCGGACGAGCGGCACGGCGCCATTCAATTGTTTCTCGATTTTGATCGCGGCGGCGCCGATCAGCAGCGCGGCGTGCGCCTTCTGGCCCAACGGCGCGCGCAGCGGCGTGTAGTCGCTGCCTTTGTCCTTGCCGCCCAGGATGACCCAGAGGCCTCCGCTGAAGGCGTCCAGGGCCTTTAGCGTGGCGTCCACGCTGGTAGCCTTGGAGTCGTTGTAGAAATCCACTCCCCGGAGGCTGCGTACGAATTCCAGGCGGTGCTCGACCGCCCGAAAGGTGCGCACGGCGGCAGCGATAGCTCCAAGCGAGGCTCCGGCCAGGCGCGCCGCGGCCGCGGCAGCCATCACGTTTTCGATGTTGTGCCGGCCGCGGATGGGGATTTCGGAGGCCGCCATCAGCAGCTCGCCGTCGAAACAGAGTTTCCCGCCTTCCAGCCAGATGCCCGGCGTGACCGCCCGTGTGGCGCTGAACCACAGCGGTGCGCCGCGCGTCGCGGCGGCGTAGTTCACGCACACGGCGTCATCGGCGTTCAGGATAGCGAAGTCGCCCGGCTGCTGATTTTCGAACAGCCGGCCTTTGGCGGCGGTATAAGCGGCGAACGTGTGGTGCCGGTCCAGATGGTTCTGGGTGACATTCAGGCAGATGCCCACGTGCGCGCGAAACTCCACGATGGTTTCGAGCTGGAAGCTGGAAAGTTCTAACACGTTCCACTGGCCGTGGCGGGAAGATGCCACCATGGCCGTGACCGCCGTGCCGATATTGCCGCCTACCTGCGCAGGGATGCCGGCGCTCTGTAAAATGTGGCCTGTCAGCGCTGTGGTGGTGGTCTTGCCGTTAGTGCCGGTAATGCCCACCGTCTTGCCCTTCAAGAAGCGACCGGCCAGTTCGACTTCCCCGACCACCACAACACCGCGCCGCCGAGCGGCTTCCAGTTCCGGCAGGTCCGCGGGAACCCCGGGCGAGAGGACGATCAGATCGACGCCTTCAAAGACGCCGGAGGCCTGCGGCGCAAACGGTACGCCCAGGTGCTCGACGGCCGCCGCTTTTGCGGGGTTGGAGTCCGTGGTGCGGACTCGTGCGCCCTCACGCAGCAGCAACTCCGCGGAGGCCACCCCGGACTTTTCCAGGCCCACCACGAGCGCGCTCAGGCCCGGAAGGCTCGGCATCGGTGCGCGGGATGAGGACTCCGGTTTCATCGCAGCTTTAGGGTCGTCAGGGCGAACAACGCCAGCACCAGGCCGGAGATCCAGAAGCGCGCGATAATCTTCGACTCGGTCCAGCCCAAGGCCTCAAAATGGTGGTGCAGCGGCGCCATTTTGAAGATCCGCTTGCCGCGCAACTTGAAACTGCCCACCTGCAAAATGACGGAGAGAGCTTCCAGCACGAACACGCCGCCGATGAAGACCAGCAGCACTTCCTGCTTGATCAGGATGGCTACCATGGCCATGGCGCCTCCCAGACCCAGCGCCCCCACGTCCCCCATGAAGATCTCCGCCGGGTGAGCGTTGTACCAGAGAAATCCCAGGCTGGCGCCGGTCATGGCGCCGCAGAAAATCGTCAGCTCGGAGGTACGGGGGTTGCGCGCGATCTGCAGGTACTCGGCCAGCACCACGTGACCGCCGGCGTAGCTGAGCACGGTCAAGGCGCCGGAAGCGATCACCATCAGGCCGATCGCCAGGCCGTCCAGTCCGTCCGTCAGATTCACCGCGTTGGAGGCGCCCACGATCACGAAGGCCACGAATATGAAGAAGGGCAAGATCCCCAGCAGGAACGTCCAGGGGTCGGAGAGCAGCGGCTGGATCAGCAGCGTGGGCTTGAATTGCTTGAAGAACGGCACATTCATGCTGGTGGAGTAGCCGCCGTAAGAGCGCATCACCATCAGGATGCCGGCGAACAGGAAGGCCAGCGCCACCTGGAAGAACATCTTTTGCCGCCCCGTCAGGCCCAGGTTCCGCTGCCGCGTGACCTTGGCATAGTCATCCAGAAAGCCGATCGTGCCGTAGCCCACCAGGGCCGCCAAGGCAATCCACACGTACGGAAAGCGCAGGTCCGCCCAGAGCAGCGTGGGGATGACGATGGAGATGATGATCAGCACCCCGCCCATGGTGGGCGTGCCGGCCTTCTTCTGATGAGATTTGGGGCCTTCTTCACGGATGTACTGCCCGATCTGAAACTGGCGCAACTTGTGGATCAGCCAGGGCCCCAGGGCGATGCACAGGAACAGGGCCGTGAGACTGGCGAAAGCCGTGCGGAAAGTGTTGTAGCGGAACACCCGGAACGGGCTGATGTAGGGGTAAAGCTTTTCGTAGAGCAAAAAATAGAGCATGCCGAACTACCCCAATACCCTTTCCAGCGCGCGCTCCACCCGCACGCCCCGCGAACCTTTGAACAGCACGGCGTCGCCGGGGCGAATGAGGTCTTTGACGAACTCCCCGGCCGCGGCGGGATCCTCGAAAAAGTGCGCGGCGCCGTCCGACAGTCCCGCGCGCCTGGCCTCATCGACCATTTGGCGGGCGGCGCCGCGTATGCCAATCAGCATGTCAATCCCGCGATCCGCGACGTACTTGCCCACTTCGCGGTGCAGGCTCTCGGCCGAACGGCCAAGCTCGAGCATCTCCCCCAGCACAGCGATACGCCGCCCGGCCGGGGTCTCCCGGAGCACGTCCACCATGGCGCGGACGGCTTCGGGGTTGGAGTTGTAGCAATCGTTCCAGATGGTGGCGCCGGCGTGCTCCAGACGCTGGCCGCGCATGTTCAGTGGAGCGAAACTGGCCACCACTTCGCGCAGGCGTGCCGCCGGAATCCCGAACGCCCGGGCGGCCGCCAGGGCGGCCAGCACGTTCAGGACGCCATGACGGCCAGCCAGGCGGGTTTCGAATTCCACCTCGCACACCCGGAAGCGCGTCCGCTCCGTACCGTACTCCACTGCTTCGGCCCGCACACTGGCGCCCTCGGAAAAACCGAAGGTGATGACCGGGCCGGGATGGATGTCGGCGAAGCGTGCCACGCGTGGATCATCCGCGTTGAGAATGGCGGTGCCGGCGGGCGAGAGGCCCTCGACCAGTTCGCGCTTCGCCAGGGCCACTCCTTCGATGGAGTCGAAATTCTCGACGTGCGCGTAGCCCACGTTGGTGACCACCGCGAGATCGGGCTTCGCGATCGCAGCCAGTTGGCGAATTTCGCCCGCGTGATTCATGCCCATCTCCAGGACGGCCACGTTGCACTCGTCCGGCAGGCGCAGGATGGACAGCGGCACGCCGACGTGATTGTTCCAGTTGCCCACGGTCCTGCCCACGGGAAACGCGGAGGAGAGCACGTGGGCGATGGCGTCCTTGGTGGTGGTTTTGCCGGCGCTGCCGGTGACGCCCACCACGGTGCCGCCCCAGCGCGCGCGCACCCGGGCGGCCAGCGATTGCAGAAAGGCCAGGGTATCCGGAACCACCAGGGCATTCTCCGCGGGGAGGGGGTGCTCGACCACCACGCCCGCTGCGCCCATGGCCAGGGCTGCCGCTGCATAATCGTGCCCGTCGTGGTTGGGGCCGCGCAAGGCGAAGAACAAGTCGCCCGCCGCCAGCGTGCGGCTGTCTACGCTCCAGCCGGTCACCATCACTTCGCCGCCGGGAAGCGTCCGCTCGAAGACGTAGCTGAGCGGCAGCCTCATTTGCGGTCCTTGTAGCCGAAGCTGCGGAGCACCTCCCGGGCTGCCTCGCGGTCGTCGAAATGGATGGTGCGGTCTTTCAGCACTTGGTAAGTCTCGTGGCCCTTGCCGGCCAGGATGACGATGTCGCCCGGTCCCGCTTCGCTGATCGCCCGGGCGATGGCCGCCGCCCGGTCGGGTTCGATGACGTGGGCCACATCCGTGCGGCGGATGCCCACTAGCGCATCGTTCATGATGGCCAGAGGATCTTCCGAACGCGGATTGTCGCTGGTGAGCACCACGAAGTCACTGAGTTCGCCCGCCGCCTGGCCCATCAGCGGGCGTTTGGCGCGGTCGCGGTCGCCGCCGCAGCCGAACAGGGTGATGATGCGTTTGGGACCCAGCGTGCGGGCCATGGAGAGGGTGTTGCGCAGGGCGTCGTCCGTGTGGGCGTAGTCCACGGCCACCAGGAAGGGCTGCCCCTCGTCGACGCGCTCGAACCGGCCGGGCACGGCGCGCAGGGCGGCGATGCCCCGGGCGATGATCTCCGGCGCCAGGCCGTAGCTCAGGCCCGCCGCGCAGGCGGCCAGGATGTTGTACACGTTGATCTTGCCGATCAACGCGGACTCCACCGGAAACCGCATCTTGCCGGCCTGAACCTCGAAACGCAACCCCTGCAGGCTGGAAGAGATGTGCCGCGCTCGCACGTTGGCGTCCTGCCCCAGGCCGTACCAGCGGATTTGTGTGCCCTCCGGTGGCGAAATCCGCCGGCCGTACGGGTCGTCGCGGTTGATTACGGCATGCGCGGGCGGGGGGCCGCCCGCCCCGCGGAACAGCAACTGCTTGGCGGCAAAATACGCCTCCATCGTCTGGTGGAAATCCAGATGATCGCGGCTCAGGTTGGTGAAAATCGCGGTGTGGAAGCGCAGCCCGTACACGCGCCCCAGCGCCAGCGCGTGCGAGGAGACCTCCATGGTGGCATGGGTCCCTCCGGCTCGCTCCAGTTCGGTGAAAAAGCGGTGCAGATCCAGCGATTCGGGCGTGGTGTTCACGGCTGGCAGCACTTTGGCCGCCAAGTGATATTCGATGGTGCCGATCATACCGGTGGTCTTGCCCGCGCTGCGGAGCACCGAATCCACCAGATAGGCGGTAGTGGTTTTGCCGTTGGTGCCGGTGATGCCCGTCAGGAGCAGGCGCTCGTCCGGGCAGCCGTGGAAATTGCGGGAAGCCAGTGCCAGGGCCTGACGGCCATGCTCCACCTGGATCCAGGGCCCGGTCCCCTCTTCCGGTGCCGGAGATTCGCTGACCACCGCGATGGCTCCGCGCGCCACCGCATCCCGGGCAAATTCCCGGCCGTCTACACGGCTGCCGGGGAAGGCGAAGAAGACAAACCCCGGACCCGCCCGCCGGGAGTCGTACTCCAGGCCTTCTACAGAGAGGTTCGCGAGCTCCGGCGAAAGCGGCTGTTTCAGCCGGACTCCCGCAAGTAGTTGGCCTAGGTTCATCTGGCAAACAGGACGCGAATCCGTTCTCCCTCATGCAGAATGGCCCCTGCCGCCGGCTGCTGCACGCGGGCGATACCGCTCCCGTCCAGCAGCACCGGCAAACCCTTTTCCGAAGCCGTGGCGACAACGGCCCGCATAGTCATTCCCTGGAAATTCGGCACGCGCGGCCCGTCTGGCACAACCGGCGAAGGCACTGGCCCGGCGGGCGGCATCCGGGTCTCGGCCCGTTGTTCGATGGCTGCGGCGCTGGGGTCAGCCAGGTCGGCGATCGCCACATCATCCTCGCTTTCCAGGGGCTTAGGCCCTTCGGCCACATTTGTAACCGGCTCATCCGGCAGGTCCTTCGGCACATCCAAAACCCGTAGCGCTTCCTGCGCCACCACACGGAAAACCGGCGCCGCCGTGGGGCCGCCGAAGCCGGCCGTGCCGTGTGTTCCGTTGACCGTCGCTACTACTACGATAGCGGGATTTGTGACCGGCGCGAAACCCATGAAGGAGGCGTTGTAGCTGTGCGTATAGTGGCGCGCGGCGTAATCGTAAATTTGCGCGGAGCCGGTCTTGCCGCCGCTGGTGTAGCCCTCCAAACGGGCATAGCGGTGTCCGGTGCCCTGGGGCAGGACCACCACCCCTTCCATCATCTGGCGCATGGTGATGGCGGTCTCCGGTTGCAGGATCCTCCGCGGTGGAGCGGATGGATACGGCGCGTCACCCTTCCGCAGGATGATCCTCGGCCGGACCAGTAGCCCGCCATTGGCGATCACCGCGCAGGCCTGTGCCAGTTGCAGGGTCGTAACGCTGACTTCGTGGCCCATGGCCACCGACGGCAGCGAGGTGGGCTGCCAGCGGGTTAGCTTGCGCAGGATGCCGGGTGACTCGGCTGGCAGTTGGATGCCAGTCCTCTGGCCGAAGCCGAAGCGGCGCACGTAGTCGTACAGGTTATTCTGACCTACCCGTAGTCCGATCTGGATGGCGCCGATGTTGCTCGACCGGACCAGCACCATCCGCATGGGTATGGATCCGTAGCCTCCGTGCGCTTCGTGAATGGTGCGCCCGAACAGGGTGATACTTCCATTACCACAATTGATGATCGAATCCGGCGTCAGATTGGTGGTTTCGAGCGCCGCCGAAAGGGTCACCACCTTGAACACCGAGCCGGGTTCGAAAGGTGAGGAAAGCGCTTGGTTGATGCGGGCCTTCGGATCCTCGCCGGCGTGGGGCGGCCGGTTGGGATCGAACGTGGGATAACTGGCCAACGCCAGGATCTCCCCGGTGTTGGGGTTCATCACCACCACGCTGCCGGTTTGGGCGTGGTGTTCTTCCACCGCCTGCGCAATGGCCTGCTCGGCGGCAAACTGAATGCGCGAGTCGATGGTCAGGGTGATGGATTCGCCGGCGTGCGGCTCGTTGTCCAGGCGGGCGTCAATACCGCGTCGCTTGACGTCCGTGAGCAGGCGCGCCGTCCCCGGAATACCCTCCAGCGTGGTGTCGAGGCTCATTTCGATGCCCCAGTTGCCGTGCTCCTCGCGGTCCACCGAGCCGAGCACCTGCGCCGCCACACTGCCGCCGGGATAGTGCCGCTGGCTCTCCGTCTGGAACTCGATCCACTCCAGGTTCAGGCTGCGCAAGCGCTGCGCCTCCGCCAACGTGATTTTGCGCTTCACCCACATAAATCCCCGGTGGTTGTCCTGGTACCATTTCATGCGCCCGTAGAGCTGGTCGCGGTCCATGCCCAGGATGCTGGAGAGAATTTCGGAAGCGACCTTCAGGTCAGGCAGGCGCAGGGGATTGACGAACACCGAATCCATGGGCACGCTCATCGCCAGGGGTTCCCCGCTGCGGTCGAAAATCGTGCCGCGCGGAGCCGGAATCTCCACCAGGCGCTCCTGCTGCTGGCGCGCCACGGCGGCATAGTCGGCATGGTGCACCACCTGAATCGAGAGAATCTTAGCCAGCAGGCAGAAGGCCCACAGCACGATGGCTCCCGCGAGCCAGACCAGCCGCCGATTGGCTTCCGCGCGTGCGTCCATAGGACCCAAAATCGACAGGGGGAGAGAGGCTCGCCCAGTCCCTGTGTTATTTCGGCACGTTCATGGCCAGCGATCCGTCGCCTTTGGGGTCGAGGTGAATCACCTGGCCGGGCGCGGGTGCCACCATCTTGCGGCCGCGGGCCAGTTCCTCGAGGTGCGCCGGGCTGAGCAGCCGGGCCTCTTCGAGTTCCAGCACGCGCCGCTCATCGATCAGCCTGCGCTGCTCTTCCTTGAGGGCTTGCAGCTTGTAACCGGCCAAAGTGCCGGCGACATTGGGAGCGAGCACGCTGGTGAGCAACACTGCCACCACGCAGGCGGCCCCGATAGCGGACCAGCACTCGCCGCCGGAGCGGGGATCCGCCTCCCGCACGACGCGCGAGTTGTCGATGGGTTTGCAGTAAAAGAAGACGTCTTCATTGGGGAGGGCGCGAAGCCGGAAAATATCCGGTTCGAGCCGCGGGACGTGCCTCTGGGTGCCGGTCTCGACGGAAGCCGGCGCTTCCGATCGCCTGAAGAATGTCGCCAACGTCGCCATGATGTTTTTCAGATCCTCGTTACTTCATCTCCAGCGCCCGCAGTTTCGCGCTGCGGGACGGTGGATTTTGCTGAATCTCTTCCCCGGAGGGCGGAATGGGATGTTTGGTGAGCAGCACGACCTGCCCTTCCCGCGCCAGGCTCCGGAACCGTTCCTTGACCTTGCGGTCGTCGCTCGACATGAACGAAATCACTACCATTCGGCCGCCCTTGCGCAGTAGGCCGGGGCCTACGGCCAGCAACCGGTCCAGTTCCCCTGGTTCGTCGTTGACCGCGATGCGCAGCGCCATGAAAGTCTTTGTAGCGGGATGCAAATGACTCGTTCGCGGCACGGCCCCTTCCACTACACTGGCCAAGTGCAGTGTGCTCCGTATGGGCCGTGCCCGAACGATCGCTCTGGCTATCCTCCGCGCCCTCCTTTCCTCGCCGAGCTGAAAGATCAGATCGGCGATCGCCTTCTCGGCGTAGTGATTCACGATGTCCGCCGCCGTCGTGCCCGTGGTGGGGTCCATGCGCATGTCCAGCGGCCCATCGCTCTGCAGTGAAAATCCGCGCCCGGCGTCGGTCAACTGGTAGCGGCTCACTCCCAGGTCCGCCAGCAGTCCATCCACGCGCTCCACGCCGCATTCCTCGAGCGCCGCGTCCAATTCCGAGAAACGGCGGCGGCTCCAGTGGATGCGGCTGGCCCATTCCGCCGTATTGCGCCGCGCCATCTCCAGTGATGCCGCATCCCGGTCGTTGGCAATCACCATTCCGGTGTCCAGTCTCCGGGCGATTTCCGCCGTGTGCCCTCCCAGGCCGGCTGTAGCGTCCACGTAGATCCCCCCGGGCCGGATCGCCAGATATTCGACCGCTTCTGCCGCCATCACCGGGAAGTGCATAAGGCATCACTTCAACCCCGCCCGCTCCAGAATCTCCAGGCTCTCCGCGGGCGACTCGGAGGCTTCCTTTCTCCGCTCCTGGTAAATCGCCTCGCTCAATACCTCGATCCGCCCCCGGTAGGCGAACAGCCGCACCGTCTGGTTCTCCATGCCCAGTTCGCGCCGCAGTTCCGTGGGGAACAAGACCCGGCCCTGCGAGTCCATCTCGGCGTCCGCACCCAGGTCGGCGGCGTTGAAGGCCACGTTGCGCGCCACTCGCGGATTCTCCCGGAAATTTTCGAAGAACTTTTCGTTCTCTCTCCACACCGACATCGGGTATATTTGGGCTGTGCGGCGATCCAGGCTCGTGACAAACAGTTTTTTCTCCGGCATCGCGTCCAGATACTGCTGGAAGACCACGGGCAGCTTGAGGCGGCCCTTGTCGTCCAGGCGCACCGGGAACATCCCGCGGGGGGGTTCCACCGGCGATCCGACTTGAGCCTCTTCGCTCATTTGGTTCCACTTCTGGCCACGGGGGGCCAAATTCAGCCACTTTCGGCCACAACAAATTGTGGCATGACCGGCTCGTCCTTTGCAAGATTTAATTTCAAGAAAGTGATTGATTGGCGCGGAGTTACCGCACTACAAGACCGTCTGTAGCGCTGGCTGTCACCCCAATATGTAGTGGTCTGTAGTGAACAAAAAGCGAAAGTCGCCCCAAGAGGGGATTCCCCCTAAGTACTACTTGAAGAAATCCTGACTTTCGAACTTCAGGTTTAGGCTGCGGGTCGTTTGATCCATCCAGTCTTTAAACCGGGCCTGCCGGAGCTCGTTGAGGATCTGCTCCTTCACTTCGGCATAGGGCTGCATCCCGATTTCCTCAGCCCGGAACAGGTAATAGCCGTTGGGCTGGCGCACCGGTTCGCTAACCTGGCCTGGCTTCAGGGCAAACACCGCGTTGCGGATGCCTTCCGGGATGTTGTCGGTGCGGCGGATAGTGCCAAAATCGCCGTCCTTGGCGGCGGAGGTGGCGTCCTCGGAATTGGTTTTGACGAGCTTGACGAAATCCGCGCCTCCGCGGACTTCCGCCAGCAACTTCTCGATCTTGGTCTTTGCCTCCGGCTCGGTGAGGACCTTTTTACCGTCGTGGGCGGCATTTGAGCTGAACGAGATATAGAGCACCTTGACCTTCACCTGGCTGAAGCGGCTGCGATTCATGTCGTAGAAGCGTTGCTGCTCGGCGGGCGGCACGATGATGTTGTTCAGCGTGTCATTCAATTCCGCGTTCATGAGCACGTAGGTGCGGTTGAACTCCAGTTGTTCCTTAGTGGGGCTCTGCTGATCAAGCTTGGACTGGATTGCGAGTTCCGCCAGGCGGTTCATCAGGAGATACTGCTGCACGAAGCCTTTGCGATCCCGCATGGCCATTTGCTGCATCTGGGGGGGAAGGAAGGCGGAAAACTTCTTGAGCTCTCCAAAGGTCAGTTTACGGCCGCTGGCATAGGTCGCGACCACGGTATCGGGAGGCAGATCGAGAGCGGCCGGGCTCTGCGGGGCGCCGGTTTGGGCTTCGGCGGCCAGACAGACGAGTAGAGATGCAAACCACAGTTTCATGGAAGTCTTCGCAGGATATGGAGTCAGTCTAGCACGGGGCCGGCGTGGGCCGTCAGTTCTTCCGGCCGCTGTCCCGTTCGGAACGGGGACTCGTCTCGCTGCGCTTAATCTGGGCGCGGCGCCGCCCCTGGGTCAGGTTGGCGGCGGCCTTCTGGCGGGCTTCCTGGCTGATCTGAATGCGGTTGTCCACGCGGAGGGCTCCGGCGCTTTTCGCCAGCCGCGTGGCGGTCCCCTTGTGTTGGATCACTCCGGTCTGGCCTTCGAGCACGGCGACCCCGCCCTGCACGCGCACCGTGAAGTGATCGGAGGAAATGCGGGACGCTGCCAGCCTGCCACGGATGGCTTTTTCGATTTCGTTATCCGAGGCCGCAGCCTGCGGGCCAACACGGCCGCCGGCAGTACGCCGCGCCGGGGGACTCGCCAGCATAAACCCCGGCAGCGTCAGACAGAAAGCCAACGCAGAGATGCACATTCGGAGTCGCACGGATGTTTCTCCCGTGAATGCTGGTGGGTCCCCCGGGAGTTTCTCTCAAGCTTTCTGAGAATCAGATCTGATTTTCTGCACTCGTCAAGCAGAGGGGGCTGTCTCTTTGCAACGTGTTTCCCTGTTCTTCCTTGTGCTCCTGCTGCCGGCCGTCGGGCTCCGGGCAGGAGATCCGCCGTCGACCAACGGTTACGATTGGGGCCTGGTGCGGGCCTACTTCTCAGGAGGGGTCGTGCTCTCCGAACAGAACCAGAGCTTCTCGAAGCAGGACCTGTTCCTCGCCTTCGACCTGGAAAAGGTCTGGCGCTATGCGCCTGCAGGGCCGCTCCGGCGGCTGATGGTGGGTTCTTTTTTCGATACGCGGCTGACCTCCATCCCCGTGACCGCGACGGACACCGTCGAATCCCGCCGCAGCGCTCAGGTGCAGATGGGTTTCTACCTGCCGGTGATCACCACCGAGTGGAGCACACCGGAGGCGGGTAGCGGCGCGTTGTTCGCCGCGCCGGTGGTGAAACTGGGCCTGGAGACCACGGGCCAGCCGCCGGCCGGCGCAAATGCTGAAAATTTCTTCACCTTTCAGGGATACGGAGTGCGGCTGGGCCATTATGGCGGGACCGGAACATCTGGAGTCGCCCCGGATCTGGTGAGCTACCTGGATTGTCTGGTGGGCCGCTGGGGCAACATTCCCGGCTCGCGGCGCTGGGCGTTCGAGGGACGGCTGAAAATTCCACGCACGCCCCTCATGGTGGGCTTCGACGCCAACGTAGGCCGGGGCGCCAGTGATCTGCGGTTCTTGTTCGGGACGCGTTTCGACATGGCCACTCTGCTTGACAAACTGAGGTAAGAAGCCAGGGGTCCCAAGCTTCGTACTTGTGATACAGTGGGTTTTCTCAAGCTTTTCTGTCTCTAGATGTCCGAACAGATCCTTCTGCAAGGAAAAATCCTGGGCATAGAAGAGTTCCTCCTTTCCCGATCTGCCGGGGCGGTGCCAGCACGGTCGAACGGAGAGGAACTCCTGGCGGGACGGTCCCAGTGGATCACGCTGATCTGCGAAGTGCTACCCCGGGCATTGCTGGCGGAACTGGGTCTGGCGCGCATTCTGCTGGGATCAAGCGGCGGAGGGCAATTCCTGCTGGTGCTGCCGGGCGAGTCGCGGTCAGCGGCCGAAGAATTTCTCCACGCGGCAGCGCACCAG
>JAJPJX010000038.1 GCA_021324015.1 Solibacteraceae bacterium | reverse complement strand
CGGCACGTGCCGCCGCAGTGCCTGGATCCGAAGATCAAGAATCGCAGCCGCCTGCACTGGTGGCTGGCGGAACAGGAGGCGCACCTGGTGGACCCGGCGGCCATGCCCCTGCTGCTGGACCTGGATGGCAACCTCACCGAAGTCGGCGGCGCGAACGTCCTGCTGGTGAAGGACGGCGCGGTCCTCTCGCCTTCTTCGCGCAACATTCTGCGCGGGGTCAGCCGGCAAATTGTGATGCGGCTGTGCGCGCAGCTTGGCATTCCGTTTCAGGAACGGGAACTGCAACTGCACGACGCCCTGACCGCGGACGAGATGTTTGTGACCACCACCCCCTATTGCATGGCGCCTGTGACGCGGGTCAATGGCATTCCCATCGGCTCGGGCGCGGTGGGCGGACTGGTTTTTGAAGCCATCCTGCGGGCCTGGAATGCGGAAGTAGGCATGGATATTCGCGCCCAGGTCACTCGTGCAGTGGGATAAATGCCGGCGGGGCGGCCGGCCTAACTAATAACTAGAGCCGCCGGCCTTTGCGGAACACCATCCGGACGCCCTCGGGCCGGCGCTCCGGATCGGCGTACGTGGCCGGACTCGAGATGCGGCGCGGGTCGAACACGGTGATATCGGCGAGCATGCCGGCCGCCAGTAAGCCCCGGTCGCGCATCTGGAAGCGCGCGGCGGGCTTGGCTGTCACCTTATGCACTGCCTCCTCCAGGCTCATCCACTGGCGATTGCGGCAGATCTCCGAAAGCAGTTGCGGGAAGGTGCCATAGAGCCGGGGATGTGGCAGGCCTTTGACATAGAAGCCGTCGCTGATGACGATGCACAGGGGATGCGTCAGCAGGCGCCGCAGGTTGGGCTCGCTCTGGTTGAAGGAGACGATGTTGACCTCGCCTTGCTCCTCCTCCAGGATACGCAGCATCGTTTCCACAGGATCCAGGGCTCGCAACCCGGCGATTTCGGACAGGCTTTTGCCCAGCAGGGCGCGGTTGGCCGAGGTGCGCGCGGAAGTCACCAGGATGTCGCTCCACTGCTGCGCCGTCTGGTCGCGGACCTGAGCCGCGATCTCGGTGCGCTGCGCCGGGCTGGCCAGACGCGCCAGCATGGCCGAGGCTCCGCCATCCAGCACCCACTGCGGCAGAAACTGGGTCATCACGGTGCTGCCGGCCGTGTAGGGGTAGATGTCAAAAGCCACGTCCACGCCTTCGGCGCGCGCGCGTTCGATTTTCTCGAGCGCCTGCTCCTGCTTGGCCCAGTTGGCGCGCCCCACCGCCTGGAGGTGCGAAATTTGCAACCGGCACCCGCTGCGGCGCGCCAGTTCCAGTTGCTCGTCCACCGATTCGAGCAACTGCCAGGAATAGCTCCGTATGTGTGTGGTGCAGATCTTGTTGTGCCGCGCCACCACCCGGCAAAGTTCGAGCAGTTCGTCGAACGGAGCGCTGGAGCCCGGCGCATACATCAGGCCTGTGGAAAGCCCGCAGGCGCCTGCGGACAGGGACTCATCCAGAATTCCCACCATCTTGCCCAGCACGGCTGCGGGGAGCGCTCCCTGCTGGTGCCCGGCCACAGCGACGCGCAGGCTTCCATGCCCCACCAACGAGTGGACGCCTGCCCTTGTGGCGCGCCGCTCCACCTGACGCAAATACTCCGCAGCCGTATGCCAACCCCACTCTCCCTCGCCGCAGAAGATGCCGTTGGCGAACTCCACCAGTGGCTCCCGCGCGCTGCCGTAAGGATAGGGAGAGAAACCGCAGTTGCCGACGACCTCCGTGGTGACTCCCTGGTCGGTCTTTTCGCGGCGGTCTTCGAGCACCTGCAAGTCCGAATGGCTATGCGCGTCGATGAACCCGGGGGCGACGACGCAATCCTGGCAGTCGATGACGGTCGCATCTGCGGGCGCATCGAAACGGCCGACCGCGGCGATCCGTTCGCCCGACATGAGCACATTGCCAGGCTGTGCCGCCGCACCGCTGCCATCCACCAGTGTGCCGTTGCATAGCAGGATATTTTCTGGGGTCATTGGCCGGAGTATAGCGAACCGGATGCACTTTTCGCCCGGTGCGTTCCCGCACAAATGCGCCGGACTGGTAACCTCCGCTGCCTTTCAAACGTTATCTCCAGTGATATCTGCTCATTTTGGCCGGCAGTCGCAGTCGGTGAAGAATGGATTCCAGCACATCCTCCGCCCTTGAACGAGACCCTTCGAAACGGCATTCCGGCGAGCTCGGGCCTCCAACTCCCCGGAAGAAGCGGAGTTGGGTCTGGGTGCTGATGCTGGCGGCGTTAGCGTACGGCGGCTACCGGCTGCGAGAGAGGATGCCCGCGCTGCGCCCGCCTGCTCCGCCCGCGCAGACTCGCGGTGGCCCGCGCGCCGTGCCCGTTGTGGCCGTGGCCGCGCACCGGGGCGACCTGCCGGATTACCTGAACGGGCTGGGAACCGTCACCGCCTTCAACACCGTGACGGTGAAGAGCCGCATCGACGGCCAGTTGATCCGGGTGGCGTTTCAGGAGGGCCAATTTGTCCACCAGGGAGACGTGCTGGCTGAAATTGATCCCCGGCCGTTCCAGGTGCAACTCGAACAGGCCCAGGGGCAGATGGCCCGCGACCAGGCGCAATTGAACGACGCCAAGGTGAACCTGGCTCGCTATGAGGCGCTCTACGAAGCTAAGGTGATCCCCAAGCAGCAGTTTGATACCCAGGCTGCTACCGTGGGGCAATTCGAGGGCGCCATCGAGGCCGATAAGGCGATGATCGACAGCGCCCGGCTCCAGTTGGAGTATTGCCGCATCGCCGCGCCCATCAGCGGACGCATCGGCCTGCGCCTCATAGACGTAGGCAACATGGTGCATGCCAACGACCCCAACGGGCTGGTGGTGATCACTCAGTTGCAGCCCATCGCTGTGCTGTTTACGCTGCCCGAAGACAACCTTCCTGCCGTATTGAGCAAGCTGCGCGCCGGCGAGCACCTCCAGGTGGAGGCCTACAACCGGGACGGGACGGTGAGGGTGGCCACCGGGTCATTGCTCACCGTGGATAACCAGATCGATCAGAGCACCGGCACGTCGCGCTTCAAAGCCGTTTTTCCCAACGAGGACGGCGCCCTGTTTCCCAATCAGTTTGTCAACGTGCGCGTGCTGCTGGATGTTCGCCGGGGCGCCGTGATTCTGCCGACAGCAGCCGTGGAACGCGGTCCGCAAGGTACTTTTGTTTACGTCGTCAATGCGGACCACAAGGCCGAAGTGCGCCCCATTACGGTGGACACCACCGAAGGCAACGAAGCAGCCTTGAAAGCGGGGCTCGCGGCGGGCGAGTTGGTAGTCGTGGATGGCCAGGACAAACTCCAGCAGGGCAGCCGGGTGGACGTGCGGGTTCCCGGCGCCTCCGGCAAAAAGCGCGGCGCCTGAAACTCCGGCACCGGCGAAGAGATTGCGAAAACTCGTCCGTGAGCTAAGATAGGGGCTGAACCGGCCCCATGCCGCTGCTGCTCTGCCAAATCACGCCGCCGAAGCTCACGCCGAGCGCGGTCATCGACATCGCGGTAGTCGCCCTCCTGGTTTACGAGGCGTTGATGATCGTGCGCGGCACCCGCGCCGGACACATCCTGCTCGGCATCCTCATCATGCTGGCGCTGTATGTGGGCGCGATCTGGGGCAGACTGGAAGCGCTGCGCTCCGTCCTTTCCTATATCGTTCCGTACACTGCCCTGGCGATCATCGTGCTGTTTCAGTCGGAAATCCGGCGCACCCTGGCCCGCCTGGGCAGAAAGCGGTGGCTGGGCCGCGGATTTCGGCGCCCTGAGTCCACCGACGAGGTCCTGATGGCTCTCAAGCGTCTTTCCGAGCGGAAGATCGGAGCGCTCATCGTCATGGAGCGGGACATCGGGCTACGCACCTTTATCGAAAGCGGCGTCCGCCTGGAAGCGCAACTCACCCGGGACCTGCTGCTTTCCATTTTCGAGCCCAAAGGAGCCCTGCATGACGGCTCGGTGATTGTCCAGAAGGATCGCATCGCGGCGGCAGCCTGTTTCCTGCCCCTGACCACCAACCCGCTGCTCTCCGGCAAGCTGGGCACGCGGCACCGTGCCGCCATCGGCATCACCGAGGAGACAGACTGCCTTTCCCTGGTGGTCTCCGAAGAGACCGGGCGAATCTCCGTGGCCGCTTCCGGGGAGCTAAAGTCGGGCCTCTCCCTGCGCGAGGTGGATGACCGCATCTGCGTGCATTTCGGAGTGCCGCCAGCGGCGGTGCTGGTCAATGAGGATTACCAGCCGGCCGACATCCCGCTGGCGCAGGAGTCCGAATCCCCCAAAAAGGAGCTGCCGTGAAGGCGAAGGCGGCCCGCAAGCTCTGGAGTTTGATCGCACACAACTTCGTTTGGAAGGTCCTGTCCGTGGCCATCGCCGTCCTCATCTGGATCTTGGTGGCTAGCGAGCCCGAGCTCTCCACGTTCCGCTCCGTGCCGGTGGAGTTCAAGGATCTCCCGGACGATTTGGACATCAGCTCGAGCGTGGTCGAGTCCGTTTACCTGGAGTTGCGTGGTCCCGCTTCGGATCTCCGCAACTTCGGGGATCCCCGCCGTTTCGCAGTAGTCCTGGACATGTCTCGGGCGCACGCCGGGGTGCAGACCTTCTCCATCAGCGAGAACAACGTGGTTTTGCCCCGTGGGCTGCAACTGGTGCGCGCCCTTCCGGCCCAGTTACGCTTCGAGTTTGAGCCTGTGGAGAGCCGCAGCGTACCGGTCGAAGTACACTTCTCCAAGAATCCCCAGCCCGGCTACGAGATCGCCGGCTATACCGTGAGCCCGCCGGCATTCAGGATCTCCGGGCCGGCCAGCCGGGTGGCGCGGGTGCGTGCGGCGGTCACCGATCCCATCGACTTGAGCGGCGTGGTGAGCGCCGCCGAGTTCCGCGTGCACGCTTTCGTGGACGACTCCCGCGCGCGCTTTGAGACGCCGCCCGAAGCCGTAGTGCGGGTCACGGTCCGCCGATCGAATCACGCTGCCAAACCTCCCCTCGCGCGTTGATTACAATCAATAGTTACGCTAACAGCGAATCGAAGCTTCTCCGGGGATGCGAATGGGCAAGGAATTATTTGGCACGGACGGCATACGCGGCGTGGCTGGCGAATACCCGCTCGATCCGCAAACCATCCATGCTTTCGGCGTGGCGCTCGGGAGTGACGCGCGGCAGCACGGAGGGGATGATCCGGAAATCCTGATCGGCGCCGACACCCGGGAGTCCAGCCAGTGGATTGCCGAACAGGTTGCCGGAGGTCTCGGGGAGCGCGCCGTGCGGGTTCGGTATGCGGGCGTGATCACCACGCCGGGTGTGGCTTACCTCACGCGCACGGGCCCTTTCGTCGCCGGCATCATGATCTCCGCGTCGCACAATCCGTATCAGGACAACGGCATCAAGGTGTTCGGGCACTCCGGATTCAAACTGCCGGATGACGAGGAGCACGCGGTCGAGCAGGAGATCTTCCGCTTGCGCGCCAATGGCGTGGCCCCGGCTCGCGCGCCCCTGAACGCGGATGCTGGCCTGGACCAGAGCTATCTGGAGTATCTGCTCTCCACCTTCTCGGGATCCCTCGGCGGCCTGCGCCTGGTCGTGGATTGTGGCCACGGAGCCGCGTACCGCCTGGCGCCGGAACTCTTTCGCCGGATGGGAGCGCGCGTGATACCCCTGTTCTGCGAGCCCACCGGGCGGAACATCAATCTGGGCTGCGGCGCATTGCACACCGCAGCGCTGCGGGAAGCCGTGCTCGCCGAAAAGGCGGATGCCGGGGTGGCCTTCGATGGAGACGCCGACCGGGCGATCTTCGTGGCTTCGAGTGGCCGGACTGTGGATGGAGACGCCGTCCTGCTCATCGCCGCCCGGGCACTGCGGGCCGTCGGACACTTGCCTGGCGACCTTGTGGTGGCCACGGTGATGTCCAACCTCGGGCTGGAAAAGGCCCTGGCGCGCGAGGGCATCCGGCTGCTGCGCACGCCGGTGGGTGACAAGTACGTGCTGGAAGAGATGGTCCGCCAGGGCGCCCTTTTGGGTGGCGAGCAATCCGGCCATGTCATCTTTCGCGAATTTGCCACCACGGGCGACGGCATGCTGACCGCCGTGCGCCTGCTGGCGATCGCCCGCGACGCGGGAGTCGGCCTCGACGAGTTGTGCCACGGCCTGGAGATCTATCCTCAGAGCATCGCCAACGTGCGGGTGCGCGAGAAAAAGGCGCTCACCCAACTGCCCGCCGTGGCGGCCGAGATTCAGCGCTGCGAAGACGCCTTCGCCGGCGCGGGGCGAGTCCTGGTAAGATTCTCGGGCACCGAGCCTCTGGCCCGCGTCATGGTGGAAGGCCCGGACAAACGACAGGTAGACGAATTCACCGCCCGGATCGCCCAGGCGATCCAGCGGGAGATTGGAGCTTAGCAAGGACACAAGATCATGCGCACACTGATTCTGACACTGACCCTCGCTCTGGCAGCGTTTCCCCAGCAGAGAGAGCGGCTCAAGCCCGCTAAGGAAGGCTGGGTTTCGCTGTTCAACGGCAAGGACCTCACCGGCTGGGTGAAGGTTGGCAATGAGAGCTGGACGGTTGAAGACGGCACCATCCACGGGCGGGGAGTCACCAGGGAGTACGGCTACCTCAAGACGGAGAAAGATTACAAGGACTTCTACCTGTCTCTGCGCTTCAAGTGTGAGGCGGACGGCAACAGCGGCGTCTTCTACCGCACGGATTTCAAACCCGGAACCGCCACCGTCACCAAGGGCTATCAGTTCGAAATCGATCGGACCATCAACCACCACACCGGCGGCATCTATACCGCGCGGCGCGGCTGGATCGTCTGGCCCTCCCCGGAAAACGAATTCGTCATCAAGCCCAACGACTGGAATGACTACGACATGACGGTAGTGGGCAACCACTTCACGGCGCGCCTGAACGGCGTCCTGGTGGTGGATTTCACCGACCCCTGGGAGGAGGAAACCGACGGTGCCATAGCCCTGCAACTGCACTCCGGTGGCCAGGGAGATATGCGCTTCAAGGACATTTACCTCCTGGATCTCTCACAGCGCTAGGGGAATGGGCCGTCGGCTGTTTTATTGCGATCACTACGTGATCCCGCTGCCTGCCGGCCACAAGTTCCCCATGGCTAAGTACGCGCTGCTACGGGATCTCCTCTCCAGCGACGGCTTTTTTCACCTGGAAGCGGCGCCTCTGGCGGAACCTGCGCTCATTATGCGGGCACACGACCCGAACTATGTGCGCCGGTTTCTGGAAGGCAGCCTCGATCCACGTGTCATGCGGCGTATCGGATTCCCATGGTCGGAGAACCTGGTGCGGCGCACTTTGGCCTCTGTGGGCGGGACGCTGGCCGCCGCCGCCGAAGCCCTGCGCACCGGCTTCGGCGGCAACCTGGCCGGAGGCACGCATCACGCCTTCCGCGAGGAAGGGGCCGGGTTCTGCGTCTTCAACGATATGGCCGTGGCCATCCTGCACCTCCGGCACCTGGGCCTTGCTCGCCGCGCCGCCGTGGTGGATCTGGACGTGCATCAGGGAGACGGCACCGCGTCTATTTTTCAAAATGACCCGGACGTGCTCACCGTCTCGCTGCACGGCCGCAATAACTTTCCCTTCCGCAAACAGCGGAGCCGCATCGACGTGGAACTGGAGGACGGCGCCGCGGATGGCGAATACCTGCGGCGGCTGGAGCAGGTTCTGCCGCAGGTTCTGGAATTTTCCCCGGAAGTGTTGTTTTATCAGTCCGGGGTGGATGCGCTCTCCGGAGACCGCCTGGGGCGCCTGGCGCTGACTCACGCCGGCCTGCGCGAACGCGACCGCATGCTGATGACCGCCTGCCGCGAAGACGCCATCCCCCTGGTGGTTACCCTCGGTGGAGGTTACGCCAACCCGATCCGTATGACGGCTGAGGCGCACGCCAACACCTTCCGCGCCGCGGCCCAGGTATTCGCGGCCGGTACTGTCCCGTAACTTGTTGCAAATAAGACGCCGGCCAGCAATTTGCCAGACCAGTGGAAGGAGGCTAGTACGCCCGGTGGCCTCCGGAGCCTGTGTGCCTGGCCGTACATGTTACAATCCACGGCATGGTGGGGATCGCAGCCGGAGTCACGGCCACCGCTGCTTCGGCGTTTCTCACATATTCCGTGCGCGCTCCTTCCGCGGCCGTCTTCGGGGCTTCGGTCTATCGCGGCGGCCAGGAGCGCCGGGCCGTGGCTCTGACCTTTGACGACGGCCCCAGCGAAAGCACTCTGTCTCTGCTGGAGGAGTTGGCGCGGCAACAGGTTCCCGCTACGTTCTTTCAGTGCGGGGCAAACGTGGAGCGCCTCCCCGCGGTAGCTCGCGAAGTGCGCGCCGCCGGTCATGAGATCGGCAATCATAGCCACACGCACCCGCTGTTTTGCTTTCGCTCCCCGTGGTTCATCGAGACCGAATTCCGGCGCGCGCAGGAAGCCATCCTCCAGGTGACCGGAGCCGCTCCCTCCCTGCTGCGGGCTCCTTTCGGCGCCCGCTGGTTCGGTTTCAGGCGCGCCCAGCGTCGCCTGCGCCTGCTTGGCGTGATGTGGACCGTAATCGGCTATGATTGGAGACTGGAGGCGGACTCCATTGTGGCCCGGGTGCTCCGCGGCATCAGCAACGGGGCCATAATCTGCCTTCATGACGGGCGGGGACTCCGCACCAACCCGGACATCCGGGAGACCATTGAAGCCGTACGCCGACTGATCCCGCGGTTGCGCGCTTGCGGCTATAGTTTTGAAACGGTAAGCCAGTTATTATGTCCGACGACTTAATCCAGAGAGTCCGCAACGTGATCGCTTCAGTCAAGCGCCTCCCGCCCGAAAAAGTCTCCGTCGACAGTGCCTTCCAGGAGCTGGGTATGGATTCGATGGACGCGGTCGAAGTCCTTTTCGCCCTGGAAAACGAGTTCGACATCTCCATCCCAGATGACGAAGCCAGGTCGGTTCACACCGTGCGCGAAATGGCGGAAGGCATCGAGCGGTTGATTGCCGCCAAGGCGGCGAGCGCCCCGGCAGCACAGTCCTAGGCATGCGGCGGGTGGCTATTACCGGCTTGGGCGTGATTTGCGCACTGGGGCGCAATACCGCGGAGTTCTGGGAATCCCTGTGCGCGGCGCAGTCCGGAATCGGGCCGCTCGAATCGGTGGATACCGCCGACCTGCGCTTCCGCAACGGCGCGGAGGTGCGCGGCTACTCGCACCAGCCCTACTTTGAAGACCGGCGCGCGGATTTCCTCGACCGCTTCGCCCAGTTTGCCGTCATCGCGGCGCGCGAGGCCGTACAGGACGCCGGCATCGCCTGGACGCCGCAACTGCGCGAAACCACCGCGATCGTCACTGGCGCCTGCGTGGGGGGGCAATCTACCGAAGATACCGGCTTCCTGGACGTCTACAAGCTTGGCCATAACCGCGTGCACCCGCTGACCATCCCGAAGACCATGGCCAACGCCGGTGCCAGTCATATCTCCATGGAATTTGGCGTCACCGGCCCCAGCTTCACTATCTCCACTGCGTGCTCCTCGGCCGGCCATGCCATTGGCCAGGCGTACTGGATGGTCCGCTCCGGCATTGCGGACATGGCCCTCACCGGGGGCAGCGAAGCGCCCTTCAGCTTTGGAATTTTGAAAGCCTGGGAGGCTATGCGGGTGGTTTCGCCGGACACCTGCCGCCCCTTCTCCCGTGACCGCCGTGGCATGATTCTGGGCGAGGGGGCCGCCATGCTGGTCCTGGAACCGCTGGAGGCCGCCGCCGCCAGGGGCGCCCGCATTCACGCGGAGATCGTGGGCTTCGGGATGTCCGCGGATGCCGCCCATATCACCCAACCCTCGGCTGAAGGGGCCGCTAAGGCCATCTGCGGGGCCCTGCGCGATGCCGCCCTGCGGCCCGAGCAGGTCGGGTACGTGAACGCCCACGGCACCGGCACGGCGGCCAACGATCCCACCGAGACTCGCGCCCTGCGCCTGATGTTCGGACCGCATGCCGAGCGCCTCGCGATCAGTTCCACCAAGTCCATGCATGGCCATGCGCTCGGGGCCGCCGGCGCGATCGAGGCGGCGGCCACCGTCCTGGCCCTGCGGGAGGGCGTCCTGCCGCCCACCGCCAACTACAGCATGCCCGACCCGGAGTGCGATCTGGACGTCATCCCGAACCAGGCCCGCCACGCCGAGGTCGAATACGCCATTTCCAACTCCTTTGCGTTCGGGGGGTTGAACGCGGTGCTCGCGTTCCGCAAGACCTAGGCAGGCGGTCAATTTTCGAAACCTTTACAACTCCATAACACGTCGCACGTGCAGGCCCCTTACGATGGAAAGCGTGCCTCGTCCCGCGGAAACGCCCGCCCCGCCGCGCACCAGCCGCCGCGACTTTTACTTGGCCGCGATTTATGGGCTCTGGAGCCTGATGGCGGCTGCCCTCAGCCTGCCTGCCCTGATTTATCTGCTGCTGCCGCCCAAGCTGCGCAAGGAGTCTGATTGGGTCGAGGTAGGCGATATCTCAGCCCTCCAGCCAGAGGTGCCGGTCGAGATGGTGTTCCGCCGCAACCGCATCGACGGCTGGAAAGTGATCAGCGAAAAGAGCACCGCATGGGTGGTAAAGCGCTCCTTGAACCAGGTAGTGGCGTTCGGCCCCCAATGCACCCACCTGGGCTGCGCCTACCACTGGGATGAGACGAAGAACGAGTTTATCTGCCCGTGCCACACGTCGGTATTCTCGGTCGACGGCAAAGTGGTGTCCGGTCCGGCCCCTCGCCCGCTCGACCGCTACGTGGCCAAAGTCGAGAACAACAAGTTGTTCCTGGGGGCCCTGCACGAGTCGGAGCCGGGCGCATGAGAGAGTTTCGCGCCAGACTCGCCACCTGGTTGGAGCACCGCACCGGCATCGAGACGGCCGTGCGCAGCTTCCTGTACGAAGAGATCCCCGCCTCCAGCGGCTGGCACCAGGTGTTCGGCAGCGTCGCCATTTTTCTCTTCCTGGTGCAGGTCTTCACCGGCATCCTGCTGGCTGTCAATTACGCGCCCACACCCGGTGACGCCTACAACAGCCTGCGGTACATCCTCACGGAACTGACCGCCGGGCGGCTGATCCGCGGTCTGCACCATTGGGGCGCCAGCATGATGATTGTGGTCGTTGTGCTGCACATGACGCAGGCGTTTCTGTACGGCGCGTATAAAAAGCCGCGGGAGGCGACCTGGATGGTCGGCGTCGTGCTGTTCGTGCTGACCCTGGCCTACGGGTTGACGGGCTATCTGCTGCCCTGGGACAACCGCGCCTATTGGGGCACCGTGGTGGCCACCCAGATCGCTGCGCAGGCGCCTCTGCTGGGTCCCTACCTGAGCCGGCTGTTGGGAGGCGAGAGCTCCATCGGCGTGGTCACCTTCGCCCGCTTCTTCGGCCTGCACGTACTGTTGTTGCCCCCGGCCACCACGTTTCTGATCGCCCTGCACGTTTACCTGGTGCGCAAGCATGGCGTAGCCCCGCTGCCCGGGGATGAACGGCTTCCTCGCAAAAAGTTCTTCCCGGAACAGGTATTCAAGGATACGGTGGCGATTTTCCTGGCCTTCGCCGTGCTGTTCATCATGGCGGTGGCCGTGCGCGTGCCTCTGGAGCGTCTGGCCGATCCCACCGACACCACCTACATCCCCCGCCCGGACTGGTACTTTCTTTTCCTGTTTCAGACGCTGAAGTTTTTCAAAGGCCCACTGGAAGTGGTGGGCAGCGTCGTCCTGCCGGGGGCGGCTATCCTGGCGTTGCTGCTCGTCCCCTTCATCGACCGTGGCAGAATGGTGCGCGTCGCCCGCCGCACCGTGGCCGCCGGGTTCGTGGCTCTGGCCGTCCTGGGATGGGCCGGGCTGACCGCGGCCGCCATAGCCACCACGCCCAAACCCGAGCCGGTCGCCGAAATTGACTTCTCCGGGCCCACCGATTGGATCGAACTCTCTCCCCAGGAACTCGCCGGCATCGGTTATTTTCGCCGGGAAAATTGCGTGAGCTGTCACACGCTGGGGGACGGCAAACCCGGTATCGGCCCGGATCTCACCACCACGTCCATTCACAAGTCCGCGGCCTGGATGATCCGGCATTTCAAGCGTCCCTCGGAGATCGTCCCAGGCAGCGCGATGCCACCTATCCAGTTGAGCGACAGCCAGTTAAACGCCCTGGCGGCATTCCTGCTGAAGCTCAACCCGCGCAATGCGTCGGCCCTCGAAAATGCGCCGGATTTCGCCGTGGGCGGTGCCCTGATCTACCAAACCAGCAACTGCGGCGCCTGCCACCAAGTCAACAATGTGGGGATGAAGATCGGCCCCCCGCTGAACGGGTTGCGAAAACGCCGCTCCCGGCCCTGGCTGGAGCGTCATTTCCGGGACCCGCAGAGCGTTTCGCCGAACACCATCATGCCCCCTTACCAGTTCAACGCGCGGGACGTGGACAACCTGATTTCCTATCTCTTCGCCCTGCCGGACTAGTTCACCAGCTTATTGGGTTTTTTCCCCGGCCGGGTCAGCCTCAAGGGATCCAGCATGTGCTCCGGATGAAATTCCTGGGGCGACCATTGGCTGCCTGCCTCGAATTGCACCCCTACCACGTAGCCGATTTCCCGATAGACGCAATAGCGCACCGTCGCTTGCAGATGCTCGCCGCCGCAGGCAATGCGTACGGAAGTCCCCGTGGGGAGGGGCACTTCGAACTGCAGACACGCACCCGCGCGGGAGATGTCCTCCAGCACAGCCGTGGCCTGCTGTGGCTGGTGCTCCTCATCCTCCCAGCAGACCTCCACCAGATCCGCACATAGCATACGCACTTCCGCGCGACGTTCCTGCATACCGTCCTAATCGGCAGTTCTGCCGCTCCCCTTTAATCGTAGTATGCGCGGACATCCCCCGGGCAGAGTATTTCCAGAATATAAGGTAAAAAGAACTGATACTTCTTGTATTTGCGTCTGTCCTGCTGTATATCTCTAGATACGAGACTGTGGATTACGGGTAGCGTATGATTTCAACGCACAAAGCCCTGGCGCTGCTGGCTGCCGTGGTGCTTTCTCTGGTTCCTGCGCATGCGCAGATCGGAACTTCGACGATCACTGGACGAGTGACCGACGCAACCGCGGCCGTGGTGCCGGGAGTCCAGGTAACCGTAGTGAATACGGCTACGAATTTCAATTTCACCGCTCAGACCAATGACCAGGGCCTCTTCCGGGTGCAGTCGCTGCAACCCGGAACCTACCGGATCACGTTCCAGGCGAGCGGATTCAAGACAGTCATTCGCGACAACATCGACTTGCGCACGGGTGACACCCTGGCGTTGGATGCGACCCTGGAGGTCGGCGGGGTCGCCGAGCAGGTGGAGGTCACCGGGCGCGCCCCCCTGCTCGAAACCGAAACATCCGCGACCGGCACCGTCACCGAAGGGGCGACCCTTTATAAGCTGCCGATCTACCAGCGCTGGGTCGCCTCCACATTTCAGCTCACGCCCGGCATGACCCAGTCCGGTTATGCCTGGGGCGGCAGCCTGGGCGGCTATCACGTGGCCGGCCAGCGCGCCAGTTCCATCGGCTACTTCGAGGACGGTGTCAACGCGCAAGACCAGTTGAGCGGAAACACGTATAGCAACACCCTGCAAAACTCAGTCGAAGAGGTGAAGATGCTGACCACCGCGCTTCCCGCAGAATACGGCCATTCGGCCGGCGGCATCATGAGCGTGGTGAAGAAGACCGGCACCAACAGCTTCCACGGCATGGCCTCCGACTTCGGCCGGACTCGCTCCATGGCGCAACGGCGTTTCTTCGACCGCTGCAAGACCTCGCAGTCCGACCAGGGGTGTGTGCCGCAGAATGCATACTTCATGCAGCCGGACGGCAGCGGCGGCGGACCCGTGGTGATTCCGGGCCTGTACAACGGGCGGAACCGCACCTTCTGGTTCGTGGGGTATCAGAAGCTGATCGAGAAGAAGTCCAACCAGTTCTACGCGACCACGCCGACGCCGGACATGCTCAACGGTGACTTCACCTTCGGCGGAATCGGCAATCCGATCTACGATCCGGCCTCCACCCGGAAGCTGCCCGATGGCACCTGGATGCGGGACCCGATCCCGGGCAACCTGATTCCCAAGAGCCGCATCGATCCGGTAGCGCAGAAGATCCTGAGCTACAATCCCTGGAACGCGCCCAACGTACCGGGTAGCTTCAACGCCAGCGGCCCGGTCAACAACCTGCTGTACGACGAGAAATCGCGCACGTTCTATGAGTGGTACAACGGCCGCTTGGATCACCAGTTCAGCCCCAACTTCAAGATCTTCGGCAGTTACAGTTACAGCCACGCGAGCGGCCGGGGCCGGCCCAGTATCATGAAGTTTCAGCCGTTCGATGGCGACCAGGGCAACGAAACTCCCTGGACGGCGCAGAACTACTCGGCGGGCCCGACCTGGGTGATCAACCCGACCACCATCAACGATGCCCGCGTCGGCTACTTCCGCAACCGCAACGACAAGCGGGTGCCGTCCTACGGGCAGAACTGGCCGCAGACGCTGGGCATTCCGAACGTGCCGCAGGACCTCATGCCCGCCTTCGGCGTGTATGGGCTTACTGTGAGCGGTCCCAACCGCTCGATCGGCGAGACCATCTCCTTCCGCGACGACCTGACCAAGATCATGGGCACGCACGCCTTCAAGATGGGCTATGAGCTGTTGCGATTCCGCCTCAACGCGATCGCCAGCACGTATCCCAGCGGGAGTTACAATTACAGCGCCATGACCGCCGGGTTACAGTCCACGGGTAATGCCGTGCCGCGCACGGGCAACGATTTCGCAGGCTTCCTGATGGGGTACGTGGGGCAGGCGACGTACTCGTCCCAACTGACGAGCTGGCTGCCGCGCTCGGCGATCCACAGCTTCTACTTCCAGGACGACTGGAAGTTCTCACCGACCCTGACCCTCAATCTCGGCGTACGCTACTCCAACGAGAGCCCCTTCAACACCAAGTACGGGAAGATGACCAACTGGGATCCCAACGCCACGGACGACGTGACCGGTCTGAAAGGCGCTTTCGTGCATCCGAACAGCGCGCTGAGCAAGCGCGACAACAACAATTTCCAGCCGCGCCTGGGCCTGGCGTGGCACCCCCTGACAAAGTGGGTGTTCCGCGGCGGCTTCGCGGTGAATACCGTGGACGTGAAATTCCCGTTGTCCCTCGGCCAGTTCGAGGAATACACGGCGCAAGCCAACGTGCAGGCTGCGCCTGGCGACCCCAGCCCGGCCTTCCGCATCAGCCAGGGTCCGCCTGCCATCCCCTACGTGATCCGCCCGAACGGGACGTCGCCGTATCTGGGCACCAATTACGGCTCGCGCACCGCGGACATGTGGGACCCCAACCTCCGCAACCCCTACGTACTGAATTGGAACACCAGCATTCAGTACGAGCTGACGCCGACCTACCTGCTGGAGTTGGCCTACCAGGGCTCGGCCGGCATCGGCCTGATTGAACGCTGGCAACTCAACACCTTCCCGGTGGACTACGCGGTCAACGATCCGGCGTTACAGAGCAAGGTCTTCGCCGCTCCGCAAAACTACCGGCCGTACCCGCAATTTGGAAATGTGTTGATGCGCTCCAACTTTGGCCACTCCACGTACCACTCCGGCACCGTCAAGCTGGAGAAGCGCTACTCCACCGGGCTGACGTTCATCACCTTCTACACCTTCTCGAAAGCCATCGACAGCCAGGATGACGACAACTCCGGGACTGGCGTAGCTCCGATTCAGAACCGCGGCCTGGAGAAAGCCCGGGCGGGTTACGATCGCAACCACCGTTTCTCCGGCCACGTGACCTATGAACTGCCGATTGGCAAAGGGCGGCGGTTCATGGACCGCGGCGGCATCCTGAACGTGTTGTTCGGCGGCTACGAGATCGCCTGGATCCAATCGCTCGAAACCGGCAACCCGCTGACCTTCGATTTCGCCAATAGCCCGTACAACTACTACCCGACCTTCGCCGGGTCGCGCCGGCCTAACGTGAACGGGACACCCGCCATCCGCAGCGGCTGGCGGGACGTCGGCCCGGACCGCTTCAACACGCAGAATGAGAACCCGGTCATCTATATGGACCCCTTCAGCTATCCGGCCGCGTTTACGCCCGGCAATGCCGGCCGCAACATCGTTACCGGACTGCCGCTGGTGTGGTCCACCTGCTCGGCCAAGAAGAACTTCAAGCTCACCGAGCGCTTCAACCTCCAGTTACGCTGGGACTACAACAATACTCTGAAGACCTTCAACTTCGATCCGCCCACCACAACAGTGGACTACCAGAATCCGAAGAGCTTCGGGAAGATCAGTTCGGACCAGCGCACGGCCAATTGGGCCGGGCTGCCACTGATGGACCTGACCCTGCAGTTGACGTGGTAAACATGCAGAGGCGCGGGCCGGTCATGGCCGGCCCGCGTCCGAGAATCGCGTCAAGCCCTGCCCCAGCGGATCTACTCTACCCGCCCCAAACCCGCCCGGCGGGGATCCACGACTGCCCAAAATAGGCATACCAGTACACGATCAGCCCAATCACTGACGCTAGCGCGATCGAGTGCGGCAGAACCGCACGGAACAGGTCACCCTCCTTGCCCTCCTGACCCACGGCCACGCAGGCCACGATAATCGATTGCGCCCCGATCATTTTTCCCATCACTCCGCCGGCCGAATTGGCCGCTGCCATCAGCACCGGCGACAGTTCCAGGCGGTTCGCGGTGATTACCTGCAGGCTGCCGAACAGGGCGTTGGACCCGGCATCGGTGCCGGTGAGCGCCACTCCCAGCCAGCCGAGCAGCGTCCCGAAGAACGGAAACAGCGATCCCGTCTGGGTCATGGCCAGGCCCATGACTGCGTCCATCCCCGAATACCTTGTTACATAGCCCAAAGCCAGCATTGCCAGGATCGCCAGAAGGCTGAAGCGCATCCGATGGCAGGTGCGCACGAACACCCGCATGGTGCGCGCCGGGCTCAAGCCCAGAAGGGGCCCCGAAATCAGTCCCGCCACGAAGGTGGCCGTCCCCACCGCTGCCAGCCACGGGAAATCAAAAAAGGCCGGCTCGGCATGCTGCACCGCCACCACCGGAGGCACTCGCAAGGATTGCAGATGCAGCCCGGCCACCGGCAGGGAGAGCGTGGTGCGGTCCAGCAGCCGTTTCACCGGTGGCATACCCCACAGCACCACGAAAATCGAAAGCAGCAGGAAGGGTGACCATGCATGCAGCACCTGGCCCGCCGAGTGCGGCATGGCCCTCTTCTGAGGCGGAGGCTCCTCCGGGAAGTGCCAGACTTCCCGGGGATGCCAGGCCTTGAGAAACAGGGTGAGCGCCAGCAGCGTGACCATGCCGCCCACAATATCCACCAGGGCGGCGTCGCGAAAGTTGGACCAGTAGAACTGCATAGCTGCGAAGACACCGCCGCACGCCAGCAAGCCCGGCCACACCGCGACCGTGTTCTTCCATGAGGTCATGCTCCGCACCAGCCAGAAGGGCAGCGCCAGCGCGGTCCACGGCAGGATGCGCCCGATCATGGCGCTGAGGTCGGCTTCGCCGAGCCCCGTCACGGCCACCAGCACGCGCACCGGGTTCCCCACGCCGCCGAAAGCCACCGGCGCGGTGTTGGCGATGAGACACAGCACGGCGGCCGGGAAAGGTGCGAATCCGAGCCCCACCATCATGGCTCCCGCCACAGCCACGGGAGCCCCTCCTCCACCGGCGCCTTCCAGCACCGCTCCGAAGGCCAGAGCAATCAGCAGCACCTGCAGGCGCCGGTCCGTGGTCACGTTGCCCAGCGAGTCCTTGATGATCTCGAAATGGCCGCTCTCCACAGTGAGGTCGTATACGAAGACGGCGGCTGCCAGCGTCCAAGCGATCTGGATGCCGCCGTACAGAGCGCCGTTCGCCACCGCCCCCGTCACCATGATCCAGGGCATGCCAAAAACTGCCCCGGCCAGGAGTACGGAAGCGCCCAGCGCCGCCACCGCCGCTAAGTGGGCGGCCGTCTTTCGCACCGCCAGCAAATAGAACAGCAACAGCACAGGCGCCGCGGCCGCCGCCGTGGAAAGCCAGGCGTGATGAAACGGATCGTAATTTTGAATCCACTGGTGCATGGATTGCCACCATACCGCAATGTGCCTGCTCCGGCCAGCGGGTAAGCACCCCGGTCTACTCGATTGGACAGCCGGTCGCGGGGCAGGATAGGATCACTCTAGATGAGGCGGGTTCTCGTCATCGCCACAATGCTGGCGGTCCTCTTCGCCGGATGCGGCCGAAAGAAACGCGTCCGTGTCGCGCCCCCACCTGCCCCGGCTCCCACCGTCACCGCCGGAAGCACCGAAGAAGGCATCGCCAGTTGGTATGGGCATCCGTATCACGGCCGGCCTGCCGCCAACGGCGAGATCTACGACATGGAAAAGCTGACGGCCGCGCATCGCACGCTGCCCCTGGGAACCTGGGTGCGCGTGGAAAGTCTCGAGAATCACAAGACCGTGGACGTGCGCATCAACGATCGCGGGCCGTTCCATGAGGGCCGCGTCATCGACCTTTCGCACGCCGCCGCCAAGGCCATCGACATGATCGGTCCTGGGACGGCGCGCGTCCGGCTCGAGGTCATCAGCCTGCCCGCGGCCGCCGGCCCCGCGCTGTTCGCGGTCCAGGTAGGCGCCTTCCGCGACAAATCCAATGCTGAACGGTTGCGGCACGAAATGGAAGTGAAATACGGCGCGGCGCGCCTCGTCCTGCGCCCGGGCGATCCGCCGCTTTGGCGCGTGCTGGTGGGCTCGGAACCCACCCAGGCGGGCGCCGGCTCGCTCAGGGAGCGGATCAAGTCCGACGGCGGCTCGAACGGCGCCGCCTTCGTCGTGCGCGTGGATTCCTGAATCCCGGGGCGCTTACTCGTGCAGCCGGGCCGCCAGCAGCCGTGGAGTGCGTCCGCGCATGTGGTGTTCTCCCCCAATACCGAAGATCACGGCGCCCGCGGGAATCATGGGCATTTCTGAAACGGCCATCGGCATGCGGGCGAGTTCCGTGTAATCGTCGCGCTCGATGTCGTAGGCGAGGAGGGTAGAGGAGAAACCGAAGTCCGCCGGTTTCCCGGCGGCCTCCTGTGCGGAGGCTGTGTAGCCGCCGAACAGCAACACGTAGTGATCGCGGACCGCCGCGGCCGTCAAACCGCGGTTGGCGTGGGGAAGCGGGCGCAGACGCCGCCATTGGCTGGTTCGCGGGTCGAATGAGCAGGCATCGTCGCGATTGACCAGCTTTCCCGGCGAGGGCATGGAGCAGCCGCCGAACAGATAGACCTGCTGGCCGATTCCTCCGCCGCGCGCCAGCAGGCTCTCCGTGGGTGCCTGTCCCGCCGGAATCCAGGCGTGCTTGCCGGCTTCCAGCCGCCAGCCTATCCGAAACCGACGAGTGCGGACGGGGCAAACTAACGATACATCAACACGGTCGATTTTTATTTCGATTTTTATTTCATACCCAAATGTGTAGAATTTGTGTAGAATGAGCTTGATTGGTCACGAGTAAGGAGCTTCCGTATGGGAACGACGGACGCTAGGCGAGGCGCAGAGTGCTTCTCGGGGCGAATCGCCGAATTCGTGGGTACAGGGGAGGCCGTTCTTTTCGCTGGTGCCGGCTGCTCAGCGCGGCTGAACATCCCAATTTGGACCGAATACCTCAGCGGCTTGGCCATTGAGGCCGAAAAGCACGAACCCGAGGTCGGCAGTCTGATGCGCAAGCGCATTCAAGCCGGCCAATTCCTTGAAGCGTGTACGCTTTTTAAGAGGGTTCTTAAGGCACCTCCGGGTGATGTTGCCGCCGCATTGTCTCAACCTTTCAGACCGGGCAGCTACGATTGTGCTCCACTGCTCCCGCTCATGTCCTTACCCTTTTCGGCTGCAGTTACAACCAACTACGATTGTTCGGTGTTCGATGCTTGGTCGCAGGTAGCCACTACGAACAGGGGGACGCTGCCGCAACTGCTTGAGACAAGGGAGACTAAAGGAGCTCCGTATGTTCCGTATCCATTCGTCCTATTTCTCCATGGTCGCGGCAGCCTTCCCCTGCAGACGGATTCAATGGTATTCGACGAGGCGGACTACCGTCGGCTGTACACTGACCCCGGCTTTACTGAGGGCCTGCTGCAACTTCTGTCCAGTAGGCCGCTCATGTTTGTCGGGTGGTCCTTTAAAGACCCAGGTTTAGATGCCATTCTCCGGACTTGGGAAACGCTTAAAGGTCCAGCTTTTCCTCGCAAGCACCTCGCTTTGCTTCCAAACGGGAACGAAGCGCTCGCGTGGCAACTTATCAGGATGAACGTAGAAGTGGTCTTGTACGATCCTGCGAACAACCATTCCGCCCTCTGGACCGGCATCGAGGAGGCCGCAGGCATTTGCGGCATTGACACTCCTCGGCCATCGCGTCGCCGCTTCGAACCGCTGCAGCAAGCCCGAGAGGTTCTCGCCATGTGCTATGCAAGTGCAACCTTGGGCAAGGGGATCGAACCGCTTAGGCGCATTGCTTTAGAAGGCATAATACTGGCTACCATATCTGAATCGGGTGCAGGACTATCAAGGAACGATCTCGATGAAAAGGTGGGGCGGAGCTTGGGGATGCCCCTCAACGAAATCGGCCCTGAGGTATCACTTGCCCTCGACCGTCTCAGCAACACATTCGTGTGCGTTGACGGGGCCAATGTGATTCGAACGACCGCTGCCGCACCAAATCGCCTCTCAGAGCAGACCGCACATCTGGCTAGGGCAGCGATCCGTCGAACAAACATCCGGGAAGGGACGGATGTACCGGACAGCGTAACCGCACCATTAGCACGTTTCTTTGAGGATCTTATGGTGGCGCGGGCCTGGGATCTCGCCGCCCACTTTGTCCAGCCGCGATCCGGAGCTGTCTACGACATAGAGGCCGCCATTACTGGTGTCTTGGCAGCGACGGAGTTCCCCCCGGGAATTAAAACTGAATCCCTGAAGCGAGGGATTATTGATCTTCTCACTCGGCCCAACAGCAGAGAGGCAGAGATATTATGCGATCTTGGGCGGTTGGCATTTGCCGTCCAACTTGCTTTCAGCAACGCTAGGACGATTTTTGCATACGGCGCCACTTTGCCGCAATGTATATACCTCGACGCCTCCGTTCTGATGCCAGCCATTGTAGACGGCCATCCGTTGCACAGCGTCTATTGGCCGGTCCTTTTACGTCTCCAAGAGGAAGCAAACAAGCTGGGTGGGCAGGTGAGCGTTATCGCGCCGTTTGAGTTTCTTAATGAAATCGTAAGTCACCGGAGAAATGCTATTCAAGATGTCCAGATAGAGGGTCTCGAAGACCCATTGCGCCTCCAACGAGAAGTCATGGTTTCCGGGGCAGAGAACTTAAATGTTTTTGTGGGAGCCTATGCCACCTATGTGGGGCGCGCAAAAAGGAATGTGCCATTTATTGAGTTTATGAAACGGGTCGCTCCGTACGAGGACGAGACCGAGTTGGAATACTACCTAAGACGTCGCGGACTTCGGGTCGAGCGACTTGACGTTCAGCCCGAGTCGCAGACGTCATGGGAGTGGTTCAACCCGCTCAAGACTCGATACGAGCAGGAAGAGGACGAGGGCGCGCGACGCAAGGCCCCAGTCCTTATCAGACACGAAGCGCTACAACTTGCTCGGCTCAGGCGGGACCATGCCCGTGGCCTCAGGTCGATCTTTGTCACAGCTGATGGGAGATTGCGGCGAGCAACTGCTTTCATCAGAGGCGGCGAACTCGGGGATGCCCTGTTTTCCGGACTCGCTATGGTGAAACTGATCGATCTGCTGTTGGGGGTGGAGGTGGACCACAGAGCACTTGCGAGACTGATGTGGGGAGTTCATACTCTCGACTTGGATGGGACGTTGCGGCGGTACATTACCGATCGGGGACTTCAGAAACAAGGAGATGTCGAGACGCTCGTTCTGCCGGGAGTCGTCGAGAAGCTCATGGAACTTGCAAGAGCAGAGCCACAGTTTGAGCAACTCCAGCCCCTTTCGGATGATTCGGGCACACGTGCTACGTTTCTCGACTTTTTGGATCGCTTTGAAGATCGATTTTACGAATTGCTCGATGACGCTGCACGGAGGAGGTCAGCGAAGGACGTGCAGAGCTCCGCCCCACCACACGCTGAGCATTTATCGGATGAGCAGCCCGGCCGTTCCGTGCGGCTACGTCGCAAGAAGCGGAAAAAAGGCTAGCCAAAGATATTTGAAATTTTGATTCCACCGGTCGTCTGGCCGAAGATCAAGTTGTCAAAGCAAGATCGGAGGCCCGACGACCGATGGAACTTTTCGCCAAGCTGTTTTGCAGCCTGCTGGTTTTTGTATACCACTGTTTCGACCGCATCGTCATCCATGGATATCTGAGCGGGCTGTCACGCCCGGAACAGGTGGTCTACTTTTT
>JAJPJX010000131.1 GCA_021324015.1 Solibacteraceae bacterium | reverse complement strand
TCGTTCAACCAAGCAGCGGCTTCGGGCAAACTCGCAACCGGCGGCAGGACTTCCGGCAGTTCGGCCGGGGTGAAGTCGCCCAGGACGCTGGGTTCCCGAAGGCGAGGTGGGCAATCTTCGGCGATCTCCACCGCGAACAGGCGTTCGTGTATCACCTGGCCAAGTCCGTCGACCACGCGCGCCCGGTAGAAATCGACGCGCGCGGGCCTGGCGTGTTGGAGCGAGTAGAACGCCGCTCCCTTTCCGAACGTCTCGAGCGCCTCGGCGTAGATGTGCCGGCGGACAGCCTCAAACAACGGATGGCCCGGTGTGACCCACTCCAGGTTGTTTGCTTCCGCGGTCTCGCGGTCCGTCGAGCAGCGCGGGTACCGGGACGCCAGCGCCGGGAGCCGCCAGTCCGGGTCCTTCTCGTGATCCTTCAATACGGCCGGCGTTCGTCCGGGCTCGAACGTGTGTGGCAGGTTTGGCAAAACCTTCAGACTTAGCGGCACAAACTCGGCCGACTCGCGCAGGAAGCGCGCGATCGTCTCCGGCACGACGCGCCGCTCTTGTGCGCGGGCCCGCCGCTCGATCAGCATCTCCAGGTTGAGCTTCTTTGAGGCAAGGCCTTCGAGAGCGTTCTGACAGATGGCTCGAAACTGGTGCTCGTCCACGTTCCTGAGCAGACGTTCTTCCAGATCGGCATCGCCGAGGCGTCCGGCGTAGTAGTCCCGGAGAACGCGCTCCACATGAGCGGCGGGAAGCGCTTCGCCAACAACATTGAAGACCGCGTCGTCATCCAGGGCGTCACGAATCTCCTGAAGTTTCTCCAGCAGGCGCTGAAGGACTCGCCCCTCGATCGTGTTCGTCGCGACGAAATTGAAGATCAGGCACTTCTTGCGCTGCCCGTACCGGTGGATGCGGCCCATTCGCTGTTCGAGCCGATTCGGGTTCCACGGAATGTCATAGTTGAAAAGAATGTTGCAGACCTGGAGATTGATCCCTTCTCCGGCCGCCTCGGTGGCAACCAGGATCTGAATCTCGCTCTCGCGGAACTGCTGCTCTGTATAGAGCCGAGTACCCGGCTCATCGCGAGAGCCGGACTTCATGCCGCCATGGATACAGCCCACGCGGAAACCCCACGACTTTAGCCGGTCCTGAAGGTAGTCGAGAGTGTCTTTGAACTCCGTGAAGATCAGCAGGCGCTTGTCGGGATGGTCGAAAAATCCCTCTTGGTGAAGCAGTTCCTTGAGCTTGGAGAGTTTGGCTTCCGCACCCGAGACCTCGACCGCCTGCGCGCGCGATGCCAGTACCCGGAGTTCTTCGATTTCCTGCCGCACCTGCTGCGCGTTGCCGGCCAGCGTGATGGCTTCCAGCATCTCCTCCAGCCGCTCGCGTTCGCTCTCCTCCATCTCTTCCAGTTCTTCGGGATCGGGTAGTTCGGGAGGGGCGAGCAGAGCGAGATCCTGGGCGCGCTTGAGAGCGCCCTCGAGGCGCCGGGCGCGGCTTTCCAGGGAATGCCGCATCGCATAGGTGCTGGACGCCAACCGTCGTTGATACAGGGACATCAGGAATCCAACGGCGCGTGCGCGAGGGTCCTCGCCCTGGGCGGCCGCCCGCGCACTCTCCTGCTTCACGAAGCGCGTGATGTCCCGATAGAGGTCGAACTCCGCCCCATCAATCTGGAAGTCCACAGTGTGCGGAATCCGCTTGGTGAAGATCTTCTCCGCCACCCACGTTCCATCCGGACGGCGTTCCGGAAAGTAGACCATCGCCTCCTTAGTACGCCGCAAGTAGAACGGCGCCCGCCGGCGATCCATGGCTTCCCGGATCGACTTCACGTCGGCGTAGGCGTCGGGGTCGAGAAGTTGCAGGAACAGGCTGAAGTTCAGTGGGTCTCCTTTGTGCGGCGTGGCCGTCAGAAGGAGAATGTGATCGCAGGTGTCGCGCAGCAGCTCACCCAACTTGTAACGAAGACTCTTGTGGGTTTCATCCGCGGCAGACATGCGGTGCGCTTCATCGACGATCACCAAGTCCCAATGCACCTGCCGCAGGCCAGGAAGGATGTCTTTGCGCTTGGCAAGATCCAGCGAAGTGATGATGCGGTGCTGATCCAGCCACTGATTCACGCCGAACTGATCGCGAATGTCGTGGCCGCGGAAAACCAGGAATTTCTCCTCGAACTTCTCCTTCAGCTCGCGCTGCCACTGGAAAGCGAGATTGGCAGGGCAGACGATCAGGATACGCTCGGCGAGACCGCGCAGTTCGAGCTCCCGGATCAGCAGGCCGGCCATGATGGTCTTGCCAGCGCCGGCGTCGTCGGCCAGAAGGAACCGCACTCTGGCAAGCTTCAGGAGGTAATCGTAGACGGCTTCGAGTTGATGGGGGAGCGGATCTACGCGGGAGATCGACAGGCCGAAATAGGGGTCGAACTCGTAAGCGATGCCAAGGGAATAGGCTTGGATTCCTAAACGGAGGAGGCGTCCGTCGCCGTCGAAGCCATATGCCGTATCCAGGATGACCAGTTTTTCCAGGTCTTGAGAAGTCAGCGTGACCTTGCGGTAGCGTTCCGACTGGGCCCCTACGAGCCCGGCAATCCAGGTGTCCGGACCGTTCGAGCGAACCGTCTCCACGCGCATCGGTTCGTTGAACAGGGGTCCGGTGAGAATCTGGCCTTCACGAAGGGGCTGAGGGACGTTCATCCGGCCTTCTCCTTCGTGGATTTCTTGCCCAGCGCGTCCAACTCACCTTTGATCTCACGTAGCCGCCGCAGAAGGAACGGCTGGGGAATGCGTTTGCCGTTTTCCCAGTGGTTGACAGTGCTGTAGGTGACTCCTACTTTTTGGGCGAACTGCTCCTGAGTGAGGTCAAGGCGCCGCCTGAGCTCCTTGACCAGTGCCGCAGTGTCGCTCTGGCGTCTGGCCTGGTTCAATAGCGTCCTCAGATCAATATGTAAGGCACCATGGTATTGTATATGGTTTCATACCTTTCCGTGCCTGGACGTTTGAGCTTTGAGCCTGCGCAACGGGGTTACTGCAAGAGAGGGGTTGAGGGTTCAGCTTCCACCAAATTGGGCGGAAGCTCCGAGTCGCTGGGCGCTGGGTGCTTTGGAATCTCGGTTTCTGATTTCTCCGCAGCCTTCGCCAGCCTTGCCTGAATCCGTCGCGTCAGTTCGTTCTGCCGTTCCGGCGCGACAAACGTGTACTCGCCGGTCATTTCCAGGTCGGCGTGGCCGGCGATCTTAGCGGCTTCGATGGCGCTGCCGCCGACCTCCTGCCGCCACGTGATGTTGGCGCGGCGGAAGGAGTGCGGTCCCAGGCCGGGAAAGTCGCAACCCTCGTCCTGGGCGGCTTGGTGGAGCGCGTCGCGGACGCCGGAGTCCCATAGCGGCTTGTCATGATCCCGCTTCTGGTGAAACACCCAGGCGTCGGGCTTCGCGCCGTCCGCGGCGGCTCTTTCGCGGAATCGGGCGGCAAGGTCGCCGATGCCCAGGACCCGGCGGCTGTCCTCGCTTTTCGGGCGGCCGACGTCCTGGTGCCAGACGCGCTGCTCGATCTTAATGGTCGCGGCGTCGAGGTTCACGTGCTTCCACTTCAGGCCCAACACCTCCGAGATCCGCGCGCCGGTGGCGATGCAGGTTTCGATGATGAGCTTGTTGGGCTCTTCCAGCCTGGCGAGCACGCGGGCCGTCTCGTCGAACGACAGAATGCGGCGCTCGTTCTTGTACCG
>JAJPJX010000088.1 GCA_021324015.1 Solibacteraceae bacterium | reverse complement strand
CGGGAATTGGTTCGGGTAAGTCTGGGGTTTCCCCCCGGAGACTGCCGCCAATAAGCCCCGTTACGTTTCACCCCGCCCCGGTCCCCGCCTCAAAGGCGGAGGGCCGGAGGCGGTGACGATCACCTCCCGGCCCGCAAGACATCCACCTCTCAGCCGAAGTGTCTCTAATTCCAGCCACGCGGAAATCCCGGCCTCTCCGTGCTACTATGCCTTGCGGCGGAAGCCGCGGCCCGCGGCCGGGGGCGGGGGCCTTCGCCAGGAGGATGTCATGGCCGGACTTTCCGCCGCAGCCAACGCCTGCGCGATCACCGTCAACGTTTTCGATGGCTCGCGCCAGCCAATCGCTCCGCAGGTGGATGTATTGATCACCTTGCGGGATGCGCGTCAGAACCAGGTCTACCGGGACTACACCAAGGGATTCAGCCGGACCATCGGCGGGCTGCCCTACTACAACATCGGCGACAATTACACCGTGGTGGCCTGGGCCTCAGGCTACCAGCAGGCCGGCTTCACACCGGTGCGCGTTTCCCCGGCCGCGCCGGCGCCGCTGGACGTGATGCTCCTCGGAAGCAACGCCACCTTCAACTTCAGCCAGGCCCGCTGGGATCTGCTCCAAACCAGCCGTCCGGAGATGGCGCGGCTGCTCGCCGCCGGCCTGGACGACGACGCGGCCGCGCGCGACCGCTACACCCAACTGATGGAAGACCGGCCGGCGGTGCTGGCCTGCTTCTTCAACCTGGCAACCGCCATGTCGCAGATCAATCTCCCCAGCGGAACGCCGCTGGACTATCTGAAGGAACTGATCTGGGACGATACCATGCAGCAGGACCGCTTCTTCGCCTGGGCCGACCGGAACCTGGTGGACCAGGTGCGGCGCGCGGCCGAGCAGGGCGAGTTCGCGCCCGAGGCCGACCCGGCCATCTTCCACACCGGCGCCACCAGCAGCTACAAACAGGTGCGATTCGGCGAGGCCAACGTGCAGCTCACCTTCCATGAGGGCGATACGCGGACGATCGGCGGCGTGGACTGCGTCCGGGTGGAGCCGGATATGGACTACTACAAGGACCTGGCCGCGCACGCCCTGCTGGAGGTGTTGGCCAACGCGCTGACCGGCTCGCTCACCGATCCCAAGCAGGTTTACGTGCTGCGCTGGATCGCCGGACAGCACGCCGGCGTGCCGGAGTTCAACCCGCCGTACACCATCGTCTGAAGCCGTCAGCCTCCGGCGCCTCTGCGGTTGCCCCATGCCGACCAGTCGCCTTCCACGCTGGTGGCCGCGGTGGGCTGAAACAGGTCCGCGGGATCGGCGGGGGACTTGGTTTCCCCGGTGAGCTGCGCCTGGAAGCCCAGGCTCAGAATGAAGCGGTCCATCATGCCGGGGAGCAGAACGCTCAGGCCCACGAAGGCTTTGCCGACCCAACCCACCCAGACTTCCCGGCGCGGCCGCACGGCGCAGCGGACAATGTCTTTGGCGACGCGCTCGGCGGGGAGCACCACGGGCAGCGGCTTGGGGGTGAATCCCATGCGGGTGAGGGCGTTGTCGTAGAAGGGTGTGTCGATGGAAGGCGGGCAGATGGCGCACACCTGGATATTGGCCCGCTCGGTGCGCCATTCCACGCGCAGGGCTTCGCTGATGCCCACGATGGCGAATTTCGAGGCGCTGTAGAAGTTCTGTAAGGGCAGGGCGCGCTTGCCCACCACGGAGGCCAGGTTGATGATGGTGCCGCCGCCCTGCGGCCGCATCACGGCGGCGGCGGCCCACATGCCGTAGACGGTGCCCCAGAAATTCACGTCGAACAGCCGCCGCGCTTCGTCCTCCGGGAGGGTGTCGAAGCGGGCATAAATGGAGACACCGGCATTGTTCACCCAGGTATCAATGCGGCCGTACGTCTCCACGGCGAACTGCGCCAGGCGCTCGACCTGGTCGCGGCGCGAGACATCCACTTCCAGGATGGCGACGCCCGGGCCGCCGGCCTCCTGGACCTCTTCCCGGATGGCGGCCAGGCCCTCGGAACTGCGACCACCGATCACCAGGCGCGCGCCCTGCCGGGCGAAGCGGCGCGCCGTGGCGCGGCCGATGCCGGAGCCGGCCCCGCTGATCACCACCACCTGCTCGTTTAACGGTCTGGGCATAAGATCATTCCCCCCGGAGATGCCAGGGGATTATATGCCGGGGTGTTTCCGCGTGGCAAGAGCTGCCGGTTCCTGGATTCGGGTATTCCCCTGCCGGAAGATTCCTAATAGCCGCGGGCTTGCCTCGGTACTGGGCACAATTGTGTTGACATTTGGACGGCGTAAGCGATAATCGTCCTGATCGGAGGGCGCCCATGGTCCAAATCGACGTGCCCATCGCTTTCGGCGCAGCGAGCCTGTTTGCGGATGCGGCCAGCAAACAGTTGAGCACAGGCAGGGCGGAGTACTACTTCCGGACGTGCGCCAAAAACAATCTGTTCCAGATCTTTTTCTTTAGCTGGATCCCGGTCTATTTCCTGATGAATTATTTCGGCTGGGAAACGACGCACATGTGGTGGCACGCGGACGCCGTGACCGCGTATCCCTTCTACGTCCCCATTTTCCTGGTGGTGTTTTTCGGGGCCGCCAACCTGGGATTTCTGCTGGGCTACGCGCTGGTGAAACGCGGCCGCCTGTGGACCAACCGCGCGATCTACCTGGGCATCCTGGTCTATTCCGGCGTGTGGATCTTTGCGCAGGTGGAGCGCACCTTCCGCCTGGGCACGTACCGCGAATGGCAGGCCGGCGTAGCGCCGTGGTTCTACGAAGACCGCACCTTCCTAACCATGCTGATCTTCACACTCGCGGTTTGGGGCATTGCCCTGGCGGCCTTCGCCCTCCAACTGCGCAACGAAGGCCGGCACCTGGACGCGAACTTCAAGGCCGGAAAATAGCATGCTGGCCGTGGCGCTGGTGGCGGCGGGACTGCTGGCGGCAGCGCTGCTGTTGTTCCGCTTCAACAACCTGTGGATCTACCGTGTGCTGGACCGGGCCACGCGCAACCAGCGGGACCGGCTGCCCACCGCCTACGAGATCCCGCGCTATTACAGTCTGAAACCCGACGGTTCGGTGGACTACGCGGCGCGCTGGCCGGGCTGGGACGGCTGGTATTTCTTCGTGCTTCCCGACGACCGCGGCCTGCCGGTGAAGATGATCCGCGCGAGCCTCATGACGGGCCTGTACGGGCTGGAGGGCATCGACAATTACGACCGCCTGCTGCTGCGGCTCTCGCCGTTCGCGGCCGCCGAGGCTCTCGCGCTGATTCCCACGACGGTACGCACCCCCGCGGGCATCGAGAAACGAAACAACTTCTCGCAGCACTATCTCCCCAAGCGTTCCGACCTGCGGATGGCCATTTCCCGGCTGGAGACCGCGCTGGCCGGCGAGGATCTTTCCGAAGAGACGAAGCTCGTGGAGTACGGGCGGATCGAGGGAGCCTGGCCGGATTATCATTTTCGCGCGATGAACCCGGAGGCGGAGATCACGGTGGATGTGCGCTTCCATGGGGAGAGCCTGGTCTGGTGGGCGGACGTGCCGGGCCTGTTCACTTACATGGCCTGCTTCGGACGGTTCGAGGGCACGATTCACTACCAGCAGGGCACGGAGAAGCCCGATCCGCACCAGATCCCGGAGCACCCGGAGACTTACAGTTTCCAGGGCGCGGGCGCCTTCGAGCACGGCTTTGCGCGCAAGCCCTTCGGCGCCAACCGCCTGTTCCTGCCGGTGCGGCTGATCAACCGGATCCTCCCGTCGTTCCGTCCTATCCGCTATCACTACGAGTTGCTCATCGGCGACGGCGGCCATCACGGGGGATTCATGCAAGCCGCGGCCTTCGGCGTGAAAGTGCGCGACCGCGGCGGGCTGTACGTGGAGGGGCGCTACATCCCCATCGACAGCGTGCGGGTGACCTACCATGACGATCCGCCGCCGGACCAGATGGCGGCGCATTGTCCGGGGAGGCCTCCGGTTACGTTCTACCGGCGGTGGACCGTGGAAGCCCGCACCGGCGAGGGTCTGCTGAGCTATACCGGCACGCGGGAGTGGGCCCCCGCGCCGGTAGCGCCCAACATGACCTACTACTACTTCACCTACGAAGGCGCATTCCGCGGAGCGGCCATCCAGGGCCGCGGATACGGGGAGTATGTGCACATCTGAGCGGCGGAGCGGAGCATGAACTTGGCGGCCTATAAGCGCATCCTGTTCATCGGCGCGCTGTGGAACCTGTTGGGTGGCGTGTTCATCATTCTGGCGACCCGCCGGATTTTCGCCTCCGCCGGCCTCCCGGTCCCGGCGCCGGGAGCTTACTACTGGTCCTGGATCGCGCTGTTCATGACCTTCGGCCTGGGCTACTACCTGGCGTCCCGCGACATGTACCGCAACCGCGATATCGTGCTGTTGGGCGCGATCGGCAAGGTGGCCTTCGCCCTGACCTTTCTGTATTACTACGTGGCCGAACCCGGACAGTTGCCCCTGTTCTTCCTGATCCCGGTGATCGGAGACCTGATTTTCGCGACGCTGTTCGTCATGTTCCTGCGGTTTGCCCGCGCGCGAGGCTACCGATGATGCGGGCGGCCTACGACGTGGTGGTCATTGGGTCCGGCTTCGGCGGATCGATTCCGGCGATGCGCCTGGCGCAGGCGCAGCGGGCCGCCGGAAAGCCGGTCTCGGTGTGCGTGCTGGAAAAAGGCAAGCGCTACAACCTGGGCGAATTCCCGCGCGACGTCGCCAAGCCGAAGGAATGGTTCTGGCGGAACGAAGGGGCGCACGGGTGGACCGGGCTGGTGGATTTCCGGCAGTTCCAGAACATCAGCGTGGGCTGCGCGAGTGGCGTGGGAGGCACGTCGCTGATCTACCTGGACGTGCAGATCAACGCTTTCGACTCGGCCTTCGAGATGGGCGTGGCGGAGGGCGCGCCGCGCTGGCCGCAATCGGTGCGCGACTGGAAGGCGGAACTGGCGCCCTACTACCGGCGGCTGGAAAAGATGCTGCACCCCGGCCCCATGCCGGAGCCCAACCTGAAGGCGCGGGCGCTGCGAGCCGGGGCGGCCTCGATTGGCGACGCCGCGCGGTTCCACCTTGTGGACCTGGCCGTGTACTGGGGACAGGGCGGCGGGGAGCCCGGGGTGCGGCATCCGGATCCCTACCACTGGGGCGGACCGCCGCAGTTCGCCTGCTCCCACTGCGGCGAGTGCTTCATCGGCTGTAATACGCATTCGAAAAATACGCTGGATTTGAATTACCTGTGGTTCGCCGAGCGCGCCGGCGCGGAGGTGTACTCGCAGCACCAGGTGCTGGGGATCGCGCCGGAAGGCGGCGGCTATCGCGTGGCGTTTAAGGACCTGCGCTGGGGCTTCGAGGGCTCCGTGCTGGCTGGCAAGGTGATCCTGGCGGGCGGCTGCCTGGGCTCCACCGAACTGCTGCTGCGCATGAAGCACGGCTACCGGCGCAAGGGGCGAAGCTTCGCGCCCACCCTGCCGCGCATCAGCGACATGCTGGGGCGGTACTTTTCCGGCAACGGCGATTTCGGCGCGGTGGCGTTTGAAACGCACCGGATGATCAATCCCATGGACGGCCCCACCATCACGGCCACGGTGGAGTATGCCGACCGGCTGAACCAGCGCGGCTTCATCGTGGAGGACGGAGGGTTTCCGGACGTCCTGCGGGCCAACCTGAAAGAGCTTCCCGGCGGCCTGTCCTCCGGGCGCAGGCTGCTGCGCGCCTTGCGGGACCTGGTGAGCGCGGCGGGCCACCGCCGGCTGGCGGAGGGCATCTTCCACCAGCTCGACCTGGAGACCACCCGCGACGCCATGCCCTACCTGGTGATGGGCGCCGACGCGGCCGACGGCGAGATGTCCATCGACGCCGAAGGACGCCTGCAAATCCTCTGGCGCAACGAGCGCAGTATGCCGCTGTGGCGCGAAATGGAAAACACCCTGCGGGCGCTCACTCAGACCCCGCCGCCGGGGCTGGACGGCAACCTGATGCTCAACCCCACCTGGTCGGCCGAGAAACAGTTGATCACAGTGCATCCGCTGGGAGGCTGTCCCTTGGGCGACGACCCGGCGCACGGCGTGGTCAGCCCGCAAGGCGAAGTCTTCCACTATCCCAACCTGTTCGTGACGGACGCCGCCATCATTCCCACGGCGGTCGGCCGGAACCCCTCCAAGACCATCGGCGCCATGGCGGAGCGCATCGCCGAAGGGATCATTCAGAGGGGCGTCTGAACTCCTTCGCGTTGCCCCGCGCCGGGGCCTGTTGTACCCTGCGGGAAGCACGGCGGTAAAGGAGACGCGGGGGCTTGGACAGATATCTGGTGGTGCTCGCGGGCGCCGGCCTGGGCGGCCTGGCCCGCTACCTGGCGGGCACGTGGATCATGGTGCGCTATGGCGGGCGCTTTCCGCTGGGCACGCTGACGATCAACGTCACGGGCTCGTTCCTCATCGGCGTGCTGATGACGCTGTTCACCGAGCGCCTGGCGCCGCACCCCAACTGGCGGCTGTTTCTGGTGGTGGGCGTGCTGGGCGGCTACACCACCTTTTCCAGCTTCGAATACGAGACTTTCCAGGCGGTTCGCGAGGGCGCCCGCTGGATGGGTATGCTGTACCTGACGGGCAGCGTGCTGCTCGGCTATGCGGGCGTATGGCTGGGCGCGCTGCTGGCTGCCCGCCGCTAAAGGAGAGCGCATGCTGAGGAAAGGTCCCGCGAAAAAGGTCACGATTTTCATCAACGAAGACGTCCAGCGCCACATGACCCCGCTGCACGACTCCCTGATGACCTTTCTGCTGCACAAAGGCGTGAGCGGCGCCACGGCCACCCGGGGCTTCTCCGGGTTCGGTTCCGGCCAGATGCTGCACACCCCCGCCGTCGAAGTGCTGGCGCAGCACCTGCCCATCCGGATCGAGTTCGTGGACACGCCCGAGAAGGTGGAGGAGGTGCTGCCGACCTTATACGAAATGGTCACCGACGGACTGATCGAGGTGCAGGACACGCAGGTGGTCAAGCACGCCCGTAAATCGCTGAAGCCGGAGCCGAAGCTCCCGCATGAGCGCAAGGAGGGCCCCGCCCGCCTGCTGCGCGTGTTCCTCGGGGAGGCGGACCGGTGGCACGACGAGCCGCTCTACGACGCCATTGTGAAGAAACTGCGGATGCTGGACATCGCCGGCGCCACGGTCTACCGGGGCATCCTGGGGTACGGCGCCAAAGGCCACGAGCACAAGAAGAGCTTTTTTCACGTCTCACGCGATTTGCCCATCATGGTGAGCGTGATCGACAGCCCGGAGAAGATCGCCATCGCCGCCGAAGCCATCGAGGGCATGCTGGAGGACGGCCTGATCGTGATCTCCGACGCCGAAATTGTGCGCCTGGTGCGCAGTCAGAAGCCGGCGGAAGCCTCCGACGCGGCCGCCGGAGAGCGCTGAAATCCCGCGCGCTCACATCTCTGGGGTGAGCGGCCGAGACGCTACTTGCGCGGCCCGGCGGCCTTCTTGATCCGGGGAACCGCCTTGCGGGCGTCCTCCTCGCTGTCGAAGCCGATCACGGCGGAGTATTTCCGGCCGATCACCTGCCCCACCAGGAAGTCGATATTGATGCCGGCGCCGGCCATGGCCTGCGCGATGGCATGGCCCACGCCGGGCTTGTTGTCGCCCTCCACCAGCAAGGTGGGGATGGCCGCGGCCTGCAATCCGGCCGCCTTGGCCGCCTCCGTAGACTTCTTGCCGGTTACCGGGTAGAGTTCGATGGCTGCTTTTCCTTCGCTGCCGGGATAGCGGTAGCCCATGACGACCTGCAGGTCGGCGCGGGCGCCCGCCAGTGGCTCCAGAATCCCGGCCAGGACGCCTGGCTTGTTTTCCACCTCCATGCGCCAGAGTTGAATCTTCCTGACACTGACTGGCATACGCGTATCCTTCCTGTGCGCAGTGTACCCCCGGACGCGGCGCAAAGGAAGGCGTTTGGATGCGGTGTAGTAGCCGTGGCGCTTCGCGGCGCACCAGAACGAAGGCGGGTCAACGGGCCGCCCTGAGCGCCCGCATCGACGCCGACACCCTCGCGCACCTGGACGAACTGGCGGAAGAGATGGAGCGATCCCGGGCGAGACACCGACGTCCACGCAGACCTGGCCCGAAAGGCCGGCGTCACTGTGGGCAACAGTCGAAATATAGACAACACATGCTCTTGGGCACCCGCGAACGTCAAGAACTCCTGGACGTGTCCGCCAAATGAATTTGTCCGTTAATAACGGACATACTAAAATGGCGGCTGGGAGTGAGGAGATCGTGAGGTTGATTGAGCCTTATCTGGACCGGCTTCGCGCGGTTCCGTATGTCAAAGGGGCGCGTGTCGGAGAAGGGGATGATCCCTCGGGAGGACTCCTGACGCTTCGGACGCCGACGCGCACGTTCACCCTTTCTTTCCAATTCAAACGAACATATCTTGATGCGGGGCTCACAAACGCCCTGATCAGTCAGGGCCGCGGCCTTCTGCGCCACCCGCTCATTGTCTTGGCCCGCTACATACCTCGAGAAACCGGCGAGCGGCTGGCCGCGGCGGGCATTAATTTTGCCGATGAGGCCGGCAATCTCCATTTGCATTTGGGAACGGGGTACCACACCCTCGTGTTGGGTAAGCGCGAAACCCTGCGCTCCGCTCCCGAGACGAAGCGTCCCGGCGCCGCGACGATCCAGGTGTTCTTTGTATTCTTGGCCTTCCCCGATGCACTGCAATGGCCGGTTCGGCGTATCGCGGAGTTTTCGGGCGCCGGCAAGACGGCCGCAGCCGAAGCCCGGCAACGGTTGCTGGCCGAAGGACTCCTTCGCCAACTCGGCGACGGCAGCTTCCAGCTCGCCGATCCGAAAGCTCTGGAGGACCGATTTATTCAGGGCTACGGTCAGATCCTTCGTCCCTATTTGTCTCTAGGACGATATCGTGCCGCGGAAACCGATCCAGAAAAGCTGCTGGATTCCGTGGCCGCTTTGGCCACGAACCACGATCTGAAATGGGCCCTTACCGGCGGAGCTGGCGCCTACGAGCTTGAGCGGTTTTACCGCGGCGATGACACCCCAATCTTTATTTCGCACGTCAAGGGCGACCTGCCGCGTCTGCTGAAGCTCCTTCCTGATCGGCACGGTCCCGTCACATTTTTCCGGTACTTTGGATCCTCCATCCTCTGGCCAGGCTCGACCCATCGGCCAGTCGCCCACCCGTGGCTCCTCTATGCTGAGTTGCTGCATCAAGGGGGCGCCCGGGCCTTGGAGGCCGCTGAAGAACTGCGGAGGCGATTTCTCGAACATGACGGCCCTGTCGCCTGAACAACTCGCGGCGGTGGGCGAGCTCCAGCGGTTGTGCGCCTCTCTCAGAGCGGATGTGGTCATTATTGGCGCCATGGCTTACCGGACCTGGATTGACGACAAATATCGCCACACCCGGGACGTGGATACGGCCATCGCTATTGACCTTGACGACTTTGCCCGCCTTGCGGCGCTTTTGCAGGAGCGCGGATGGAAGCAGGATCTCCGGCGCGAACATCGCTGGTACGCGCCGGGAGACGCTTGGTTTGATCTCATTCCAGCGGGTCCCAAGCTGCGGGCCCAGCAGCTATTGGATTGGCCCAAGTCGGGGATGAAAATGAGCTTGGTGGGATTTGAGCATGTTTTCGCCAAGGCGCAGGAATTGCATGTCAGCACGGGGCTGCGCATCAAGGTCATTCCTCTGGCGGTCCTGACGTTGTTGAAAATTGTGGCCTATCTCGATCATCCGTACGAACGGCAGAAGGATATCGAGGATTTGGCCGCCACGCTGCTGCGATATGAGACGCCGGATGCTCTCCGATTTAGCGACGAGGCCCTCGAGGCCAATCTGAGCTATGAAACGGTAGCCGCCTACTTCGCCGGCAAGGACCTTGCCACGCTGTGCTCGGCCACGGAACGGGCGCTGGTGGAGAAATTGTTTTCCGAATTGACGGATGAGAGCACTCGGACCTTCGGCATCTTCGCCCGGAGCGTCACCCATGTGCTGGATGAGGAAAACACCGCGGCACACACACTCGTCGCTGCGTTCAAGTTAGGATTTTCAGCGCAGCGGAAATGAGACGAAACGAACCGACCAGGGAGGCGCGCCACGTCGAGAGATACATCCCGAAGGTTCGCGGCGGCTGATGCAAACACCGACTTGAATTTCGCACGTACGGACTGATGTACGGCGCGAACCACGCCATCGCCAAAAGGATAACCGAAGGCCCGGTGAATGTGAAGACGGTTGCCCGGTTTCGCGTCGTCAGCCCGTGGCTGGTGTATGCTGGCATAATAAGAGGTTAGTTGGCAGGCGCGGCGGGACTCGAACCCACGACCCTCGGCTTAGAAGGCCGATGCTCTATCCACCTGAGCTACGCGCCCGTTGGGTGTGCTGTCTTGATTCTAGTACGGGCCGCGGGTTACGTGCCCGCCAGCCAGCCGCGGGAGACGAAGTCCGCCATGGTGAGCAGCAGCAGGATGGCCAGCCAGAGCAGGCCGCCCGCCACCACGATCTTGGTGAGCTTGGTGCTGTAGCGGACGTGCATGAAGAACAGCGCCACCAGCAGCATCTTCGTGACCGCGATCACCAGCGCCACGACGATGTTGAGCGGCCCCAGGTCGATGTAGGCGACGGTCGAAGTGATGAACGTCAGCGCCAGCAGCGCCAGGAAGATCAGCGTATAGGTCTTGATGGAATCAATATGCTCGGACATGGCTATTTCGGCACGTGGCGGTCAATCAGGTACAGCAGGGGGAACAGGAAGATCCAGATTACGTCCACGAAGTGCCAGTACAGCCCGGCCACGTCGATGGGCGTGTAATAGTCGGCGTTGAAGCGTCCCAGCCAGGCGCGCCAGGTCATCACGGTCATGATGCCCATGCCCACGACCATGTGCAGGGCATGCAGGCCGGTCATGGCGAAGTACAGGGAGAAGAACAGTTGCGCCTGCCCCTGCAGCGGCTCGCCCTCCAGGTGGAAAGAGGGGCCCGGGACATGATGCTCCACGAACTTCTCGTGCCACTCGTAGGCCTTCACCCCCAGGAACACGGTGCCGAAGATCATGGTCAGGATCAGGAACCAGATCAGCGCCTTGCGGCTGCCCTTCTGCGCGGCGCGCACCGCCAGCACCATGGTGTAGCTGCTGGTGAGCAGCACGGCGGTGTTCACCGCGCCGATGGTGGCGCTCAGCGTGCGGCTGGCCGCTCCGAAGACTTCCGGGTAGAAGGAGCGGTAGGCGGTGTACGCCAGAAACAGGCCGCCGAAGAACATGATCTCCGTCACCAGAAAGATCCACATCGCCAGGACGGAGGCGTCCTTCTGCTGTGCGGCGGTATCGAATTGTTCGCGGAGCGCGAGAGGATTGGCGCTAGCCAACTTGAGCCTCCTCCAGAAGGGCGGCGAAATCGTAGGCTTCGTGGGTCACCACGGGCGGCTCCTCGAAGTTGTGCGTGGGCGGCGGCGAAGAGGTTTGCCATTCCAGCCCGGTGGCCCCCCAGGGGTTCGCCGGCGCCAGCTTGCCGTAGCGCAGCGACCAGAGGAAGTACACCAGCGGCATCAGGTATCCCACCGCCAGCACGGAAGCGCCCGCGGTGGACATCACGTGCAGCACCTGAAATTCCGGGGGATACACGTGGTAGCGCCGGGGCATGCCCAGGTAGCCCAGAACGAACTGTGGGAAGAAGGTCAGGTTGAAGCCCAGGAAGACCACCAGCGCCGAGAGCTTCGCCCAGCCTTCCGGATACATGCGGCCGGTCATCTTGGGCCACCAGTAGTGCATGCCGCCCAGGTAGGCCATGAGCGTGCCGCCCACCATGATGTAGTGGAAGTGCGCCACCACGAAATACGTGTCGGTCACGTGCACGTCGATTCCCAGCGCCGCCAGGAACAGGCCGGTCAGCCCGCCCATGGTGAACAGGCCGATAAAGCCGAAGGCGTACAGCATGGGCGTGTCATAGGAGATGGAGCCCTTGTACAACGTGGCGGTCCAGTTGAAGACCTTGATGGCCGAGGGCACAGCCACGAAGTAGCTCAGGAACGAGAAGACCATGCCGGCGTACACCGACTGGCCGCTGACGAACAGGTGATGGCCCCACACCAGGAAGCCCAGCACCGCGATGGCCACGCTGGAGAAGGCCACGAAGCCGTAGCCGAACACCCGCTTGCGGGAGAAGGTGGCCACCAGTTCGCTGACCACGCCCATGCCGGGCAGCACCATGATGTACACGGCGGGGTGCGAGTAGAACCAGAACATGTGCTGGAACAGCACCGGGTCGCCGCCCAGCGCCGGATCGAAGATGCCGATGTGGAACAGCCGCTCGCAACCCACCAGCAAGATCGTGACGGCCAGCACGGGGGTGCCCAGCACCATGATCAGGGAGGTGGCGTAATTGGACCACACGAACAGGGGCAGGCGGAACCAGGTCATGCCCGGCGCGCGCATGCGGTGCACGGTCACGATAAAGTTCAGCCCCGTGAGGATGGACGAGAAGCCGGCAATAAAGATGCCCAGCGCCGTCGCGATCACGTAGGTATTCGAGTACGTGCTGCTATAGGGGGTATAGAAGGTCCAGCCCGTATCCACGCCGCCCGCGAACATGGCGCCGAGCGTGCACAGCCCGCCCGCCACCAGCAGGTACCAGCTCAACAGGTTCAGCTTGGGGAAGGCCAAGTCCTTAGCGCCGATCATGATGGGCAGGAAGAAATTGCCCAGCGTGGCGGGGATCGACGGCACCAGGAACAGGAACACCATGATCACGCCGTGCATGGTGAACAGCTTGTTGTAGGTCTCCGACGAGACCAGATCCGGCTGGGGCGTCAGCAGCTCGATGCGAATCATGGTGGCGAACAGCCCGCCCAGGGCGAAGAACAGCGTGATGGTGCCCAGGTAGAGCAGCGCGATCCGCTTGTGGTCCTTGGTCAGCAGCCAGGACTTCAGACCGTAACTGGCGTTTAAATAATGCTCTCGTTCTTCTAGTGCTGCGGTAATCATAGTTCTACCTTTGGGCGGCCGCACCGCCGGCCGGCGGCTGGACCCCGCCCCGCGCCGGAGCCGCCGCGGGAGCCGCCCCGGGCTGGGTCTTGAGAGACTTGATGTATTCGATCAGTTGCAGCACGCCTTCCTCGGTCACCAGGCCCTGGAAAGTGGGCATGATCGACTGGTAGCCCGAGACCACCTTGGCGTTGGGCTGCAGGATGGACTCGCGCACATAGGCGTCGTCCGCCACCACGGTCTGGCCGTTGGTGAGCAGCACCTTGCTGCCGTATACCCCCTGCAAGCTAGGGCAGCGCCCGTGGCCGTCCATGTGGTGGCAGTTGTCGCAGGCCAGTTCCTGAAACAGCTTCTGGCCGTTCTCCGCCAGCGAGCCGCCGCCCGCGCCGCCGCTGAGCCACGCCTGGTAGTCCTGCGGCTCCATGACGTACACCCAGCCGATCATGCCGGAGTGCTTGGTGCCGCAGTATTCGGCGCAAAACAGGTGATACTTGCCCACGCGGGTGGGCTTGAACCAGGTGGTGGTATAGCGTCCCGGCAGGACGTCCTGCTTAGTCCGGAAGTCCGGCACATAGAAGCTGTGGATGACGTCGAGCGAGGTCATGGTCAGCTTCACCGCACGGCCCAGCGGGATATGCAGCTCGTTGATCTCGCGCTGCCCTTCCTTATGCTGAAGCTTCCACATCCACTGCTTGGCCACCACGTAAACGTCCAGCGCATCGTCCGGCGGGCGCTCGATCTCGAAGTAGACCTTCGCGCCCCAGGCGAACATGACCATAGCCAGCCCGAAGGGGATGATGCTCCAGGCGATTTCCAGCTTCGTCGAGCCGTGGATCTCCGGCGGCAGCTCGGTCTCCGAGCGGCGCCGGTACTTGATGGCGAAGTAAAAGATCGCCGAGAAGATCAGCACCGTAAAGAAGATGCTGACGCCCAGCAGGTAGAACAACAGGTGATCCACGGAAGGGGCCACCGTGGACGCCTCGACCGGAAATAAAGGAAAGCGGTTTCCCATGATGACTTATGCGCGCCTCTTCCACTGGCGGTCGCGGCGAAAGTCGCGCCGCCACATGATCAGGAGGAAGGATCCAGAGATGAGCACGAAGGTGGCTCCGCCCAGGCGGACCATGTTCATGGCGATGGCGCCGTACTTTCCGGTGGCGGGATCGTAGTGGTAGCAGAACAGCAGAATCTGGTCCACGGGGTTGCCGATTCTGTTCTGGGAGGCCTCCACCAGTCCCAGGCGCAAGTCGCGCGGGGCATATTCGACGCCGTAGAAATAACGCGACATCCGGCCCTGGGGCGTCAGGACGTAAATGGCGCTGGCGTGCGCGAACTGGTGCGTTTTGGGGTCGTAGCGGTAGTGGAAGCCGACTGCGTCGGTGAGCGCCTTGATGGAGGCTTCGCCGCCGGTCAGGAAGTGCCAGCCATTGGCGGTGTTGGGACGCCCGTAGCGCCGCACGTAGTTCATCTTTTTCTCGGCGGCCAGCTCGGGCGTGTCGCTGGGATCGAAGCTCACGCTGACCACCTCGAAATCCCTGCCCGGATCGAGGGAGACGGCCCGCAGGCTGGTTTCCATGCCGTTCAGAATCTGGGTGCAGAGCATAGGGCACTGGTAATACACCAGGGCCAGCACTACAGGCTTCTGCCCGAAGTAAGTGGAAAGCGGGACCTCGCGCCCCACTTCATCGCGAAACACCAGGTCCAGGGGAATCTGCTGGTCCAATCGTTGGTCAATGCCGACACCTTGCAGGGCGGCCGGGAGCGGGGCCGGTTTGGCGTTCGGATCCCGCATGTTGGAAGGCTGCGCCGGAGCCGGCTGCCCCGGCTGGGCGGAGGCGGCCAGGGCCGCCAAAAGCAAACAACCTGTCAATCGCAAATACATTTACTTCGTTTGTCCTTGCTGCGCCGTCCCGGAGGCCGCCGGCGCGGGAGGCGCGGGCGATTCCAGGGCCGGAGAATCCTCAGGAGGCGTGGGAGGTCCGCCCGCCTGCCGCCCGTCTTCGAAGCTCCCGTCGCCTTTGATCTCCAGCGGCTGTACCGGCGGCACATGAAGCACGGGCGCCAGAGGTCCGCCGGCCTGCTGCATGACCGGCCCCAGCCCCGCCTCGGTGGGCGCGGCGGTGAGCGGGTTGGGCGCCGGCGGAAGCGCCGGCCGCACGGGGAGGCCGCGCTGGGCCAGCAGTTCCATGGCGCGGGCGATGGGGATGCGCACCACGCCATGATCCGGGTCGAGCAGGGCGTAGCCTTTCAAAATCTGGTCCTCGGCCGCGCGCAGCTCCTGCATATCCTGATATTCCTTGGGTTGGAGCCTCGGCTCCGGCGGCAGCGTGCGCGTTTGGATATCCGTCAGGCTGCGCGACTGCGGGCCCAGTTTTCCCGCCTCCGTCTCGAAATAGCTGAGCAGTCCCCAGACGCCGAACAGCGCCACGATGAGGCCCAGAAACAGCACGATGCCGAATCGCGTGACGGCGTAGACGTTGACGTCCCGCTCTTCGAACCCGCCCTTGGCGTGCGGTGCGTGCTGCTGGTGCTCGCGATCAATCTCGGCCATGGGCCAACGCCTCCTCCAGGTGCAATTCGCCGGGCGGCAGCAGGGGGCGCTTCGGCAGTTGCCAGGTGAACGCCGCCAGCCAGATTCCGCCCAGCCCGATCGGAATCACAAAATCCATCCAGCTCACGCCGAACTCGCCCTTGCGGAACTCGGGCATCACCAGCCAGTACAAGTCCACCATGCGCATGACCAGCAGCCAGACGGCCACGGCGGTGAGCAGGTTGTAGTTGCGCTTGATGTCGCGCGAGAGCAGCAGCAGGAACGGCACGGCGAAGTGGAAGGCGGCCAGCGCCAGCCCCACCCAGCCCCAGCCGCCGTGCAGGCGGCGCACATACCAGGGGATCTCCTCCGGCAGGTTGCCCGCCCAGATGATCAGGAACTGCGAGAACGAAAAGTAGGCCCACACCATGACGAAGGCGAACATGAGCTTGCCCAGGTCATGCAGGTGCCGCCGGGTAATGACCTCGGAAAACGGCCGGCTCCTCGAGAGGATCACCAGCGTGGTGATCAGAAACGCCATGGAAGAGAGCCCTTCGCCGGCGATGAAGAGCAACCCGTACATGGTAGACGACCAGTGCGGGTCGATGGACATGACCCAGTCGATGGCCATGAAGGTGACGCTCAGCCCGAAGAACAACAGGCCCGGCCCGCTCACCAATTGAAGCTTCAACTGCTGCCGGCTGCCGGGCTCGGTGTCCTGCGCCAGGGACCACTTGTTCAACAACAGCGCGAACACGATCCAGCCCAGGAAATAAAAGGCAGCCCGGCCCAGGAAGAAGGGCACATTCAGGTAAGCCTGCTTGTGCCGGATGGCTTCGTCGGCGGCGGCCACCTCCGGGTGCGACCAGGAATACAGGTGCGAGATGCCTAGCACCACCGGGAGGAACAGCACCAGCAGCAGGGGGAAGGTCCGCGTGGCGGCTTCGCACAGGCGCCGGATCACCACACCCCACGCTCCGCCCGTCAGGTACTGAAGCATCAGGAGGGCCATGCAACCGATGGTGACGCCCACGAAAAAGAGATAGGCCCACAGGTACGAGCGGAAGAATTGATCGGGATTCCCGAGGCCCCCGGCGGCGCCCGCCGCCAGCGCGACCACGCCCACCGCCAGAGCCCTGGTGCGCCAGCTCTTAATGCCCTTCTCGAGGTCAGCGGGAGCCGTGAAGCTATGCGTGGAGGCGGTCACCTGCCACCTCCCGCCGCCGGCGCGCCGCCGCTCAGCCGGGCGCGCTCCTCGGGCGGCACGTCGTTGATGGAGGCGTGCTGGCTCAATTGCAGCGCCCGCACATAAGCTACGATGGCCCAGCGGTCGGCCGGGGGAATCTGCGCCGCGTAGTCCGGCATGGCGCCGAAGCCGTTGGTGATCACGTCGTAGATGTAGCCCGGCGGCACCTGCCGCAGGCGGTCGATGTGGTAGGAGGGCGGCCGGCGGTAGCCGCGCCGCACCACCATACCCAGGCCGCTGCCGGTGCGGTCATGGCAGGGCGCGCAGTAAATGTTGAAGCGCTGCTGGCCGCGCTCCAGCACCGGGCGCGTCACCGGCATGGGAAACGTATCCACGGGCTTGCCGTTGACCTTGCCGGAATAGTAGGCCGTGTCCTCGTCCAGGTGGCCGCGCGCCACCGTCCCCTCCACCAGCGGGCGGGCGGATCGGCCGTCGTCGAAGAATGTGCTCGGCCGCAACGGAACGTATTTGGGCTGGTCGTGCATGTCTTGGCGGCAGGCCGTAAAGGCCGTGATGGCCAGGGCCAGGAGGCCCGCCGGAATCGTCTTAGTGCGCAACTTCGGATACCTCGCGAGGCTCCAGGGTCCCCAGAAAGTCCGACGTCGCCTTGCGGTCGAACAGCGGATCGGTGGCCTCGATACACAGAAAAAAGCGGTTGCGCGAAGCCAGCGCAAACCGGGGAACGTTGAAAACCGGGTGATACGGCATGGGCAGGCCGCACAGGGCCAGCAGGCCGAACACGGCCGACAGGGCCGCGAACAGAATGGTCATCTCGAAGGTGATGATGATGTACGCCGGCCAACTGTGCAGGGGCCGCCCCGCGACGTTGATGGGGAAGTAGAGAACCGTGACGTAATACTGCATCAGGTACCCGGTCAGCCCGCCCAGGATGCCGCCGATCAGCACGATCAGCGGTAGGCGGCTCTTGTGCAGGTGCAGCGCCTCAGACAACTCCTCGATGGGGAACGGCGAGTAGGCGTCCAGTTTCCGGTAGCCCTTGGCGCGCGCCTCCCTGGCGGCGTTGACCAGGGCGCCGGGAGTGTCGAACTCCGCCATCATCCCGTAGATCGTCTTGGTCACGGCTACCGCACCTCCTCTTCCACCTTGGCCTGCGGCAGCAGGGTCCGGACTTCAAAGATCGAAATCATGGGCAGCAGACGGATGAACAGGAAGAACAGGAACAGGAACAACCCGATGGTGCCGAGGTACGTGGCCCAGTCCCAGCGGGTGGCCTGGAAGATGCCCCAGGAGGAAACCAGGAAGTCCTGCGCCAGGCTGGTGACGATGATCACATAGCGCTCCAGCCACATGCCCACCAGCACGATCATGGAGACGGTGAACAGCGCCGGCACGCTGGTGCGCACGCGCTTAAACCACAGCGCCTGCGGGGACACGATATTGCAGAAGACCAGGAACCAGTAGACCGAGGCGTACGGCCCGGTCATGCGGTGCAGGAAGGCCGCCTGCTCTTAGGTGTTGCCGCCGTACCAGGCCATGAACTGCTCCATCACGTACGAGTAAGCCACGATCAGGCCGGTAGCCAGGAGCACTTTGGCCGAGTTTTGCAGGTGCCGAAGGGTGATCAGGCCTTCCAGCCCGTAGACCTTGCGCAGGGGGATGGCCAGCACCAGCACCATGGCGAAGCCCGAATAGATGGCCCCGGCGACGAAGTAGGGCGGGAAGAAAGTGCTGTGCCAGCCGGGCACGATGGCGATGGTGAAGTCGAAGCTCACCACCGTGTGCACGGAGAGCACCAGCGGCGTGGCCAGGCCGGCCAGCAGCAGGGACGCGACTTCATGGCTCGCCCAGTGCCGCGCCGAACCGCGCCAGCCCATGGCCAGGATGCCGTAGAGGAAGCGCGGCAGGCGGTGCGTGGAGCGGTCGCGCAGGGTGGCCAGGTCGGGAAGCAGGCCCACGAACCAGAACAGCAGCGAGACCGTGGCGTAAGTGGAAACCGCGAACACGTCCCACACCAGCGGGCTGCGGAAGTTCGGCTGGACGGCCATGCTGTTGGGATACGGGAACAGCCAGTAAAACAGCCACGGGCGGCCCAGGTGCAGCAGCGGAAACATGCCCGCGCTGGCCACGGCGAACAGCGTCATGGCTTCGGCAAAACGGTTGATGGAGTTGCGCCACTGCTGGTTCAGCAGCAGCAGAATAGCCGAAATCAGGGTGCCGGCGTGTCCGATACCGATCCACCACACGAAGTTCGTGATGGCGAATCCCCAGGCCACCGGCATACGGATGCCCCAGATCCCCACGCCCTTGGCCAGCAGCAGCACCACCGACCACAGGAACACCAGCAGCAGGCCGAATCCCACCGCGAAGCTGGCGAACCAGAACAGCGGCGTGCGTTTGGTCAGAACGACCGACGCGATCTGGTCGGTGACGGTGCCGAAGGTGTACCCGGTCCCGATGATTTCGCGCTTGGGCGGTTCTGCTTGCAACAAGTCTTGTTCGTCCGGCATGGTGACAAACCTATGATTCGATCTCCGGGTTGGGATTGCGCAGCGTGGCCAGGTAGGTCGTGCGCGGCCGTGTGTTCAATTCGGCCAGCAGGCCGTAGTTGCGCTTTTCGGCTTTCATCTTCGAGACCCGGCTGTTGGGATCGTTGATGTCGCCGAAAACGATTGCCTCGCTGGGGCAGGAGGCCTGGCAGGCGGTCTGGATATCGCCGTCGCGCACCCTGCGGTTCTGTTTCTCGGCCTCGATCTTGGCGTAGTTGATGCGCTGCACGCAGTAGGTGCATTTCTCCATCACGCCGCGGCTGCGCACGGTCACGTCGGGGTTGTGCAGCAGCGTGAGGCTGGGGGTGGTGTAATCCGAGTACAGGAAGAAATTGAAGCGCCGCACCTTGTAGGGGCAGTTGTTGGAGCAGTAGCGGGTGCCCACGCAGCGGTTGTAGACCATGTCGTTCAGGCCTTCGCTGGAGTGGCTGGTGGCCTGCACCGGGCAGACCAGCTCGCAGGGCGCGTTCTCACATTGCTGGCAGGGAACCGGCTGGTTGTAAATTTCAGGCGTCTCCGGACTGCCGCTGTAGTAGCTGTCCACGCGGATCCAGTGCATGTCGCGGCCGCGGCGCACCTGGTCCTTGCCGACCACGGGAATGTTGTTTTCCGCCTGGCAGGCCACCATGCAGGCGCCGCAGCCGGTGCAGGCGTTCAGGTCGATCGCCATGCCCCAGGCATAGCCTTCGTATTTGAACTCCGGATACAGGGTCAGCGAGCGCGGCGGAACTTCGGCGCCTTCGTGGACCACCTCGGGATTCTTGCGGTAGTCCTGGATGTCCGCCATGCGCACGGTGTGCCGCTCGGGCTCCAGGATGTGGAAGTTCTGCACCGAGGCGAAGGGGTAGCCGCCGCCGACCTTTGCCATTTCCAGGCCCGCATCGCGCCAGAGGGCGTCCGCCGTGCGCATGCCGTAGGCGCTGAAACCCACACCGTCGCCCACGTGGCCGCAGCGGTAGCGGCCGAAACCCAGGTGCAGGGTGGTCGAGCCGTCGGCGTGGCCGGGCTGCACGTAGATGGGCGCCCGCACTTTCCAGCCGCCATAGCGCAACTCCACCAGGTCGCCCGTATTCAGTCCCAGGCGCGCGGCAGTGGCCGGGCTGAGAAACGCCGCGTTGTCCCAGCTCAGCTTGGTGACAGGCTTGGGAAATTCCTGAAGCCAGCCGTTGTTGGCGAAGCGCCCGTCATACAGGCCGGGGTCCGGCCGGAACACCACTTCCAGTCCCTCGGCGGGCTTCGGGGGAGCGGCGGCCGCTGCCCAGCCGGTCTTCAGCGCCACGGTCTTCGGCGGCAGCGCCGAACCGTCCATGATGCCGTCGTGCACCGAGCGGCGCCACCACTGCTCGAAATCCGCGCCCTTGTGCTGGCTCTGCCAGTAGGACTTCACGAGCTCGTAGCCGGAGCGCTCCGGCGTCTCCGTCAGCATGGTGATGACTTCGTGCGCCGATTTGCCACGATACAGGGGCGCGATCAGCGGCTGCATGATGCTCACCGTGCCGTCGAGAGCCCGCGCGTCACTCCAGGCTTCCAGGAAGTGCGCTTCCGGCAGGTGCCACTGGCAAACCGCGGAGGTCTCGTCCTCGTACAGCCCCAGGTGCACGCGCAGCTTGGCCTTCTTGAGGCGGTCCTTCAGGCCCAGTTCCACCGGAGCGGTGAACACCGGGTTGCCGCCCACGATCAGCAGCAGATCCACCGCGCCGGCGTCCAGGTCCTTGACCAGGTCGCGCAGGGACGCCACCTGGTCCACCGGATTGGCTTCCACCGGGTCGGTGTAGAAGACCGTCTTGCCAGTGTTGCCCAGCGCCTGGTTCATGGCGTGCGCCAGGGCATGCACGGCTGGAGACTGCTGCTCGCCGGCGATGACCAGCCCCGCGCCGCGATGGTTCTGGAGGTCGCGGATGATGGGGCCGCCCCACTTGGCAAAGGCCGCGCTGGAGGGCGCCTGCGCGCCGACATCCACCCCCAGGCCCTTGGCCAGGGCCCAGGCGAAGGCCTCCACCTCGGCGGCCTTCACCGGCATGCGGTGGTCGGCCTTAGTGCCCGTGGCGCTCGGGAACGGCTCGAGCACGTACAGGCGGTTCATCTCCGTGCGCCCGCCCTCCACGCGCCGGCGCATGGCGAACTGCCGCGCGTAGCGCAGGCTGCCCGGCCCGCTGGCCAGGAAGTCCGCATCCAGCGAGACGATCACGGCTGCATTCTCGAGGTTGTAGTAGGTGTGAACTGGCTGGCCAAAAGCCAACTGCGCTCCGGACCGCGCGGAATGCGCTCCCGCCGGTTCCCACTGGTGCCACTTGGCCTGCGGAAAGCTCGTCAGCACGCCGCGGATCTGGTCGGCCAGGGTGGGCGAGGAGACCGTTTCTGTGAGGATGCGCAGGCCCGCACCCTGCTTGCCCTTCTGCGTGTCCAGGGCCCCGCGCAGCGCCGTGGTGAACCCGCCCCAGGAGCGGATTTCGCCCTCGAAGGTCAGCGCCTGCGAGCGATCCGGATCGTACAGCCCCAGCACCGAGGCCTGCGAGAAGACGTCGCACGCGCCCAAGCTGCCGGGATGATCGGGATTGCCCTCCGCCTTGGTGGGCCGCCCTTCGTGGCTCTCCACCAGCAGACCCGTGGCGATTCCGCTCAACGGCATGGCCGTGGCGAAGAACAAGGGCTTGCCCGGGACCAGGTCTTCCGGCTGCCGGACGTAGGGCATGATGTGCTCGGTGGGCTGCCGCGTGCAGGCCGTGAGTCCCGCCAGCGCCAGCGAAGCTCCCATGAGCTTGAGAAAGTTCCGCCGCTCCTCGACGCTTTCCCACTCCGAGGCATAGCGCGGGAACTCCCGGTGCATCATCTCCTCGAAGTCTTCGCTCCCGGCCAACTCCTCCAAACTGCGCCAGAAGGTGCGGCCGCGCGTGTTCTCCAGCCGCTTCCGAATGGCAGCCAGGTCTAGTTTTTCTGGTTTCTTGCTCATCGATGACACGTGGAACAACTGGTTAGCGTGCGGACGTCCTGGACTTTGTACTCGCGCATCAGTTCCCGGCCCACCTCCAGTTGATTGGGCGGATACTGGTAGCCCATGGTGGTGATGTACTGCCGCGGCCGGATGTAGGCCGCCGGGTTGCGGTGG
>JAJPJX010000148.1 GCA_021324015.1 Solibacteraceae bacterium | reverse complement strand
AGACGCCGGTTGTCTTTGACCTGCTGCTCAAGAACGGCCACGTGATCGACCCGGCCAACCATCGTGACGGGCGCTTCGATATCGCCATCGTGGGAAACAAAATCCTCCGCGTGGCGCCGGATTTGCCCGCGTCGCACGCGCGCACCGTCGTGGACGCCGGCCAGTACTACATCACCCCGGGTCTGATCGACATCCACACGCACTTTGACGCGCAGGGAGCGGACCTGAACCTGAAGCCCGACCCGGAGGCGCTGACCAACGGCGTCACCACGGCGGTGGACGCGGGCAGTTCGGGCTGGAAGAATTTCGAGGCCTTCAAGACCAGGGTCATCGATCATTCCAAGACCCGGCTGCTGGCCTTTCTGAACATCGTCGGCGCCGGCATGTACGGGCCCAAAGTGGAAAATGATGTCAACGAAATGGATCCGGAGGCCGCCGCGCGCATGGTGGCCAAATATCCGAACATCATCGTGGGCATCAAGACCGCGCACTTCGAGCCGCCCACCTGGGACGCCGTGGACCGCGCCGTGAAAGCGGCGGAACTCAGCCATACGATCGTCATGGTGGATTTCTATCCGAAACCCGGACGCGAGTACTCCGACCTGATCCTGAAGCATCTGCGGCCCGGCGATATTCACACACACTTCTACGGGCAGTTGATTCCGCAACTGGACGCCAATAAAAAAGTGCAGCCCTATATGTGGGAGGCGCGCAAGCGCGGCGTGCTGTTCGACGTGGGACACGGCAGCGGCAGTTTCTGGTTCCGTATCGCCGCGCCCATGTTGCGGCAGGGCTTCCTGCCGGACACGATCTCCACGGACATTCACAAAGAGAGCATCATGCTGCCGCGGGCCAACATGACCACCACCATGTCCAAGTTCCTGAATCTGGGTATGACGCTGGAGCAGGTCATCGAGCGCAGCACGGTGAATCCGGCCAGGGTGATTCACCATCCCGAGCTGGGCACCCTGAGCGAAGGCGCGGTGGCGGACATTGCCGTGCTGGAACTCCAGCACGGGCATTTCGGGTTCGTGGATTCGGGGCGTGCCAAGATGATCGGCGACCGGAAGCTGCGCTGCGTGCTGACCGTGCGGAACGGAGCTGTAGTGTGGGACACCGAGGGCCTGAGCCTGACCGATTGGACCAAGGCCGGTCCGTACAGCAACTTCAAGTAAGCGTGATGGGCCAGAGGCTGCGCGGCGGTATCGTCGGCTGCGGGTTTTTCGGGGAGATCCAACGGGAAGCCTGGAGCCGTATGCCCGAAGTGGATATCGTAGCGGCCTGCGACCTGGATCTGGAGCGCGCCCGGCGCTTCGCTCCGCGGGCGTACCGGGATGCACCCGAGATGCTGGAACGAGAGCGCCTGGATTTTGTGGATATCGCCACTCGCCCGGAGGCGCACCTGGAGTTGGTGCGCCTGGCGGCGGCGTATCGCCTTCCGGTCATTTGTCAGAAGCCCATGGCGCCGCTGCTGGCTATCGCGAAAGCCATGGTTCAGGCTGCCGAAGAAGGCGGCATCCGGCTGATGATTCACGAGAACTGGCGCTGGCAGCCCTGGTATCGCGCCGCCGCGGAAATCATCCGGCGGGGCGACATCGGGCAGCCCATCGGCTATTGCTTCCGCACGCGCCGGCGGGACGGCCTGGGACCCGCGCCGTACGAGCGCCAGCCATATTTCCGCGAGATGCCGAACCTGCTCATTTATGAGACGCTCGTGCACCATCTCGATACCGCGCGGTTCCTGTTCGGCGACCTCAAACGGATCTACGCGCAAACGCGCCGCCTGAACCCGGCCATTCAGGGCGAGGACCAGGCCCTGATCCTGCTCACGCATTCGAGCGAACTATGCGGGATCGTCGACGGCCACCGCTTTCTGGACCCCGAACCGGACGGTCCCGCCATGGGAGAAGCCACCTTCGAAGGCGACTCCGGATGGCTTCGTATTCTCTCCACCGGCGACGTCTACCGGGGCACGGAAAAGGTCTGGGCCAACAGGGCGACCGAGGGCTACCGCGGGGACAGCGTCCGCGCCACGCAGCGCCACTTCATCGCTTGTCTGAAGAGCGGTGCGCCCTTTGAGAGTGAGGGGCGGGAGTATCTTAAGACCGTGGCCGCAGTCGACGCGGCCTACGAAAGCGCGGCGGCCGAGCGAGCCGTGAAACTCCAGTCACACTCTTGAAATCCTTGGTAATGTGATTAAAAATCAACAACTTACCAAGAATTTAGAAAGCCGCGTGACCAATCCGCGGGACTATCCTGTGGTGTGAAGGCGCAAAGCAATCCCACACTGGCTGCCGTCGCCGGCTTCAACGATGAATTGACGATGATCCTCAACCAACTGGCCGTCTCCCTCGAACTGCTTGGGGACGAGCATCCGGCGTCCCCCAACCTTCTGGATCTGCAACGCTCCGCCCTGCGTTGCGCGGACATCACCCGCCGCCTTCTGGCCAGTACGCGGGCCGCGCAACGCACAGCCTGACCCTCACGCGGCGGCGCGCTGACGGCGAATCTCCGCGAAGTTCCTGCGGTTCACCAGCCCCAAGTGCTGATGCAGTTCCTGGTAGGAATAGAAATGGCCGGTCCCATCCTCCCAGATGGTGATCCCGACCCCTCCCAGGTTGCGGGCATCGTAGCCTTCCCGCCGCAGTTGGGAGACCAGCGTGGATAGTTCTTCACTTGGCATGGCGACCTCTGTGGTTTCTACCTGGAAGAACCCCGCCGCGGGCGGAATGGCTCTGCATGAGAGAATAGTTTTACCAAGCTTTACATATCCGCATGCGCATCCTTGGGATTGAATCCTCGTGTGACGAAACGGCCGCCTCGGTGGTGGAGAACGGTACGCAAATCCTTTCCTCGGTAGTGGCTTCGCAACTTGGCACTCATGGCAAATACGGCGGCGTAGTGCCGGAGCTGGCTTCCCGTGAGCATTTGCGCGCCATCGTGCCCGTGGTGCGGGAAGCCCTGACGCAGGCGGCAACGAAACTGGAGGATCTCTCCGCGGTAGCCGTTACGGAGGGCCCGGGCCTGGTTGGTTCGCTGCTGGTGGGCATGACCTACGCCAAGTCGTTGTGCTTCGCCGTGAACCTGCCGCTGATCGGGGTGAATCACCTGGAGGGGCACATTCACGCGGTCGTCCTGGAAGCCAGACAAGAGGGCACCGGGGTGGCGTACCCCGCATTGGCGCTGGTGGCCAGCGGAGGGCACACCCACCTGTTCGAGGTGCAGCCAGGCTTCCACTATCGGTTGCTGGGCAAAACGCGCGACGACGCGGCCGGCGAGGCCTACGACAAGGTAGCCAAGCTCCTGGGCTTCGGCTACCCCGGCGGACCGGTGATCGATGGCCTCGTGCCCTACGGCAACCCGCGTGCCGTGCGCTTCACCCTCGCCAAAATGAAAGGCAACGTCCTGGATTTCAGCTTCAGCGGGCTGAAGACGGCCGTGTTGCGGTGGGTGGAGGCCCGCGACCTGAGCCGCGAGATCGAAGCCCGCCGAAACCTGCTGCGCGCCACGCCGCAGCCTACCACCGAACAGTGGCTCGCCGTGACAGCGCCGGCCACGCTCGATCTGCTGGCATCATTCCAACGCACCGTGATCCTCGAACTGCTCGGCCGCGCGGCGGCGGCTGCGGAGTCCATCCAGGCCCGCTCCCTGATCATCTCCGGCGGCGTCGCCTGCAACGCCGGTCTGCGCGCGGCCGCCCGCGAGGCAGCGCTGCCCTACCCCGTGTACTTCCCCACGCCGGGGCTGTCTACGGACAATGCCGCCATGATCGCTGCCGCGGCCTTCCCGAAGTTGGAGAGCGGCGCATTCGACGATATGAGCTTGACCGCGCGGGCGAACCTCGTGCTGGCCTGACCCGCCGCTACCAGTCCAGCACGGCGCCGTCGGCGGAGTAGACCCTGGATTGCAGGCGTTCCTGTTCGAAAGGGTGTTGCGCGGCCGCCTTCTCGTTCACTTTGACGCCCAGGCCAGGTTCGTCGCAGGGCAGCCAGTAGCCGTCGCGAGTTTCGAGCGAGCTTTCCACCACCTCCCAGCGCCACGGCACGTCGGAGAGCATGTCTTCCTGAATGAGGAAATTCGGCGTGGAGAGTCCGAAGTGCAGCGCCGCCGCGTTGGCGATGGGCCCCAGCGGATTGTGCGGCGCCACGCCCATGTAATAGGCCTCCGCCATCGCGGCAATCTTCTTGGCCTCCAGCAGCCCGCCACAATGGGACAGGTCCGGCTGAATCACGTGCGCAGCCTGCTTCTCGAAAACCTCGCGGAACTGGTGCCGCGTGACCAGGCGCTCGCCGGTGGCGATGGGGACCCGGACCGCGCGGCGCACTTCCGCCAGAGCGTCGATGTTCTCCGGCGGCACAGGCTCCTCGCAGAAGAACGGGCGATACTCGGCCACGGCGTTGATGTATTCGACCGCGACGGCCGGGTAGGTGCGCCCGTGGAAGTCGATCATGATGTCGATGCGGTCGCCCACGGCTTTGCGCAACGCGCCCATCACGGCGGCGAACTTTTTCGTGTAGGGCACACCCATCAGCGGCTCGGAATAGGGCACGAAAACCACCTTCACGGCCGTGTAGCCCCTCTCCACCACGCTGACCGCCAGATCGATGACCCGGCTGGCATCGAAACTCTCGTAGACCGAGCTCATGTCGCCGCCTCCCAGGTGCGTGTACATGCGCACGCGATCGCGCACGGCGCCTCCCAACAACTTGTAAACCGGCACGCCGAGATGCTTTCCCAAAATGTCCCAGCAGGCCTGCTCGATGCCCGAAATGGCGGACTGGCCGATCGCTCCGGGACGGAAAAACGGCTGCCGGTAGAGTTTCTGGTAGAGGTGCTCGATGCGCGTGGGATCGTCGCCCAGGATGAAGTGCGAGAGGTCTTCGACGGCCCCGACCACGGCGCGGGTTTTCCACTCCATGGAGGCTTCGCCCCAACCCACGAGACCGGGTGTGTCCGTCTCCAGCTTTACGAACACCCAGTTGCGCATCTGGGCGTTCACGACCACGGTGCTGATGTTCGTGATTTTCAAGGCTACCCGCTACCTGACTTCGCGCAACCTCTGCCGGCCAAGGTGCGGATGAACCCGCCGTCGCGGTCGTACTGATTGAGGTAGCCGGAGCCGTCGCCCACGTAGATATCGCCGTTCGGCGCAACTGCCACGCTGGTGGGACGGTATTTCACCAGCGGCCGGCCGTATCTATCCAGCCCGTAGAATGCGGACCCGCGGGGGTACCCGATGGTGAACACTTCCTCGCCATCCAGCGTGGTCTTTACCACAACCCCCCGCCGGATGTCGCAAACGAACAGAAACTCCTGCCCGCCTTCCTTCACGAGAGGTAAGCCGTGCGCTCCGCCGCCGAACTCCTTCCCTTCGTAGCGGTAATCGCCGGCGGCCGGAACGGGGCGGGCTGCGGCACACACGCCGGCTCCCGCCACCGTCCAGAAAAAGTTCCTCCGTGTGGTTCCGCGCATGGCCGGCCTCGGGCTACGCCAGCGCCGACTTGCAATATTCCAGGCACTTGCGAACTTCCGCCACCGTGTCTTGGCCCTTGTATTCGTACTCGATGTTCGCCGGGATCTTGTACTTCTCCGTCTTGAGCAGTTCGAGCACCTGCTTGATGGGGGTATCTCCCTGGCCAAACGGCATATTGGGGCCGTGGTCCCGCTTGCGGTCCTTGAGATGCAGAGTAACGATGCGCTCGTGGTGCTGCTTAATGTACTCCACCGGGTCGTAGCCGGCGGCGAAGAAGTGGCCGATATCCAGATTGACCCCGATGTAATGCGAGAGGCTCATGGCGGTCTCGAAGCTTTCCGGCTTGGCGAACTCGTTGGGGTCCTTGGTGTTGTCGTGGCCGTGCATGCCCACCACCATTCTGGCCTTCTCGGCGAACGGCGCCACGCGCTTGGCGCAGGTCACCGTCGACGAGGCGGTGATCACCTTGGCGCCCAGCGCCTTGGCTATTTCGAAGCCCCGCGCAATTTCGTCGTCGGTAAAATCGTCACGGAAGCTGTAATTGTACGCGTAGAGCTGGATGCCGGCCTTGTCGAATTTTCGCCGGATTTTTTTGAACGTCTCGAGCGGCTCGGTCAAACGGAAACGGCGCAGTTCGTTGCGGCCGGCTTCTCCGCGGGGCTCCTTCGGCTCTACGTGGCCCTGGTACAGTTCGCACTCGCTGAAGCCGATCTCCTGCATGGCCTTGATGGCGTCATCCAGCGAGCGATCGCGAAAACTGTAGGACTGCACTCCGATGAGCACTCCGTTGAATTCGGAGTTCAGCCTCCCCCACGCGAGCGAAGCGGGAAGCGCGGAGAGCGCCACCTTTCCGAAATCCCTTCTGGAATAGTTCATGGTTGAATCTCCTCCAAGTTGTCTGATGAGCGCGGCCGGACACCGGCATTGCTATGCTATCACCTTCCCCCGGCCGCGAATCAGAATGTATAGCTCTGAAAGACGTACATGTAGCGCGTGTTGACTCCGGGCGTCATCTTGGTCAGGTAGTCGCCCTTGAAGATGTGCGCAAAGCCGGCTCCGAAGAGCCACCCGGAGATCTGATAGGTGGCGAAGAAGTCGGTTTCCTGGCCGATATGGGTGAGCGTGTTCCGGCTGGACGGCTTCACGATGAGCGCGCCGGAGCCGTTGTAGAGGCCGTCGGTGGGGCTGGCCAGCCACCAGTTGTCATACATGAAGTTGAAGGCCAGCGGTTTGGTGATGTGCAGGGTGTCCAGCGAGCGCAGGTTCTTGATGTTTCGCCAGCCAAACAGGTCGGCGTGCCCGAATTTGTCGTGGTTGGCGGCGTAGAGCTGATCGTAGGTGGTGTCGCGCACAGCGGGGTTGGAACTGCCGGACGCGTACTTATACTCCACCTCCAGGTCCAGCGGCAGGGTGAGCGGCAGGCGCCGGGAGAGGCTGCTGTACCAGGCAAAGCCGCGGTGCACGAGCGGCCCGGTCTTGCCGTTCTGCGCCACGGTCTCGATCCCGTACTTGAACGAGTAAGGCAGCGGGCCCACCACGCGGGCTCCCAGCGAGTTGATGCCCAGGCTGCCTTGGCCCGTGAAGCCGCCGGGGCGGTTTTGCGCATGCCGCAGCAGGTAGACCTCCAGGGTTCCGTTAGGGATCACGTTGGAAAACGTGTCGTAGGTGCCCCACAGCCGGTCTCCGAGGTTTGGCCGGTTGAAGTCATCCGGCCGGACCCGGACGATCGAAAGCGAGAGCAGTTCGAGTCTGGCGTTGGGCAGGCGGTAGTACAGCCGCGCGGTGTCGTAGGTGCGCGACGTGTTGACCCATTGCGGAATGCCGATGACGCGCCCTTCCCCCATGCTGACCATCTGGCGGCCGAACACGGCGCCGAAGCCGGTTTTGCGCTTGGCGAAGAATTCCAGGAACCCCTCTTGCAGGTCCATGGTGTCGCGCGCCGTGGCGGGGGCCGGTCCGCCGTATTGCGGCGCGCGGGCGTCCTGCCCCATGGCTGAAACACGGAACCAGTCCGTGAAATCGAATTGCGCGCCGATCCGCGTGCGGAATAGCGGGTTCTCCAGGTCCGGAGAAATGCCGAAATTGTTGCCCGTACGCGTCTCCGGACGAGCCCGAAATTCGAAGGTGAGCTTCAAGCGGTCGGCGGTCTTCTCTGCAAGCAGGTCGTTGAGAGCCTTGCCCGGGTCCTCCACCTGCGCGGTCAGGATGCTTCCGCCGAACAGCGCCGCGACCCCTGCGGCGCACAAGAAAATTCGCATGATTACGGAAATTCTACCAAGTCGCCGTCAGGCGTTCCGCCGCCGCAGGCCGAAATGATAGACCGCGGCGCCCAGCCCGATGGTTCCGAGAGCGGTGAGAGAGGCCTTGGGCTGCCAGATGAGTCCATAGCCGATCATGCACACGCCCACAAAAATATAGGCCAGCGGAATCAGAGGGTAAGCGAAGCTCACCGGACGCAGCCGCTGCCAGCCTTGCCGCCGCCGGAACACGAACAGCGAGGCGACCGACATGACGGTGAAAAACGTGAGGCTGAAACCGATGTAGATGATGAGTTGCGGGAACGGTGTCAGCGTCATCAACATCGCGCAGAGACCCTGGCTGAGGATGGCGACCACCGGCGTGCGCCAGCGCGGATGCACGGTGGCCGCGGCGGTGAAGAACGCGCGATTCTTGGCCATGGCGTAGTACACGCGCGGGCCGATAGTGACCATGGCGTTCACCGTGGACATGATGGAGACGGCCATCAGGGCCGAGAAGACCCCGGCGATTCCGGGCCCGAAGAGGTTACTGGCCGAAAGCGAGCCTACCGCGATCACGCCTTTCATGGATTCGAGCGGTGTGGAGTAGATGAACAGTAGATTCAAGCCCAGATACAGCGCGGTGACCAGGCCTGTGCCCGCCGCCAGCGCCCGGGGCAAGGTGCGTTCGGGCTGGCGGAGCTCCTCGGCGACGTAAGTGGCCGCATTCCAGCCGCTGTATCCCACCATTACCCAGAGCAGGCTGATGACAAACTGCACCGGCAGCGAAGTGGTCGCCGTGCGCACCGCCGGCGTGGACAGATTCTGCCAGGTGCCGGTGCCAACCAGAAAGCCAAACAGGATAAAGGCCAGAATAACCAGCAGCTTGGTCCCGGTGAGCGCGTTTTGCACCTTGGCCACTCGGCTGACGCCGAAGCAATTGAGCACAGTGAAACCCAGCACCAGCGCGGACGCCATCAACTGGCCGCCGCCCAGCGTGAGCGAAAAGACGCCCGAGCCGATCACGTGCGTGGCGTTGGCCTGTTTCAGGCTGGGGAAGAAGTAGCCCAGGTAATCCGAGAAGGCCAGCGCCGCCGCCGCGATGGGCGCGGAGAACCCGGCGAAGAAAGAGACCCATCCGGTCATGAAGCCCCAGGTGGGCCCGAAGGCTCGCGTCAGGTACACGTATTCGCCTCCGGAACTGGGAAAATTGATGCCCAGTTCGGAGTAGCTGAGTGCCCCAGCCAGGGCGAACAACGCGCCCACCAACCACGCAGCCAGAATGAGCCGGGCGTCGCCCAGGTCACCGGCCATGAAGCCGGTAGTGGCGAAGATTCCCGTGCCCACCATATTGGAGACCACCAGCGCTGTCGCGCTGACGAACCCGAGCTGCCGGAGCAGTCCAGGCTTGCCCACCTGACTTTGCGTCGCCATTTTGGCCTTTATCGTCATTCTAGTCCAGTCAGTCTGTGGTTTCCGTGGTCCGTTTCGCTAAGCTGAAAGAGTAATGCTCACCGACTTGGTGCAGATCCGGCTGCTGGGAGACAAAAAGCGGCCGGAAAACGAACGGTTCCGGCGGTATTTGAAGTCCCACGATCACTCGGACCGAATCCTGCGCCGGATCGCCGAAGGCATCGAGGAACAGATCGACTGTACGGTGTGCGCGAACTGCTGCCGCGTGGCCACCGCGAAGGTCTCCGAGCGCGACGTGGATCGCCTGGCGCGTCACTTGCGCGTGTCACCGGGCGAGTTTCTGTCGAGATACTGCGAAGAGAGCGAAGAAGAGGGCGCCATCCTGCGGCGCACCGAGGCGCAGGGCTGCATTTTTCTCGATGGCACGGCCTGCACGGTGTACGAGGCGCGCCCGGACATCTGCCAGCGCTTCCCGCACCTGGTGCGCGGAAGCGGGTCCATCGCCAGCCGCATGTGGCAGTTCATCGACCGGGCCTGCTACTGTCCGATCGTCTACAACGCTCTGGAGGCCTTCAAGGCCGAGACGGGCTTTCGCCGCTGAAGGGCGCTACTTCACGCGGATGCGAAATCTCTCTCGATCCGTGCGCCCGCCTTCTCCGTAGGCGACCAGGGTATACTGCAACGTGGTTGGGGGAAAGATCCGGATGCACATCCGTTCGCTGGCGGCCAGCGGCATGCCCAGCGGCTCCAGGCGGGCGGAGGTCACGTTCTTCACCCCATAGCAGAGCGTGAGAGGCGAGCCGCGCGAAACCTCCCGGCCGCTCAACGCCACGAAAAGGATGGCCGGCGGTGCGGGAGTCACCCTCACTGTCAGCGATTCGGTGACCTCGGCCCCATCGGCGCCTGCTGCAAACAGCCGGTAGGTCGTGTCGCGCTCCGGTTCGATCCAAAAGCAGCGCGTGAGCGCGGGTTTGAGGGTCTCTACCGGCGGCTCGATGCGAACCGAGCGGGCATTTTCCACCCCGTAGCAGATCACCGCGCGCTCCCCTTTGGGCAGCGTCCCGGGACTGGCATAAAACTGCGTGATCCGGACCGCGGCGCCCGCGGCTCCCGGGTACGGAGTTTGGACCTTCGATGCCACCCGGGATTGCGGCTGTCCCGTAGAATATCGCGCAACGCCTATCCAGATGAGTTGGAGGACCGCCAGCCCAACCACCACCCAGGTATAGGCCAGAATTCGCCTGGAGACGTCACTTTCCATGGCAGCGCGCCTCGGGCACGCAACCCTTTAGATCCCGTGCGGAAACCGAAAGTTCCGGGGTCTGCGGCGCCAGCCGGGCTCAGCGTCTAGTACGTCGCCCGGCCACCCGAGGCGTCGTAGCACTGGGCGGTGACGAACGAGCAGTCGGGACTGGCCAGAAAGTGCACCACCGCGGCGATTTCCTCGGGCTGCCCCGTGCGTTTCATGGGGATACGCTCGGTCATGTAGGCGATCTGGGCATCGGTTAACTGGTCCAGAATCTTGGTGCGGATAACTGCCGGCGCCACGGCGTTCACACAAATCCCCTCCGTGGCGACTTCCTTGCCCAGGGACTTGGTGAACCCGATGACGCCGGCCTTGGTGGCCGAATAGCCGGTCATGTTGGGGTTTCCCTCCTTGCCGGCGATGGAGGCGATATTCACGATGCGCCCGTACTTCCGCTCGCGCATGTGGGGGATCACCGCGCGGCAGCACAGAAACACGCCCGTGAGGTTCACGGCAATGATCTTCTGCCAGTCCTCTTCGGTCTGTTCCCAAAGAGGGGCGGCTTTCCCGGCGATGCCGGCGTTGTTGACCAGGATGTCGATCCGGCCGCGCCGGGCCAGCACTTCTCCCACGGCCTTCGCAACGGAGGCCGCGTTCGTGATGTCAATCTGTACGGCGAACGCGTCACCGCCGATGGAGCGCGCCGTTTCGGCCGCCCCATCGAGATTGAGATCCGCCACGGCGACAGCGGCCCCCGCGCGCGCCAGACGCCGCGCGATGGCTTCGCCGATGCCCGTAGCAGATCCGGTGACAATGGCCGTCTGCCCTGCCAGGTCCAGGAACATGGCTTATTCTTCTCTGGCGACCTTTACCGTGATTTCGGCCGTCACGTCCTTGTGCAGGCGCACCGGAACTTTGAACTCGCCCAACTGCTTGATGGGCTCCTCCAGTTGCACCCTGCGGCGGTCCACCGTGAAGTTCTGCTTCTCGAGCGCCTCAGCGATGTCCTTGGCCGTCACGGAACCAAAAAGCTGATCGTTCTCGCCGGCCTTCTGGGAGATCACCACCGTTACGCCGCCGAGCAGCTTGCCCAGATCCTCCGCCTCGGTCTTCACTTTCACTTCGCGCCGCAGATGCGCCTGGCGTTCCTGCTCCACGATCTTCTTGTTGGCCTCGGTGGCCGCCACGGCCAGCCGCTTGGGCAACAGGAAATTGCGCGCGTAACCGGGGGCCACTTTGACCACCTGCCCGCGTGTGCCTAATCTTTCAACGTCCTCTCTCAGAATGACTTCCATGGCAAAAGACTCCTAGAACTGGGCGGCGAAAGGCAGCAACGCGATGTTGCGCGCCTTCTTGATGGCGTCGCTCAAACGCCGCTGGTGCGGGGCGCAGACGCCGGAAATCCGCCGCGGGATGATCTTGCCGCGTTCTGCGATGAACGCGTGGAGCAGCTTCACGTCCTTGTAGTTGATATCGTCGATCTTCTCGACGCAAAAACGGCAGACCTTCTTGCGCCGGAAGTACTGTTTCTTCTGCGTCGCGACGGCCTTATCGCCGCCTGTGGGCCGCTGGGCTGCGCTGCCTGGTCTTCCTTTGGATTCCGCCATGTGCTTTCCTTACGCCTCCTTCGGCATGCCGGGCATGCCGCCCTCACCCATCATCTGCTGGGCCACGGATGGCTGCGCCGGTGGCGGCGCGGCCGTGGCCTTGCGGTGGGCCCGCTTCTCCCGCTCCTTCCGGCGCTTCTCCAGGCGTTTGAGTGTCTCATCAATGCGCACGGTGAGGAACTTGATGACATAGTCCGAGACGCGCAAGCGGCGCTCGAACTCCTTGACGGTTTCCGGGCCGGCGCTGAACTGCATCAGCACATAGGAGCCTTCCCGGTACTTCAATACCCGGTAGGCCAGCTTGCGCTTGCCCCACTTCTCGACCTTCTCGACCGCGCCGCCGGCATTGGTCACCACCGTCTTCATCTGTTCGATGAAGGCGTCGATTTCCTCTTCGGCGGCCTCGGGCTTCACGATATACAGATTCTCGTAAATTCTCATTCTTCCTCGTTGGTACCTCGGGCGCGACGATTAAATCTCGTCATGGCCTTTTCGACGCCTTCGGTAATTATGGACTCGACTGCCTCGGCCGCATAGCCGGTCAGTTCGTCCAGGTCCTGCACTTGCGAGCGCTTGAAGGGCGCCAGCACGAATTCCGCTCCATCGCGGACCGGGTGGCCGGGATGAATCCCCAGGCGCACCCGCACAAACTCGTTCGTTCCCAAGCTGCGGATCACGGACGATGCCCCGTTGTGCCCGGCCGCGGAACCCTTGGGCTTAATCCGCATCGCCGTCCACGGCAGATCCAGTTCGTCATAAACCAGAATCAGATCCCGCGCCGTGAGCGCGTGCTTGGCCATCAGCGGCGCGAGCGAAGTGCCGCTGAGATTCATGTACGTTTGCGGCTTGGCCAGCATCACCGGATGTCCGCCGATTTCGCCCACACCGGCGAGCGCTTTGGAGTCTTTCCGGTTGACGCGGATGCCGTGCCGCTCGGCCAACCGGTCTACCACCAGGAACCCCAGGTTGTGAGGTGTATTGGCATACTCTTCACCCGGATTCCCTAGACCGGCGACCAGAAACATCCCGGACTACTTCTTCTTGGGCTTGGTTTCCTCGCCCTCTTCTTCTTTCTTGCCCTTCTTGATGACTTCCGGTTCGGCGGTGGTGGCGGCGGCAGCCTCCGGCGCGGCTGCGGCCGGGGCCGCCTCCGCACGCAGGGCCACGACGTGCGCCAGGACCGTATCCGGTGAGCTGAACAGCTTCATGGAACCGGAAACAGGAATATCCGCCACGCGCTTGGCCTGCCCGATCATCAGATCCGACACGTCCACTACGAAGCTTTGCGGGATGTCGTCCGGCAGGCACTCGATTTCCACCTGGCGGGCCACCAACTCGAGCAGACCACCCTGCTGTTTCACGCCCTTGGGATCGCCCTGCGTCACGATGGGGACGGAAACGCGCAGCCGCTTGCTCAGATCGATACGCTTCAGATCGGCATGCAGCAGGTCGCCGCGAATCGGGTCGTTCTGATGATCCACCACCATCACCGGAGTGGTCTCCACTCCCTGGATGTCCAGATTGAAGATGGTGTTGTAGCCCGTATCGCTGTGGACGATCTGGTTGATCACCTTGGGGCTGACGGCAATGCTTACGGGGTCCTTGAACGCTCCGTAAACCACGGCCGGGATCAGGCCGCGACTGCGGGTGCGGCGGGCCTCATTTTTGCCGCGCGAGGCGCGCACCTCGGCGGTAACCGTAATGTCTTTCCTCAAAATCTTCTCCTTTTCGCGGGAGCGCAAGTCCGTTTGAGCCGGCCGAACCAGGCCCGCTCAGTCGTGGGTTGCACTCGCCGCCTTCTCTAACTAAATAAACAAAATACTGACCGAAGTTTCCTCGTGGATCGACTGGATCGCCCGGGCCAGCAAGGGCGCCACCGACAACGACTTGATCTTTTCCGAGTTCCGCGCCGTTTCCGACAGCGGGATCGAATTCGTAAAAACCACTTCCTCCAGTTCCGACTCCTCGATGCGTTCGACGGCCGGCCCGGAAAGCACGGCATGCGTCGCGCAAGCCGATACGGCGGTGGCCCCTTTCGCCAGCAACGCCTCGGCGCCTTTCACCAGCGTGCCGGCGGTGTCAATCAGGTCGTCCACCAACAGGCAGGAGCGTCCCTGTACCTCGCCGACCACGTTCATCACTTCCGCCACGTTGGCCTCTTCCCGGCGCTTATCGATGATCGCCAGCGGAGCGCTCAACCGCTTGGCGAACGCGCGCGCCCGCTCCACCCCTCCCGCGTCCGGAGAAACCACCGTCAGGTTGGGAATGTTGAGCGGCTTGAAATAATCGATCATCACGGGGGCCGCAAACAGATGATCCACCGGGATGTTGAAAAAACCCTGAATTTGCGCCGCGTGCAGATCCAGCGCCAAAACCCGGTCCGCACCGGCGCTTTCCAGCAGGGATGCCACCAGCTTGGCCGAAATGGGAACGCGGGGCTTGTCCTTCCGGTCTTGCCGCGCGTACCCATAATAGGGTAACACTGCCGTGATGCGTTCCGCTGATGCGCGCTTGAGGGCGTCGATCATCAACAGCAACTCCATCAGGTGCCGGTCCACGGGGGTGCAAGTCGGCTGGATCACAAAGACATCCGCGCCGCGCACGTTCTCCTGAATCTGGACGTAAATCTCGCCGTCCGAGAACACCCGGACCAGGGCTTCGCCCAATTCGATGCGGAGCGCCTGGCAGATCTCCTCCGCTAACGCGGAGTTCGCGTTTCCGGTAAACACCTTGAGGCGATCGTGGCTCATCGAATGTACCGGCTTTGGGGCGGCCATACTTTTTCTTTGATGTGCGAGGCCAGCGCGCGCCACCACAGCGACCGGTAGCGCGCCCGGCTTACCAGCGTAACGGCAAAAACAGGTACCTCTCTCAACGATTCCAGCGCCCTGGCGGCCTCCTCCGGGCGGCGAAACAGGCCGAACACCGCCGAACCGCTGCCAGTCATCATTGCCGGTTTTGCCCCAAGTCGAGACAGCCGCTTTTTGAATGAAGCGAGTTGCGGAAATTGCTCGAAGACTACGGTTTCGAAGTCGTTACAACCTTCTGGCGGGCCGTCTGCACGGCCCGGCCCCCCAAACACACTCCACACCCGGGACTGGAAACTAACTATTTTATTTTGTTGAGATTCGCTTGTCAATCGCGGCCCCAGCGCGCTGTACGCCGCGGCCGTCGAAACGTGCAGGCCGGGAGCCACCAGCACGCCGTGTCGCGCCGGGGCGTCAGGCAGCGGATACAGCTCCGTGCCCCGGCCCATTCCCGCCGCGGCGCCGCCGATCAGGAAAAACGGCACATCGCTCCCCAGACCCCCGGCCAGCGGAATGAGCTGCGAAACCGGAAGCCGCCGGCCGATCAGCACTGGCAGGGCCAGCAGGACTGCGGCCGCATCCGAGGACCCCCCACCGAGCCCGGCTCCCATCGGAATTCTCTTCCGCAGATCCAACTCCACCGCGCCCGTGGTGCGCGTAGCATCCAGCACTGCTTGCGTGGCTCGAGCCGCCAGGTTGTCCGGGATGTCCAGGTTGCCGCTCAGGGTGATGCGCGTGCGGCGCGCCGGCGTGAACGCAATATCGAGGGTGTCGGCCAGGGAAATGGTGTGAAACACGCTGCGCAACTCGTGATACCCGTCCGGCCGCTTGCCGAGTATCCGCAAATCCAGGTTCAGCTTCGCGAGAGCGCGCAGGCGCGCCCGCCGGGTCGCGCTCATTTATCGTATTGCAGGAGGGAGAACACGTCGTAGCCCGTGAGTTTCGCGCGCGGGTTGAGGAACGTCAATTCGATCACCGCACCCACGCCGCTGACCGTTCCGCCCACCTGCTCCACCAGGCGCGCGACCGCCGCGGCGGT
>JAJPJX010000199.1 GCA_021324015.1 Solibacteraceae bacterium | reverse complement strand
GCCAGCTTGTTCTGAGCCGCCGCCAGGGCCGGAAGGGTGAGGAACTCGCGCCGCCGCATAGACCCATTATGGGCGCTTCAGTTCTGCGCGGAGTGCAGCCCGCCCGCCCCGGCTTCAAAGGCGATGTTGCCGCGCATGGGGTCTTCCTCGAGCGGTTGCGTGCAGTTCCACAGGCAGGCGCCGCAGTGGACGCACTTTTCCCGGTCGAAGACGGGCACGCCACCCGGTCCGGGCGTGAGCGCCTGTCCCGAGCACATCTCGATGCACAGCTTGGTGGCGCAGCGCTCGCAGAAATCCGGGTAGAGCAGGCGCACGTGGTCGGCGAAGCCCGGCGGCGCCTGCACCTTGCCGCCCATCAAGAGCGCGTCCTGGTGCGAGACCAGCAGTTGCCCGTCGTAGGGAATGGCCGGCCAGCCGCAGCGCTCCATCAACGCGTCGTGCGCCGAAACGCCGCGGGCAAAGCAGTCTTTCTGGATGCACTCGACCTCCGCTACCGAAAGCCGGCCGTGGTAGTACTCTTCCAGGGTCGGCATGAGCCGCGGGGTTCCGTCGATCCAGTGCCGCCCGTGGGTCGCCCCGGCCAGCGTCATTCCGAGGATGCCGGTGAGCACTCCGTGATGGAACCCGTCCCGGGCCTTTTCGGCGATGCGCCCCTCGGTTTCCACCCAGCTTGCGCGGCGCCGCGCCACATAGGCTTTTTCCAGGTTCTCGCGCGTGAAAGGCTTTGCGTCGCGCACGAGTTCCGCCACGCCCTCGGCCAGTTGCATGCCCGTGGTCCAGGCTTCGTCCACGCCCGAACCGGTCAGCACGTTGGTGCTTCCGGATCCCTCGCCGATGCGCGCGTAGCCGTCTCCCACCAGGTGGGGTTCGCCGCGCCGGCCGGATTCCAGCAGCGACTTGGCGCCCCAGGAACGCAGCCGGCCGCCCGCGAGATACCGCCACAGGTAGGGGTGCAGCACGAAATGCTGGAGGTAGCGGTACGAGGTGCGCACTGGATTGTGGAACCAGGAGGGGACAAAGATGCCGGCCGCCGCCACCCGCTCCGGCAGGATATACAGGAATCCGAAGATCTCCGGCTCCGGATAGCCGAAGGTGTGGAAGACGGTTCCCGGCGCCGCGTCCACACCCTCCGCGAGGTCGATCACCATCTTGGTCCCCACGGCCCATTCGTACTGATGGTGTTTCGCGGGGATGCCGAAGTGCCGGTCGATGTGCCGGCCCACGGCGCCGGCCGGTCCGTCGCCCACCACGGTCAAGGCGGCGCGCACGTCCATGCCGGGCAGGAAGCCGTCGGCCGGACGCCCGGCGCGGTTCGTGCCCTGGTCCACCAGCCGCACGCCGGCCACGCGGTCGTTTTCGATCAGCGCCTGCGCCACGGGCATGCCCGGCCAGATCTGCACCGCTCCGGTGCCCATCAACTGGGCTCCAGCCCACTGCATGAACTGGCCCAGCGAAAGCACCCAGCCGCCCTCTTTCCGGAGGAACGGGGGCGTATAGGGGAGTTCGTAGGCCTCCTGCCGGGCGAGGCCGGAGGCGCGCAGGAACCCGTCCGCCAGGCGCAGACTGGCGGACCGCCGGCTGGCGCCCACGGGATCGAGCAGGTAAACCAGTTTCTCCGAAGCCACCGGCGCGGCCAGGGGGATCTGCGAAGGGTCCAGATCGGGAAAGCTGGCGGGGATGCCGCGCGCCCGGGTGACCACCCCGGAGACGCCGAAACCGATATCGTCCGCCCGCTCGTAGCACAGGACTTGCAGCAGCAGGCCCGGCATGGACGGGCTTTCCAGTTGGCAGCGCGCCAGGGTGGTCAGGAAGCCGGCCGTGGCCGGTCCGAAACCGACACACACGATGTCGGCTTCCAGGGTCTCGCGGGGGACGCCGTCCGCGTTCATGCCGGGTAATCCAGCGCTTCCGGAATCACCACCTTGGTGAGCGCATCGGCGGCGCGCTCCTTGGCCAGTTGCGATCCGGTGAGGCAGCCGTCCATGCGCACCCGCAGGCGGGTGAAGCGATCCAGGCCGTCAAAGCGCGCGCAGGGGCCCGCTTTGGCCGGGTGCGAGCCATCCGCCTCGATCACGTCCGTGTATCCCCGGGCCAGGCTGGAGATGCCGGGGATCACGCTCTCGAGCGCTTCCAGGTCCTCCGCCTGGTAACAGTTGCGGCAGGCTTCGGCGTCCCAGGCGGGGTGCCGGTTGTAGCCGAAAACCAGCTCCGCGCAGATGCGGCCTGCCTCGCCGGCGGCCCGCGCCGACTGCACGTGGCACAGGTCCGTGAGGAAGACCAGCAGCCCGGGCAGCCCTTCGCTGAGCGTGGGATTCACCGGGCCCTGGGCCTCCAGTTCGAGCAGGTCCAGGATCTGACAGCGGGAGGCCAGCAGCCAGCACAGTGCGTCCGCCAGCGGGAAGGTCACGCCCTGGCGCGCGCTCTGGTACAAGCGGGCGCCTTCGGGGTCGGTGGCGCGGTGCAGATGTTCCAGCGTCCACAGCCACATCTGCATGGCGGTGGCCAGCGTGCAGGCGCCGGTGCCGGGGTGCGTCGAGGCGATCTCCCGCATTTCCTCGATCCATTTGCGGAAGTGCGCCAGGAACAGCTCGTTGGTCATGGTAACGCTCAACTGCCGGCGCTGCACCGACTCGGGGCCTTCGTAGGTGGCCTCCAGTTGCGCGTCCATCCATTTGTAGCCCAGGAAGCCGGGGCAGTCCTCGGTGATGCCGTAGCCGCCCATCAAGCTGACCGCTTCGCGCATCATGTTGGCGCCGTGGCCCGTATTCCAGAGCTTGCAGGCAGGGCAGAGCACGCCGGCCACCGCATCCAGCAAGGCGAAGCGCACCAGCGGATCGGCAGGGGTATCGCCCTCTTTGCCGTGCCGCAGCCACTCGATGGCTTCCCGCTCGATCTTCCGCATGGCGCGCACCGCCGCCGTGCCGGGGCCGATGCCCCGCTCGGCAAAAATCTCGTTCTTCTTCCGTTCCAGCGGGTCCAGCTCATCGAACAGCCGGGCGGCCGCGAAGCCCAACGATGCGCTGGCTTCGCCGGTGGCCCACACGTCCACCAGCCGGTACAGCGTGTCCTGCTTCAGTTGCAGCCCCAGCTCGAAGCGCGGCGTGCCTGGAGCGGCGGCCTCGCCTCCGCGGAAGCGCCCGCGCTGGTAGCGGATCACCGGCTCGACCGCGGAAAGCAGTTTGGCGGCCGTCATCAGCCCCACCGTCACGCGGGTGCGCCGGAACACGGCTTCGATCACCTCGGCATGGCTGTAGCGCGGGACGATCTTGTCGCCAGTTACCGTATAGCCGCCGATGATGCGGCTGGCCGGCACGCGCAGGCGGAACACGGGGTCCCGCGTGGAGGACAACTGGTGCACCAGTTTCCGCGCCGGCGTGCCGCGGTCGAAGACGCCGGGGTCGGTTTCCTCCAGGATCACCAGGCAACTGCCCTGAATGCGCGGATCCGCGGAATCCACGGCAGCGGTGACGAAGTTGGCGAAGCCCATGTTGGTGATGAAGCGCCCGCGCTTGTCCACCTCCAGCATGGGTTCCTGGCTTTCGTTCCACTCCACGACGCGCACCTTGCCGCTGAGCAGGCCGGTTTCCACGCCCACGTAGGGCAGGGGCTCGGTGAGACAGAAGGCGCCGCGCCAGATCTGGCGGTCCTCGCCCGGCTGGGGCGGGGCGCAGCGGGCCAGGTAGGTTTGCTGCTGCTCCGGCGTGCCGCGCTCGTGGATGGGGGCCAGAGCCAGGCACCCCGCCAGGCTGGCCGTGGCCGCGCCCGCGTCCACCCAGGCCAGTTCGAACGCCACCAGGGCCATAGCCAGGTTCTTAGGCCCCTCGACAAAGCCGCCCTGGGCCGGATCCAGGAAGACTCCGGTGATGCCGGATTCGTCGAACACCTGGAGCAGCGCCTGCTTGGCCGGGGTCCAGGCGTGCGTGCCGCGGGCCCCTTCCGCCACCAGCCGGGCCACCGGACCGCGGGCGGCAGCGCGCGCCGCCTGTACCAGCATCTGAAGATCGTACCGGCCGGCAAAGCGCCACAGGATCTGGCGCACGTCGTCGCCCGGCAGTGCCCGCAGGATGGCGGGCTGGCCCTCAACCGCTGTCCCCATGGAAGACCGTCCTTTCCACCGGCCGGTGCGCGGAATTCCGCATCCGGGCGCAAGAGCCGAGTGAGAAGGCGGACAGCAATCCCCGTGCCAACGCGCAGATGTTGAAAATTCAGACTTTAGCGGCTGAAATTAGTACTTACCCAGACCGGGAATGGGTCTAATGCCCCAAGTGGGCACCGGCCGGCGTCTGCTAGCCCCGCCGGTTCGCCCGCCGCTGGACTTCCCGGATCATCTCCGTCACCGGCATGCGCAGATCCAGGTCGCGCGGCTTTTTCCCCACGCCCTCCACCACATCCGTGACGTTCCACTTGGAGTAGAGCTTCGGCGGCAGGCCGGGCTCCCGGCGCTGGTAGAGGCGCGGCGGGATTTCGGTCCACTCCGAGGCGCGCGGGTGGGCGGCGGTCCAGTAGTACAGATGCAGCGTGCGCCGCTGGCGCGAGTTCACCTTGAGTTTGCCGCTGTGGATGCACCTTCCATGGAAGATCACGGCGGTGCCGGCCGGCCCCAGAAGGTCGTGCTCCTCGCCGGGCGCCACCTCTTCCGGGCGCAGATCCACCCGGCTGTTGTGCGTCTTGGGGATGATGCTGAAGCAGTGATCCCGCTCGGTCACATCGGTGAGGTAGTAGATCACCGAGATGTAGCCGATCTCCATGCGCCGGTGGTAGTCGCGGATCATGTCCCGGTGCCACCCCTTCACGTCCCTTGGCTTGCCGGTCGGTTCGCGGATCATGACCTCGAATTCCTCGAAGGTAATGTCTTCGCCGAGCAGGCCCCGCAGGAACCCGAGCGTGACCGGGTTCTCGATGGTGAAATCGAAATCCGGCGCGCGCAGGAGAATATCCACCGTCTCGATGAGGGTTTCGTCGAAGCGGACCCACGACTCGGGGGATGTTTCGAGGTCGCGATCGATGGCCTGATGGAGCGCGGTCACCTGCGGCGCCGTGAGCGCGCCTGGGATGCGCACGAATCCGTTCTCCTGGAACTCCTGGACCAGGGCTGGCGTGCTAGGGGCGGCCGCGAGCATGCTAGTAGGGCGGCGCCAGGCGCGTGAACTCGAACTTGCGGGGATCCAGGCCGCGGCCCGCCAGTTGGCGGAAGCATTCTTCCGGCGAATCGCCGATGGCCTCGATACGGCGCAGAGGCAGGGTCTCGGGCGAATAGATCTCGAGCGCGATGTACTTGCCCGTGAGGCTGAGCCGTTCTTCCAAACTGAGATTCTCCGGGGCCCGGCCAATGGCCTGGTTCGGATCCTTGGCGGCGCTAGCGGTCATCAGAGGCGCATTCTACCATAACGGTGTACAGCGAATGGCTGGAAGAGGCAAGTGTAGCTCTTAAGACGAAAAGAAAGCGGGTGGAAGGCCGCAGGCCGCGCAAGACAAAATTCCAGGCGGACCTTGCCCCTGCCGAGGATCGAACGGTCCGGCTGCTCAAAGAAGAATTGCAGTTCTCCAGCAGCACGGACTTCCTGTCGGATGCTGTCGCCCTATTGCGGTGGGCCGTTCTCAGAGCGGAAACTGGGGCACCGTATCGTGAGCGAAAGCGCAAGCGGCGAGCGCACGGTACTGGTTTTTCCCCGGCTCGAACGTGTGGCTCCAGATCTCGTTCTGCCTCGCGTCGAAATCAAATGGACCGAACGCGAATTAGAAAGTCTCGCCGAACTCGCGTCGGCCAACGAGGCGAAACCCCCGACGGAGGCGTTGATCCGGGCGCTGCGGGGCTGAACGGGGACCCTTACTCGCCGCCTCGAACTTCACCCTGGCTATGGCCAGCGTGCCGCGGGAGGCATTCCTGAAAGAGTATGTCCGTGGATGGCCGCTCTACGACCTGCCCCTGGTGCTGTTGGCGCGGCTCGCAGTAGACCGGCGATTCGCTGGCCGCGGGCTCGGACAGGCACTGATTTCGGAGGCCTTGCGCTTATCAGCCTGCGGGTGGCCGACGAGGTGGGCTGCCGCTGTATCGTCACCGACGCATACCGGGACAGAACCGGTTGGTACGGAAAATATGGCTTTGTGCCGGTCGAGGGAGCCGCAGAGAGCGGGCCACAGCGGATGTTTCTGGACATCCGCACGGTCCGGGCGGCGCTACGGCGCTGAAAGATGCCAGCCCGACGGGGGGGCGACCCCGCTGGTGTCCCCGATGATTGGTTTTGAAAGAGGAACTATGTTGTCTACTGAGCACTCTACCCACTTCCCCGACAAGGATCACACGCTGATTGATGAATAGGCCGTCTCCGGCCGCCACGCAGGCCGCCCCAGCGAGTGGCAGAACCATTATGGTCCACATTGCCGTGCTCGAACGCGCTGGCGAGTCCTAGTTGGCGGGACCACGTAGCTGGAAGATTTGTCTAGAAGCAACCCCGGAAAGCCCCTCGGTGCCAGGCTGCAACCTGCTCAGGGCGGGCCGGATTCGTGTCTTGAGGTCGAGCGAAATACCTGGCCTTCGGGTCCTGAAAAAGGCCACAATCGGAAAGTGATCGGAGGTGAGCCTTAGTTCCGGATCCTCCGGCTGGTCCGTCAGGATGTCGGTTGAAACACGTCGAGCTTGCACAAACCCTTCATGCTATTGGCGGAAAAACGCAGTGATCGTAGTTGCTGACGGGCAGCCCGCCGCTGGAAGCTGGGCTCCGGGAGGTCGGCTCGTGAACGGTGACGGCGAAGCGCCGTTCACCAACCTGGAATCGAGGGTCCTCGTCAAAGATGCTGTCCAGAGTGACGGCGTTCCTGCCGGTCTGACCACTCAGCCTCGACGGTATGTTAAAGTCACCGCAAACCATGACGTCAGGGTCGTGATCTGGTTGACTGAAGTACCAATCCAGATAGTCCAGTGAACTCCTCCCGGCTCTTCGTGCAGCCGGCGAGCAGTTTCTTCAGGGCCGGATCGTCCTCCGGAAAGTCCTTGAACTCCACGTAATCCAAGGGCTTGTGCATTATTGAGTCCCGCATAATATAGAGACACTAGAACGGCAGTTCGGCCTGTTGCCAGAAGGCGCGGATGAGACGAGGCCGGCGACGCATCCGTTTCCAGCGTTTGCCGGGCGGTCGCGTCCAGAGACCAGTAGTCTTTCGGGCAGACATTTGGCAGCGCGTGTTGCTTCCAGTAGCCCCAGATGAACTCGACCGGGTTCAGTT
>JAJPJX010000140.1 GCA_021324015.1 Solibacteraceae bacterium | reverse complement strand
CGCCCCCACCACCGCGTCTCTGGCCGCGGCGCGAAACCTCTCCAGGTCCTCGACGGTCGAGGAGATGAACACGGTGGGGATGGAGGCTGGCTTGCCGGGCATGGTCAGCGGCGCTTCGGTGGTGTCCCGGCCGGGCTTCGCGTGCGGCTACCACCGGGCCGGGACACCGGGTTATGTTCGACGCAGGAGCCGGGCTCCCGGCGTCGGGCGCGCGGTCCGGAAGTGGAGAATGGCGCGCCCGCGGCGACCTGGATCGCTCCGGCTCCGGCCACGAGGACGGCTGAGCCGCCCCCGCTCCACATCCCGGGCGCAACGAAACCCGATGTTGTCGTTCCTGTTCTCAGGTTCGTTCCTGTTGCGGTTCGACGCCCGCAGGTTCCTCGATTGGTTGTTCCAGGAGCCCCCGCGAACGCTCAGACCCCGCGCCCCTCCAGAACGCGAATTGCGCCAGCAACCCCTCGCGTAGCTTCCACGTGTTGCCATGGGCCGCGTGCGCGATCCACGCCTGAACTCGTTGGCGAACCTCCGGCCACTCCAGCTTGCCTTGTCCGTATTCGGACTGGAGGCCGCGCATCCTTCTCCGGAATCTTACTACGTTGTCCGGCGCCAGGCGGCAGCGGTCCGGAAACACGCGCCAGCCCAGAAAGCTCACTCCGTCCGCCGTCCGGTAGATCCGTGACTTCGCGGGATGGAGGTCCAGCCGCAGCAGATAGCGCGTGGCGTTGACCTTTCGCGTGGCTTCGCTCAGCAGATCTTCCTTGCTCGGCGCGTACGCTGCCTCCACCAGCAGGAGCAGCACATCCAACCCGCTGGCGCTCAGCCGTTCGCCCACCGTGAACCGGTACGCGCGGGAAAACTTCTCCACTTTCGGCAGCAGCCACAACACGAAATCGTAGGCCTTGCTCACTGCCACGGGGGCGCCGTCGTCACTTTGGCCGGGCATACCTCTCCCAAAAAAATTTTCGCCCGGCGCTGCGCGCCGGGAAAGGAAAAAGAAAAAAGAATCAAGGAACTTTCCGGGCGCAACGAAAACCGATATTGACGTACCTGTACTCAGGTTCGTACCTGAGGCGGAACGACGCCCGCAGGAACCACGATTGGAAGAGCCAGGAGCCCCCGCGAACGCTGCGCGTCTTTCCCTGTTCGTACCAGTCCGCCACCCATTCAAATACGTTCCCCGCCAGGTCACAGATCCCCTCCGGCGCTGGCGTCGCCCCCCGCGGGAACAATCCCACCGGACTCGCCGACCCCACCTTCGTCTCGTCGTAGTTCGCCCGGCTGGCATCCGGCGGCTCGGGCCCCCACGGATATCGGCGCCCTTCCGTCCCCCGCGCCGCACGCTCCCACTCCGCCTCCGTGGGCAACCGTCCCCCCGCCCAGGCGCAGTACGCTGCCGCTTCATACCAGCTCACATTCACCACCGGCCGGTTCGGGTGCAACAGTTGCTCCTCCCATTTGCCCGGCTGTGTCCGTTCCCCGTAGCCGCCCTCCTTCCAGAACTGCTCATTCTGATAACCCTCGTCTTCCACGAACCGCCCGTACTCTTCCACCGTCACCGGATACCGCCCCATCTGATACGCTTCCAGCGGCACCTCCCGCACCGGTCCTTCCTGGCCATAGGCATCGGCGTCGTAGTTCGGACCGTCCGGGTCTTCCTTCTGCGCCCCCATCAGAAAAGACCCCGCCGGGATGGTCACCCAGTTGTCCCGCCGCAGCCGCGGATCGCCCGCCTGTCCCAGCGCCTCCGCCGCCTCCAGGCGCACCCGCAGATCGATGCCCTCCACCGGCCCAGCCTCGGAGATCCCCAGCACCGCCTCCAGCACCTTCTGGTAGCGGTGGTCCGGCGGTTGATACGCCAGCGGCCGCAGGTCCGCCAGAATCGCCCCCAGCAGCCCCGCGCAGCGGGCTTGCTCCGCCAGCGGCGCCTGCGGCCCCAGCCGCTCCAGCACCGCCCGGAATAGCCCGTCTACCTTTCCCCGCCCCTGCTTGACCGCCAGCGTTCCCGCCAGCAGCAGCAGCACCTCCCGCCACTCCGGCCGGTACAGCCGGTCCCCCGCGAATAGCAATTGCAACTGATCGGCTTCCGAGAGCCCCGCCACCGTCCGCGCCGCCAGGTACTCCTGAAAGGTCAGGTGCCAGAAGCGCAACTCCGCGCCCCGGCTCACCACGATGCCGCTATCCACCTCCTCCTCGTCCAGAAACCGCTGCGCCAGCCCGAACCGATCCCCCTCCCCCGCCTCCCGGAATTGGGAGGCCACGATCTCGGCGGCGCGGCCTCTCTCCACCTGCGTCAACCGTCCCCGCGCCTCCGTCTGCATCCCCAAACCCAGGTGCCCCAGCAACTCCAGGCAGCGGTCCGCCGCCGCCCGCCCCGCCCGCTGCTCCCGCGCCCGCGCCAGCCACGTCACGATCGATTCGTACATCTCCGCCCGCTGCTCCGGCAGCCGCCGCTCGTTCCAGTGCACCACCGCCAGCGCCGTCAGCATCACCGGGTTGCGCGCCATCCTCCGGATCTCCACCCGCGCCCGCAACGCGGACAGCAATTCCCCACGGTGCTTCTCCGCCCCCGCGGCGTCCTGGGGAAACAGCGACCGCGACCAGTGGCCCAGGAACCCCTCCACCGCTTCCGCCCCCAACTCCTCCACCTGCACCTCATGGAACCTCGCCAGCGTCGCTTGTCCCCAGTAGGTGGCCGGCCGCGTGGTCACCACGAAGCGGCACTGGCCGTAGGCTGCCACGGCGGCCTCGAACAGCCGCGCCATCTCCTCCCGCCGCACCCGGCTGGGCGCCTCATCCAGCCCGTCCAGCAGCAGCACCGTGGTCTTCTCCCGCAGCTTCTCCTGGAAGAACTCCTCGCCCAGTCCCCACTGGTGTTCCTGGCTGCAGGCGCGGAGGAAATGCGCCAGCCAGGCGGGCGAATGCCGGTTGGCCGGCGCGCCCTCCGCCCGCTGGAACTTCTCGATGTGCTCCTCCAGTTCGGCGATGCGGATCAGCAGCGGAAACCCGGCCACCGGCAGCGCCAGGGGGGTCTCCGCAGCCTCGCCTAGCTGCTTGCGGCAGAGCTCGAAGGCGATCCGCCGCAGAAAGGTGGTCTTGCCCGCACCCGGGTCGCCCACGATCACCAGCCGCTGGTGCGCGAGCGCCTCCTCCAGCCGCACGCTTTTCCGCTCCTCGCCTCCGGCGGTGGTCAGCGGGATATACAGCTCATCGATGGGAAAGCGGTGCACCCGCCCGGCGCCCACCTGAAGGCCCCGGATGTCGATCCACGCCGCCTGCTCGCGCAGCCACGCCAGGTACTCGGCCGGATCGGCTTTCGCCCGCGCCGGCTCGGGAGCGATCCCGCCATCCCGGTGGTGTTCTTTCCAATCGGTCAGCGCCGCCAGCACCCCGGTGGCGAGATCCTTGTGATCCGTGAACGTGGAGCGGAACCCCAGGCTGCTCAGCCAGGCCTTGAACTCCCGGAGCCTGGCCAGGTTCCGGAGAACCTCCTCGGCCGGTACCCCTTGCTCCAGCCGGTAGGACTCGCGCAGTTCCGCCGGCCAGGAACACTTTTCGTTCACCAGGAACGCCAGCACCTCGCGCGGCGGCTTCAGTTTCCGAGCCTTCTCGCACTCCAGCCAGGTGATACTTTTGGTCCGCTTCTCCTTCGGCCCCGGCTGATCCGGCGGCGCCCACCCGTAGCGGTGCGCGACGATGGCTACCACCACATCGCACTCGGCCACTTTCGCCATGCAGGCCTGGTACGGCACGCGCTCGCCCTGCGCGTTGAAATACTCCATCATGACCACTTCGAAGCCCGCCCGGATGGCCGCGTCCCGCGCGGCCTCGCGGCAGGGCTTCAGATCTTCACTGGTCGAGGAGATGAAGACTTTCGGCATCGAAAACCAGCGAACTTACCGCGCCAGTATACACCTCGCCCGGCGTGCACGCGCTGCTAAGGCCGCCCGCAGCCGGCTCCAGCCGGGGCCGCGATTTTCGAGCGTTTTTCCGTCCTGGCGGCCTGGAATAAAATCAAACTCTCGCCGTTATATGCGGAATTGCGGAGAAACATATCTCACAGGTGAGGCATACATGAAAGCAAAAAGCTGAGAATGGTGCTCGTACCGGGCGAAAAACCGGATCCGCATGTAAAGCGCACGATGACGCTGAGAGGGGACAAACGATCAGGCATTCCGTTGCGAGGAGGACCGAAGTGACAGAGAAACAACTTCCGGCGCGCACGCCATATCGCAACAGTGGGTTCATTTCTTACAGCCACGGCCGCGACCGGCAACTCGCCATGGCGCTTCGGCGTGGGTTGCGAAGCCTGGGTCGCAAGTGGTTCCGGGTCCGCAACCAGGTGGGAATTTTCCTGGACCAGGCCGGGCTCAGCGCGAATCCCGCCTTGTGGTCCTCCATCGAACGGGAGTTGACCGGTTCGGAGTTTTTCATTCTTCTGGCGTGCCCGGAATCAGCCGCCTCGGAATGGGTGCAGCGAGAAATTCAGACGTGGCTTTCTCATGAGCCTGGCAGCGCCGAACGCCTGCTGGTGGTTCTGACGGGCGGTGAGATCCGCTGGAATCCCGTTACCGGCGACTTCGATTGGGAAACCACTACCGCAGTGCCTCGTTGCCTTGCCGGCGTGTTCCGGCAAGTGCCGCTCTATGTCGATGCGCGTCCCCTGCGCGCCGGCCATGATCATTCGTTAAAGGACCCTGCCTTCACGGATTGTGTTGCGAACCTGCTTGCCCCGCTGCGGCACACCAGCAAACAACAGATTATCGACGAGGAGTTCCGGGAGCGCCGAAAAGCCACGCGCGTTTGGATGGGGGTTGCCGCGGCGCTCGCGCTGCTTGGGGCCGGCCTGGCGGCGTCGCTGCGTGAAACCCGCAAGCAGAGCAGAGTCGCTGTCAGCAGGCGCCTGATCGCGGAGTCCGAACTGGCAGCCCGCGAACCAGACCTGCTGGAGCGCGGTGTCTTATTGGGGCTGGAAGCCATGCGGCGCGAGGATTCGCCCGAAGCGGAGAACGCGGTCCGCCAGGCTCTCTTTCTTCTGCCCAAGCCCGTCGCGCAATTCCCTCACAGGAGGGCTGTGGTAAACGTCGCGTTCAGCCGCGACGGCGCATTTGTTGCGGCAGCCTGCCTGGACGGCAAGGCTCGCTTGTTTGACGTCCGTTCGCACAAGGAGGTCCGATCGTTTCCAGGCTCCGCGCCCCTCACCACGATCGGCCTGGATAGCGCGGAAAAACGTGTGCTGACCGTCACCGAGGATGGGATAGTAAGGGTGTTTGGCTTCGAGACAGGGCAGGAACTGCGGAGCTGGGATCTTCACGGGAAAGGCGCCGTCGCCTCGATCAGCCCTGACGGCGAATTCGTGGCCGCGGGAACGAACTCCGGCGACGGATTGTTGCTGTCGGTAGCCTCGGGCGGGACTGCCTGGAGTTCCCATCTGAGCGAGCCGGTTTTGCTGGCCGCTTTCAGCCGGGGCGGCGACTTCTGTCTCTACGGCGCCCGCAACGGAGAGGTTCTGAAGGTGGACGTAAAGGCCCGCCGCGCGGCGTCATTCCAGGGTCTGTATTCCGGCGCTACCGCACTTGCCATCAGCGCCGACGGAAGATGGTTGGCTTCTGGAGCGCGGGACGGAAGCGTACAGGTGCACAGCCTGGACGCCGGTACTCAGCGCCTCGCCGTGTCCTACGGCGCGCCGGTCACGGCGCTGGCGCTGGACGCGGAGGGTACGCATGTCGCCATAGGACTGTCGGACGGTTCCGCTATGGTGCTCAGCGGCGACGGGAAGCAACAATTCAGCATCCGTTACGGGAGCTTGGTTTTTGCGCTGGAGTTCAGTCCTGACGGCGCGTATGTCGGCGCTGCGAGCTGGGATCGAAGCGCACGCATTCTCGAGATGAGATCCGGAAGCGAGGTGCTGCGGAAAGGTCATGAAGGGCCGGTCCTGGCTTTTGCGTTCAGCCCGGACGGTAAGTACGCCGCTTCGAGCGCGGGCGACGGGGTGGTGGCAGTGTACGACGCGCGTCCCGCCGGTGCGCCGGGATTCAAGATCGCCCCCGGCCAGAAGATTGCGGGCGTCTCGTGCACGGATCGGAACTGGGCCATAGCGTTCGCCGGGTCGCACGTGTCGATCTTCGACGTGGCGAGCGGAGCGGAAACCGCCCGGTTCGAGGATCTTGCGAACGTGGAGAGCCTGAAGCTCAGCGATGATGACCGTTACCTTGCCACCGTAGAGCGGGGCGGTACCGGCAAGCTGATTCGCGTAGCCGATAAGGCGGTAGTGGCGGGGTTTGCGGCGAGCCCCGCGATCCCCTGCATGACCTTCAGCCACGCTTCGCGGCGCTTCGCCGCCGCCAACCCCGGCGGCACGCTCACGGTGTTCGACACGGGTACAGGCGCGGCGGTTGCTAGGCTGCCTCACTGGGGGCAGGTGATCTCGGCGTCGTTCAGCGCGGATGCGAGCCGGATCGCCACTGCCAGTTTCGACCGGAACGTGCGCGTGTTCGACCTACGCACGGGGGCCGAGCAACACCGCTTCGGCGGACCCGGATCTCCATTCGCGGTGGCATTCTCACCCAAGGACAACACTCTCGCCACCGGGTACGACGGCTCGGTTACTCTGCGGAACATCGACTCGGGTCAGAACATTTGGGCGGTCCGGACCCTCGACTACGTGACCTCAGTGGCGTTCGACGGCAGCGGAGAGCGCGTGGCCGTGGCCGGGCGCGACAACTCAGCGCGCGTGCTATCCTCCCGCAGCGGCATCGAACTCTCGCGAGTGGATCATCGCCGCGAGGTGATCGAAGTTCGGTTCAGCGCCGACGGAACACTCTTAAGAACCGTGGATCTCGGTCTCACGGTTCGTTCGCACCCGCTCGGGGCCGCGGCCCTGGAGGCGGAAGCACGCAGCCGCCTTACCCGCGATCTCTCGGCGGCTGAAAAGTCAAAATTCCTGGGCGAGGGTACCGCGGATGCTGCCGCTCCGCCAGGCGTGGAACCGGTGGTTCCGGCGGCGCGTTTGGAGGCCCCGGAACAGCCGGCACCCCCGCCGGCGCGGGCCCCGCGCCGGGGTCTGTGCGCGAGCGACGCCCACGAAATAGCCGTCACCGGAAAAGTGGATTGCAGCGATGTGGCGCGCGGACTTGCGGGTTTGAACGCGTCGCTGGCGACGCCACTGCGCGACGCGCTCGACCGCGGCGATTTCGCCGAAGCGCAGCGTCTCTTGGATCGCGCCCTTGCCGGCCCTGATCCTCGGCCGGATCTGGCGGCGCCAGTCTTCTTCGCCCGGTCCCAACTCTCGCGCATGCAGCTAAAGTTTGCTACGGCGCTCCCGGATGTGGAGCGCGCATGCACCCTCGCCCCTGACCGGGCGGATTATTGCACCGGTTTCGCACGCACGCTGGCAGACCTCGGAAACCGATCCAAGGCTGAAGCGCTGTTCCACTCGATTGTGGCCGCAATCCCCGGACCGGAACGGCGAGTTTTCAACGAGACCGTCATCCTTGGCAGAGCCAAATTCGGACTTGCTGGTCTCGCGATTGACGCCGGCGATCTCGATGCGGCCGAGCGCTATAACCGCGAAGCGCTGGAGATCTTTACCTCTGCAGCGAAGGAGCACCCCGCATACGGAATGTTCGTCGGCCTCACGCTGTTGCGCACTGGCTTCGTTCACACACAGCGCGGCCAAATGGAGCAGGCTGAAGCCTCATATCGGGAGGCAGTGGAGGTAACAAAGGGTTCCATGGATGCCAGAACCGGGCTAGGCATTTCATCGGCAGGCGACTGCCAGAGTCAGTTCGGGAACTACCTGCTTCGGCGCGGACGCATCCCAGAAGCGGAGCAGGCATTTCGAGAGGCTATGCATCTCTACGCGGAATCCGCGAAAGCCGACCCGGCCTTGCCGAACACGAGTTGGTCAGGTACCCTGCACAACTTCGGACTCCTTTACGCCCAAACGGGCCGGCACGCAGCGGTGCAGGCTCTCCTCAACGATGCGTTGTCCCGGTTCCGCGTCCTGAGGGACCACAATCCCGGCGCATACGACGTGCATCTTGCATCCACCCTTTTGGATCTGGCCTTGTATCATCAGATGGAGAATCAGCCGGCCAAAGCGTATCCGCTTCTCGAACAGGCGCACGGCATCTATACGCGGATTTTGAACGAAGATCCCGAATCCTACGGCGATCGCCTCGCACTGGCTTGTGTTGAGCTTGTCAAACTCCTTTACACCAGTGCCGGCAATCCGGAGTAGATGTGCGCGCTGGCAAAGGAAGCGCAACGCGCAGCGCGCAGCGCACAGACAAAGGAGCTTACCGCGACGCTGGTAGAGATGGTGTGCGGCCCGCTGTAGCCATGGCACGGGCCTCGCCGTGTGCGGGCGGATCCTCGCACGGCGATGGCGGTTTGCGCTTCCCGGCCCTCTCGCCCTCCCTTCAGGCAGGTCCGGCTTCCGGACCACGCCCGCCCGGGACCCTCGCTTTCTCGAGCGTCACGCTGACCTTTGTGGCTTCCTCAGGCCTCACGGTGACCACTTGGGAAGCAGATGCGGGCACGCCCCCGATTTTCCCCGAGACGGACAACTCGTGCAGTCCTGGCGCGATCCCCATGATCCCGCACGTTTGGCTCGCGACGGCGCTCTTCGCCATCTCGTCGTCCACGGAGACCGCGTAGCCGGCATCGGTTTCCCCGGCGTTGCTCACGGTCAGGTCGATGGCGCCCGGTGCTGCCGCGCTCAGTTGTGGCTTCGTTCCTTTTTCCGCCTGGCCGGCCTGTTCGCGAGCCATCCGGACAGCGGCTTCGGTCCTCCGCTCCATTTCGGCCAGGTTGGCCTGGAACTCCGTTACCCAGGCGCTAGTCTCGCTTTCCACCAACCTCCTGACCGCGGAGCTGAATTCGGTGATCCGCGAAACCAATGCCTGTAACTCGGGCCCGGTCGGCGTGCGTCCGCCGAGCGCGGCGGTCAACCTCGCCCAGTCGAAGCGGAACTGCTCGAGCGCCGTTTCGATGCCCGCCGCCGTGGCGATAAATCGCATCCACGCGGAGGAGCTTCCCAGGAAGCGGTCGAGCGCCAGAAACAGCGCGGCCAGCCCAAGGCTGAGATAGCCGTACTGATTCATCCGGAGGCTATTGAGCGCGTGCTCGGTGGCGGTTCCCGCAGAACCGCCGAACAGCAGGGAGATTACCGGCATCAAGCCTCCGACGGCGGTGGCGACAATGGTCAGGATTCGCAGCACGCGCGAAACGGCCGCCTTCATGGGCTTTTTGGCGTAATACCAGTCGAGCGACGCCTGGGCATAGCCTTCCGCATACTTGCGCAAGGCCTCGAGTGAAGCAGCCAGGTCCGCGGGCTTCCACGAAGGAGGCTGCCAATCGGGCGGTTGGATCTTGAGATTCCAGGGCATGCCGCGAAAACTCCGCCCATAGATCTTACACCCGGCCGCCTTTTCGGCGGCTAGACATCGGCTGATGGGAGCAGAGCATGAAGAACGAAAAAGATCAGTCGACAGAGCGTCAGCCGGCGACGCGGTTTCCGTATGGCGGGCGTCGGTGGTGGCGCGGTGCCATCCAATCGTATGCTGCCATGAGGCTGTCACTGAAGGGCGCGGGATTGGAGCAGAATCATCTCGTTCACGAGGCCATCCTGAAAAAAGGCCCGCCGGCGACGCAACACCTCGTGCGCTATATCCCGGCAATCACGCTCTCGATGGAAGAGCACCGCGGAAAGAAGTACAGTTATCACACGATGAAAGATCGACAACAGGTTGGCGGCGGGCCGAACTCATTTCGGGGATGCGGGATGGACGCCTATTTGCGCAGTCGGCGTATTGACGTGAATAGGCCATCCTTCACACTCTCGGAAGTATCCAAGGCGATAGACGCGTCTGCCGATTATTGGGAGATGATCGGCGTCGATCACGCGGCAGCCGCTGTAAGGCAATTCAAGACAGAGATCTTTGAGAACCCGATATACCGGAGAAATCGTGCGGAGGACTGATCGTCCAGTCGTGCCGCCGGGCCGAAATTAGGAGGAATAAGTGGGTCATGCTGCCTTCCTGTCGATGATACTGGTTTTGTGCTCCGTGAGGGCGCATGTCCGAAGGACGGAACTCTCTCCTGTGACCCTCGACGCATACCGCATCTTCTAGGGAAGCTCCAAAGATGCCGGCGCAACTTCGCCAGCGGCTGGCAATTAAGGAGTCCGGCCTTTTCCAGTCCCGCACGTCGCGCCTGGTCGATGCCACAGCGGATCAGTCCGAACTCCCCCGTGCTGTGCGCATCCGTCGAAACCGCTATCATTACGCCGGCCTCTGTGGCGTGCCGGGCGTGCTCGGCCGAAAGATCGAGGCGATCTGGACTGGAATTGATCTCGAAACAGCAGCCGTTCTGACGCGCTCGTTCGTTGATGCGGTCCATATCGACCTCGTAACCGGGACGCTTCAACAGCAGGCGACCGGTCGCGTGGCCAAGGATGTTGAAAAAGGGATTGCCCATCGCCCGAAGAATTCGATCCGTTTGCTCCCTCTTGCCCAGGCCGAACCGCGAATGGATCGAGCAGACTGTGTAATCGAGTTCCCGCAGGATTTCGTCCGGATAATCGAGCGACCCGTCCTGCAGGATATCGACTTCGCTCGATTTCAGTACTTGGAAGTTCCGCAGACGGCCATTCAGCTTGTCAATTTGGCGAATCTGGTCCAACAGAGCGCTCGCCGGGACACCGCGTGCGATCTTCAGGCTTTGCGAGTGATCGGTGATGCCGACGTACTCATACCCGAGCGTCTTGGCGGCTTCAGCCATTTCTTCGATGGAACTCACGCCGTCGCTGGATCTTGTATGCGCGTGAAGGTCACCGAGAAAATCTTCTTTGTTGACCGGTCGCGGCAAGGCGTTGCGGGCCGCACGTTCAATCTCATCTCCGCCCTCCCGCAATTCGGGCTCGATGTACTGAAGCCCAAGTCCTCGATAAAACGTTGCCTCAGTCGGAACCGCGATCTCACCGGACTTGCCGGGCCGCAACGTGCCCGCGAGCTCGTTCAGCTGTTTCAAATGCGCCTTTGACCCCGTGCAGGAGACCATGTGAATGCCCCAATCATCACGGGAGGCCCGCTGAAGCCGAAGTAGCACGCCCGATGACATTGAGAACAGTGCGTGGTCCTCCCCCGAGGTAATGAGTGGTGTTCGACCGCCATAGCGCTCGACGTGAGCGACGACCGACGGAAAATCGTTTGCCTCCACGACGAACACCAGTTCTTCGACCACCTCAACCCGACGACGATAATCGCCAGCGGCCTCTGCCCGCTGAACGCCACACCGATTCAAAAGGTACTCTTCTAGAGCAAGCCGCAGATCGTCAGCCTTGTAGAGGAGAATGGCATGCGCTTCAGTGAGTCCCTGTCGAACGTGTTGGGCCGTTCGCGATCCGAACAGTCGCTCGATATCGCCGGTATCCAACCGTTCACGCAGCTCATCGACAGATGCGATGCCAAGATTTTTGTAAACGCTCAAGACGCGCTTTGGATCGAGGCTCGGCTGATCGTTAAGCGTTTTGACCGCCGGAGAGGCCGAAGCGCGCAGGTCTTCCAGTTTAGTGAGCGCGCCGGTCAAAACGATCTCGCGGATCGCACTCGCGATGGCGGCGCCGATTCCGGCGAATTGCGTAAGATCCGCTTCATCGTGGACGAGTTGATCGAGACTCTCGGAAAGCGTCCGAATCTTGGCCGCCGCCCTCTGGTAAGCCCGGACTTTGTAAGGATTCTCCTATGATGTTTTGTCTCCTATGATGTTTTGTCTACTCCAAACTTTTCGCGCAGCTCGGGGCCGACCAACGGAAGGCCGCACCCGGCCGCAAACGGGGAAAGGT
>JAJPJX010000211.1 GCA_021324015.1 Solibacteraceae bacterium | reverse complement strand
GTTCTCGTTTCTGCCGGGTTCCCATCGCCATGGCATATAGACGTTCAGAACATTTCCAACGTCACATGTTTTCGACCTGGCGATCCGACTATTACCACGGGCTGCTAAGGGATGGATTCTGTGGAGATGCTGCTGAAGGCAGCTGCATGACGATCTCGGTGCTCCACCAGGATGTTTACGATCGGCTCCGGTCAAGTCGGCGCAAGCTGACTGGCAAACCCACGTGCGCTCCGCGAGTCTTCATCAGCCACACCTCAAATGGCAAAGAAGAGGAGGATTGGGTCACTGCACTGGCTCTTTACCTCATTGACAAGGGAGTACAGGCGAGGCTCGATAAGTTTCACCTTCGGCGGGGCATGGACTTGGCTCAGTGGATGTGCAACGAACTAGCTCTAGCGAATCGGGTGATTATCGTCAGCAACGAAGCTTACAAGGCCAAAGCGGATGGTCGTCAAGGTGGAGTGGGTTGGGAGACTATGATCATCCAGGGAGATCTGGCCCGGCTCCCATCTGATAGCACGAAATATCAGGTTATCGTTCGTTCTGAGTCCTTGGACGATGGTTTGCCCCTCTACCTCAAAACGAGGTACGTCTTCCACTGCAAGCCATCCGAACCACAGGAATCTTTCCGTGAAGACCTTATCAGGGAACTACTTGACCTGCCTCTCGATGAACGGCTCGAGGCAAGAGAGTGCTATCTGTGAGCGTAGCACAATAACTGGAGTGCAAGCCGGCTTGTCACCGCAGTTGCCGCTTCGCCGAGACCAAGCACCCAGCTCGACGAACTCCGCCCTCTGCTCGGGATTGTTTAAGCGAGTCGCTCGTGCCGAGGTCACACGAGCGAGAAGTTGCCAGCTCGCGGAGTTATGTCTCATCGTAACTCGAAGCCGATGAGCGCCCGCGAGTAGGCGGGGTCCATCGTGTTATTTCTCCCAGCGCAGTTTTGGACACTGAGTAGTCAGAAGGCCGCTGGTGCCAAATGAAGCGTGTTGTTCGACTGGCTTCAGACTTCTGTGTCGCCGAACATCAGGCCGTGCTTCTTCAGAAGGCTCAGGAATTCCTGCTGGAAGGACACGCGGCGACGGTGGTCCTGCTGTCGGGCGATGTAGTGGCGCACTGCGTCTCGCCTGGAGGTGCTCACGGTGAAGGCGCCATAGCCGGCTTGCCAGGCAAAGTGCCGGTGTTGCGGGAACTGTTCGTGTACCCAGGGGGACGAATTGGTCTTCAGCACGCGCAGCAAGTCCGCGAGACTTTCGGCGGGCGGAATCGACAGCAGGAGATGGACGTGGTCGGAAGGTCCGTTGATGATGAGGGGCACACCCTGGCGCTCTCTCACAATGCCACTCATGTACGGGAACAAACGGCCGGCCAGTTCGGGCGACAGGATGCACGCGCGGTCCTTGGTGGAGAAGACGACGTGCATGAGGAGGCAGGTGAAGGTGTGCGGCATGGGTTTTCCCAACGGCTTACGCCGTGGGTTTGCGGAAGCCATGCGGTTGTTTATCGCGCGGTGGCGCCACCGTCCACCACGAAGACCTGGCCGGTGGTGAAGGAGGCGTCCGGGGAGGCGAGGTAGAGGGCGATGCCGGCGATCTCGTCCGGCCGGCCTACGCGGGGAATCGGCTGGGTGCGCTCGAGTTCCCCGCGGTAGTCTTCGTTCTTCCAGAAATACTCGCTGAAGTCGGTTTGGATGAGTCCCGGCGCGATGGCGTTGACGCGCACGTTGTGCGGCCCGAACTCGATGGCCCAGACGCGCGTCATCATGATCAGGCCGGCCTTGGTGAAGCTGTAGGAGAGGCCAAAGGTCTGCGGCCGGAGTCCGGCGATGGAGGCCATGTTGATCACCACGCCGCCGCCGCGCTGGATCATCCTGGGCACCGTGAGCCGGATCAGCCGGTGCGCCGCGAGCACGTTGACCTCCATGGTCTTCAGCAGGGCTTCGTCGGTCACCTGGAGCGCGGGACCCTGGCCGATGTTGGTGCCGCTGTTGTTCACCAGGATATCCACGGGCCCGAGCTGCCGCTCGGTCTCGGCCACCAGGCGCTCGAGCTGATCGGCCCGGCCCACGTGGCAGGCGATGGGGACGGTCTTGCCGGGCAGGGAAGCGAACTCGCGCGCAGCGGCTTCCAGGTTCTCCAGTTTGCGGCTGGCGATCACCACATCTGCGCCCTGTTCGGCGAAGCGCCGCGCGATGGCCTTGCCGATGCCGCGCCCGCCTCCGGTGATGAGGGCGACCTTGCCTTCCAGGATCAGTCCGGGCATGGGACAAGTGTACCGCCCCAGGGAGTCAAAGCACTTCACCAGGAGTAGAATTGGACTGAGTGAGCCACACGGAGTTCCTCGATGGGCGCAGGGCGTGCCGAACATAGCGCCGCGCGTGCCTCTCTGTTCATCTTTCTCCTCGCTTTCGCGGTCCGAGCCGCCCCGCTTGTCTACTGGGTGAGTAATCACGAAAACTTCTATCGCCTGGGCGGCGAAATCGGCAAAGTGGCCTTGTCGCTCATGCGCAGCGGGCAGTTCGCCGATCCTTACATGATCCCGACGGGGCCTACCGCGCACCCCACTCCTCTTTCACCCGCTCTTCTGGCTCTCATCTACCACGCTTTCGGGATGACGGCGGCCGCCGGGTATGTGCGCGCGCTGGTGGGGATATGCAGTTATTCCGCGCTCTACGCCCTGCTCCCGTGGTTCGCACGCAGATTGGGTCTGGGCACGCGGGCGGGGATCTTCGCCGGCGTCGCCTGCGCGCTCATTCCGCAGCAAGGGCTGGGCGAGGTTATCGGCCTTGGGGCCACGGCCCACGCGGCGCTCGCGTTTGCCCTGCTGACCGTCGCCTTTCTGTACCGCTGGACCGCGGAACGCCTGTCCGCCGCCGGCTCGGTGCTGCTCGGCATGGCGTGCGGCGCGGCGTTTCACATTTTGCCCCCCTTACTGCTCGTCGTGTTGGGCAATTTGATCTTCGAGCTCTGGTGGAAGCGCGGCCGGCGCAAGTGGCTTCTCGCCGCATGCGTCGCCGCCGGGGCCGCGCTGGCCTGCGTCCCCTGGACCTGGCGCAATTACACGGCCCTCCACGGGTTCTTTTTCATCCGCAGCAATTTCGGCCTGGAACTCCGCATCGCCAATCACCCCGGCGCCGCTGCGGACATCGAGGTCACGTATGCCCGCCAGGGGACGCTGCGCCACCCCAGCGAGAACCTGGGGGAGGCCCACCGGGTGCGGGACCTGGGAGAAGCGGAGTACAACCGGCAAGCCAGGAATGAGGCGCTCGCGTGGATCAGAACTCACCCGGGCGAATTCCTGCGCCTCACGCTGATGCGCTTTCTTCATTTCTGGTGCGGCCCGCTGCGCGACCCATGGCTGGCAGCACTGTTCACGACAGTGACGGTGCTGGCGCTGCTCGCTCTGCGCCGCATTCTGCCGGCGCTGACGGCTCCGGGCCGGGCGGCGCTGCTCATGCCGCTGGCGACGTTTCCGCTGGTCTATTACGTGGTCAGCTACGTGGCGCATTACCCGGCGCCCCTGGCGTGGATGCTCCTCCTGCTGGCGGGCTACCAGGTCCAGAGTTGGATTAGGGATCCAGGAAGGACAGCCGGGTAGCGGCAAGCCGATGCCGTGGCCGGGACCGCGCTGCATTAGAATGGACACCAATGTCCGTCATCCGATGCTTTGGTTTTCCGGGAATTCTTCTTGCGATCCCTTCTCTGGCAGCGCCGGTGCGCTTTCCGAGAGCCTATCCGCCCACCAATGACGTGAGGCTCGATAACCTGGTGCCTATCCCCATGCGGGACGGCGTGACTCTCTATGCGGATGTCTACCGGCCCGCGAAGCCCGGCAGGTATCCGGTGATCGTGGCGCGCACGCCGTACAGCGTGGAGCGATATCCCGTCGCGTACGAAGAGCCGTTGTTTTTCGCCGAGCGCGGGTACGTATTCGTGTTCGAGGACGTGCGCGGGCGGCACGAGTCGGAGGGCAAGTGGGAGCCCTTCCGCAACGATATCGAGGACGGCTACGACACGGTGGAGTGGGCCGCGAAGCAGCCCTGGTCGAACGGCAAGGTGGCCATGCAGGGCCACTCCTACGGCGGGCACGTGCAATGGCGCGCGGCCATGGCGCTGCCGCCGCACCTGGTGGCCATCTTCCCCATCGTGGCCTCCACCAGCCTGTATCACAACTGGGTGACGCTCAACGGCGCCTGGCGCCTCTCGTTCAACTTCGGCTGGGGCGCGGTGCGGCAGGAATCGCGCATCATGCAGAACACTGGCGTCCACACGCTGAAGCACGGGCCGCCCAGCCTGAGCTACGAGACCATCCTCGAACACCTGCCGCTGATCGATATGCAGGAACTCGCCGGGCGGCACACGCGCTTCTACACGGACTGGATTCGGCATCCGGACTACGACGACTACTGGCGGGTGCTGAACGTGGAAGAGGTCTTCGACAAGCTTTCCGTCCCGGTGCAGACCATGGGCGGCTGGTTCGATATCTTCACGCAGGGCACGCAGCACGGCTACACGGGCATGAGCCTGCGCGCTAAGACCGAGCAGGCGCGCAAACAGGCCCGGATGGTCATTGGGCCGTGGGAGCACGGCGTCTCGCGGAAGACCGGCGACCTGGATTTCGGCCCGGCGGCGATGGTGGACCGCAACGAAGTGCAACTGGAGTGGTACGACTACTGGCTGAAGGGGAAAGATGACGGCTTGGGCAGCGCGCCGCCGGTGCGCATTTTCGTGATGGGCCGCAACGAGTGGCGCTACGAGCACGAATACCCGCTGGCGCGCACGATGTACACCAAGATGTACTTCCAGCCAGGCCACGCGCTTTCCTGGGAGGCGCCGCGCGGCGATGCTCCTCCGGACCGCTACACCTACGACCCCATGAATCCGGTGCCCAGCACGGGCGGCAATAACTGCTGCGGCACGCCCACTCTCTCCGGGCCGCGCGACCAGAGGCCCATCGAGAAGCGCCCGGACGTGCTGGTCTACACCTCCGAGGTTCTCACCAAGGACGTGGAAGTTACCGGGCCGGTGAAGGTGGTGCTGGCGGCCTCCTCCGACGCGCCGGATACGGACTTCGTGGCCAAGCTGGTGGACGTGTTTCCGGACGGCCGGGCGATCAACATGTGCGAAGGCATCCTGCGCGCGCGCTACCGCGACAGCTTCAGCCATCCGGAGCCGCTCGACGCGGGCAGAGTGTACGCGCTCTCGATCGACCTGGTGGGCACCAGCAACGTCTTCCTCAAGGGCCACCGCATCCGCGTGGACGTGACCAGCAGCCACTTCCCGGAGTTCGACCGGAATCCGAACACCGGCGAGCCCTTCGGCACGAGCGCGCATGTGCGGGCGGCGCACCAGGAGGTGTACCACTCGGCGGCGCACGCCTCCTACATCCTGCTTCCGGTGATCCCGTGAGGAGTTTGCTGGTGTTCCTCGCGGCACTGCCGCTGACGGCCGCCCCGCGCGCCGAGTTCATTTACGAGGAGGCGCCTTTTCCCTCCTGCCACGCGTCCACGATCGTCGAGACGCAGCCCGGCGAGTTCCTGGCGGCCTGGTTCGGCGGCAGCGCGGAAGGGCGCCCGGACGTGGCCATCTGGGCCGCGCGCAAGGCCGCCGGAAAGTGGTCGGCGCCGTTTGAGTTGGCGCGCGAGCCCCACATCGCCGCCTATAACCCCGTTCTGTTCTTCAGCCGCGACGGCGTGCTCTGGTTCTACTACAAATTCGGTCCCAGTCCCTCCTCGTGGACGGCGGCGCGGCGCGCGAGCCGCGATCGCGGCCTCACCTGGTCGCCGGTGGAGCACCTGCCCGCCGGGCTCTACGGCCCCATCAAGGACAAGCCGCTGGTGCTGCCGGACGGGACCATCGTGAGCGGCACCTCCGTCGAGAGCTACCATTCGTGGGCCTGTTGGGTGGAGCGCAGCACAGATAACGGCCGCACCTGGACCAGGCACGGGCCCATCGCCGCCACGCCGGCCGGGCCGCGCGCGCACACCGCGAACGCTCCCTTACCGCCCGTGCCCGGCGTGGAAGAATGGAACCGCACTAGCGGCATCATCCAACCGGCGATCGTGCCTCTGGCCGGCAGACTGCGCATGTTCGTGCGGTCCACCCGCGACATCGGGCGGATCTGCTATGCGGATTCGCGGGATGCAGGCGTCACCTGGACCCAGGCGCAGCCTACTTCCCTCCCGAATCCCAACAGCGGCATCGACGCGGTGGCGCTCCGGGATGGCCGGATCCTGCTGGTCTACAATCACAGCGAGAACGGCCGCACGCCGCTGAACCTCGCGGTCAGCCGGGACGGCGATCACTGGAAGATGTTTCTGGCGCTCGAAAGCGATCCGGGGGAGTATTCTTACCCGGCCATCATCCAGAGCGCCGACGGCAACGTGCACGTCACCTACACGTGGAACCGGCGCAAGATCCGGCACGTGGAAGTACCCCTGGCAGAGGTTCCCGAGCCGTAGCCGGGACCAGTCACTCCGGCAGATGTCCCGAAGGCTTCGGCTTGGGATAGGGCAGGGTGTCCGGCACGATGCGCACGGCGGTAGTGAACTTCAGCGGATACTTGCCCCCGCTGGGATAGGTCAGCTCCACAAAAGCCGCCGTCCATCCCTGGGCCGGCTTTTCCACGCGCGCCACATACGCGCCGTTACCCTGGCTGGCGAGCAGGCTGCCGCGGTAAGCCGGGCCGAGGGTTTCCAGGCGGAAATCCCGCGCCTTGGGATTGGTGGCCTGCCATAGGCGCACTTCTGAGGGCGGGTCCGCCGCGGTCACGCGGATCGCGCCATCTTTCTCGAATTTCCAGGAGAAGCGCGGCCGCGGCGCGCCCCGCAGAAAGGCATCGTAGTAGGCGATGAGGCTTTGGCGCGCGTCCGATTTGGCCAGGGAATGGTTGGTGTTGGGAACGTAGCGCAGGTATTTTTCACCCGGCAGGTCGTCGAAATAGAAACGCGAAGAATCGGGCAGGAAATACTGGTCGCCCGCCGAGTTCATGATGAATTTCGGCATGCTGTAGCGGTCGCGGTAGCTGAAAGGCTCCACCAGCTCCATCAGGGCGCGGTAGCCGGGCGTGTGGGAGACCTCCATCAGACCCATGTCCTGGTAATCCTTCACGGCTTCCGAATAGAAGCCGTAGGCCTGGTAATGGTGCTCGAAGGATTCGACGGCGTTAAGCATGTCGATCACGATGGGCATGATGGCCACCACACGGCGGTCCACGGCGGCGGTGGTCCAGGTGGTCCAGCCGCGCTTGGAGGCGCCCGCCACCACGAAGCGATCCACCTGCACGCCGCCACGCCGGGGACTGGCGCAGAAGGCCGTCACCGTGTCCATGGCGCGCACCGCGGCCTTGGTCATGGGCATGCGCAGCGGCCAGGTTTCGTCGCCGGTTTTGAGGTACTTCACCCAGGTGTAGGCGATGATCTCATCCTCGTTGCGACGCTTACCTTCGTCGCGAAAGACCAGCGGCTCGTTGGGCACACCGTGCAGTTCGGCCACCACGGAGTGCGTGGTCATGGCCATATCCACCAGAAACTCGCTAGGTTTCTCAGGCGCCTTGTCCTCCACCGAGCCGCCCGTGATGAAGAGCAGGCCGGTATGCCACTTCACCTCGTCCGGCTGCACGAGAATCAGCCAGTGTTTCCAGACGGGCCGGTCCACTTCGGCCGCGGTGCGCCATTGCTGGGAGGTGAGATCGATGACGTAGCACGTGTAGCCATTGCCGGGGATGGTCTTCACCAGTTCGTAGTGGTAGTGCGGATCCGGCGTCTGCACATAGCGGTCCAGGCCGGTGAGCTGCCCGGCGAGCGCGGCGGCGGCGCAGACCGCGAGCACAACACAGCAGCGGAGCAGGCGGGAAAGCATCACCCGCATGGTAGCATCCGGCAGCGAAAGGGCGGCTACAGGGCTTCGCGGGCGATGGCGGCGGCACCCAGCACGCCGCCGTAGTAAGCCAGCGGCGAAAGGCGGATCTGAATGCCGCGGCGGTCCCACACGGTGACCAGGCGGGCCAACTCCTCCTCGAGATCCGCGACGAGCGCCGGGTTATTCTGCGCCAGCCCGCCGGAAAAGATCAGGCGCTGGGGATCCAGCAGGTGGATGAGGGCCGCGCAGCCGCGCGCCAGGTAGCCCGAGTAGGTGCGGAGGGCGGCGCGCGCCGGGCTCTCTCCCGCGTTGGCCGCGCGGATCACGTCTTCGGCGGTGGCGTGCGCGCCGCCGGCGTAGCGCACCAGCGCGGCGGCGTTGGCGTAGACCTCCAGACAACCGCGCTGCCCGCAATTGCAGGGCAGGCCTTCCGGCTGGATGCTCATGTGCCCGAAGGCGTTGGCGAAGAAGTGCGCGCCGCGGTTGAGGCGCCCGTTGACGTAGCAGCCTCCGCCCACGCCGGTGCCCAGGGTGATGCAGGCGAAGTTCTCGACGTCGCGCCCCAGACCGAAGTGGCGCTCGGCGACGGCCAGCGCGTTGGCGTCGTTTTCCGCGGCCACTGGCAGACCCACAGCGGCGCGGAGTTCCTCGGCCAAAGGCGTGCCGGTCCAGCCCGGCAGGTTGTCGGTGGCGTAGACCACCTGGCCGGTGCGATTATCCACCCATCCGGCGGTGGCCACACCCAGGGCCGCGGGTTGGATCCCGGCGGCGCGGGCCGTCTCCACGCATTGACGCGCCACGGCCTTGAGATGCTCGAGCAACACGGCGCGGCCGCCCGCGGCGGGCGTGGGGGCGAAGGATTCGTGAGTCAGTTCGCCGGCGCCGGAGACGATGCCGAACTTGGTGTTGGTGCCGCCCAGGTCGATCCCCAGGAAACTGGCCGCGCGGTCCGCTTTGCGCATGGCCTCGGCGAACCAGCGGGTCACTTCGTGCGGCCGCGTAATGGCCGTGCCCACGATTACGGCGAAGGCCCCGGCATCCAGGGCGGCGGCGGCCTGAGAAGGCTCGACGATGCGGCCTTCGGCGATCACGGGCACCTCCACTGCGTCCTTCAGCGCGTGGATGAAGGCAGGCTCGAAGGCGCGCACGTGCGCGGTGTCCTCCGTATAGCCCCGCATGGTGGATAGCACCGCGTCGGCGCCCGCGTCCGCGGCGGCCTCGGCTTCCTCGACGGTGGCGATATCGGCCAGCACGGGGACACCTAGCTCGGCGCGGATGCGCCGCAGGCGGTCGAGCGCGCCGTAGCGTTGGCCGCGGGCCGTGCAGTCCAGGGCCACCAGGCGCGCGCCGGCTTCCACCAGCGCGCGGGCGGCCGCCACGGAGGGAGTGATGAGGATGCGCCCGTCCTCCTGCACACTTTTCTGAATGCCCACGATGGGCACCGGGACGGCGGCCCGGATGGCGCGGACATCCTCGGGTCCGTCGGCGCGGATTCCGGCCGCTCCGCCATCCACCGCGGCGCGCGCAAAGCGGGCGATCGAAGCGCTGTCGCGAAAGGCATCGCCCGGGGAGGCCTGGCAGGAAACCAGCAGTTTTCCCGCGAGCGGGACGAGCACATCGGGAATCGGTTTCATGCGTTCCCCAACGTCGTGGAAAAGGCGCACAGCACGATGGCCGCCAGCAGCATGCCGATGCCCAGGCGCATGCGGCTTACGGCTTCTCCGCCGGCGCGGCGCCACTCACCGAGCAGAAAGCCCATGAGGTTGGCCACCAGCAGCCCCACGGCGAGGCTCAGAGGCCAGCCGATGGAGGGCCCGATATCGCCCAGCAGGGGCGTGGCCGCGCCGTAAAGAAAGATGCTGCCGCCCCACAGCAGGCCCATCAGCAGGCTCAGGCCCCAGGAGGGGGCGGGCGCCGGGGCGACGAACAGCCCCGCGCTGCGGTGTCGCGCCAGCAGCAGCGTGCAATAGCCGATGTTGGGCAGGGCGCCGGCGCCCAGCATGAGCAGCCAGATCACGTTGGTGGCGCGAAAGCTCGAATGCCCCAGACGCATGCCCGCCGCGGCGATGGGCAGGGCCAGGCTGTAGCCGATGTTGAACACGGCGGACATGACGCCGGCGCCGATGGCGAACAGGTAGCCCACCGCCGAGGGTTGCGGCGCCGCCGCGCTGCGCGCTTCCGCGGCGTCCCGCATGCGCCCCGCCGCGCTGCACACGGCGATGCCGGCGATAAACACCGCCACGCCCAGGAACAGCACCAGTTGGCGGGCCTCCAGGCGGAGCGTGCCGGCCAGCACCAGCGGCACCAACGAACCCAGCGCCGAACTCAGGCCCAGCACCAGCGTATTGGCCAGCGAAACCCCCAACCGGTCCACGCTCAGGCCGAACAGGATGGCGCCGAAACCCCAGGCGAAGCCGAACGCCAGGGCGGCGGTGACGGCGGCCTCCGGCGCGGCGGACACCACCGGCCGGAAGTCACCCACGGTCGAAAGCACCACCGTGAGCGGCATCCCCCAGCAGGCGGTCAGGATGAAGATCAGCCAGATGTTCTCCCACTTCCAGTGGCGGATGATCTTCATGGGCGTGGTGAACAGGCCGTTCGCCAAGCCGGACAGAACCGCATAGATGACGCCGAGGGCGACCATGGGGATGCGAATCTTGAGGATACACTACAGTCCACCGCTTCCTGACGGTCGCGGCTCGGTCGCACCGGGCTACGTTTGCGCGAGTTCGGCGCGGTGCGCCCAGACCTTCTCGAAGGCCTGGACGTACTGCTCGATCAGCTCGCCGGCCTCGCCGTGCATCAGCGGCAGGAAGATGTGCGTGGCATTGACCTGGGCGTTGCCCGGCATGGACTGCGGGATTACCGGGGGATGGTGCCACCACTTGGCTTCCGCGTAGATGGCCATCTTGTGCTGCTCCGGATAGTCCCACATGCTGGCGCGGACTCCTTCGGCGCGCAGCGCTTTGAGCAGGGCGGCGCGAGAGAAACCGGCCTTGGCGGAATCCAGGAACAGCATGTTGCCGTTGTAGTAAGCGCGCTTTTGGTCCGGACGGCAGCGCGGCTCGCTGAGGCCCGGCAGTTGCAGCAGCCGGTCGTTGAGCTTGCGAATGTTGGCCGCCACCAGCGCGCCGCGCTCGTCCAACCCGCGGAGTTGCTGGCGGCCGACGGCCGCGGCGAAGGGGTGCATGCGGAACTTCTGGCCGAATCCGGTGCCGTCGTAGCGGCGCACCGGGCTGCCGGCGGGGAATTTGGGGGGATCTTCGTAGTGTCCGAAGGCCGCGGCGCGTTCGAAATACTCGCGCGTCTGGTACATCCCCATGCCGCCTTCCACGGTGGGCAGCACTTTGCTGGTTTGGAAGCTGTAGCACCCGATCACGCCCCAGTTGCCCATCATGCGGCCCTGCATGGAGGCGCCGTGGGCCTGCGCGCAGTCTTCGGTCAGGATCAGCCCTTTCTCGCGGGTCCACGCGGAGATGCGGTCCATTTCGCAGGGCATTCCCCAGGAATGCATGACCGTGACGGCCCGGGTGCGCGGCGTGAGCTTGCGCCTGGCGTCTTCCAGGTCGAAGCACACGGTGGCCGGATCCACGTCCACGAAGATGGGCACGTATCCGAAGAAGCGCATGGCCAGGCAGGTGGCGAAGAAGGTATAGGAGGGCACCATGATTTCGCTGCCGGGCTCCAGGTCCAGCGCGAAAAACATGCTGGTGAGCGCGCTGGTGCAATTCATGTGGGCCTTGACGAAGGGCGCCTTGGTGTACTCCTTCCACTCTTTTTCGAACAGCGGCAGCTCGTCGTAGAACTTTCCGCTGTCGATGAGGGCATGGAGGGCCTGCTTCTCGGCAGGTCCGTAACGCGGCCACCTGGTGAGCGCGGCGTGCTCGGCGGCGGGGAACGTGACGGCCTTGGCGCCGCCCTGGAGGGCCAGCGTCTCGCGCGGGGCCGCCATGCCGAGTCCGGTCATCGCGGCGCCGGCTGCCTGAACGAAGGTTCTTCTGGAAGCGGACATGCTTTCGCCGGGTCCTTTCGGCCTTTACCGTACTACCAAGCGCGGTCCGGGCGCAAGTCCCTTGCCTCATAAAGAGCTATTAAGATCTATTAATCTGTAATACAATCAAAGACGGCTGCTCAAAACAGCCGGCCCTCAACAGAAAGGAATGCGACCAGTGAGTTCAAACAAGATCTGTGAGGTATCGAAAAAGACCAAGGCCCGCGTCTCGCGCCGCGGATTCATCCGCGGCGTGGGCATCGGCGGCGGAGCCCTGGGAACGGGCATCCTGGAACGGGAGGTGCTGGCCGCTCCCCCAGCCGGCAACCTTTTGGGTCCGGGCGCTGTTCCCCTCACGCTCACCGTCAACGGCAAACCGCAGCAACTGGTGGTGGAGCCGCGGGTCACGCTGCTGGACGCCCTCCGCAACCAGCTTCACATCACGGGAGCCAAGCCCAACTGCGACCGCGGCACGTGTGGCAGTTGCACCGTGCTCGTAGGAGGCAAGGCGGTGTACGCATGCAGCATGCTGGCGATCGAGGCACGGGGGAAGAGCATCGAGACCATCGAGGGTGTGCCGGCTTCGGATCCGCTGGTGGCCGCCTTCGTGCACCAGGACGGCCTGCAGTGCGGTTTCTGCACGCCCGGCTTTGTAATGGCGGCCAAAGCGTACCTGAAGCGCAACGCCAAACCCACGGAAGCCGAAGTGGCCGCGGCGTTCGGCGGCAACATCTGCCGCTGCGGCGCCTATGTGCCCATCCGCAAGGCGGTGTTGGACGCCGCCGGGCGGGGCAAAGGAGGGAAAAATGCCCGCATATAACTGGCCGCCGATGGACAAACGCAAGGTGATCGGCCAGCGGGTGGACCGCGTGGACGCCCTGGTGAAAGCCACCGGGCAGGCGAAGTATCCCTACGATGTGGCTGAGCCGGACATGCTGTACGCGGCTTTGCTCACCTGCCCGCACGCCCACGCGCGTATTCGCAGCATGGACACCAGCGAGGCGCAGCGCGCCGAGGGCGTGACCGGGATCGAGATTATCGCCAAGCCCGGCGCGGAGATCCAGTGGGCCGGGGGCGAGGTGGCCGTGGTGGCCGCGGCCACGCCGGACCAGGCGCGCGACGCGGCGCGCAAGATCCGGGTGGAGTACGAGGTGTTGCCGCACCTGGTGAACGAAGAAGATCTCTCCAAGGCCGGCAACCGCGCCAAGGCCGCCGGGGAACAAACCGCCGGCGACGTCGAGCGGGCGTTCCGGGAAGCGGACGTGGTTTCCGAAGGCACCTACGGCATTCCGGTGCTGGTGCATTGCACTCCCGAGACCCACGGGCAGGTCATCCAGTGGAAGGGCGACGAGGTGCATGTGTGGCCCACCACGCAGGGGATCTGCACGTACGCGCAGGATCTCTCGCGGCCCCTGGGGGTGCCGGTCTCGAAGATCCACGCGCACATGGACCACATGGGGGGCGGGTTCGGCAGCAAGTTTCCCTCCGACGTGTGGGCCATTGCCGCGGCGCACCTTTCGCGCACCTGCGGCGGCCGGCCGGTGCGCCTGTTCCTGGACCGCGCCACGGACGTGACCATCGCCGGCAACCGGCCCTCCGCGTTCGCCAAAATCAAGCTGGCGGCGAAGAAAGACGGCACCATCACCGGCTGGCAGTCCGAGTCCTGGGCCACCGGCGGCATGACGGGCGGCGGGCTGCCTCCGATTCCTTATGTGTTCACGGAAATTCCCAACCGCAAGCTGGCGCACACGGCGGTGGCGGTAAACGCCGGGCCTTCGCGCGCCTGGCGGGCGCCGAACCACCCGCAGGCCTCTTTCCTCACCTGCGCCGCCATGGACGACCTGGCGGCCAAACTGCGCATGGATCCCATGGACCTGTTCGCCCGCAATGCGGACCTGACCGCCCGGGCGGGAGTCTACCGGGCGCAACTGATCAAGGCCGCGGAGGTATCGGATTGGAAAAAGCTGTGGCATCCGCGCGGCGAGTCTGGCGCGGGGCCGGTGAAGCGCGGCCTGGGCCTGGGAGTGGGCACCTGGGGCGGCGCGGGTCACTCGGTGGCCTGCCGCACCACCATCCATCCGGATGGCTCCGTGGACCTGGAACTGGGCACGCAGGATATCGGCACAGGGACTCGCACGGTCATCACCATGGTGGCGGCCGAGACCCTGACGATTCCCACCAGCCTGCTGAACCTCAAGGTGGGAGACAACCAGTATCCGCCGGGAGATGGGTCCGGCGGCTCGACCACCGTGGGCGGCGTATCTTCGGCCACCCGCAAATCCACCATCAACGCGCTGGCCAAGCTGTTCGAGGTGGCCAGCCCGGTGCTGGGCGCGCCAGCGGATCAACTCGAGATCGTGGACGGCGATATCCGCGTCACCGCCAATCCCTCGAAGAGCATCAGTTGGAAATCCGCCTGCCAGAAGCTGACCGAGAACATCGTGGCCATGGGCGAGAACAATCCGCGCAACCCCGGCGGGCTGAACACCGGCGGGGTGGGCGGCGTCCAGGTGGCGGACATCACGGTGGACGTGGAGACCGGCGTGATCAAGATGAACCGCATGGTGGCGGTGCACGACTGCGGCATGGTGATCAACCCCAAGACCGCGGAGAACCAGATCTACGGCGCCTGCACCATGTCCATCGGCGGCGCGCTGTTTGAAGAGCGCGTGATGGACGAAGTGACCGGGCGGGTGCTCAACCCGAACATGGAGTTCTACAAATTCACGGCGAACTGCGATTTCGGCGAAATCATCCCCATTCTGGACATCCGGCCGGAGCACGACCGGCGCGGGGTGGTGGGGCTGGGCGAGCCTCCGGTGATTCCCGGCATCGCGGCCATCGCCAATGCGGTCGCCAACGCCATCGGCGTGCGGGTGCCCCGGGTGCCCATGACGCCCGACCGCGTGCTGGCGGCCCTGGAAGGGAGGAACGCGTAATGCAATCCTTCGCCTATGCCAGTCCCGCCACGCTTTCCGAAGCCCTGGCGCTGCTGGGCGCCGAGTGGGGAGAAGCCGACGTGCTTGCCGGCGGCAGCGACCTGATCAGCCTCATGAAGGACTACCTGCATACGCCGCAGCGCGTGGTGGACATCAAGGGCATCCGGGAACTGGGCGGCATTCGCAAATCCGGCGGCGGCCTGCGCCTGGGGGCGCTGGTCACCTTCGACGAACTGCTGGAAAACAGCGCCGTGCGGGCGGACTATCCCGCGCTGGCGGCCGCCGCGCGCGGCGTTTCCAGCCCGCAGATCCGCAACGTGGGCACGGTGGGGGGCGACCTTTGCCAGCGGCCGCGCTGCTGGTATTTCCGCACCGGCCACGGCCTGCTGGCCCGGGACGGCGGCGGCCGCAGCCTGGTGGCGGAGGGCGACAACCGCTATCACGCCATTTTCGGCAATCAGGGCGCCGCGAAGTTTGTCAGCGCCTCCAGCCTGGGACCCGCCCTGGCCGCGCTGGGAGCCAGGATCAAACTGGCTTCCAGTTCCGGCACGCGGGAAGTGACGGCCGAGCAGTTCTTTCTCACGCCGGAAAACGACCGGCAGCGGGAGATTGCGCTGCGGCCGAACGAGATCCTGACCGAGATCCTGCTGCCGCCGGCGCGCGGCGTGCGCAACGCCACATACGAGGTGCGGCAACGGGAGGCGCTGGACTGGCCTCTGGCGACCGCCTCGGTAGCCCTGCGAATGAAGGGCAAGACCGTGGAGAGCGCCCGCATCGTGATGGGGCACGTGGCTCCCACCCCCTGGGCGGCGCCGGAGGCCGAGCGCTCGCTGGCCGGCAAAACGGTGACGCCGGAGACCGCCGGGGAGGCCGGCCAGGCCGCCGTGGCAGGCGCCACGCCGCTGAGCCGCAACGCCTATAAGGTCCAACTGGCCAGAACCGCCGTGAAGCGCGCGCTGCTGGCCGCGGCCGGATGACCGTGCGCGACGAAAAGTCCGAAAACACCGCTCCCTGACGGTCGCGGCTCGGCCAGAGTCTGCAAAGCCGGGGTGTGAGGAGTAGCTATGTCCAGGAGGCTGGAAATGAGCGCTTTGGTGCGCTCAAACGGGCCCTGAAACAGGCCGCCGCCACGCTATAATCGCGGACAGCACATGGACTCGTATCCGAAATCCGCAGAGATTCTCCGCCGGAATCGCCGGTATATTCCGGGCGGCGTTGTGTCGGTGAACCGGGCCACCGCGCCGGAGATCGTGTTCGTGCAGGGCCGGGGGGCCTACCTGTACGACGCGGACGGCAACCGCTACATTGACTACCACTTCGCATTTGCACCGCATTTTCTGGGACACAACGACCTGCACGTCAATGCGGCCGTGGAAGCGGCTCTGCGCGCCGGGGAGAGCCTGTACGGTTCGGGCACCACGGTGGCCGAGGGCCGCCTGGCGGAGCTGATCTGCACGCACATCCCGTGGGTGGAATCGGTGCAGCTTCTGAACACCGGCAGCGAAGCCACCTACCAGGCGATCCGCCTGGCGCGCGCGGCCACCGGCCGCGACCACATCGTGGTGATGCAGGGCGGCTACAACGGCTGGCACAACGACGTGGCCTGCAACCTGATGACGCCGCTCGAGCAGTTGGGGCCGCGCGTTTCCCCCGGAGAATATCCGTTCGCACCCATCAGCGCCGGCATTCCGGAGGAGCATCAGAGGCTCGTTCATCCGGTGAACTTCAACGACCTGGCCTCGGTGCGGTATGTGTGCGAACGGTATCCGGTGGCCGCGCTGATCACCGAACCCATCCTGCAAAACGTGGGACTGATCCTGCCCGAGCCGGGATACCTGGAGGGCTTGCGCGCCCTGGCGGACGAATTCGGCTTCGTGCTGATCTTCGACGAAGTGAAGACCGGCTTCCGGCACGCGCTGGGCGGGTACGCCGAGATCGCCGGCGTGGTTCCCGACCTGGTGGTCTACGGCAAGGCGGTGGCTAACGGCTATCCCATGGCCGTGCTGGGCGGCAAGGCGGCGCTGATGGACTACGTGGTGCATCCCGATGCGCGGCGGCGGGTGCTGCTGGCGGGAACCTACAACGCGCACCCGGTGCCTACGGCGGCCGCCATCGCGACGATCGAGCGGCTGCTGGAAGACGGCGGCGAGGTCTACCGGCGGGTGGAAGCTCTGGGCGCGGAACTGGAACACGGCGTGGGCGAGACGCTGCGGCGGCTGGGCATCGGCGCTACGCTGGTGCGGCAAGGCTCGGCCTGCTGCCTGTATTTTATGGACCACCGCCCCAAGGATTGGCACGACCTGGCGGCGCACCATGCTTTCGCGGCGGACACGCAAATGCGGCGGGAACTCATCCGCCGCGGCGTGTACTTTTTCCCGCTGGCCACCAAGCAATGCTCCATCTCGGCGGCCCATACGCCGGCGGACATTGAGGAGACGCTGCGCGCCTGGGAGGCGGCTCTGGCCAGTGTGGGGCCAAGCCTGGAAAAGCACGGCGCGGTCACCGGCGTCGCCTGACCGGCCTTCCCCTTCGACATCATGCTCGTTATCGACTCTCATCTGGACATTTCCTGGAACGCCCTGAATTGGAATCGCGACCTGAACCGCACGGTGGCGGAAATCCGCGCCGCGGAGGCCGGCATGACCGAGCAGGGCCGGGGCACCAACACGGTCTCGCTGCCCGAACTGCGCCGGGGCGAAGTGGCGGTATGCCTGGCCACGGTGCTGGCGCGCGCCAAGCCGCGGGGCGACTCCCTGCTGGACTTCCGCACGCAGGAGATCGCCTGCGCCATGGCGCAGGGCCAACTGGCCTACTACCGGGTGCTGGAGCGCGGCGGCAAGGCCCGCCTGCTCAAGGACTGGCGCGCGCTCGTGGGGCACCTCGGGGAGTGGCAGGCGGCGCCAGAGACCACGCCGTTGGGCTTTATCCTGGCCATGGAGGGCGCCGACCCGATCCTTTCTCCGGACCACGCGGCCGCCTGGTGGGAGGACGGCCTGCGCGTAGTCGGGCTGGCGCATTACGGCCCCAGCGCCTACGCGCACGGCACCGCGTCCTCCGGCGGCCTGACGCCGGCGGGCCGCGACCTGCTGCAAGCCATGCAGCAGTTGGGCATGGTGCTGGATGCTACGCACCTGGCCGAGGAAAGCTTTTGGGAGGCGCTGGAGCTCTTTCAGGGGCCGGTGCTCGCCAGCCACAACAATTGCCGCGCGCTGGTGCCCGGAGACCGGCAGTTCACCGACGCCCAGATCCAGGCGCTGCTCGAGCGGGATGCCGTGATCGGCACGGCGCTGGATTCCTGGATGCTGGCGCCCGGCTGGACGCTGCAGACCGCGCGCGAGCTGCACGTCACGCTGGAGAACGTGGCCGACCAGATCGATCACATCTGCCAGATCGCCGGGACGGCCCGGCATTGCGCGATCGGCAGCGACCTGGACGGCGGCTACGGCACCGAGCAGAGTCCCGAGGACCTGGACACCATCGTGGATTTGCAGAAGATTCCGGCGCTGCTGCGCAAGCGCGGGTATCGCGAGGCGGATATCGCGGCTATTATGCACGGCAACTGGCTGCGATTCTTCGAAGGAGCCTGGAAGTAATGACCCTGGAGGGCTGCCGGGCGCGCCAGCGCCGGCTGCTGGCGGAGATGGAGGCGCAGCGCTGGGACCTGTTCGTGACCAGCGACTACCGCACGGTGTATTACCTGACCGGCGCGCTGAGCGAAGCCGTGGTGCCCACCGTGTTCGCGCTGCGGGCGGACGGGAACAGCACCCTGGTCACCGCGGCGAAAGGCGAATGGTGCGCGGGCGAGACGGTGCCGCTGGAGTTCTATTCCATCCGGCGCACCATCACGCATCCGGCGCACGATGCCGCCGGGCTGTTAAAAGCCGCGCTCGCGCGCCAGGGGGCCGGGGTGGCCACCTGCGCCGTGGAGCAGGCCGTGGTTTCGAGCCTGCTCGATCGCGCGTTGCAGGAGGTGTGGCCGCGGCTGGAGGTGGCCGACGCCACGGGCACGGTTCTCAAGCTGCGCAAGCGCAAAGAGGAGGACGAGATCGCCGAGATCCGGGAGAGCCTGCGTTATTGCGCGGCGGCCTACCGCGCGGCGCGGGAAACCATCTCGCCGGGCCGCACCGAGCTGGACGTCTACCTGGCCATGTACGGGGCGATCGTGAGGGAGGCAGGCACGGCGGTCGAATTCCTGGGGGATTTCGCCTGCGGGGAGCGGGGCATCTCCGGCGGCGGACCGGCCACGCGGCGCGCCATCCAGGCGGGAGATCTTTACATCCTGGACATTTTCCCGGCGCCGCACCTGTATTTCGGAGATGTGTGCCGGACCTTCGCCGCCACCGCGCCCACGGACTTGCAGATGCGCGCCTGGGAACTGGTGCGGCAGGCGATGCGCATCGGCGAAGCGGCCGTCAAGCCCGGTGTGCGCGCGCGGGACGTCTATGCCCGCGTCAAGGAATTTTTGGACGCCGATCCGCTCAGCGAGAAAAGCTTCTGGCACCATGCCGGGCACGGCATCGGCCACCGCGGGCACGAAGCGCCGCGCATCATCCCGGGCACGGACGACATCTTCGAAGCCGGCGACGTGATTACCCTCGAGCCGGGCGTCTATTCGCAGGCCTTGCAGGGGGGCATCCGGCTGGAAGACAACTACGTAGTGCGGGAAAACGGGCTGGAGAACCTCTTCGACTTCCCCATGGAGCTGTAGAACATGTCCTTACAAGGAAAGGTGGCGATGGTCACCGGCGGCGCCAGCTGCATCGGCCGGGCGACCGCGCTGGAGCTGGCGGCGCACGGCGCGGATGTGGCCATTCTGGATCCGGCTTCGCTCGTGCAAGCGGTGGGGCTGCTGGCGGAGATCGAAAAGCTGGGGCGGCGCGCGCTCTACGTGCCCGGCGACGTGGGCGACCGGGCGTCGGTGGAGCAGGCCATCGAGCGCACGGTGACGCAGTTCGGCCGCCTGGACATCCTGGTGAACAATGCCGGCGTCAGCGTGCGGAAGCCGCTGCTGGAACTGGAGATCGCGGATGTCGAGACGGTCTGGCGCGTGATCCTGTGGGGCGCGTTCCATTGCAGCCAGTTGGCCGCGCGCCAGATGGTCAAGCAGGGCGGGGGCGGCAACATCGTGATGATCAGCTCGGTGCACGCCTCGCGGCCCTATCCCAACGCCACCGCGTACAACGGCGCCAAGGCGGCGGTGAACCACATGGCGGCCACGTGGGCGCGGGAACTGGCGCCGCACGGCATCCGCGTGAACGCCATCGAGCCCGGTTGGATCGACACGCCCGGCGAGCACAAGGCTTTTTCCGAAGAGACGATTCGCGAAGAGGGCAAGAAGCTGCCCTTCGGCCGTCTGGGCCGGCCCGAGGAGATCGCCCGCGCCGTGCGGTTCCTGGTGTCCGACGATGGATCGTATGTCACCGGAAGTGTCCTGCGCGTGGACGGCGGATTTGTGCTGTTCCGGTAGAAACCGCTCCCTCACGGTCGCGGCTCGGTACGGTGTCAGCGTTCTTTTACAGGATGCCGGTGACTAGAAAAAGCGGCTCGCCGGCTTCCACCAGCGGGCAGGCGTGGATCAGCACCACCAGCCCGGCGCAGGGCGCGCGGAAGGTTTCGAGGGGCTCGGCGTGCAGGTCCAGCAGCACACCGAGTTCCTGCCCCGCGGCGACCGGCTCAAGGAGTGTCACTTTGGGCACCAGAAAGCCGCGCCGGGAAGCCGCGACGCTCTGATCGATATTGCCATCGCCGCGCAGATGATAGCGGCAGGGGGGCGCTTCCGGTACGCCTTCGAGAATGCCCAGGTGCCGCAGCAGGTTGCGCACGCCGCGCGTGTAGACCTCCAGGTCCTCGGGATGGATGCGGCCAGCGCCGCGGGCTTCGGTATAGAGCGCCGGCATGCCGCGGGCGATGGCGGCGGAGACCGTGCGGCCGGGCGCCACGCTGGGATGGCACCACACCACGTCCGCGCCGAAGACCAGGGCGGCTGCGCGCGCCGCGGCGTCGGGCTCGTGGTAGCCGATGAGCGTGGGCATCAGGCAGCGCACGCCGGCGCTGTGCAGATCGAGGTACAGGTCGGCGCAGGCGAGGATACGCTGGTCCAGGTACCAGGCGATGGCGGCGGTCGGCGGCCCGGCGGGATCGCCGGGGAAGACGCGCGCCAGGTTGCCGCCATCGAGCGGGCTGGTGCGGGAGACGTTCCAAAAAGCCGGCGGATTGGCGGCGGGCACGGCCAGGAGGTCGCCGGTCATGCGCCGCGGGTCGAGCTCGCGGTAAATCTCGAAGATCGTGCGCACGCCTTCGTATTCGTCCCCGTGCACGCCGGCGGTGACCACCAGGCGTTTGCCGGCGGCGGCTCCGCGCACCAGCAGCACGGGCAGGCTGAGACGGCACCCACCGGCGTAGAATTCCAGATCCAGCGCGTGTTTCGCGCCGCGGGCGAAGTTCTCGGGATGAAAGTCCTGCGGATGCATGGGCCGTCAGACCGTGTAGGCCGCCTCTTCTTCGAGAGGGTAGAGCGGACGGCGGCGGTGGCGGTAGGCGAAGTGCCGGGGATTGTCGCTGGTGACTCCGGGTGTGTCCACCAGCAGGATCCTGGGAGCCACGGGAGCGTAGGCGGCGCGCGGCGCCACGACTCCCTTGACGATCAGCAGGCGCTTGCGCTCGGGGTGGATGCCCAGGCTGATGACCTGCTCCAGGCTCATAGGGGCCATGCGGCGGCTGGTGAGCACAATGGTGTGCTGCTGCTCGGTTTCCACCACTGCTGTGACTCCCTGGTCGCTCGCGCCCCAGCCGCCGTGGCGCACCTGGGTTTCGAGGAACACGCCGTCGGAGAGCGTCCGCACGCGGCCGCGGACGGGCACGGGGTCGCCGTGCAGGCGGTCGGTCTTGCCGCCCACGCGCAGTTCCACGGTGGAGCGTACACCGGCGGCCGCGCAGGCATTCACCGCTTCCGGATCGTAGAGGATCACCAGGGCGTTGGGCACCTGCTGGCGCAGGATCTCGGCGAACAGAATGGTGGAATCGCCAGGGCTGCCGCCGCCCACATTGTCGCCGATGTCCATGAGCGCCACCGGAGCCTGTTCGGACTGCGCGGCGGTGCGCACGGCCTCCTCCGGGCTGGGCAGGCGTCCGACAAACTCGGCGCGGCGCTCCCAGGCGCGTGCGGCCATCCATTGTGCGGCGCGGCGCGCCAGTTCCGGGTCGCGGTCGGCTACCGCCAGAAAGGAGGTGCCCATCTCCTCCACGTCGGCGTAGTAGAAGCCCATGGCCACGCTGGCCGAGAGAATGCCGGGCCAGGAGAGCACCTGCCGCAGGTCTTCGTACAATCCCAGGGCGGGCTGCTCGGAGGTGTATTGCCGGGAGATCTGGATCAGCAGCGGCGGCGCGGCTAGGGCCTGCACGGGCTGGATTTTCTGGCGCAGGATGCGATCCATGAGCCCGGCGGCCTCCAGGCCACGCTCGCGCTGGTCCAGGTGCGGATTGGAGCGGTAGATCACGGTCGCGTTGGCGCCGGCTACCATGCGCTCGGAGACGTTGGCGTGCAGATCGAGCGTGTTCACGATGGGGAGATCGGGGCCCACCACGGCGCGCAGGCGGGCCAGCACCTCGCCGTCGGCATCCGGATGGTTTTCGGCCACCGTGGCGCCGTGCAGCGCCACCAGCAGGCCGTCCAGGGGCAGGGCGGCGCGCAGGCTCTCCGTCATTTCGCCGGCGATGCGGTCAAACGCCTCGGCGGTGAGGGTGCCGCTGGGCATGGCGTAGGTGGAGAGCAGGGGGACGGGCTGGAACCCGTAGCGTTCGGCACCCTCCAGAAAGCCGCCCATCTCGTGATGCGCGCCGCGCCAGCGCCGCAGCAGGTCCTCGCCGCGGGTGAGGCTGGTGGAGGCAAAATGCTCGTAGGTGGTGGCCACCGGAAGGAACGTGTTCGATTCGTGCAGGAAGCCGGCGATGCCGATGCGTTTCATCACTTATCAAATGTAACTGTTCAGGTGGCGGTTTAGGAGGCGAAGCGCTCGGAGCAGTACTTGTCGGGCTGGTTCCAGCGCAGGTCGAGGTGTTCCCACATGACCTGGCGGGCGGTTTTGCGGGGGTGCCTCGCCTGGATATAGTCCATCAGGGGCCGGTGCGAATCGAGGATCATGCGCATCTTCTCGCGCCTGGGCTTGGTGAGCGTGGCGTAGGCGAAAAGCGGCGCCGTCAAACTGGCGAGGGTCTTCTCCAGGTACTCGTTGCCGGTCTGGCTCCAGATGGCGCGGTGGAACTCGAGGTCCAGGCGAGTGGCTTCGATGGCGGTCATACCGGTCTTCTGGTCCATGCGGGCGAGCAGGCCGGCGAGCTTCTTTTCGCCCTGCGGCGTGAGGTGGGCGCGGCACAGGTCCAGGGCTTCGGCCTCCAGGACCAGGCGCAGGCTGTTGATCTTCTGCGCGCCTGCCTCTTCCAGGTTGACCACGAACATGCCGCGGCGCGGGTGGTTCTCGACCAGCCCCTGTTCCTGGAGCTGCTGCAGGGCTTCGCGGATGGGCGCGCGGCTGACGCCCAACTGGCGGGAGAGCTCGCTTTCGTTGAGCCGGTCGCCGGGCCGGAGCTTGCCGGAGATCACCGCGTCCACCAGCACTTCGACGATGTTCTCCTTGAGGGTAGCGGCCCGCACGGGGGTAAAAAGTCCGAGGGTGGTCATGTTACGCAGCTTCCTCCAGAAAGGCGTCGAGCGCCTGGGCCACCGCGGAGTGTTCCACCAGGGCGGCGGGGTGGCCTTCGGCCGCGCGCCGGATCGAATCCGGGTCCTTGAAGCCGTGGCCGGTGACCAGGGAGACGGCGGGCTCGTCCGGCAAGACGGCCTGCCGATCGATGGCTTGCAGGTATCCGGCCAGCGCCGTGGCGCCCGCCGGCTCGCAGTAGATGCCTTCACGCTCCAGCAGCAGCCGCTGAGCGTGGAAGACATCCTCGTCAGAGACCGCGAATCCCGCTCCTCCGGCGGCGCGCAGCAAGCCCAGCGCCAGGCCGGCATCGATATCGTAGGGCACCGAAAGTCCGCTGATGCGGGTGGCGCTGGCCACGGGGCGGATTTCGGAATCGCCGCGGAGGAAACTTGCCACCATGGTGAGGCAGCCTTCGGGCTGCACGGCGTGGATCCGGGGCAGACGGCCTCCGCGCGCCTGGAAGCCGCGGCAGACGGCGGAAAACAGGCCTCCCCCGCCCACCGGCACGAACACGTGGGCGAGGTCCGGCTGCTGGCGGATCAGCTCCGCGGCGAGGCTCTCCACGCCGGCCATGCCCGCGGGGCAATAGCGATAGGCCGATACTACCAGCGGCACGCCGCGCTCCCGCGAGAAAGCTTCGAGCAGGCCGAACACTCCCCGGGTGATCTCGGGCGAGGCGCCGAATTCCGGGATGCGCAGGATGCGCGCGCCGTGCGCCTGCATCTGGGCCAGTTTGCCGGCGGGCGTGTCCTGGTTCACCAGGATGGCGCAGCGCAGACCGTAGCGGGCGCAGCAGGCGGCCAGCGAAGAGCCGGTGTTTCCGGAGGAAGTGGCCACGCAGGCGCGGGCCCCGGAGGCCAGCACGCGGGAGACTTCCGCGGCGGTGAAGCGATCCTTGTAAGAGCCCGAGGGATTGCAGTTTTCGAGCTTGAAGAACAGGCCGCGGGGCGCCACCTGCACGCTGGGGACTAAGGGGGTGCCGCCTTCTCCCAGGCGGCAGGCAGGACCGGCAACGGCGCTTTCGGGCATCGTTCGCATTCTACACGATTCGACTGTCGACAGTACTCCACCCGCGCCGCCGGATACAATCAGAGGACTCATGCCGGAAGGCGAGGAAGTTCGGGAACAGGACGGCCTGGTGCGCAGCCTGGGGCTGCTGGAAGCCACGGCGCTCAACATGAGCAACATGGTGGGCGTGGGGCCGTTCGTCACCATTCCACTGATCATCGGCGCGATGGGCGGGCCGCAGTGCATGCTGGGTTGGGTGTTGGGTGCGATCCTGGCGCTGGCCGACGGGCTGGTGTGGAGCGAACTGGCGGCGGCCATGCCGGGCGCCGGCGGCACCTACCTGTACCTGCGGGAGGCCTTCCGCGGCAGCCGCCTGGGCACGCTGCTGCCCTTTCTCTTCGTCTGGCAGTTCATTTTCAGCGGCCCGCTGGAGGCGGCCTCAGGATACATCGGCTTCGCGCAGTACCTGGGCTACTTCTGGCGGTCCATGGGGCCTTGGGAGACCAAGCTCACGGCCGCGGCGGTGGGCCTGGCGGTGACCGGACTGCTCTACCGCCGCATCACGGCGGTGGGCAAAATGACGGTGGTGCTGTGGGCCGGCATGCTGCTCACGGTGCTGTGGGTGATTGCCAGCGGGCTGGCGCATTTTCAGGCGCGGCTGGCCTTCGATTTTCCGCCGAATGCCTTCAGCTTCTCAAGCGGCTTCGCACTGGGCCTGGGCAGCGCCATGCTCATCGCCATGTACGACTACCTGGGCTACTACGATATCTGCTACGTGGGCGGCGAGGTGCGCGAACCGGCGCGCGTGATCCCGCGCGCCATCCTCTACTCGGTGGCCGCCGTGGCGCTGATCTACGCCTTGATGAGCCTGTGCATCATGGCGGTGCTGCCGTGGCGCGAGGCCATGCATTCCCGCTTCGTGGTGGCGCGCTTCATGGAGGTAATCTACGGGCCCTGGGCGGGCCGCGCGGTGACCGCCCTGATCCTGTGGTCGGCACTGGCTTCGGTGTTCGCGCTGCTGCTGGGTTACAGCCGCATCCCCTACGCCGCGGCGCTGGACGGCTATTTCCTCAAGCCGTTCGCCCGGCTGCATCCGGAGGGAGGATTCCCGCACGTTTCTCTGCTGGTGATCGGCGGGCTGTCCGCGGCGGCGGGGCTGCTGGAGTTGGAGTGGGTGCTTTCCGCGCTGATGACCGCGCGCATCCTGGTGCAGTTCATCGGGCAGGTCTTCGCGGTCCACCACCTGCGGCGCCACCGGCCGGATCTCGCGCGGCCGTTCCGTATGTGGCTCTACCCGCTGCCCGCGGCCATCGCGCTCGCAGGCTGGAGCTACATCTTCGCCACCTCGGGCTGGGCCTTCGCGCTCTACGGCGTGCTGGTGCTGGCGAGCGGCGTGGCGGCTTACGCTGTCTGGCATCGCCATAAACAAGGTTCTAAAATCTGAAATATGACCAAGCGTTCCTCGCGCCGCGGTTTTCTGGCCGCGCTGGCCGGCCCGGAGGCGCCGGCTCGTCCTCCGCTGCGCCGGCTGGGCAACACCGGCCTGCGCGTCTCCGCGCTCGGCTTCGGATGCATGACCACCTCGGACGGGGCCGTGATCGAGCGGGCGGCAGATATGGGTATCAACTACTTCGACACCGCGCGCAGCTACCAGAACGGCAACAACGAGCGCATGGTGGGCGCGGCCCTGAAGGGCAAGCGCCAGCAGGTGATCCTTTCCAGCAAAAGCCTGGGCAAGACCCGGCAGGAGGCGCTGGCGGACCTGGAGACCAGCCTGCGGGAGCTGCAGACAGACTACCTGGATATCTGGTACCTGCACAACCGGAACACCGCCGCGGAAGTGACCGATGATCTGCTGGAGGCGCAGCGCGCGGCCAAGCAGGCGGGCAAGATCCGTTTTGCGGGGGTGAGCGCGCACTTCCACATGGAAGACATGCTGGCACACCTGACGGCGCGGGGCCAGACCGACGTGGTGCTGGCCAGTTACAACTTCACCATGAAGTCTGCGCTGGCGGGCGCCATCCGGGAAGCCCGGCGGGCCGGCACGGGTGTGGTGGCCATGAAGGTGCTGGCCGGCGGCTTTTCGCGCATCCGGCGGGGCGACCGCCTTTACGGCATGGACCCGGATGCGCTCACCCGCACGCTCAAGCAGGAAGGCGCCCTGGCGGCGGCCATCAAGTGGGCTCTTAAGAACGACGCCGTGGACACCGCCATTGTGTGCATGACGGACTTCGATCAGCTCGATGAGAACTTAAGGGCGGCCTCCGAGCCGTTCACCGGGCGGGACGAGCAACTGCTCCGGGCACAACTGGCACGGCTGCGGCCGATTTACTGCCGCATGTGCGGGGAATGCGGAGGAGTCTGCGAGAAGGGCGTGCCGGTGGCCGACGTGCTGCGCTTCCTGGCCTATGCCGAAGGCTACGGCCAGTTCGCCATGGCCCGGCAGCGGTACCTGGAGCTGGACGAGCCGGCGCGGCGGGTGCGCTGCGAGGATTGCGCGGCCTGTTCGGTGGAGTGCCCCAACGGTGTGCGCGTGCGGGAGCGCGTCATGCGCGCGCAAGTGCTGTTTTCCTGACCAGGGCTTGGCGCGCGGGTGAAAAAGCGCGAAAATCGCTCACATGAGGGCGCGTGGCTTGTGGCTGGCGGTAGCCGTAGGGTTGCTGGTGAGCGGAGCGCGGGCCCAATCCTCCAACGCCAAGGATCTCGCGGTGGGCAAGGTGCTGGTGGCCGCCCGGGAGCTGACCGATCCTAATTTCGCCGAGACCGTCGTGCTGCTGGTGCAATACGACAAAGAGAGCGCCATGGGCCTGGTCTTGAACCGCCGCACCCGCATGCCGATCTCGCGCGTGTTCGATGACATCAAGGAGGCCAAGGGGCGCAGCGACCCGGTGTACATGGGCGGTCCGGTGGAGCGCGAAGGCGTGCTGGGCTTGCTGCGCGCGCCGGCTAAACCGGAGGACGCCGAGCCGGTGCTCGGCGACGTGCACCTGGTGGCCACCAAGGCGCTGCTCGAAAAGACGCTGGCGGCCGGCACGGAAGCCCGCGTGTTTCATGTGTACCTGGGTTATGCCGGGTGGGGCACCGGACAACTCGCCCGGGAGATAGAACTCGGCGCCTGGTTCATCTTTCGTGGCGATGCCGGCATGGTCTTCGACCGGGACCCGGCGACCCTGTGGTCGCGGCTGATCCAGGAGACGGAATTGCGTATCGCGGGCGGCGGGCGCGCCTGGCCGTACGGGCGCTGATGGCCCGGTGGAAGGATATTCTCCGCGAACGCTGCCCGCGCTGCCGGGAAGGCCGGATCTTTCGCGGCTCGCCGCTGCGGGGCATGCTCAGTGTACATGAGCGCTGCCCGGTGTGCGGCCTGCGGTTCGAGCGCGAACAGGGCTACTTCCTGGGCGCCATGTACGTGAGCTACGCTCTATCCATTCCGCCGGTGGCATTGCTGGCGCTGTTGTTCTGGTGGGCCGCGCACTGGCCCTACGACGTGGCCATCCTGGCCGCCTTCGTGGCCTATCTGCCCGCGGCGCCCTTTGTAGCCCGGCTGGCGCGGGTGCTGTGGATCCACATCGACCGGGGCGTGGATCCCAACGGCTGACCGCCGCGGCGGACGCAGCGCGGCCGCTTGACATACGAAAGCTTTACTAGTAAGGTCTTCGTATATGGCAGACGATCCGCCCAGACCCACCGATGCAGAGCTGGAAATTCTGACCGTGCTGTGGAGCATCGGCCGGGCCACGGTGCGCGAGGTGCACGAAGTGATCAGCCGGCGCCGCCCGGCGCAGTACAGCACGGTGCTGAAGTTCATGCAGATCATGGCGGAGAAGGGGCTGGTGCGGCGCGACGAGACGCAGCGCGCGCACATTTACCAAGCCGCGCGGCCCCGGGAGTGGACCCAGCGGCAGTTGGCCGGAGATCTGATGGAGCGCGCGTTCAGCGGGTCGGCCAAAGCGCTGCTGATGGGCGCGCTGGCGGCGCGCAAGGCCACCCGGGAGGAACTGGCCGAAATGCGTAAACTGCTGGAAGCATACCGAAAGGGGGAGAAATGAGCTTTCTGGAATCCTGGGTGGCGACGCCGCTGGCCGCGGCCCTGGGCTGGACGCCGGTGCATTCCCTCTGGGAGGGCGGGCTGGCGGCGGCGGGACTGGCGGCCGCGCTGGGAATCCTGCGGTCGCCACGCGCCCGCTACGCCGTGGCCCTGGCGGCGCTCGCGGTCATGCTGGGCGGTTTTCTCTGCACTCTGGCGCTCCTGCTGCCGGCAGGCGCCGGGCACGCGCGGGTCGCCGGGCCGCTGGTGTTTCCCGCCTGGGGTGCGGGCGCCGGCGGAGATGGCTCCGGCCCGGGGAATCCGAACCTTGCCGCGGCGGTGCCGTGGCTGGCGCCGGTTTGGATGGCAGGTGTCTGGATCTTCTGCCTGGCGCACCTGGCCGGGTGGTTCTCGGCGCGCCGGTTGCGCCGCCACGGCGTGTGCTGCGCGCCGGCGCGGTGGCAGCAGGAAGCGGCCCGCTGGAGCGCGCGGCTGCGGATCTCGCGGCCGGTGCTGCTGCTGGAGTCCTGCTTGGCGGAGGCGCCCGCCGTGGTGGGTCATTTCCGCCCGGTGATCCTGGTGCCCGTGGGGCTGCTGGCCGGCCTGCCGGCGCAGCAGGTGGAGGCCATCCTGCTGCATGAACTGGCGCATATCCGGCGCTGCGACTACCTGGTGAACCTGTTCCAGCGCCTGGGAGAGGGTTTGCTGTTTTATCATCCGGCGGCCTGGTGGATCTCGCGGGTGATCCGCAGCGAGCGCGAGCACTGCTGCGACGATGCGGTGGTGGACATGAGCGGCAACGCGCCCGCCTACGCGGCGGCGCTGGCCACCCTGGAGCAAAACCGCTGCTCGGGCCGCGTGCCGGCCGTGGCGGCTACGGGAGGGAGTCTGGTGAAACGCATCCGCCGTCTGTTGTATCCCAATGCTCCTGCCGGCGGCGCGGCGCCGTGGTTCGCCGCCGCGGCCCTGCTGGCCACCGCCGCGGTGGCGCTGGCCGCCTGGCAGGGGGCGCCGGCCCGGCCGGGTTCCGCCGCACCGCAGAAAGCCGGGCGCGCCGCCTCGCCCTATGCGCAGTGGCTAAGCCGGGACGTGGTCTATATCATTGCCGACGAGGAGCGCGCCGCGTTCCTGCGGCTGAAAACCGACGCCGAGCGGGACAAGTTCATCGAGCAGTTCTGGCTGCGGCGCGATCCCACGCCGGGCACGCCCAAAAACGAGTTCAAAGACGAGCATTACCGCCGTATCGCGTCGGCGAACCAGCGTTTTCGGACGGCCTCCGGCACGCCGGGCTGGCAGACCGACCGCGGCCACATGTACATCGTCTACGGCCCGCCGGATGAAATCGAGGATCATCCCGCGGGGGCGCAGTCGCCCTACGCCAACGAGATCTGGATGTACCACCACGTAGAGGGCTTGGGCGACCGCCTCTTCTTCACGTTCGTGGACCGCACCGGGCGAGGCGATTACCGGCTGGCGCCCGGCAACGTCCGTTAAGGCTGCGAAAAGCGCTTTTCCAGGAAACCTGCCGGGGCCGGCGACGCATCCAAAATAAAGGTATGACCTTGCCCGATCTGGCTCGGGGACCCGTGGCTTTGCTTTTTCTCGCGGCGGGTATGTGCCTGGCGCAAAACGAGACGCCGAGTGCGCAGGATGCGCAGCCGGCCACCGACGTCTCCAAGCAGCAGCCCAAGCGCATTCTGGGCGTGATGCCTAACTACCGCGCGGTCAGCGCCGGGGCCATTCCGCCGCCGCCCACACCCAAAGAAGCCTTCAAAATCGCCACGCAGAACAGCTTCGACTACTCGGCGTTTGTCTTCGTGGGCGTCACTTCGCTGATGGCTGAGGCATCCAATGCCCACCCGCAGTTGGGCAAGGGCCTGTCCGGCTACGGAGAATATTACTGGCGCGGCTTTCTGGATAAGGCAGGCGGCAACTACCTGGTTATCTTCGCCTTGCCGACCGTTTTTCACGAGGACGAGCGGTATTACGCCATGGGAGAGGGCGGATTTTGGAAGCGGGCTATTTACGCGGCTTCCCGTGTTCTCATCACGCCGGATTACCACGGGCACAATACCTTCAACGCTTCGGAGGTTTTCGGCCGCGGCATCTCGCAGGCGGTCTCCGCCGCGTACTACCCGAGCGCGGACCGCACCGCGGGTGCCCTGGCGGTCAAGTACGGATGGGCGATGGGGCGCGATGCCCTGACCAACGTGTTCCGCGAGTTCTGGCCGGACATCGCCACCCACGTGCTGCACCGCCATCCGTAACGCACCGCCGGAGGCTACAGCGGCACGGCATTCCGGCGCGTGTAATCTTCCACGGGGTTCTCCGGCGGCCCGATGTAGTGGAAGGCCTCGGCATACTGGAGGCCGTAGGGCCTTCCGGAATCCTGTTCGCGGGTGAGCAGAAACTGGCGGGCGTAGTTCCGGTTGGCGGCGTCGTCGGAGTCGCCCAGCACCGGAAGCTTGAGGTTGCGGCGGGCCAGGCTGGCGCGCAGCCGGGCGCCGTTGTCACCTGCCGGGCCCTGCGCCTTGTTGACCAGCATGGCGTCGATGCGCCGGTCGATGTAGGGAGTGATGTCCACCACCCGGTTCACCAACTGCGGGCCGCGGGCGAAATAGTATTTCTCGCGGACGCCGTGCGGCTGGAGTCCGGCCTCGAAGTGCTCGGGGTAATCCTTGCCCCCGCCGGCCATCCAGCAGGCGGCCTCCACACATTGGGCGGTGACGTAGTGGTCGGGATTCTCCTCGTAGTGTCCCCAGGGGTCGTAGCAGACCACGGTATCCACTTTCAGCAGGCGGAAGAGGAAGATCAGGCGGGAGCGCAGCTCGGGCTTGGAAATGCCGTCCATCTGGTGATTGCTGTAGTTCAGGCTGAAGCCTTTGCGGAAGCCCATGACACGCACCAGAGCGTCGTGGTCGCGCTCGTTGGCCATCACGGTTTCGGCGATGGTGCCGGGGCCGGCCATGTCGTCGTTGGTGATGCGGATGAGGTAGCCGGTGCAGCCTTCGTCGAGCAGCTTCAGCACGGTGCCGCCGGCGAAAAGCGGAATGTCGTCGCAGTGTGGCTGGATGGCGGCCAGCACCTTGCCCGCGCGCGGTTTGCCGGAGACCTTACGTTCCACCACCACGCCGGGCTCGGAAGAAGCGGGCTGGGCCGCGGCGCCGGCGAGGGCGGTTCCACCCGCGCCGGCAGCACTCAGAAAATGACGTCGGTTCATGCGCCCATGATACTTCCGGACGGGCGTCGTCCTGAAACAGAGATTCACCTGGGGAGGAGACAGCAGTCAGAAGACGGGAGTCAGAATGGCGGCCACTCCGGCTCCCGGCTTCCAGGGCGAGACTCGTGACTAGTTTTTGCTGTAGGTCCCCGTGGTATCAACGGTCGTGGTTTTCCCATTGGGCCCGGTGATGGTCTTCTGCTTGCTGAATTGGCCATTGCCGGCGTTGCCCGTAGTATCGATCGTCGTTGTTCTGCCGTTGGGTCCGGTAATGGTCTTGTCTTTGGTGAATTGCCCGTTGCCGTAGGTTCCGGTGGTGTCTACGGTCGCGGTCTTCCCATTGGGTCCGGTGATGGTCTTGTCCTTGGTGAACTGCCCGTTGCCGTAGGTTCCGGTGGTGTCTATGGTCGCGGTCTTCCCATTGGGTCCGGTGATAGTCTTGTCCTTGCTGAACTGACCGTTGCCATACGTTCCGGTGGTGTCGATAGTCGCGGTCTTCCCATTGGGTCCGGTGATGGTTTTGTCCTTGGTGAACTGGCCGTTGCCGTAGGTCCCCGCAGTGTCGATGGTCGAGGTCTTTCCATTCGGCCCGGTGATGGTTTTGTCCTTGGTGAACTGACCATTGCCGTACGTTCCAGTGGTATTGATCGCCGCCGTTCTCCCGTTGGGTCCGGTGATGGTCTTGTCCTTGCTGAATTGCCCGTTCCCGGCGCTGCCCGTGGTGTCGATGGTCGTCGTCCTGCCGTTGGGTCCGGTAATGGTCTTGTCCTTGGTGAATTGACCGTTACCATAGGTGCCTGCGGTGTTAACGGCGGTGCTCCTCCCATTGGGTCCGGTGATCGTCTTGTTTTTGCTGAATTGACCGTTGCCATAGGCGCCGTTGGATTGCACGGTTGCCTGACGTCCGTTGGGTCCTGTAATTGTCCTCTGGCGGGACCATTGGCCGCTTCGAGCGCGGCCTGCACGTCTGACCCGGCGGACCTGAGCTGGGGCAAGATCGGCTGTTACGACAATTGCCAGAAGGGCAATACCCAGATTCTTCGTCCAGCGTTTCATCCAGTAGAAGCCTCCGTCTTCTATAGAGTTAAACACGGGGCGGGCGGTCAGGGTTTCACAGGATTGGCGCTCACCAGTACGGAATGTGAAGCCGCCCTACGACCAACGCGGCTGATTGGTGAGGAAGCGCACGCAAGCCGCGGATCGGTGGTTTGCAGGCTTGCAGAAAGTAGTTTGACTCAATTCCCAGCGAGCGCGCGCCGTGTGATTTCCTCGACCGGCGCTAGGTCGTCGGTGAAGACTCTGGCTCCGGCGGGCAGCGGGGCATCGTCGATCTGTCCTTCCGCCTGTCTCGCCAGGCGCTGGATGGTCTGGTCGCCTGCGAACGCGGCGAACCGCGCGCGTACCGCTGCTTCCGAGGTCTCCCTGGAAAAAGCCAGGAGCATGTGGTTGCCGTAGCCAACCGATAGCGCCACCACAGCCGGAAACACCCGCTTCAGCGTCAGCACGGAGGAGGCGAGCAATTCCTGCCCCCGGCTGTTGTCAAACACGTTCATCATCAGCAGACCATCCGGCGACATGTGGGCTCGCACGGATTCAAAGAACTCCATGGTGACGAGGTAGAAGGGGATGTACGGCCCGCCCTGGTAGAGGTCCACGTGTACGAGATCGTACTTCTCCGTGTGCCGCGCCAGCCACGGACGCGCGTCCGCGATGTGGATGCGGAGCCTGCCGTCCCCGGAGTTTAGCGCAAAAAACCGGATGGCTGCTTCCACCACTTTGGGATCGATCTCCACCGCGTCAATCTCGATGGAGGGCGCTGTCCTGCGGGTGGATGCGATGGAGCCGCCGCCGCCCAGGCCAAGCACCAGCAGGCGCCGTGCCGGAGTCAACAGCGGCCCGAGGGCGAAGGCATCAAAGTAGTGGCCGGTCCATCCGGTGCGCTCGTCCCGGATGGTGTGCACGCCGCCATCGTCGTTCAGTTTGAGCAAGAGCCATTGGCCGTTGCGCACAACCCTCACCAGGTTGTAGGGAGACTCCACCGCCCACACGCTGTTCCGGGACCAGCCCGATTCCGGCACAAATCGCAGCAGCGCCACGATCAGGGCGAGGGCCAGCCCCGCAGAGGGTGCGCGCCGCACCAGTCCGGCCGCGGCGATGAGTGCTGTGAGGAGACAGATCGCGGCCAGCGCCCTGTGAGTGCCGAGGTGCGGCACCAGGAAGAAGCTGGTGGCGAGAATGCCGGCAATGCCACCGATGGTGGACACCGCGTACACTTTGCCCGCCGCCGATCCCACGCGTCCCGAATGCGCCAGCAGGCGAATCAGGTAGGGGCCGGCGGCCGCCGTGGCCGTCATGGGGGGCGCAAAAAGGACCAGGGCGGCCAGCGCCGCACCGGAAAAGTCTCCCCAATCCGCAAAGTAGCGAAGGATGGGCACCACGGCGAAAAGGATTCCAATCTGATAGGCCGCGCTGGCGAGGAGCAGGCCGTAGAGCGGCAGGTCTGTCCGGCTGCGGTCGGCAACCCAGCCGCCCGCGGCATAGCCCAGAGCCAGCGCGAGCATCACCACCGAGATCAGGCTGCCCCACAGATAGATGGAATATCCAAAGTAAGGGGCAAACAGCCGCAACGCCGCGAGTTCCTGCGCCATGATGGCCGCGCCGGTGAAAAATGGCGTGGCCAGCCACAACGCCAGCCGCGCACGGCCCGCATCTGCACGGGTAAGGGACCAATCCACAGCCGCGGACATCTCTTTCGGCGATGGGAGCGGTAAGAATGTATGCCTGGCAGGCTGTGTGACTATTGCACTAACTGCCCGGGCACGACGGCGATTACCTCTCCGGTGGTCAGGTCAAATGTCATGAGGCTGGACACGGTCGCCTTTGCGGTGCCCAAATTGACCATCGCCCGAATTGTGGTGGGTGTGGTTCCGGCCGGGGTGATGTACGGCAAAAGGAAGGTATGCCCTGCTTGGATCGACGGCGATTTCGAAGCCAGAACCGTACCGTTGCCCGCAACAATGGACACGCTGGCACTGACTGCCTGGCCGGAAATATTCGTAACCGCCAGCGTGGCCGTTTGGAGCGGCACAAGCTGCACGGCAGGCAGGTATTGCGTTTCGATCAGGGTAAAGGCCCTCAGCCGCACCACATAGCAAAGGCTCACGATCCCCGCCAGGGCGATCAGCGGAATCGCCTTCCATGAATTGCTCAGCTTTTTCATCGTTTCCTCCCTACTGTCCTTTGGCCGGAGTCAGGGGACTCGCGGATTCGGAGTTTTGGACAAAAGGACTCTCCCGCCGGACGGCTCCGACTTTCGGTTAGTAGGATGTTAGTCCCACAATTGCTGTTACTCCCACTACCCGGACCGGTTCTCTTCGTGGCGGACCGGAAAGAGGCCGTGAGCCTCGATTTCCATTTGGGGCATCCCAAATTGGGAAGAGTATACACCCAGATGTTTGCGTCTGCGCCGGTTTTTTTGCGCCGCATGCAGGGGGCGCAAATCATCTATAATCGGGGCCTCGGGAGGGGATGGTGCGATACCTGTGGGCGCTCTTGCTGATGATGCCCTGGCCGGCCGCGGGCGAGATTCGGGATGTGCTACCCAGCGAACGCATCTCGGCGCTGTTTGCCGGGGCGGGGGCGTCGCAGGTAGTGCACCAGCGGCCGAACTTCGCCATCGTGTTTCGCGTGGCGCGTGGCGCCGGGCCGGCGACCCGCCGCGCGGACGCCGATGAAGTCTGGCTGGTGCATGGCGGCAGCGCGGCGCTGACCCTGAACGGCAAGGCGTACCGGATCTCGGCAGGCGACCTGGTTTACGTGCCGCGCGGCGTGCCCAGCCGCGTGGAGGCGGGAGCCGGACCGCTCGAGATGATCGTGGTGCGGGTGTTTCCCGAGGGCGGCGCGCAGCCGCCGGCGCTGGGCGGCATCCTGGCCCCGCGGCGCATGCCGGACGTGGTGACCCGGGAGCAGATCCGCGAAACCCTGGCCACGCACGACCGCAACCAGCCGCTGCACGCGGGCCGCAATTTCACCATGAACTACGTGATCTACCCGGCGCATGCCGGGCCGTGGGAAGCGCACCGGGGCTGCGTGGACATCTACTTCCTGCAAATCGGGACCGCCGCCGCGCAATTGGGCGGCGAGATCTCGAATCCCAAAGAAGATCCGCCGGGAGAGATTCGCGGCAGCGGTGTCACGGGCGCGCGGTCCTACCGCATCGGGCCGGGCGACCTGGTGCTGATTCCGCGTAATACGGCCCACCACATGGACCCGGGCCCGGGAAAGCTGGGCTACCTGCTGCTGAAAATCTGGGCGGAGTAGCGCTCCTGGCTCAGGGCGCCGCGACCACGTGCTTGGGATTGCCGGACAGGAAGCTCCAGATGTTATCCACGGAGAGTTGCAGGCCGGCCTCCAGGGCTTCCGGCGTGACGCCCCCCGAATGCGGCGTGAGCACTACGTTCGGCAGCGTGGTGAAGGGGTGGCCGGGAGGCAGCGGTTCGGTCTCGAAGACGTCCAGCCCGGCGCCGGCGATGGCGCTGGAGCGGAGCGCCTCGAGCAGCGCGGCTTCGTCCACCAAGGCGCCGCGCGCGGTGTTCACCAGGATGGCGGTAGGCTTCAGCAGGGCCAGTTCCCGCGGCCCGAGGAAGCCCTTGGTTTGGGGCGAGAGCCGCAGGTGCAGGCTCACCACGTCGCTGGTGCGCAGCAGTTCGTTGCGGTCCACCAGGGTGAAGCCCAGGGCGGGATTGGGATGCATGGTCCAGGCGATCACGCGCATGCCGATGCCGGTGGCGATGCGGGCGAACTGCCGGCCGATGGCGCCCAGCCCGATGACGCCCAGCGTCTTGCCGTGCATCTGCGTGACTCCGCCGCGAGGCCATTGCCCCTGGCGGGTCTGCGCGTCGATCTGCGGAATCCGCCGCGCCACCGCCAGCATGAGCGCCAGGGAGTGCTCGGCGATGGAAACGGCCGAAACCCCCGGCGTATTGGTGACCGTGACGCCGTGGCGCGCGGCGGCCGCCAGGTCCACGTTGTCCGTGCCGGTGCCCCAGATGGATAAGAGGCGCAGGCCGGGGCACTGGCGAAACACGCTCTCGGTGAAGCGCACGGAGGAACGGATATTGATCACGATCTCGGCGCCGCGGATGCGCTCCAGGAGGGCCTCCTCGGTGCCGGGCAAGCTGTCGTAGTATTCCACCGGAATCTGGGCCAGCAGGCTGCGATAGGCCTGGCTGGGAGCCATCACGGGCGGGTCATCATCGGGAATCACGATTCGTGGCATAGGCGGCGAAAACAGGTCCGGCTCACATGACGGCGGCCGGCAGAATCAGGCGGATCACCAGGAAGGAGACCCAGGCGATGGCCGCGGAAGCTGGGATAGTGAGGATCCAGGCCCACACGATGTTGGTGGCGATGCCCCAGCGCACGGCCTTGAAGCGGTTGATGCTGCCCACCCCGGCGATGGAGCCGGCGATCACGTGGGTGGTCGAGACCGGCTGCTTGAGCCAGGTGGCGAACAGGATGGAGATGGCCGCGGCAGTCTCGGCGCAGAATCCGCTGCGCGGCTTCAGGCGCGTGAGCCGGCCTCCCATGGTGTGCACGATGCGCCATCCGCCGCTCAGCGTGCCCAGGGCGATGGCCGCGTGCGCCGCCAGAATCACCCACACGGGCACATGGAACTGGCCGCGCGGCAGAAAGCCCGAGGTGACCAGCACGCCGGTGATGATCCCCATGGTCTTCTGCGCGTCGTTGGTGCCGTGCGCGAAGCTGTAGAGGCCGGCCGAGATCAACTGCAGCTTGCGGAAATAGACGTCCATCTTCGAGGGCGTGGAATGCTGGAACATCCAATACACGGCGATCATGAGGCAGTAGGCCAGCACCAGGCCGATGATGGGCGCCACCACGATGAAGGCCACCGTGGTGGGCCACTGGCCCTTGATAAGGGCCTTGTAGCTGTTCACGAATCCCAGGCGGCAGGCGGCGTTGGCCAGCGCCGCGCCCGCGTATCCGCCGATTAGCGCGTGTGAGGAACTGGTGGGTAGCCCCCACCACCAGGTGATCAGGTCCCAGGCGATGGCGCCGAACAGGCCCGCCATGATCACGTAGGGCGTCACCAGGTTGAGGTCCACGAACCCCTTGCCCACGGTGGAGGCCACGCCGGTGCCGAACAGGAAAGCGGACACGAAATTGAAGAACGCCGCCCAGCACACCGCTTGAAAGGGCGTTAGCACCCGCGTGGCCACTACGGTGGCGATGGAGTTAGCCGCGTCGTGGAAACCGTTGAGGAAATCGAACGCCAGGGCCACCGTGATGATCAAAACGGCGAGCAGCAGGGGGGACATCGGCGTTAGCTGTTTTTCACCACGACGTTTTGCAGCACATCGGCCACATCTTCGCAGCTATCGATGGTGTTTTCCAGAAATTCGTAGATCTCTTTCAGCTTGATGAGGACGATGGGGTCCTTTTCCTGGTCGAACAGTTCGGCTACCGCGCGGCGGCCCAGCCGGTCGCCTTCGTTTTCCAGGCGGTTGATCTCGATGCAGTGCTCCATGAGCGGCTGGCTGGCCTCCAGGGCCTGAAACGCCTTGTGCAGCGCGGTGCTACAACTGCACACGATTTCCGACAGCGCCACCATGGGCTGCGGAATCACTTCCACCCGGTAAGCCACCATGCGGTGGATGGTGTCCTCGATGCCGTCCAGCACATCGTCGAGCTTGGAGGAGAGCGAATGAATGTCTTCGGGGTCCAGCGGAGTGATGAAGGTCTGGTTTAGACGAGTGTAGATCTCGTGGATGACCTCGTCGCCTTTGTGTTCGAGGTCGATGACCTGCTTGGCAATGGCGGGCAGTTGCGCCTTGCCGTTCTTCACGCCCTCGAGCAGCAGCTTGGAGGCCTCGGAGATGATTCCCACCTGTTTCAGGAACAGGCTGAAGAACTTCTCTTCGCGGGGGAGGAGTCTCATAGGAAACGGTGCGGATAGAAAAGCATTTTGTTTTGGAAACGGCCACACCGGGCCGGAAAGGCTGCTTTGTGTAACATGTTATTCTCGCACGTTGCGGCGGAGAATGCTTACGATTCGCGGAGGATGGGAAAGGCTTCGGGCGCCGCGGGGCGGCGGCCCTCGAGATCCAGGAAGCGGGTGTCCAGCAGGCGGCCGGTATCCAGGTTGCCCATGGCGGAGAGGATGTTTTCCTTCAGGTGCGGATATTCGCGCTCCAATTCCCGGAACATGTCGCGCAGGGAGCGGCGCACCGTGCCGGTGCGCTGAGAGCATCCGCAGGGCACCACCGGCGCGCCCAGGGATTCCGCGTAGGCGTGCGTGAGGTCTTCGGTGACGTACAGCAGCGGGCGGATGAGGCGGAACTCGCGGTCGCGGGAGTGAGTCACCGGAGGCAGGGCGCTCAGCCGTCCGGTGAACATAGTATTGCGCAGCAGGGCCTCGCAAAAATCGTCCGCCGTGTGGCCGAAGGCGATGACATTGGCGCGCAGGCCGCGGACCACTTCATAGACCGCCCGGCGGCGGTAGCGGCTGCACAGGTCGCAGCCGTGCTCGGGCTGCTCGTCGAGCAGGCGCAGAGAAGGCTCGTCGCGGAAATAGGTCCAGGCCACGCCGCGCCGCCGCAAGTATTCCCCCAGCGGCTCGATGGGGCGGAGAAACTTGCCCTGCTCGACCGTGAAGGCGCAGACCGAAAAATCCACGGGCGCGCGCCGGGCCAGCAGTAGCAGGGCTTCGAGCAATGTGAGGGAGTCCTTGCCGCCGGAGAGAGCCACGGCCACGCGGTCGCCGTCCCGGATCATTCTAAAGCGGTGAATCGCCTCCCCGACTTTGCGCAGAAGTGCTTTTTCGAGATCCACTAAGATGATTATAAATGGCTGGCCTTTCCGCGGCGCGCGTGCTCGCCTTTGACGTCCTGCTCGCCGTGGAACGGGGCGGATACGCCGCGGACCTGTTGGCCGCGCGGGCGGGCAGCCTGGACCACAGGGACGCCGGGCTGGCCTCGGAAATCGTCTTCGGCGCGCTGCGCTACCAGGCGCAGCTGGACTACCTCATCGGGCGCTATTCCGGAAAGTCGCGCCTGGATGCGGAAGTGCGCATTGCGCTGCGCATGGGGATTTACCAGATCCGCCACCTGGACCGCGTGCCGGCGCACGCGGCGGTGAACCAGAGCGTGGAACTGGTTTCGCGCGCCCGCAAGCGCTCGGCCAGGGGATTCGTCAACGCCGTGCTGCGCAAAGTAGACCGCGCGCCGGTGGCGTGGCCGGACCGCGCCACGGCTCTCTCGCATCCGGCGTGGCTGCTCGACCGCTGGCAGCGGCAGTTCGGAGAACGGCTGGCCGAGGAGATCGCCCGCGCCAACCTGGCGCCGCCGGAGACCTACGTTCATGTGCCGCCGGGCGGGAAAGTCGAGGGGCTGACGCTCGAGGCCACCGACATTCCCGGATGCTATTTGGCGCCGTTAGGCCAGACCGGCGGCTTCCGGATTCAGGACATCGGCTCGCAGTCCGTGGTGCCGCACCTGCGGCTGGGACCAGGCATGCGCTTCCTGGACCTCTGCGCCGCACCGGGCAACAAGACGGCGCAGGCGCTGGAGGCCGGCGTGTGGGCGCTGGCTTGTGACCGGCATCACCACCGGTTGGCAGGTCTCCGGCGGCTGGGCATCCCGCTGGTGGTGCTGGACGGCACCGCGCCTCTGCCGTTCGACGTCCGTTTCGAGCGTATCCTGGTGGACGCGCCCTGCTCGGGTACCGGCACGCTGGCGCGCAATCCGGAGATTAAGTGGCGCCTCCGGCCGGCGGACCTCGACGATCTCCAGCGGCGCCAGAAGGCGTTTCTGGCCCAGGCGCGAGCAGTGTTAGCCCCCGGTGGTATGCTGGTCTACTCCACTTGCTCGCTGGAGACCGAGGAAAACCAGCAGGTGGTGGCCTCCGTGCCTCCGGACTTGGTGGTGGAGACCGCGCAGAGGATTCCGGGCCGGGACCCTGGGGATGGCTTTTTCGTAGCTGTGATAAAATCGGATAAGCCTGCAAATGGTTGAAATTATTCCTTCAATCCTCGCTGCCGACTTCACGCGGCTGGGCGAGGAAATCGCGCGCGTGGAGCAGGGCGGAGCCACAGCGCTGCACCTGGACGTCATGGACGGGCATTTTGTGCCCAATCTCACCATCGGTCCGCCGGTGGTAGAATCCATCCGTAAAATCACCCGGATGACCCTGGACGTTCACCTGATGATCACCGATCCCGACAAGTATGCGCCGGTGTTCATTCAGGCGGGCGCCGACCGGGTGCTGGTGCACCAGGAGACTTGTCCGAATCTGGACAATACGCTGCGCACGATTCAGCAGGAAGGCGCGCTGGCCGGGGTGGTGTTAAATCCGGCCACGCCGGTTTCGCTGCTGGAGGAGGTGCTGGACCTGGCGGATTACGTGCTGATTATGAGCGTGAATCCGGGGTTCGGCGGACAGCAATTTCTTCCGCGGTCACTCGACAAGGTGCGCCGCCTGGACCAGATGCGGCGGGAGTTGCGGCTGGCCCTCCCGATCGAGATCGACGGCGGGGTCACCAAGGAAAACCTGGCGGACGTGGTGCGCGCGGGGTGTGACTGGATCGTCACAGGGTCCTCGGTTTTTCACACCCCGGACCCGGCCGCGGCGGTGACGGAGATGCGTCAGATTGCCAGCGAAGCGGAGGCCGTCCGTGTGTAGCGCTTCGCGGCGTCTTGGCGATGCAATTGCAGTTCTCGGGGGGTAACTTCACCAGGTAGGGTGGGATTGGCATGAATCTGGATCGACACGCCGTTCGTGAGGTGATCGTGCTGGCAGTTGCATTGGGACTGCTGAGCTCGTGCGGGCTTCGCCGGAAGAAGTACGAAAACCCCATCACCAAAAACACGCAGCAACCCGACAAGGTGCTGTTCGACAAAGCCATTGGCGATATCGAGCATAGCCGCTACGAAGTAGCCCGGCTCACCTTGCAGACGCTGATCAACACTTACGACACCAGCGAGTATCTGGCCAAGGCCAAGCTGGCCATCGCCGATAGCTGGTACCGCGAAGGCGGGGCTCACGGCATGGCCCAGGCGGAAGCCGAATACAAGGACTTCATCCTCTTCTATCCGACCATGGAAGAGGCGGCCGAGGCGCAGGAGAAAGTCTGCATGATCCACTACCGGCAGACGGAGAAGGCCGACCGCGACACCATGCACGCCCTGCGCGCGGAAGACGAGTGCCGCCAACTGCTGGTGCAGTTCCCCAACAGCAAGTTTGCGCCGCGGGCGCAGCAGTTGCTGCGCAATATCCAGGAGGTGCTGGCCGAGCACGAGTTCCGGGCCGGCTATTTCTATCACCACAAGGGCAGCTATCCGGCGGCGGCCAACCGCTTCGAGGGCCTGGTCACGCAGTATCCGCTCTACAGCGGCGCCGACGAGGCGCTGTGGCTGATGGCGGACTCCTACCAGCGCATGGGCGACCGTTTTGAGGACCGGGAGGCCTCGGCATTGTCGCGCATCGTGAAGGACTATCCGTTGAGCGACCATGCCGACGAAGCCAAACAGATGCTGGCGGCTATGAATCGGCCGGTACCGCAGGCCGATCCGGTGGCTGAGGCGCGCATGAAGTACGAGTTGGAGAACCGCGACAACGCCAGCGTGATGAGCCACTTCTGGGGAGCGTTTAAGAGGGGACCCGACACCCGCCTGGCAGCCAAGTCCGGCACGCCCACCATGGAAACCATGCGCCCGCCCATTCCGCTGAGTGTGCCGACAGCCGCGCAGGCGCCGCCGAGCGCTACGGGCACCACCGGCGTCAGCGCGGACGTCTCGGTTTCCACGGTGCAGGATTCCACGGCGCTCGATACCAAGCCGGATGCGCGCCAGAATCCGCCGGGCGCCCAGCCCCCCGCGGGTAGCACGCCCGCGGGAGGCACACCGCCCGCCACCGGTGCTTCTTCCGGCCAGGCCGGCGGGAGCCAGGCAAGCGCGGCTCCCCAGCCGCTGCCTTCCAACCATACCGGCAAGCCCCCCAAAAAGAAAAAGGAAAAAAAGCCCAAGAAGCAGCCGGATCAGCAGCAGAAATGAGCCGGATTCTGCTGGCGGACGACAGTTCCCATGCACAGCGCATGGGCGAGCAGATCCTGACCGGGGAGGGATTTGAAGTAGTGACGGTGAGTGACGGCGACTCGGCGCTGATCCGCTTGGAGGACGTAGACCCGGATCTGGTGCTGGCGGACATCGCCATGCCGGCGCGTTCGGGCTACGAGATTTGCCAGTACGTGAAGCTCAGCCCCCGCCACCGTCACGCCCGGGTGGTGCTCACCGCCGGCGTACAGGAAAAGGTGGATGCGGCGGAAGTGAACCGCGCCCGGGCCGATGGCGTGATCCACAAGCCCTTCGAAGCTTCGGTCCTGGTGGAGACGGTGCGGCCGCTCCTGGAGGCCGCTGTGCGCGAAAAGGGCGACCGGCCCGCCGCATCCCCAAAGGAGGCGGGGAGGGGAGAAGTACCCACGGTTCCGTTTGTGGCCGTGATCGACCCGGAACGTCTCAAGGCGGCCGTGACGCTGGCGCTGGATGCATCCATGGGAGGCATGATTGAGGAGATTACCCGGAGAGTGCTGGTGGCCCTGAGCGCCAAACCAGGTCCCCGTTGACGTATGCCTGATAACAGTTTCGACGTTGTTTCCAAGATTGAGCTGCCGGAGGTTTCCAATGCCGTGCAGCAGGCACTGAAAGAAATCCACACGCGCTACGACCTGAAGGACTCCAAATCCTCCATCGAACTCAACGAAAAGGAGCATAAGATCCTTCTGGCCAGCCAGGACGATTATAAACTGAAGGCGATAATTGAGGTCCTGGAAGGTAAGTTGGTGAAACGAAAGGTGCCGCTGAAAGGGCTGACGTACGGCTCGATCATTCCGGCGGCGGGCTCGACGGTGCGGCAGGAAATCTCGCTACAGCAGGGCATCCCCATCGAGAAAGCCCGCGAGATCGTGCGCAGCATCAAGGACAGCAAGCTGAAGGTGCAGGCTTCCATTCAGGGTGATTTGGTGCGGGTGAGCGGGCGGGACCGCGACACCCTCCAGATGGTGATCAAGCTGCTCCGCGACACCGATTACGGCATCGACATGCAGTTCACCAACTACCGGACCAACTAGGCAGTGGCGCGGCGTATCGAATCGCACCTGTTGGACGGCCCAGCCGGGCCGCTGGAGGCCCTGTTGGAGGAACCGGACGACCGGGAGCCGGTGGAGGCCGCCGTGGTCTGCCATCCGCACCCGCTCTACGGGGGCACCATGCTGAACAAAGTGGTCTACCGGCTGGCACGGGGCCTGCGGAAATCCGGATCGGTGGTACTGCGTTTCAACTTTCGCGGAGTAGGCCGCAGCGCGGGCGAACATGCGCACGGGGTGGGCGAGGTGGAAGATGCGCGGGCAGCCTTAGCCTGGCTGCGAGCTCGCTATCCCCGGCTGCCGTACTCCCTGGGCGGTTTTTCGTTCGGCTCGCGTGTGATCCTGCGCCTGGGCTGCGAGTCAGGAGGCGCCGCGCGGCTGATCGCCGCCGGCTTCCCGACCCGGGGAGGAGACTGGCGCTATCTGGAAACCTGTCCGGCGCGTAAGTTCTTTATTCAGAGCACTCACGACGAACACGGACCGCGTCCGGAGATGGAGTCGGTGTATGCCCGCATCGCGGACCCGAAACGGCTGATCTGGGTGAACGCCCGCGACCACTTTTTCGCCGGGGCGCTGGAACATCTGGAAGAAGAAGTAGCGGGGCTGGAACGTTAAACCGCGGCGGACTGGCGCAGGGCGCGTTCGGCGCGGCGGCTGGCGCGAATCCCAATCAGCTCCGCGACCTTCGCCAGGAGGTTGCTCAACTCGCTGGCGTTGACCGAAACCCAGTGCTCGCGTTTCACACCAGACCGCAAGGCCTAGTGGTCATGATAGGCAGTGACCACGGCGGTTGCGGGCCGATAGTCTTTCAACCGTGCGTAGCTTAACACTCCCCGGCCGATCTCCGGCGCTTCCAACTCCATGTCGCTAAGCACCAGCTCATATTGGCGCTCGTCGAGTTTAGCGAGCGCCTCCGGCACGGATGCGGCCACATCTACGGCGTAACCACCGGCCCTTAGAATCGTTTGTAGCGTTAACCGGGAGGCCAGTTCATCCTGAACGATCAATACCCGGGCCATATCGAGGCGGCGCGTCCGACTGGCCCGCTCTGGCTGTAGCCTTGCAGTAGGCATTCCGTCTGGTTCTACTGTAACCGAAAACGACCTGAAATTCACGCGAAATTTTCGGGCGAAGGGACACGGGCAGGCCGGCATGTGCCATTTAAGACAAACGAAATGAGCCGGTTGCGTGGTGTTACGGGGTCTCGGGTCCGCTTTTCCCGAAAACCCGATCGAAGATGCGGTCTACGTTCCGGAGCTGGCGCTCGAGCGAGAACGCCTCGGCGATTTGCGCGGGACTGAGCGCGGCGCGGATCTCGGGATCGGCTTCGATGGCGGCGCGGAAATCGGATTCCTCTTCCCAGGCGCGCATGGCATGAGACTGCACTACCCGATAGGCCTGCTCACGCAACATGCCGGCGGCGGCCAGGTCCAGGAGAAGCTGGCCGGAGTAGACCAGGCCGCGGGTCATTTCGAGATTGCGGCGCATGCGCTCGGGATAGACCAGCAGGGTATCGACGAGACGTATGGTTTTATCCAACAGGTAATCGGCGAGGATGGTGGAATCGGGAAGGATGACGCGCTCGACCGAAGAGTGCGAGATATCCCGCTCGTGCCAGAGGGCAATATCTTCGAAGGCCGCTTGCAGGTTGGCGCGCACCACGCGCGCCAAGCCGCAGATCTGCTCGCAGGTGACTGGATTGCGCTTGTGCGGCATGGCTGAGCTGCCCTTTTGCCCGCGGGCGAAATATTCCTCGGCCTCCCGGACTTCTGTGCGCTGCAAGTGGCGGACTTCGAGCGCGATTTTTTCGCAAGTGGCGGCCACCAGGGCCAGCGCGCAAATGAACTGCGCGTGGCGGTCGCGCTGGATCACTTGGGAGGAGACGGGCGCGGGCTTGAGACCCAGGCGGGCGCAGATGTGTTCTTCAGCTTCCGGGCCGATGTGGGCGAAGGTGCCCACGGCGCCGGAGATCTTGCCCACGCGCAGCGCTTCCGCGGCTGCGTCCAGGCGCTCCAGGTTGCGGCCGGTTTCTTCATACCAGATGGCCAGCTTGAGACCGAAGGTGATGGGTTCGGCGTGAACGCCGTGGGTGCGGCCGATCTGCACGGTGTGGCGAAATTCCAGGGCGCGCCGGCGCAGCACGCCGTGCAACCGCACCAGGCCGTCCCGGAGGATGCGGCAAGCCTGGCGGATCTGCAGCGCCTGGGCGGTGTCCACCACGTCGTTGGAGGTGAGGCCATAGTGCAGCCAGCGGGAGGCTTCGGCGTGGCCGGCAGCCTTCATTGTTTCGGCCACGGCGGTGGTGAAAGCGATGACATCGTGCTTCACCTCTTTTTCGATTTCCAGGATGCGGGCGGCATCGAAGCCGGCGTGCGCGCGCAGAAGGCGGGCTGCCTCCGCCGGCACGCTGCCCAATTCGGCCAGGGCCTCGGAGGCTGCCAGCTCGACTTCGAGCCACTGTTGAAATTTGTTCTGGTCGCTCCAGATGCGGCCCATTTCGGGCCGGGTGTATCGCGGAATCATAAGTTGTTCAGTACTCGAAAACTCCGGTGGGCTGTTTTTGGCTGGCGATCTCGAAGCGCGTGGGGAGCCCGCGCCGGCCGAGCGCTTCGGTGGCCATCATGCGCACGATTTCCGGGTGGTTGTTCTGTTCGCTGAGGTGCCCCAGGATGAGGTGGCCGGTCGAGGCATCGAAATCGTGGAGCAGGAAATCGCGCATGCTGTCGTTGGAGAGGTGGCCCACGCGGCTCATCACGCGCTGCTTGACCGACCAGGGATAAGGGCCCACCTTGAGCATCTCCAGATCGTGATTGGATTCGAGCAGCAACATGTGGGCGCCGCGCAGGTGATACTTCACGGACTCGGTAAGATAGCCCAAATCGGTCGCGACGGCGATTTTTAATCCCTGGGTCTGAAAGCAGAAGCCCACCGGATCGGCGGCATCATGCGGGATGGTGAAACTCTGCACCTCGATATCGCCCACGGGGAAACGCGCGCCCGCCTGGAAGGTTTCGAGCGGCGGCGGATGGCCGTTCCAGTCGATGGCGGCGGCGGTGCGGTGCGTAAAGAAGACGGGCGCCTTCACGTTGCGGTGGGCCAGATACCGCGCCAGGCGGGTGAGCCCGGCAATGTGATCGGAGTGCTCGTGGGTGACGACGATGGCGCTCAAGGTTTCGGGCTGTTCGCCGATGGCGGCCAGGCGGCGCGTCAGTTCACGCAGGCTCAGGCCGGCATCCACGAGGATCCGGGTTGTGGCGGTGGCCAGCAGGGCGGCGTTGCCGGAACTGCCGCTGGCCAGCACGCAGAACTTGACGATGGGAGGCCTCCAGGAACCGCAGCGGAACGGCCCACGCCGGTCCACAAGCCTCAGGATACAACACGAGGCAGGGCGGTGTTAGGCTGGAACCGATGAAAGTCGCGCGAATCTATCAACACGGCGGGCCGGAAGTGCTGGTGTACGAGGAGGCTCCGGAGCCGCGCATCAAAGCGAACCAGGTTCTGCTGCGTGTACGCGCCTGCGCGCTGAATCACCTGGACCTGTGGGTGCGGGGCGGGATCCCCGGCATGACCTTTTCCATGCCGCACATCCTGGGCAGCGACATCGCCGGCGAGGTGGTGGCTGCCGGCGAGTTGTGCGAGAGGGTGAAGCCCGGGATGCGGGTGCTGCTCTCGCCGGGTCTGAGCTGCCGGCAATGCGAGGCGTGCCTTTCCGGGCGGGACAATTTCTGCCGGCGGTTCACCATGTTCGGCTACGGCGTGGACGGCGGCAACGCGGAACTGCTGGCGGCGCCCGAGTATACGGTGATTCCCATTCCGGACGATTTGGCGTTTGAAGAAGCCGCCGCCGCGCCCCTGGTTTCGCTGACGGCGTGGCACATGCTGATGAGCCGCGCGCAGTTGCAGCCGGGCGAAGATGTGCTGGTGCTGGCCGCCTCGAGCGGCGTGGGCTCGATGGCGATCCAGATCGCCAAGCTGTTCCAGTGCCGGGTGATCGCTACCGCGGGCGGCGAGGTCAAGCTGGCCCGGGCCAAGGAACTCGGCGCCGACCACGTGATCGATCACTACCGCGAAAACATCTCCGCCGAGGTCAAGAAATTCACCGGCAAACGCGGCGTGGACGTGGTGGTGGAGCACGTAGGCACAGCTACCTGGGCCAAGAGCCTGGAGTCGCTGGCCGCGGGCGGCCGCCTGGTGACCTGCGGCGCTACTACGGGCTATGACGCCAAGGTGGATCTGCGCTTTCTGTTCAACCGGCAGTTTTCTCTGCTGGGCTCCTTCATGGGCAGCATGGGAGAGCTGCACCAGGTGCTGAAATTCGTGTTCCGCAAGCAGATCCGCCCGGTAGTGGACCGCGTGTACCCGCTCGGCGAGATTCGCGCGGCGCACCAGCGCCTGGAGCAGAAGGAGCAATTCGGCAAGGTGGTAGTCACGCCGTAGAGCCGGGCTGCTATTGTAAAAATAGCGGCGCGTTGTGACGGAGAAGCATCCCTCGTTTGTCTTTTACGATCCGACCGGGCGGCGCTGGGCGCGCTTTCGCCGGGCGGTGCAGACGGCGGGGATTTTCTTCGTAGTGGGGCTTTTCCTCGTGGTCCTGACGGTAGGGGTGAGCCCGCAACTGCCGGCCCTGGGCTTCAGCCCGGTGCAGTCGCTTTCCAGCTTCCAGGACGTGCGCCGGATCATCTCCGGGGAGCGGGCGGTGAAGAACGTGCCGTTCCGTATGCGCCGCGCCGCCAAGAATCTGAAATACGTGCGGTCGGCTTCTCCACTGATCCACCCACGGCAGGCGGCGCGTGCCGGGGCGGGCCAGCCGATCGTGTTCGGCTACTACGTCAACTGGGACCCGTCCAGCATCGTCTCCCTGCGCCTCAACCTGGCCCACCTCACGCACCTGGTGCCGGAGTGGCTGATCCTCCAGAACCGGCGGGGGGACCTGGACGACCAGTCCGATCCGGTGGTGATCGAGATTGCGAAGCAGGTGAAACTGCCCATCCTGGCTCTGGTGACTAATTTTCGGGACGGCTGGCAGGCGGGCGACGTGCAGCACATCCTGCGCAACCGGGAGGCCCGCGAGAACCTGATCGACAACATCTACAGCAACCTCACCGAGCACCACTTTGCAGGCGTGAATATCGACTTCGAGCAGCTCTCCCGCCGCGACCGGGACGACCTGGTGGCGTTTATGGCAGAGTTGCGCGCCCGGCTGCAACCTGCCGGGCTGCTGGTGACCGAGAGCGTGCCGCCCGACGATCCGGCCTATGATCTGAAGCGCCTGGCGACCCTCATCGACTACCTGGTGCCGATGGTCTACGACGAGCACTATCAGTCCGGGCCGCCCGGTCCGGTGGCGTCCGAGGACTGGTTCCAGGGGCAGTTGGACCGGCTGGCCAAGATTGTGCCGCCGGAGAAAACCGTGATCGGGCTGGGCGCCTACGGCTATGACTGGGTGATCGGCGGCTCGGGAGGCGCCGAAGCGGTGTTCGGCGACGTGATGAGTGCGGCTTCGCTGCGCAAAGGGTCGGTGCAGTGGGACGCGGACGCTGAGAATCCGGTGCTCCGCTATCGGGACGAAGCGGGGCAGCACGAAGTCTGGTTTTTGGACGCGGTGACCGGGTTGAACCACGTGATCGACGTCTCCGACGGAGGCTTCCGGGGCGTGGGGGTGTGGCGCCTGGGGGCCGAAGATCCCGGCTTGTGGACCGTGCTCAAGCCGGAAGCCTGGCCGGACGACAATTACGATCCGGGGCAGTTGGCGGCGCTGACGGCGACGCGCTCGGTGATCCGCACGGGCGATGGCGACATCCTGCGGATCACGGAGACGCCGCACGACGGCCGCCGCTCCGTAAAACGGGATGAAGACGGAGACTACGAGGAGAGGTACGAGGCGCTACCTTCCTACTACGTGGTGGAGAACAGCCGGCGGGTTCCCAAGACGCTGGCGCTGAGTTTCGACGACGGTCCCGATCCGCGCTTCACGCCGCAGGTTCTGGACGTGCTGAAGAGCCGCGGGGTGCGTGCTACGTTTTTCGTGATCGGGGTCAACGCGGAGCAGAATCCCGCGCTGCTGAAGCGCGCCTGGGACGAGGGCCACGAGATCGGCAACCACACCTACTCGCACCCCAACGTCGCGGCGGCTTCCGAGGAACGCAGCCGGCTGGAGCTGAGCACCACGCTGCGCATCATCGAGAACGCCGTGGGGCGCGCCACCACGCTGTTCCGGCCGCCCTATAACGCGGACAGCGAGCCGCAGACGCCGGCCGAGATCATTCCCATTTATCGCGCGCAGCAGGCCGGCTACATGGTCATCGGCGAGCGGATTGACCCGCGCGACTGGGACCGCAACGTGACGGCGCAGAAGATCGTGGACGAGGTGGAGAGCGAGAAGGACAGCGGCAACATCATCCTGCTGCACGACGCAGGCGGCGACCGCTCGGCCACGGTGGAGGCGCTGCCGCGCATCATCGACGATCTGCGAAATCAGGGCTACCGCTTCGTGACGGTGAGCGAGCTGATCGGCAAGGCCCGCGACGAGGTGATGCCCGTGCCGGGCGAAGCCGAGATGCGGCTGGCGCGCATCGAAGGCGAAGCTTTCGGCGCCCAGAGCAACGTGAAGAAGGTGATCGGAATTCTGTTCCTATGGGCGATCTACCTGACGTTGATGCGCTCGCTGGCGTTCGGCTCGCTGGCGGTGATCCAGAAGCAGCGCGCGCGGCGGCGGCGATTCGATGCGGGCTGGCAGCCGCCGGTCTCCGTGGTGATCGCGGCCTACAACGAAGAGAAGGTGATCGCGCGCACGGTGCGCTCCGTGCTCGAGAACGGTTATCCGGGCGTGGAGGTGGTGGTGGTGGACGACGGCTCCACGGACGGCACGCTGGCCCTGCTGCGCGAGCACTTCGGCCGGGATGCGCGGGTGCGCGTGCTCGCGCAGGCCAACCGCGGCAAATCGGCGGCGCTGAACTACGCCATCGCGCACGCCTCGCGGGATATCCTGATCGCGCTCGACGCGGACACGATTTTCCGCCCGGGCACCATCGGGAAGCTGGTGCGGCATTTTGCCGACCCGCGCATCGGCGCGGTTTCCGGCAACGCGCGCGTGGGCAACCGGAACAAGTGGATCACGCGCTTTCAGTCGATCGAATACATCTACGGCTTCAACCTGGACCGGCGCGCGCTGGACCTGCTGAACGCCATCACGGTGGTACCGGGAGCGGTGGGGGCGTGGCGCAAGGATCTGGTGCTGAAGCTGGGCGGCTTTGGGCACGACACGCTGGCCGAAGACACGGACCTGACGCTGGCCATCCGGCGCGAGGGCCATACCATCCGGTATGACGAGGAAGCCGTGGCCTACACGGAGGCTCCCGAGGATACGCGCAGCCTGGCCAAGCAGCGCTTCCGCTGGGCCTTCGGGACACTGCAAGCCGCCTGGAAACATCGCGACGCCCTGTTCGTGCCGAAGTACGGGTCGCTGGGCTGGGTAGCGCTGCCCAGCATCTGGGTATTTCAAGTGCTGCTTTCGGCCATCTCGCCGCTGGCCGAACTGGCCATGGTGCTGGCGCTCGTGGCGGGCAACTGGCGCATCGTGCTGGCGTTTTACCTGGGCTTCTTCGTGCTGGAACTGCTGACGGGGCTGCTGGCGTACGCCCTGGAGGGCGAGAAGCCCTGGGACCTGGCACTGCTGTTCTTCCAGCGCGTCTACTATCGCGAGCTCATGTACTACGTGCTGGCCAAGTCGCTGCTTTTCGCCATGAAGGGGCGGCTGGTGGGCTGGGGCAAGCTGGAGCGCCGCGCCACTGTGCACGGGTAGGTTGGAGGGGGCCGCGGGCGGGTAGAATGAAATCAAATGCTCACGCGGCTTTACCTGGATAATTTCCGCTGTTTTGTCAACTTCGAGCACAGGCCCGCTCGAAGGGAGCTGATCCTGGGCCGGAACGGATCGGGCAAGTCGTCCTTCCTTGATGCTCTACTGTTCTTACGGCAGTTCATCGCGAAGGGCGACGTGTTTGACGACTTCCTTGTCCTGAGCCAGCGGACACGATGGCTGAACCAACCGCAACAGACCTGCGAACTCGAAGCGGAGTTAGACGGCGCGCAATACATCTATCACCTCACGATCGAACCCTGGGGAGACCCGCCGCGGCCGCGTGTCTATTCCGAGACAGTTCGCTGTAACGGGAAGCCGATCTTTGAGTTCAATACCGGCGAAGTGCATCTTTACAATGACCGGTCCGAGCACAAGGTCACCTACGAGTTCGACTGGCATCGTTCGGCCCTGGCAACGATCATTCCGAGGAAGGACAACCAAACGCTCAGCCGATTCAAGGCATGGCTCGCCGGTCTGTTTTGCTTTCGGATCAACCCGTTTGCGATGGGATCTCGAGCGGAGGGTGAGGACCTCTATCCTAAGGTCGATCTCTCAAACATCGCCGCATGGTACCGGCACCTCGTGCAGGCGTATCCCCAGCAAAATGCTGCCCTGCTCGAAAGCTTGCGCGCATCCCTGGATGGTTTCACTTTTCTGCAACTAGAACCAGCGGGAGAAAATGTGCGGCTGCTGACCGCTGAATTTAGTCAGGGCCAGAGCGGGGGAAAGGCCAGCAAATTCTCTTTCAACGAGTTGTCCGATGGCCAGCGGTGCCTGATCTGTCTGTACACCATTTTGCATTTCGTCCTGGCCAGGGGAAGTACAGTTGTTCTCGACGAGCCCGACAACTTTGTTTCTCTCCGCGAGATTCAGCCGTGGCTGATGGCGGTGACCGACGCTGTCGAAAGTGGCCAGGGACAAATCCTCCTCATTTCGCACCACCCGGAATTCATCAATCAATGGGCTCCAAGAAACGGCGTGCAATTCCTTCGCGATGGAATTGGGCCGGTCCGCGTGGAGCGGTTTCATGGAGATCCTGACAGCCCACTATCCCCCTCTGAACTCGTAGCTCGGGGATGGGAGCGTGAATAGGCCCTCGCAGGTGGCAGTCCTTGCCGAGGACGAGCGGCACCAAGGGTTTGTTCGAAGGTATCTTTACCGCCTGGGGTACTCCGGGCACGACCTCTACCCCGACCCCCTGCCCAGCGGGAGGGGATGCGGGGAACAGTGGGTTCGGGAACGCTATGCGACGGCCGTCGGCACGTATCGAGCGAGGTCGAAGCACGCCAGGACGGCACTTATTGTAGCGATTGATGCCGACAAGGCAGGGCTGGGGCAACGCCGCCGGCAATTCTCCGGCTTACCCCGACGCGGCGATGACGAACGGATCGTTCACCTGATTCCGAAGCGGAATATCGAGACCTGGATTCTGTGCCTGAGCGGCAGGCAGGTGGATGAGGAGACGGACTACAGCCGAGATGCCGCTGTCGATGATTTCATCGCGACTGCCGCTGATCGTTTTTTCGAATGGAGTCGCACCAACGCCCCAATTCCGGGGTCCTGCATTCCGTCGCTATCGGCGGCGATCCCAGAGATCAGACGGCTTGATCTCTAGCCTGCGGCTGCTTTCACCGCGACCCATCGCCGCTCCTGGAGGCCACCTGCCGGAATATCTGCATCCTTTCTTCGGCTGGTGAATCCCATAGACCGTCGGAATTTTCATCATTGGGGGATTGCACCGTGGGCAGGCTACAGGGGAAACGGGCTCTCATCACCGGCGGGACCAGCGGCATCGGCCTCGAAACCGCGCACCAGTTCTTGAACGAGGGCGCCCGCGTGGCGGTCACCGGCAAGAATCCGGCGACGCTCGAAAGCGCCCGTAAAGAACTCGGGCCCGACGTGCTGATTATTCCCTCGGACGCCGGCGAGGCAGGCGCGCAGAAGAAGGTTGCGGAAACGCTTCGGCAGTCTTTCGGCGGGCTCGATGTCCTGTTCCTCAATGCCGGAATCGCCGAGCTCAGACCTGTGGAGCAGTGGGATGAAAACGCTTTTGACCGCTCCTTCGCGGTCAACGTGAAAGGGCCGTATTTCCTGGTGCAGGCCCTATTGCCGGCGCTGGCGAACCCGGCTTCCATCGTGCTGAACGCCTCGGTGAACGCGCACATAGGGATGCCGAATACGAGCGTTTACGGAGCCAGCAAGGCCGCACTGCTTTCGCTGGTCCGCACCCTCTCGGGCGAGTTGATCTCGCGCGGCATCCGGGTGAACGCCATCAGCCCCGGTCCCATCTCGACCCCCCTGTACGGCAAGCTCGGCTTGTCGGAAGCCGATCTGGGGTCCGTGGCCGCCGCCATCCAGAGCCAGGTCCCGGCGGGGCGCTTCGGAAAACCCAGCGAGATTGCCCGCGCCGTAGTTTTTCTCGCCTCGGACGAATCGGCGTTCATGGCGGGCAGCGAGGTCCTGATCGACGGCGGGATGAGTAACCTGTGAGGCGCCCATGAATGCCCTGTGTGTCGCCGATGCCACGCAGAAGCCGGTCCTGGTCGAGAAGGAGATTCCCAGGCCGAAGCCGCGCCCGGGCGAGGTGCTGGTTCGCGTGCACGCGGCGGGCGTCACACCGACGGAACTGGCCTGGTATCCGAACTCGCACACCAGAAACGGCGACGCGCGCAGGGACGCCGTGCCGGCCCACGAGTTTTCCGGAGAGATTGCGGAACTCGGCGAGGGGGTGCTGGGGCTTTCCGCCGGGCAGGAGATCTTCGGCATGAACGACTGGTTCGCGGACGGAGCGCTGGCCGATTATTGCGTCACTCAACCGGCGTGGATTGCTCCGAAGCCGCTTGGTCTGAGCCATTCGGAGGCCGCCTCCACGCCGATTGGAGCGCTGACCGCGTGGCAGGGGCTGATCGACCGCGCGAAACTGCGGGCGGGGGAGCATGTCCTGGTCCATGGCGGAGCGGGAGCCGTGGGGGTCTTCGCGATCCAGTTGGCGCGCCTGCGCGAGGCGCGCGTGACCGCCACCGTTTCGGCCCGGCATATCGGATTCGCCAAAGAGCTGGGCGCGGACCAGGTGATCGACTACCGGACCGCCCGTTTCGAAAACGAGGTGCGGGATGTGGATGTGGTCTTCGACGCCGTGGGAGGTGAGACGCTGCGGCGGTCGTGGAGCGTTCTCAAGCCCGGCGGGCGGATGATCACGATCGCGGCCGGCGGCGAAATCGCGCAAGAGGAACGCGTCAAAGAGGCCTTCTTCATCGTCGAGCCGGACCGGGAACAACTCCTCGAGATTGGGCGGCTTCTGGACGCGGGAAAACTGCGGCCGTTTGTGGACGCGGTAGTGCCGCTTTCACGCGCTGCGGAGGCGTATGCGGGCACCGTCGAGCGGGCCGGGCGTGGAAAGTTGGTGGTGACCGTTCTGAGATAAATGCGCGTTTATGAACAATTAATTCCCACGAATTGAGTGAATACGAACGAAACATTGAAAAATTCCATTGGATTTATCTTTATTCGGCTCCGCGAGGGAAGATATAATTCAACGCATGACTCCTCGGAACCAACAAGCGTGCGGCAGAGTGAATCGAAGACTGGGATGCTGGGCGGGGCTGGCGGCGTTCCTTCTATTCGCGGCAGCGCCGGCGTCGCAAGCCAGTGACATTTTCGGCACCTTCGACATGGTGTACACTTCTACCGGTTCGGCGGCGGCCAGCGGCCAGATCGTGCTGGACGAAACGCTGTTGCCGAATCCCGGGAATACCTCCAGCCTGAGTGTGATTCAGTCCCTGACGCTTACGGTTTCCGGCGCGAGTTCCGGGAATGGCACGTTCACGCTTAGTGATTTTGGGAGTTTCGCCTGGAATACGGGCGGCGGCACGCTGAATCTGTCGACCAATCTGGTGGGCCAGACCGTGGGCGCTTCGCATTGGGGCCCCGTGGGCGTGGGCGACTTCAATTTCTTTAATAGCATTAGCAGCCCCAGCGCGCCCAACGGAGTTGGCCCCTTCACGCTGGGAACCAACGGCGGCGCCGGGGATATCCTGACGCTGAGTTCGTTGACACCGGCTGTCGTTCCCGAACCCTCCACTTGGAGCCTGATGCTGGCTGGAGTGTTAGGTGTAGTCTGGTTCCAGCGGCGCCGCCGGTATTCGCGATAACGATCCTTTCCGGGGATCACGCGGCGTAAAGGAAGTCTTCGATCGCGTCGATCTGCCGGGCTGCGTCCTGATAGCCGATATCGACCAGCGCGCTGGTGTACGGCGAAGTGAACAGCAGGTAGCTCATCAGATCCGCGGACGAAGCCGCATCCCGCCCCAGGCTGTTCACGAAGTACCGGATCAGGTACGGCATGTCGAGGCGGTGCTGCATGGCCACTTCGGACAAAGGCACCGACGGCGTGATCAGAAACGAGCGCAACGGGAGCATTCGTTCGCAACCTTCCAGGCCGGGCTGACCGATCTGCCCGGCGCCCAGAAGCTGGTTCAGGCGCTGGAGGTGCTCGATATCGGTAGAAAGATGGTCCAGAAACATGACGTCGAAGAGGACTCCCATCATTTCAGCCAGGGAGGGCTCGGTCTGACGAGTATTTTCGCTCTCACGTTCCGGGCTCTCTCCGCGAACGCCGATGGCCAGGATCTTATGGGCGCCCAGGCGGATGGCGGGACTGAGGGGCTGTTGCAGCCGGATACATCCATCGCCGAAAAACGCCGTGCCGCGCGCGGTGCGCAGTTTCACCGGTTGAAAGACCAGCGGAATGGCTGCCGAGGCGCAGATGTGGTCAACGGTGATTTTCGTGGCCAGCGTGACCCGGCGGCTTCGGTTCCAGATGGGATGGCCTCTCTTGCCTTGAATGAACAGATAGCTTCGCCCGGAGTTGTAATTGGTCGCGGAGATGGCCAGGGCGTAGAGGCAGCCCTGCTTGATATTGGCCTGGATCCGGTCGCAGTCCAGGTGCCGGTTGAGAAAAGCCCGCAAAGGGCGGGCATCCAGAAGGGAGTGGGCGTTGCCGCCCCCCACCACCCCTCCGAAAGAGAGATCCAGGATCCACGTCACGGAATTGCGCGCTTGCGACAGGACATCGCACCGGAAAATGTCGGACGGCTGAAGGCTGGACCAGAGCTGCGCGGTGACCTCGGTGGCGGCGGCGAAATCGTCGCTGCCCGCGGCAATCGCCGACCCGTTCACGGCTCCGGCCGAGGCGCCCCCAATGATCGGAAAGGGGTTGCCCTGCGCCCGGACACGGGGGATCTCGCCGATGCGCTTGAGCACTCCGGCTTGATAGGCGCCCCGGGCGCCGCCGCCTGTCATTACCAGACCGAGCATAGTTACAGATCTCTTTCCCCTAAATTGTAATATGGCCGCGCGGCTACACGCGGGTGCGGAACCACTGCTGCACCTTGGCGATGCCTTGCGCGTCCTTGGGAAAAGATGGCTTGACGGCCATCAGCCGCCAGAAATCCTCTTCGTGTTCGAGCGCCTGAATCTGGGGGCGCTCGCGCGCCAGGGCGGCGGCCCGCTCCGCACGCGCCTTCTGCTGATCCCCGGAATCCAGGTTGGTGCGGTACGTGGTGCTGATCTCCTGCAGGCGCGCGATGAGCGACGCGTCGGCCAGCAGGGCCGCGAAGAGGCCGGAATAGCGGTAATTCACGATTTGCAGCTTGATGACGATGTCCAGGTCGCGCGGGTTCGGCGGCGCTGCGACGCCGGCCAGCGCGGCCAGGTGAAACTGCACCGCCAGGGTGTTCATGAAGCGCTTCACCCGGCGCGGATTGGTGCCCAGCCCGGCGATGATCAGGCGCTTCTGCGGGTCGTCCAGGGCGAACGGGAGTTGGAAGGCGTCCATGATCTCCAAGGCGTCTCCGCGCGAGAGGGTAGCCACGTCGTAGGAGACCGAGATGGTCTTTTCGATGTATTCATCGGGATCGATGAGGGACTGGCCGGCGGCCGCGGCGCCCGGGGCGGCATAGCGGACGGCCAGCCCTTTGCGGATCACCTCGCGGTCCAGCGCCACCACGAAGCGGCAGCCGGGGGCGTCCAGAAACAGCTTGATGGCTTCGAAAATCTGCAAGGCGGCTTCGGGGAGGCAGCGGTCCAGGTCGTCGATGAACACAAAGACTCCGTGCCCGGCCGCGGACAGGGTCTTCATGAGGTCCTGGAACTTCCCCAGGAATTGCTCGATGGATTCCACCTGCACGACCTGCCGCTCCACGGTCTTGCGCTCCAGCACGGAGGCGATCTTTTCCACGCGGTCGTGATCCAGCACGGCTCCTCCGTCCCCGTCTTCATCGCCGCCGCCCAGGAAAATCCGGCCGAACCAGCCGGTGGAGGACTTGAGGGCCTTGCCCACGAAATCCAGCTTCACGATGGAGAGCAGCATGCTGATCAACTCGACGATCAGAGTGCGCCAGTTGAGCTTCCAGGGGCCTTTTTCCTCCACGGTGAAGGCCCGGTACAGGGACTCTTCCAGTTCGGTGAGCTTTTTGGCGTCGCCGCCGCTGTCCTTCAACCGGGCGACTACGTGCAGAATCAAGGCGCGCCAGAGCGCTTCCCGGTCCTGAAACTTCCAGGCGTTGAACCAGATTACGGTGCTATGGAGGCCGCGCGCGGCGAGGTCCCTGCGGATGGCTTCCAGCAGCGTGGTCTTGCCTGAGCCCCACGGTCCGTGCACTCCCAGGACGATGGCTCCCGAAGCCGGACGCAGTAACACTTCGGTGAGGGCCTTGGCCACGGTGTCGCAATCGAACCGGGGCGCCGGCGAAGGGATATCTTCCACGTAGGTGGCGGCCATCGAAGTTCTCCTCTCCACGGCCGCTTTCTTTACGGTCGCGGCGCAACAACTCAACTCATGGGCCGCGCTTCGGAGCGCAGCCCGAACTGCTGGCCCAAAAGGTCCCGGGAGCGCAGCATACCTTCCGGCCATCCATAGTGATCGAACAGATTGCGCATCAAATTGTCCGCGGAGATCAGAGCCTCAGGAGATTCGGAGCGGGCGTAGATCTCGCGCAGAGTGCGCACGCGAAAATCGTGAAAGCGGGAAAAACGCAGGGCGCGGCTGCGGACCACGTAAGCCAGCGCCAGCACGGATACACCCGCGAGCGCCAGGCAAACGGACCCTTGGAGGTCGTAGCTCCCGATCTTGAAGAAGACGGCCGAAGCGATCCCGGCTACGACGCCGAACAGGGCTAGGGCCATGGCCATGGAATCCAACCCATAGTTCAGGAGCTGGCCCGGGGTGGGCTGCTTCATCAGGTCCGTGTAGGTCACATGCAGGCGCGTCAGGTCGGATTCGGCCGGCGCCGCCAGGCGGGTGACCTGCTTCTCCCGTTCCGACTGGAGTTGCTGGGTCAGTTCATCGACCCGCTTTCCGATCTCCTGGATTTCGGTGATGCGCTTCCGCTCGATGGCGGCGATCTGCCGTTCCAAATCCTGCGTGCGCTGCTGGTACTGGCTGCTGGCCTTTTCCAATTCCAGGCTGAGCTTCCTGCGTTGGTCCTCGAGCGCCGCGACCAGGGTGGCATCCTGGGTGCGCCGCGCCTCGTCGATGCGTTCGACCAGGGCGGCGCTCTGCACCGAAAGCTGCTCGACGGCGCTGGCGGTTCCGGCTCCGGGCTTGACGCCCAGGCGCTTGTCGAGCTCGGCGGTGATGCGGGCCAGTACGTCGCGGCGGGTGAGGTCGAAGGCGATCACGTTGACATCCGAGCCGCCGATGGCCGACAGAACCTCGGTATCCACGCTGCCGTCGGCGATAAAGCAGCCGATCAGGCCGGGCACGCTGTTGTGCGCCGCGTCGAACTGCGCCAGGAAGCGCTTGACGTCTCCGGCGCTGTCGGCGGCGGTGAGGGCATGGCGCAGGGCGAAGACGATCCGGGGCCGGCCCGCCTGGTAGCCCGCCAGGTCGAAGCGCGTCTCGTTCACCAGCGCGTAGGGGCGCGCCTCGATGCCGCGCTGCCCCAGGATCTCCTGCAACAGTTGGGTGGCCTGGTCCAGGGAGAGCTTCTGGCCGGCTTCCTCGAACAGCTTCTCGATGGTTTCGCCGGCGGGGCTTTGGCTAAAGCCGGCGGAGCTGTCAAACAGCGCGCGCAGCAGGGTAATCACCCGCCGGAAATTTCCGCCGGCCAGTCGCGCCACGGCGTCGGCGGCATCCTGGGAGAAGACGGGCGTTTTGCCGGTCACTAGTGGCACGATGCGCTCCACAATGGTGCGCACGTCGTTGCCGGCGAGCTTGAGCATGTCGATGGGGATCTGCGCCGTGAAGCGGTCCAGGTAGTCGGCGCGGAGCCCCTCCCAGGCGTCCCAATGGCCGGCCACGAACATCAGCGGGCTGGCGCCGGCCAGGCTCTCGAGCAGGCGTTTCATCCAGGTGACGCCGCGGTCCGCGTTTTCGCGCCGGTCGAAGCGGACCAGGTGCTCCAGCTCATCGATGAATAGGCCCAGGGGCCGGCGCAGAAAGGCGTGAATGGAGGCGACGGCGGTGATTGCGGCCGCGGCGGCGTTTTCCGTGATGATGCTCTGCGAAATGCGCAACTGCTCTTTTTCCGAGGAATCCAGCGGCCTGCCCGCAAACCATTTTTGGGCGATGCCGGTGGTCTGGTCCCAGATCAGGCCCTGGCAGGCAGCGCGAGTGTCGTCGTCGCCGATCTTGCATTGCTGCCGCAAAAAATCCGCCAGGGTGGCGTCTACGCGCGAGCGGTTGAGCAGGTGGCTGTTAATGAGCTGGTAGACGAAGCGCGGCTCGCGATTCAGGCGCTCCACGGCAGCCTCGGTCAGAGCCACCTCGGAGGCCACCTTTTTGGCGGCCTCGGCGTAGACCAGGGTCATGATTTCGGCGAGCTGGTTGCCGGCCAGGCGCGGGCCGATTTCCGTCTGATACCAACCCACCGGATCGGCCTCGATCGCGGCAAAGCGCAACACCGTATGCGAGCGGCCGGCCAGCCTTTCCCGAAGCGTGGCCATGGCGTCGAGCAGCAGGAAGGTCTTGCCCGAGCCGTAGTCGCCGCGCACCGCCAGGATCACGGGCCTGATGGTCTCCGCGGTGCGCGCCAGATCCTTCGGCCACTGGTTGGTATAGGTCTCCACCGCTCCCCGCGCGCGCTGGATCTGGTCGGTCTCAATAATGGCGTGCGGCGGCCTGGCATCCGTGAGCTTGGCCACGGGATAATCCGGGAAAGGGTTCATGTCCGGCATTCAGGCCACCAGCCGCTGGTAGGCCTGGACCAGCGAGATCGGCGGGCCCGGCGGCCCCAGTTTGACCCCCTCCCGGAGGGCGTTGCAAAGGGTGATGTTGAGCTGGCGCAGGGTGACGATGCGCCCGGTCTCGTCGGCCCCGGTCTCGAGCGAGCTGCGGATGTCGTCTTCCCGAAAGGGATAGAGCAGATCGGCGGGCGAGTTGCCGCCGTGCGCGCGAAAGACCTTCATGCGGTCGCGGATGTAATGCACGGCGTTATCGGCGCTGAGATCCTCGGTCTGGTAAATGGCGTGCGGGCTGAAGCGCGCGTTGTCCCAGTTCTTGTTGAGCAGCACGTGGTCGCTGGTGATCAGGAAGATGGCCACCACGCGCTTCTCGAAAAGATCGCCGTAGAGGTTCAGGGCTTGCTGTTCGGCGCCGCCCAGCAGGTTGTCCAGCAGGACGCAGATATAGTCGGTTTCGGAAGTCTCCTGGAGAATGCGGTCGCGCAGCGCCAGGAAAGCCGAGGCTTGGGCTTCGGCGCTGACGAAATCCTTGTGGATCCAGTCGTCGTAGATTTTCCACCTGCCGGGAGGCGGCAGGCAGGAGGCCAGCCAATCGACCATCCAGAGCGCCAGAGTGGTCTTGCCGGTGCCCTGCGGACCGCGGATCAGAAAGACGAAGGATTCGGTGCCCACGCCCGGCGGATCGTACCCGTAGCCCTGCAACAGTGACTGGAAGTCCTGAATGGCGTCCCGGAACGGCCCGGCGTCTTCGGAAAACAGGTCCTTCAGCCTGGGGGCTTTGTGAATCTGGAGCGGCAGAGACGAAAGCTTGGCCATCAGGAAGGGGCTCACGCCTTCATACGGCTTGTTGGGACAGAAGGGGTTGTCGCGGATGCCGAACACCTCTTCATAGGTCATAACCCACTTACACTATCCGCGCGGTTTGCCGCCGTCAAGGGCGCGGAAGGCGGCCGCGAGAGGCGGGGAACGCCGGAGCGGGCGTCCGGCGGCGCCCGCTCCGCGAGGCTGCGCCTACTGCGCCGCGGGGTTTTGGAAGGGCGCGGCGGGCAGCACCGGCGTGCCTTCCATCTGGACTGCCTGGAGGGCGCTGGGGCTGAGGCCCAGGGCCTGAAGAATCGTGGGGGCCACCTGCGCCGTTTGCACCGTGCTCGAGACCAACGCGCGGGCAAAGTTCGGGTTGGAGAGCAACAGCATGACGTTGGTATCGTCGTGGGCGAATCCGCCGTGCTCCGCCAGTTTCTTGCTGCTCCCTGTGTAGACCACGCCGAAGTTCGGCGTCACGATGATATCCGGCGTGCGCGGATCGCCGTGCGGAGGCAGGCCGGGCGCGTTATACAACTGGGCGATCGCCGTGCCGGCCAGGATCTCGCCGATGCCGGCTTGCGCGGCGTTGGCCTCCAGCATCGAAACCGCATTGCCGGTCTGGCTGGAATCGGACAGCCACAGCAGGGAGACATCGTCCTCAGTGGGCCCGATTCCGTTGGGATTGTTGGGCGATTCGGAGGAAGGCAGCAGATTGGCCAGAATGGTTGCGGGAGAGTTGCCGTTGTTGCCATTCGGGCCCGGGATGGGGAAGAAGCGGTTCGGGTCGATGGGCGACTGGCCGTGCTTGGCGGTGATCACGATCAGCGTGGAATTGAACAGCCCCTGTTTTTTCAACTCCGAGATCATGGCGCCGATGGAAGCGTCCACGAACTGGATTTCGCTCAACAGCGCCGTGCTGGGAGTGCCGGTCGCATCCAGGTAGCCGCCGCTGCCGACATTCTTCTCGATCAGCTTCTGGCCCACGCTGACGGCCTGAAAGTTCATCCCGAACAGGTTCGGCACCGGCGCGCGGGACTGGCCGTTGTGCGTCCGGCCGTCGATCTGGTTCAGGATGCCGTTGACCTTGAGCGTGTCGTAGCACTGGATGTTCTGGAAGCTGTCCGTCCAGGAGCCGGTTTGGGAGGGATCGGGAATCGTGGCGCAGGAGACGCCGGTGGGCGTGGTGACGCCTGGCAGGTTCACCACCGCGGAATTGATTTCCGGCGAGTAGTAGTCATCCACGGTGCGGCCATCACCCGGGCCGGCCACCGAGGAATACGAGGGGTGCTTGTCCGACCAGGCGGTATAGCCGCCCGCCGCGTGCACCACGCCGAAGATGGTATTGGTGCGCACAAAATTCCAGGGATAGACCGGGGCGCAGCCCCGCCGGGGGTCGCGGATCAGGAAGGCGGGGTTGATGGAGGCGATCCCGCCGTCGGTCAGCCCGGCGCCGGGCGCGCCGCCGTTGAGCTTAGTCTGATCGATATCGATGCCTTCGTCGTATTCGGTCCGGGTGCCCGTCGGGGGAGCTCCGGCGGTGCAGGGACCGGCGGCCACTCCGTTGCCGGTGGTCTGTGCGGGAGCGTCGAGGGAGCGGTCATATGCCACGTCGTAGTACGCCCCCACCGTGCGCGGCGAGCCGCCCGTCACGATGGCCATCAGTCCAGGGAAGGAATCGGAGGGCTTCGAGGTGGAGGTGTTCACGTAGTTGATGCCGTTGTTGCCGAGCCCAGCCAGATTGGGGCAATACGGCGCCCCGCCATTTACGCCGCTGACGCCCAGCGAACAGTTCAGATAATCCAGGGCATGCATGCCGTCAATGCTGATGAGCAGCACGTGGCGGATGCCGTTCGGTCCGCTGATCTGGGCTTGCGGAAGGGCCGTCGGAGGCAATGACGCAGTCAGAAACACAGCGAGAGCTAGCGTTCGTTTATTCGGTTGGAACACGGGAATTCTCCTCGGCAACCACGAATACCAGCCTCGTGTTACGGACGAGTGAACGATGGGAGCGCAGGGAGGCGCATCAGCGCGCGCGTGTGCGGTTTCGCACGGGCTGAAATCAGAACGGCGGGAGCGGTTACCAGGCGAGGGCGTAAGCGTCGCAGCGCGGGTCGGCCCCGGCGCTGAGCACGCCGTTCGCCGCGTCCACCACGATGCCGCCGTTCATGCTCTGGCTCCAGGGGCCGACGACTTTCAGCTTATGCCCCTTCGCGATGAGCGCCTCGCGCACTTCCACCGGAATGCGCTCTTCCACGCTCATCTCCCCGCGGTACATGGAGTGCGGGAAGTAGGAGAGCGGGAAGCTTCGCGTGGACCAGCGTGGCGCTTCGATGGCCTGCTGGATGTTCATCCCGAACTCGGCCACGTTCAGGAAGGTCTGCATGGTGCGCATGCACTGATCGTCACCGCCGGGGCTGCCGGTGATCATAAAGGGCCGCCCGTCGCGCATCACCAGCGTGCCTTGCAGGGTGCTGCGGGGACGCTTTCCGGGGGCCAGTGCGTTGGCGTGCCCCGGGGTAAGGGAGTAGTAGTCGCCGCGGCAATTGAAGATGAAGCCCAGGTCGCCCATGACCACGCCCGTGCCGAAGCCGCTATGCAGGCTGGGCGTGAAGGTGATCATGTTGCGGTGGCTGTCGACCACGGCGATATAGCTGGTGTCGCCGTCGTCGCGGCTGTCGCCGGCATAGTTGACATCGGTGGGCCGCTGGATGGGGCGGACACCAGTCATGTATTTCTCGGCCGTGCCCATGCGGAGATCCAGGGAAGCGTGGTCCGGGTCGATCAGTTTGCGGCGCTCCGCGGCATAGTCGCGGGAGAGCAGCCCGGCGTACGGAATCTTGATGAAATCCATGTCGCCCAGGTATTTTTCGCGGTCTGCCATGGCCAGCTTGATGGCCTCCACGCCGGTGTGGATATAGGCCGCGCTATTCTGGCCCATGGCCTTCAGGTCGTAGCCTTCGAGCAAGCTCAGGGCGAATAACTCCGAAGGGCCCTGCGAAGCCGAAGGGTTCTTGTAGACCTGGTAGCCGCGGTAATCGAGCGAGACGGGCGTTTCCAGTTCCACGTGGTAGGAGGCGAAATCCTCGTAGCGGAACAGGCCGCCGTTCTCCTCGGAGAAGCGGGCCATTTCGCGCGCGATATCGCCCTTGTAGAAGCGGTCCCGCGCGGCCAGCAGGGCGGCGTGGCGTCCCTTGGAGGCGGCGGCTTGCTCGGCCTCCACCAGGCGCTTCAGCGTGCGCGCCAGTTCCGGATTGGTGAAGATCTCGCCGGCCTTCCAGACCTTGCCGCCCGGATAGTAGACTTTCTGGCTGGAAGCGTACTTCTTGAGCTTCTGGGAGCCGTTGATGGCCGCGGCCAGGCGTTCGCTGAGGGGGAATCCGTGCTCGGCGATCTCGATGGCGGGGGCCAGCACCTGCGCGAACGTCATAGTGCCCCAGCGGTCGAGCAGCGTGTACCAGGCATCCACCACGCCGGGCACGGTGCCGGCTAGCAGCCCGTCGCTGTCGGGCAGTTCGCCCTTGTTATGTTCCTTGTACCATTCGATAGTGGCAAGCTTCGGCGCGGTGCCCTCGGCGTTGAGCGAGATGACTTTATTGGCGCGCGCGTCGTAGATCAGGATGACCGCGTCGCTGCCCACGCCGTTGCTGGCGGCATCCGCCTGGGCCAGCACCGCCTGCCCGGCTACGATGGCGTCAAAGGCGTTACCGCCCGCGCGCAGGATGCGCTCGGCCACCAGTGTGGCTTCCGGTTTCATGGAAGTAACTGCATAGTGGCGCCCGCGGATTACCGGACGCATTTGGGGTGTCCGGTGCGGGGTTTGGGCGGAGAGTAGCGCCGCCCAAAACAGGAGGCTCATGCGCGGGGTGAAACACATGTTACGAAGCATAAGTAGCTGGTAAGCGGATCATGATATCGCAAACAGCGGCTTATTAGAACCCCCAATATCAAGTTTGTGCGTTATGCCACCCAGTCGGTTTCCGCGCCGGCCTGCACGATGCGAAAGCGGTCCGGCGCGCCCGCCCGGCGATAGGCCTCCAGGGCTGCGCGGTATTCGGTCCGCACGCGCGAGGCGGGCACGGGGTGCTTCAGGTGATCCACAACGGCCGCCAGCGTCAGCGGGCGGGGGGCCAGTGCGGCGGCAATCTGCGGCAGGTCGAAATCCAGCAATACATCGCGTACGAAGATGCCCGTGGAGTGGGTGTAGCGGTCCACCTGCGCCAGGGTGCGCCAGGAGAGCAGGCAGTGCTCGGCGGCCACCTCAGCGATGCGCGCATCGATTACCGCGGCGCAGAGCACCAGGGGCGCGGCGGCCCCCTGGCCCACCACGCGCAGCCCGGCGGAGGCCACGTCCGGCCGGCCGAGCAGGTAATCCACGCTGCGCACGATATCGCCCACGCGCATGCCGAAGAGGGACTGGTTCATGTACCAGGCCATGTAACACATGGCCGCCTCGACGTCGAACAACTGGCGGTAGGGATCGGTGCGGTTGTTGGCGGGCGGGTGCGCGGGCCGGGTCGCACCCATGCCGCGCAGATCCACCGCCGCCACCAGGCGGTCCTCCCGCGCCAGGCGTTCGTAGCGCCCGAATTCCATGGCCTCCGCCTCTTTGCCGGCCTCGTTCACGAACAGCGTGGCCGGCAGGCGCCCGCGCGCGTTATCCGGAAGAAAGACCCAGGTGGGGATGTAGATGCCGGGTTCGGAGACAAATTCGAGCTTTTCGATGCGGTAGCCTTTGCGCGGCGTGGTGACCAGCAGGCGCGGGGCCATCGGCTCCCGCGACTCGCGGTAGCCGATGCGCTTTTTCAGAATCTCGGGGGCAGCCGGTTTTTCGGGCGACGGCGGCAGCGTGGCCTGTTTCTTCAAGAGCAGCGAGAAAATCGTCTGGCCCTGGCGGGAATAGCGGATGGACCCGTCGGGCGTGCAGTAGAGCGCCTCCGGTGGCTCCGGCGTAAACTCCGGTTCCCGGTCCGGGCCGTTGTGGCTGTAAAACCAGCGGCTGAACCACTGCGTCGTGGCCTGGCGGAGTTTCCAGGTCCACGCGTGCGGATCGGTGGCCTCCTCGGTGGCGAACTTTTCGGGGACGCCGCACTGCTGGTAGCGCGCGCGGATGTGCTCGGCGGCGGCATTGAAGCGCGGGTTATAGTTCTCGATCAGGGCCAGCAGAGGCCGCGGCGCGATGGCCACGTGCAGGTCGCACAGGTCCACGCCGTAAAGCGCGGCCGGAAACAGATTCTGCTCCACGTCGGAAGGGCCTATGCGGCTTTCCGGGCGGATGTCGAGGGGCCAGCGGTGGCTGGTGCCGCCCTCGTTCACCACCGCGCACTGCACGCGCTCGTCCAGGGCGCTGATGAACAGCGTGAGCGTGCCGCCGCCGGAGTGTCCGGCGCAGCCGATGCGGGCGTGGTCCACCTCCGGGCGGGTGAGCAGGTAGTCGATCGCGCGCATGCCGTCCCAGACACGGTACTGCGTCAGGTCTTCGCCCATCAGGAGCAGCACCTGGCCGGGCATGGAGTGCTCGTCTACCGGGTCGTTGATTTCCGCGTGCCCGGTTTCCGGATCCCAGTATTGGCGGCGCTCGCCTTGTCCGATAGGGTCGTAGGCCAGGACCACGAAGCCGGCGTGAACCAGGTTCAGGTAGGCGAACTGGTAGTCGGGATACATGCGGGCCAAAGGATAGTGGCCGCAAGGGGAGATCACGGCGGGGAAGGGGCCCCGGCCTGCCGGGATATACAGATTACCGGTCACCCAGAAATCCGGGCGGCTCTGGAACATGACGTTTTCCACGCGGTAGCCCGATCGCGGCATGGAGCGGACCACCACCGGGGCCAGCGGCGTGCGCTCCGGCAGGCCGTGGATCATCTCGCGGAAGCGTGCACGCACGAACTGGTTGCGGGCTTCCACATCGGCGGCGGTGCGGATGCGGGCGCGCTCCTGGTCCCAGCGCGCGGCCAGGGCATTCAGGCGGCCGGCCAGGTAGGTGAGCAGCATATCCGGGGCATCTTCGAGGTAAGAGCGGGCGGCCGAAGCGCGGCCGGCGCGGGGGATCAGACCTGCCGCCAGGCTGGCCTGCACGAATTCGCGTCGGTGCATGCGAGCCAGCCTATCATCATCGGAGGGAGCGCGGAAGCCTGCGGCGGCCTGCTACCCTGGTTATCGAACCGCGCAGGGAAGCTCCATGGGGTTGCTGTCGCAAGACGTCCGCTTCGCGCTCCGCGTGCTGCGCAAAAACGCGGGCTTTACTGTTCTGGCCATGCTGACGCTGGCATTGGGCATCGGGGCCACGACGGCCATCTTCAGCGTGGTGAACGTGCTGCTGCTCCGCTCCTTGCCCTACCAGGACCCCGGGCGCCTCGTGCTGGTCTCGACCGCCAGCGCGCGCCAGCCTGCAGCGGGCGGGCCGTTCTCCTACGCGCGCTTCCAGCAGTTGCGGGATCACAGCCGGTCGTTTTCGCGGATCGCAGCCTTCACCTTCGACACCTTCACGCTGACCGGGCGGGGCGACCCGGAGCAACTCAACGGTGCGCGGGCCTCGGCCGGCTTCCTGGAGGTATTGGGGGTGCGGCCCGCCCTGGGACGCGCCTTCCGGCCGGAGGAAGACCAGCCGGGTGGCAAGCTAGTGGCCATCCTGAGCGATGGTTTGTGGCAACGCCGCTTCGGCGGCGCCCGGGACATCGTGGGGCAGACCCTCACGGCCGGCGCGAACGTGTACACCATCATCGGCGTGATGCCGCCCCGGTTCGAGTTCGGTTTCCTCGGGTTCAAGCCGGATCTGTGGACCACGCGGGAATTCGAGCAGAGCCTGCTCAAGCCGGCGCAGGTACAGGCGGGGGCGGGCTACCTGACGGCGGTGGCGCGCCTCGGTCCCGGCGTCTCACTCGCGGCGGCGCAGGCCGAGATGGAAGTGCTCGGCCGGCAATACCTGCGGGAGTTTCCGAAGCTGGCGGATGCCGATCCCTCCTCGCTGGTCAAGCTGGGCGTGCTTCAGGAGCAGCTTGTGCGGAACCTGCGCCCGGCCCTCCTGGTGCTGGCGGGCGCCGTCGCCCTGCTGCTGCTGATTTCCTGCGCCAATGTGGCCGGCCTGCTGCTGGCGCGCGGCATGGCCCGCCGCAAGGAGATCGCCCTGCGTCTGGCCGTGGGCGCCAGCCGGGCCAACCTCATCCGGCAGTTCCTGACGGAGGCCATCGTGCTGGCCCTGGCCAGCGGGCTAGCCGGCGTGCTGGCCGCCGCCTGGGGCACCAGCCTGCTGGCGAACCTGATGCAAGAGAATCTGCCGCGGGCAGAAGAAATCGGCATGGACTGGCAGGTGCTGGCGTTCGGCTTGGCGGCCTCGCTGGCCACCGGCGTGCTATTCGGGCTGCTGCCGGCGCTGCAGCTTTCCCGCGCCGACATGCAGGGTGTGCTGCGGGAAGAAGGCCGCGGCATGATCGGCGGCCCGGGGAGGCAGCGGGCGCGCGGCCTGATGCTGGTCGGGCAAATCGCCCTTTCCATGGTGCTGCTGGTGGGCGCCGGTCTGCTCATGCGCAGCCTGCTGCACACCCTGGGCGACAACCTGGGATGCGATCCGCGCAACGTCCTGACGATGAGCATCTCGCTCGCTCCCTCGCGGTATCCGTCGAATGAGCGGATCGTGGCGTTCTTCGACCAGGTGCTTGAAAAGGTCTCCGGGCTCCCGGGGGTGCGCGCCACCGCCCTGTCCTATACCTTGCCGGCGTCGCCGTTCCGCTTCGCTCCAGTGCTGATCGAAGGGCAGCCCGAGGCGCCGCTGCCGGAGCGGCCGCTGCTGCCGTTTCAGGCTGTCAGCCCGGGCTATTTCGCCGCGCTGGCCGTGCCGCTGCTGCGCGGGCGTCTGTTTCAGGACGGGGATCGCGCCGGCGCACCGCCGGTGGCCATGGTCAACGCGGCCTTCGCGGCCCGCTACTGGCCGGATCTCAATCCCCTGGGCAAGCGGGTGCTGGTGGGCCGCCTCGAGAAACCCGCCGAAGTGGTGGGCGTGGTGGGCGACGTAAAGAATATGTCCCTGACCGTGGATCCGCAGCCCGAGATTTTCCTGCCGTACCGCCAGCAGCCCTGGACCACCATGTGGCTGAGCGTGCGCACGGAAGGAAATCCGCGCGCGGTCGCGGGCGCGGTGCGCCGCCGGATTCTGGAGGTGGACCCGGAGCAGCCCGTGGCTTTCGTGCAGACGCTCGAGGAGGCGCTGGCGGCCTCCGTGGCGCAATCGCGGTTGACGGCCTACCTGCTGAGTCTCTTTTGCGCGGCCGCCCTGTTCCTGGCGCTGGTGGGGATCTACGGCTCCGTCGCCTGGGTGGTCACCGCGCGGACCCAGGAAATGGGGGTCCGGATGGCGGTGGGAGCGCAGCGCGGCGACATCCTCCGGCTGGTGCTGCGCCAGGTTCTGCTCCAGGCCGCGGCCGGTGTGACTCTGGGAATCGCGGGCGCGCTGGCCATAAACAGGGTGTTGGGGAGCCTGCTCTACCATGTGAGCGCGACCGATCCGGCCACCTATCTGGCCAGCGCCGCGGTTTTTTCGGCCGTCGCTCTGGCGGCGGGCTACTTGCCGGCCCGGCGCGCCATGCGCGTAGACCCGGCGATGGCCCTCCGGTACGAGTGACCGGGGCGGGGAACTTTCACCCAGGCAAGCGCGATTTCACCCTGTGCCAGGCCCTGCGGACCTTCGGATTATCCACATTTTGTAGAAGATAGCTACAATCAGATGTGGAAATCTGAATGCAGGAAGCGGCACGAGAGGATATCCTGAATGCACCCCGAGACCGGCTACCTTGCCCATACTGCCCCAGCTTCCGACAAACCCCTTCCCGAAGAAAGCCTGACGGTGACCGATAACCGGACCGGCAAGACGTACACCATTCCCGTGAGCGACGGCACGATCCGCGCCACGGATCTCCGCCAGATCAAGACCGCTCCGGACGATTTCGGCCTCATGAGCTACGATCCGGCCTTTTTGAATACCGCTTCCTGCCGCAGCGCGATCACCTATCTGGACGGCGACAAGGGGATCCTGCGCTACCGCGGATACCCCATCGAGCAACTGGCGGAGCGCTGCTCGTTCCTGGAAGTGGCTTACCTCCTGTTAAATGGGGAACTCCCCACGGAAAGCGAATTGGACGACTGGGTGCGCCAAGTGTCGGCGCACACCATGATCCATGAAAACATCAAGAAGTTCATGGACGGGTTCCACTACGACGCGCACCCCATGGGCATGCTGATCAGCGCGGTGGCGGCGCTCTCGACATACTACCGGGAGGCCCGCAACATCCACGAGCCCCACATCCGTAAGCTTCAAATCACGCGCCTGATCGGCAAGATGCCCACGCTGGCGGCGCATTCCTACCGGCACAGCCTGGGGCTGCCGTATGTGTACCCGGACAACGAGCTGAGCTACACGAAGAACTTCATGCACATGCTGTGGAAGAAGACGGAGCCCAAGTACAGCGCCAACCCCGTACTGGCGCGCGCGCTGGACATCCTCTTCATCCTGCATGCCGACCACGAACAGAATTGCAGCACCAACACCATGCGGGCGGTGGGCAGTTCGCAGGCGGATCCGTATGCCACCACGGCGGCGGCTATCGCGGCGCTCTCCGGGCCCCTGCACGGCGGGGCCAACGAGGAAGTGCTACGCATGCTGGACGAGATCGGGTCGAAGGACCGTGTGCCGGCCTACATCGCGCAGATTAAGGCGGGCCACGGTAAGCTGATGGGCTTCGGGCACCGGGTTTACAAGAATTACGACCCCCGGGCGCGGATCATCAAGCGCGTGGCCGAGGAGGTGTTCCAGGTGACCGGACGGAATCCCAAGCTGGACATCGCCCTGGAACTGGAGCGCATCGCGCTCGAGGACGAGTTTTTCATCCGCCGTAAGCTGTATCCCAACGTGGACTTCTACTCGGGGATCATCTATCAGGCCATGGGATTCTCGCCGGACATGTTCACGGTGCTGTTCGCGATCCCGCGCACGGCCGGGTGGCTGGCGCAGTGGCAGGAGATGTTGGAAGACGGCGAACAGAAGATCGCACGGCCGCGCCAGATTTATACGGGCCACGAGAAGCGCGATTTTGTGCGGATTGAAGAACGGGCCCCGGGCCGGATGGTGCGGGTGGGGTGAAGGGAAAAAGGGGGCGGCGAAACCCGCCCCCGCCGGGATGACCGCCGGCCCGTCTTACTGGCCGGCGCTGCTGACCGCCTGGCTGACGAACAGGTTGCGAAGTTTGCCTTGGCGCAGGGTCTTACCTTCCCGTTTCTGGAACTGAAAAGTCTCCGATACCAATTCGGTGGCGGTATAAAACGGTTTGGCCACGCCCATGTGGCCATGCCGCGTGGTATTGGCAAAGATGTGGTAGAGTTCATGGGCGAGCACGCGGCCGAGGGCCCGGCCGAATAGCCGCTCGCGCTCATCCCGGGAAGTACCCAGCGTGACCGGCGCGATCAGGGCGCGCACCCGGTCGCAGTCCACATCGCTGAAGGGCAGCACGTCGCCGTCGCTCATGTGGGTCCATCCCAGCGCTCCCGTCGGCGGGTGTATGGGCAGGGCCAATCCCTCCATGTCGCAGCGTCCCTTGAACGAGACCACCACGAGTTCGACGGAAACCTCGTTGCGGCGCACTCTTTTCAAATCCCGCCACTCAAACTGCAGGCCGAAGGGACCCATGATGGCGACCAGTTCCGACTTCAGGCTCTTCAGAGATCGCGGGGAGTTTTCGTGTTCGAACTCTGTGTAAATTGTAATAGGCGCTGAGGACCTGCCGCCCTCGTTCCACTGCGCCCGGGCGCTGGTACTAAACAGAACCAAGGCCACCACTCCGAAAAGGAGACGCTGCATTTTCGGGTGCCGGTTCAGTTGCAGGTTTTAAGATCGGCAACTCTTGTATTAACAGTAGTGCGAAAACATACAGATTTCAAGAAAAAACGACGGCAGGCTCAGATTTTTCGCGCGCGATCGAGCACCAACCCGGGGTGCTGTACGATCATGCCCTGCACGATCATGCAATTCCAACACACGGGCTGATGCGTCGCCAGGACGTCGGGGAGGGTTTCGGGGGCCAGTCGGGACCACTCGACGAGTTGCTTGGCCGGGCTGAGCAGGCCGGGTTTATGATCGGCCCAATGAATTTCGCCGATGGACTTTCCACACGAGGCGCAGTTTTTGCCCTGGTACCAGCGGGTTACGATGTTCACCATGAGGCAATCCGCGGGGGACTGCTGGATCTGCTTGAGGCACTCCTGCCCGCAATGCTGCTTTTCCGGCCATCGGGTGCAGGAATCGAGGCGAATCTCCGTGGATCCGCGGAGGGCCGCCTGGGTGGCGCGTCTCAGGTCCACGTGCACGCCGGCGGCGCGCTCGGTCTCGGGGCAGGTCACCACCCGGGTACCCCGGTATTGCAGGAAAACACCCAGGATGGCTCGGCCAACCAGGTACAGCACACAGGCGGCCAGAAGGATGGATACCACGGCAATAGCGGTGATCATCGGATTGTCCCCGGCTTGAACGTAGCAACAGGGGGACCAAACCACAGCCCGCCGCCGGCCATGTTTTTCCACAGCTTTACGGACCGGCAGGTGGGGAATTGCCACAGTCGCTGGGTGCTATCACCCGAGGAGGCGCAACCTTGAGCGCCCCGCCGCGCGTCTGGAACAGCATGAGGAAGCGGATGGTTCTGGCGTTGGCAGGGATTTCGCTCCTGCTGGGCTCCAGCCCCGACTACCTTTCGGCCAGGCGGAAATTCGACCAGATCGAGCAGGAGCGGCTGCGCGCCGGAACGCACGTCGTGCTCACGGCTCGCGAGTTGAACGCCTATGCCCAGCAGGCGGTCCGGGAAACGGTGCCCGAAGGGGTGCGCGACCCCAAACTCGCGCTGGGGCCGAATTCGGTCACCGCGACCGCCTGGGTGGATTTTGCCAAGGTGCAGCAATCCCAGGGGAATCCGCCGGGCTGGCTGATGTCCCAACTGCTTTCCGGGGAGCGCCCAGTGGAGGTAATGGCGCACATCCGCTCCGGCGGCGGGCAAGCCACCGTGGACCTGGACAGCGTGCAGATCTCCGGCGTGACCATCCAGGGGCCGGTTCTGGATTACCTCATCCGCAATTATGTTCTGCCGCGCGTACCCGACGCCAAAATCGGGCAGCCTTTCGCCCTCGGACACCGCATCGAGCGCATCCAGGTCCAGCCGACGCAGGTGGACGTCTCCATAGGGCGGTAAGATCAGGAAACGGGCGCGTTCGCCCGGCATACGACCGAACCAAGAAAAGAAAGAGGAGTGCATGGATTTAGTGGAACGGCTGGCCGCCATTCCCTATTCGGGAGCGATCAGCGACATTTTGGACGAAATGGGCTGGACCAACCAGGTTCTGCCGGCGGAGATTCAGGCCATGCAGCCCGGCCAGACAGTGGCGGGCCGGGCGCTGACCGTTTCCGGGGAGCCGGCGCCCGGCCGGCCGCGGGACGATTATTTTCTGCCCCTGCTGACCATGCTAGGCTCCATCCAGCCCGGCGATGTGGTGGTCAGCCAGCCGAGCGACTGCCTGACGGCGCACTTCGGCGAGTTGTGCTGCGAGACGGCCAAGTACCGGGGCGGGCGCGGCGTGGTGATCGACGGCGGCGCGCGCGACCTGGACTACGCCAACAAGATCGGGTTCCCGGTCTTCGCCCGCTACCGCACGCCGCTGGACATCGTGGGCCGCTGGCGCATGACCGGCTACAACGTACCCATCACCATCGGCCGCGTGGTGGTGCATCCTGGGGATTACGTGCTCGGAGACGTGGACGGCGTGGTGGTCATTCCGCAGGCGGTGGCCGAAGAAGTGGTGGGCAAAGCGGAGGCCCTGGTGCACACCGAGAATCTGGTGCGCAAGGCCATTCTGGAAGGCGTGCACCCGGTGAAGGCCTACGAAACCTACGGGCGGTTCTGAACAGAGCCGCGCCGCGCGCTACTGAATCGCGATCTGGCCGTATAGGGCGGTGTTGGCGTCCTGCACCGCCCCGGTGGCCAGGTCGATCTTCTCCAGCACACCCTGTCCGTACGCCGTGGGCTCCAGGGAGAGGAACAGAGAGGCGCCGTCCGGCGTGATGGCGATGGATCCGCCGGGAGCAAAAAGTCCGATCGAATAGGTGCGCATGAGCGCCCCGGCGGCGGTATCGTAGGCCAGCACGTTGTTGATCGCGCCGCCGGAAGGCGCCGGAGCCAGACAGTAGAGCAGCGATCCGTCCGGCGAGAGCACCGCGTCCAGGCACCCCGGAGTGATTCTCTTCAGCACCTGGATGGGCTGCGGCCGGACGAACTGAATGGAGCTGTCTGCAATCACGAAGAGGCGGTTGTTCACCGGCGAGATCAGCAGGCGGCTGGCGATGTCGTTCGCCACCGTGCCGCTGTAGAGCTTTTGCAGAGTCGCGGCGGACCAGGCGCCCACGGAGGTGGAGGGAAACAGGTCCAGCGTGAAGACGGTCTGCGAGTCGTTCGAGACGGCCACGCTCTGGGGCACGTCCGCGATGGTCCCCACGATCTGATCGCTCGCGGTGTCGATCACCTGCACGCCGTTCAGGATCATGTACGCGCGGGCGCCGTCGGGCGAAACGGCATTCTCGCCGACCGTGTTGAAGGTGGTGGGAGCGCTTAGAATGGCGCGGCGCGCGAAAGTCTGTCCGTCGATCGCCGAAATGGACCCCGAGATGGGGCTGGATGCGTACACTTTGCTCCCGTTCGGCGTTACGGCCAGCGAGTAGGGCGAGAAGCCGGATTCGGCGCCTCCCACAACCCGGTTGAGCTTCGCGCCCACTGCGGTAACCTGCGTGGGGGTGGCATTGCCGGCCCACAACTCCGCGCCGTTCCGGGAGACGGCCAGGCTGCCGGGAAACCCGAGCAGGGGGACCGCCGCGCCCGCCTGCATGGTGGCGGTCGAAATGACGGCCGCCGCGCAGGGATACCAGGCGGAGTTGTTCGTGCGCGCGCACCCCCCCGCGTACAGCGTGGCGCCGTCCGGAGAAAGCCCCAGCGCCGCGGCCGGATGGGGGGTGCCTGCCTGGCCCACAACCTGATCGGTAGCGATCACGATGGCCGAAACCTGCCCGGTGGTAGAACCGGATCCGGCGTACAACCGGCCCGCCGCGCTATCCACCAGGAGCGTATTCGCGGCGGCGGCGATCGAACCGCTGAGCGCCCCCGTCGAGGCGGCGTACTTCTGGATGTTTCCGCCGGTGGCCACGTAAATCGTCTGGTTGTCCGGTGAGATGGCCACCGCGGAGGCGTTCGGAGGATGGATGCGCCGGATCACCTGATACGAATTGCCGTCGATTTCCGTGGCCAGCGCAAACGGATCTCCGGGCGGGCAGCCGAACTCCCCGCAGTTGTTCTCGATGGTGCTTAGCACGATCAGGCTGCCATCCCCGGAGACCGCCAGGTCCGTCACGGAGTAGTACGTCGCGTCCCGGACCAGATAGGGGATCCGGGCCTTCACCGTATTGGTAGTCAGATCGTAGACCCACACACTCCGGTCTGCGTTGGCCGCGAACAGGCGTGTGCCGTCCGCCGATAAGCGCAGGATCCGGGCGCCGTGCGAGGGGAGCGCGCCGGTGATCCGGTGCGTGGCGGCGTTGGTGACAAAGATCGTGCCGGTCGAGATGTACGCTTTCGCGCCGTCCGCCGAAAACGCCTCGCTGAGTACGACGCCGGGGTAGGGAATCGAGACCGTCTCGCCAAAGCTTTGCGTGTCAAAGACGGAAACCGTTCCGCCTCCGCCGGCCAGGAACACATACGGGGCCGCCGGCAAGTTGGAGGGCAGGAAAAGGAGCAGGGAGGAACCGATCAGCACCTGCAGTTGCGTGCGCAACAAAGTTCACCTCCGAGGTCCAGGTATTGTAACAGAGATATCCGGAATCCAGGCTCCCTGGTGGACACCCTTGGTGGGCAATACGTAGTTCCCCGTCAGCCAGGCAGCCGCAGTTCGTGGCTGCCCGGCAGGACAGCCATATACACAATCTTGTATATTAGATCCGGGAGAGAAGCCCTGAAACCGGTCGAATGGGTGGGCGACAGTCTCAAACGGGTGCGTGCTTTTGCCAAGCCTGTGCGGCAGCAAGTGGGGTACGAACTCGAACTGGTCCAGCACGGACTGGAGCCAAGCGACTGGAAACCGATGACAACAATCGGACCGGGCGTGAACTAGCTGCGTATCCATGCGGAAGGCGAGCATAGGGTGTTCTATTTGGCCAGGCTCCGGCACGCGATTTATGTCTTGCATGTGTTTCGGAAGACGAGCCGCAAGACCTCGAAGGTCGAGATCGATCTCGCGAAGGCGCGATTTCAGGAAGCGTTGCGGATGGAGGCAATGAGGAAATGAAGGCGGAGAAACCCAAATCCGGCGGTGACGTTTTCACCACCCTGGGCTTTGCTCCCGCGGAAGCTGAGAATCTCCGGATTCGCTCGGCGATGATGAGGGCGCTGGTTGCGTTTCTCAGACAGGAGAAACTCACCCAGGCTCAGGCGGCCAGGCTGCTCGGCGTGACCCAGCCGCGCGTCTCGGACCTGATGCGCGGCAAGATTCACCTTTTTTCGATCGACAACCTGGTTGTCCTGCTCGCCGCAGCGGGACTGCGTGTCGATCTGAAGGTCAGGAGAGCAGCCTGAAACGGTGGATTGGGGCCGGCGTCCAAAGCTTCGACTCAAGCCATCCCGAGACGGGCGAAATGAGGTAAGCGCCTGGAACAGGGGTAACCCGATGGGCGATGCCGCGATAAAATCGCTGTGTTGTCCGGAAAAAACCCGATGGCGAACAGGAAGAAGGCGCAGGCCGAGGCTGCCGGCGGCCTCGACAAGGTCACCGATTACCGGTTTCCCGATGCCAACCGCAAGAACAACCCGCCCGCGAAGATCGCGGGTGAGGGGTACGTGCCGCTGGTTCCGAAGGCCGAATACGCCTACAGCCCGCGGCGGCCGCCCGAGCTCCGCTTCGATCCCACCGGCCGCGCCGACGAGCTTCCGGAACTGCTCGCGAAGGCCACGCGGGAGCCGCTGACCGAAGCGGAGGCGTGGGCGCTGGCGGAGGCCCTGCGGGTCAACGAGCCTTGGCTCGAGTGGGCTGGCAAGCGCGAGGCCAAGTCGTTCACCGTGGACCCGGTGGCCCTGCATATCCACGAGCGCGTGAGCGCGCAGGCGATCCTGCGCGTAGCCGCGCGGCAGGACGTGATGCGCTCGCTGTTCGCCGACCCGGAGCAGGAGTACAACGAGGCAGTCCAGTTCTACCAGCACGACGTGGACTGGGCGAACCGGCTGATCCTGGGCGACAGCCTCCAGGTCATGTCGTCGCTGGCCCGCCGCGAGGACCTCGCCGGCAAGGTCCAGATGATCTACCTCGACCCGCCCTACGGGATCAAGTTCGCAAGCAACTTCCAGCCGGAGATCGGAAAGCGCGACGTCAAAGATAAGGAAACGGACCTGACGCGCGAACCGGAGATGGTCAAGGCATATCGGGATACGTGGACGCTGGGTGTTCATTCGTATCTCGCATACCTGCGCGACCGGCTGATCGCGGCGAAAGAACTCTTGTCGGATTCCGGCAGCATCTTCGTACAGATCGGTGACGAGAACGTTCACCTGGTTCGAAGCGTGCTCGACGAGGTATTCGGGCGCGAGAACTTCATCGCGGAAATCACGCTCCGGAAGACCACGAGTGCGACGAACCTGTTTCTGCCGGCAGTTGCCGATTACGTCCTGTGGTACGGCCGGAACCGGCAACAGACCACGTATCAAGCTATCTATTTGGACAAAGGCGCGAGTGGAGCCGAACACTACAGCATGGTCGAGCTTCCGACGGGCCTCAGACGGTCACTCACGAAAGAGGAGAGAGAGGACGGTCCACCGCCAGAGGCGCGCTTGTTCACGGCGGATCAACTTCAGTCAGCCAGCATGGGCCGCGATAAAGGCGAGGGAGCGGCATGCTGGTTCCCGGTCGAAGTGGCGGGCACATCCTATCTCCCGAACCAACGGAGCCGGTGGAAAACGAACGAATCTGGCATCCGGCGACTGATTGCATCGGACAGAGTCCTGCCGCAGGACGAGGCACTTCGGTACGTTCGGTACATCGATGACTTCTCCGTGTATCCCCTCAACAACGTCTGGGCCGACATCGGTGGGGCGCCTGACCGCAGGTACATCGTGGAAACCGCGACGAAGATCGTTGAGCGATGCATATTGATGACGACCCGCCCCGGGGATCTCGTGCTCGACCCAACCTGCGGCTCCGGCACGACCGCATACGTTACCGAGCAATGGGGCCGCCGCTGGATCACTATCGACACCAGCCGCGTGGCCATCGCCATCGCGCGGCAACGGCTGCTCACCGCCCGGTACGACTACTTCAGATTCAAAGACGAATCCAAGGGTGTGGCAGGGGGCTTGCGGTACAAGACCGTCCCACACATCACTCTCAAGAGCATCGCTCAGAACGCGAACCTCGACCCGATCTTTGCCAGGCACGAGCCGGTCCTGGAGGCAAAACTTTCCGCGGCAAATGCCGCGCTCGCCAAGGTGCCCGACAAGCTCCGTAACGACCTACGTTCGAAACTCGCGCTCAAGCAGAAACGGCGCGGCAGGAAAGCCATCACGGACGCCGACCGCCGGCGCTGGGAACTGCCTTCGAAGGGCACAGGCTGGCAACACTGGGAAATCCCCTTCGACACCGACCCCGATTACCCCGCCGCCCTGAAGAACGCGGTCGAGGAATACCGGGCCGCCTGGCGCGCGAAGATGGACGAGGTCAACGCCTGCATCGCCGCCAACGCCGAACAGGAAGAACTCGTCGACCAGCCGGAGGTGGACCGGAAGATCACGCGCGTGAGCGGCCCGTTTACGGTGGAAGCCGTCCAGCCTCCGGAGATGTCGCTGGACGACCCGATGGAGGTCTCGACCGCACAGTTCGGTGGGGAGCCCGAAGAACCGGCCCAGACCTTCGTGATCCGCGAAGTGCGGATGGGCGATACACCCGAGAATATCGAGGCGTACCTGACGAACATGACCGAACTGCTCCGCATGGACGGCGTGCGGTTCCCTGACAACAAGCAGAAGAGGTTCTCGCGCCTCGATGCGCTGTTCGCGAGCGGGCGCTCAGGCGGCATCCACGCCGAAGGGCGGTGGGTCAACCAGGCGGAAACCGACGAGGACCCCAACGGGCACGCCACCGTGGGCGTGGTCTTCGGCCCGCAGTACGGCCCGATCACGGCGAAGATGGTGGAAGAGGTCATCCGGCCGGCGGCGCGCCGCTACGAAGACCTGGTCTTCGCGGGCTTCAGTTTTGACGGCCCGGCACAGGCGGCCATCGAGGAAGGCCATCCGCGCATGCGCATCCATATCGCGCACATCCGTCCGGACGTGAATCCGGGCATGAACGGGCTGCTGAAACAGCAGCCCGGCAGCCAGTTGTTCACCGTCTTCGGGCGCCCGCGCACGAAACTCAGCGAACCGGACGCGGACGGCATGTACACGGTGGCCATGGAAGGCGTGGACATCTACGATCCGGTGGCGAACCAGGTCCTGGATACCGGCTCAGCGAAAGTCGCGGCTTGGTTCCTGGACAGCGATTACGACGGGCGCACATTCTGCATCACGCAGGCGTTCTTTCCCGACCGGAGCGCGTGGGAGAAACTCGCCAAAGCGCTCGACGGGGTAGTCGATCCGGAACGGTTCGAGGCCCTCTCGGGCACCACGTCGCTGCCGTTCCCGGCGGGCGAGCACAGGTGCGTGGCCGTGAAGGTCATTGACCCGCGCGGCAACGAAGTCATGCGCGTTCACGCGCTCGATGGCGGCGAGGGATAGCGGCGTGGCGCGGAAGAACGGAAAGCCCGTCGCCGGCCAGGAACAGATTCCGGTTCAGCCGGTGGAGCGGCCCATCCTCTGCAATCCCTACGACGAGCCAGGCGACCACTGGATCTACGACAAGGACAGCGGCGCGGCCAGCCGCGCGGGAACGCGCCGGCCGGCGAGTTACTGGTACAAGACCGAGCGCACGGGCAGCGCGCAGTTGACCCTCACGGGCATGGCCGAAGAGGAGCGCGACGACCTGCCCCTGGTGAACCTGCTGCGCGACGACGTGCGGCGCTGGCGCGAATCCGGCTATCCGGGCGCGAGCATCGTCACACGCGACCTGCTCCATCACTGGGCGCGGAGGGACCGCGCACGGCGGCTGTTCTTCTGCCAGCGCGAGGCTGTCGAGACGATGATCTATCTGTTGGAGATCCGCTTCGCGGGCCGCGCCGGAATGCAGGCCAGGCCGAGGCTCACCAGAGAGGATCTGGGCCGTTTGGTCAAAGGGGAGCGGCCATCTTTCAGCAAGCCGGACCAGGACTTCTTTCCGCGGCTGATCGACCCGTCCGGCGACGATGGCCTGGCGCCGCTCCGCCGGCTGGCCTGCAAGATGGCGACCGGGAGCGGCAAGACGGTGGTCATGTCCATGCTCATCGCGTGGGCCTTCTGCAACCGCGGCCGGAACCCGGCAAGCGCGTATTTCCCGAATGGCGTGCTGATCTGCTGCCCGAATCTCACGGTGAAGGAACGGTTGCAGGTCCTGCGGCCGGAGCGCGCGGACAACTACTATGAGGCATTCGATATCGTTCCGGTCAAGTACAGGCCGCTCCTTCAGGCGGGCAAGGTGCTGGTGACCAACTGGCACCTGTTTGCGCCGGAATCGGAACACGTCGAGGGCGGCAGGAGCTACGCGGTGGTGAATAAGGGTCCGGAGACGGCGGACACGTTCGCGCGCCGCGTTCTCGGGGACCTCTACGACCGGCTGCCGATCCTGGTGCTGAACGACGAGGGGCACCACTGCTGGCGTCCCGCCCCGGCGAGCGAGGAACTGACCGGCGAGGAGAAGAAAGAGCTCGAAGAGGAAGAAGCCGAAGCGCGGGTCTGGCTGAACGGCCTGGATCAGATCAACAATTCGACCGCGGACCCGGTGAAGCAGCCGGGCATTTATGTGTGCGTGGACCTCTCGGCCACGCCATTCTACCTCAAAGGCTCCGGCCACCCCGAGGGACGCCCCTTCCCGTGGATCGTGAGCGATTTCGGGCTGGTGGACGCCATCGAAAGCGGCATCGTTAAGATCCCGCGCCTGCCGGTGCTGGACACCACCGGGCGGCCTGACCCGAAGTACTTCAAGCTCTGGAGGGCGATCAACGAGAACCTGGAGCCCCGCGAGCGGCTCCCCGGCAAGGCGGGCCGGCCCAAACCCGAAGTGGTCTACCGCGAGGCCGAGGGCGCGCTGCAACAGATCGCCGCGCAGTGGGTGGAGCGCTACCGGCAGATGCAGGAGGCTACGCCGGGGCAGGAGCGCGTTCCGCCGGTGCTGATCCTGGTCTGCAATGATACGGGCACCGCCGAAGTCTTCTACCGCAGGATCAGTGGGGAGACCGAGATCGAGACGGTCACCGAAGAGGAGGTGGCCGAAGTGCTCGCGGAGGAGGAAAGCGGGAACGGCAACGGGACGCCGAAGAAGGGTAGGGCGGCGAAGCGGAAGAAGACGGTGGTGTATGGAAAGGGGGCGATCTTCCCCGAGTATTTCTCCAACACGCCGGGGGAGAAACGGACCATCCGGATCGACACGAAGCTGCTGGCGGAGGCCGAAAGCGCGGACCCGAGGAAAAAGAAACAGGAGGCTGCCGAGGAGCTACGGCGGATCGTCGCCACCGTGGGCAAGCGCGGCCAGCCGGGAGAGCACGTCCGGTGCGTGGTATCCGTCTCCATGCTGACCGAGGGCTGGGACGCGAACAACGTGACGCAGGTGCTGGGGGTGCGCGCCTTCGGAAGCCAGCTCCTGTGCGAGCAGGTGGTGGGGCGCGGGTTGCGCCGCATGGATTACGTTCCGGACCCGGCGACGGGGCTGCTCACCGAGGAATACGTGGATGTGTACGGTATCCCGTTCTCGGTGATCCCGTTCAAGGGCCGGCCCGTAACGGCTCCGGCGCCCGATGACCGGCCCAAGAATCATGTCCACGCGCTCCCCGAGCGCCAGGCAATGGAGATCCGGTTCCCGGTGGTCGAGGGCTATGCGTTCGCGCTGCGGAAGAACCTGATCCGCTGCGACATCCAAGCCCTGGAGCCCTTGATGATCGAACCGAACCGCGAGCCAACGGCCACGTTCGTGCGCGCGACGGTGGGCTACCAGGAGGGCAGCGCCTCGTCACACCCGGCGCCTTTCGCCTTCGAGGAGCAGAATCGCGAGCGGTACTACCGCGAGACGCACCTCGAAACCATCAAGTTCCAGATCGCCCGGCTCGTCGTGGATCAGTTGACCGGATCGGGCGCGAACGCGGCGGACCGCCGGAGGCGGGTGTTGGCGCTCCAGTCGCGGCATCAATTGTTTCCGCAGGTATTCCGCTACGTGGACGAGTACGTGCGCCGGAAGGTGAATTTCCAAAACTGCCATCCGTGCGAGCTGGGGCTGGAAAAATACGTCCAGCGCATGGTGGAGCGGCTGCGGGACGGCATCGTGCCGGACGAAAGCGAAGGCGAAGCTCCGCTCATGCCGATCCTGAACCGCTACAAGCCCGTGGGTACCACAGCAGAAGTCGATTTCAAGACCACGCGCGCCTGTCACGCGACGTTTAAAAGCCACATCGATCAGGTCGTGCTGGATAACCTGGCGTGGGAGGCGAGTGCGGGCTTCCGGCTGGAATCGAGCCACGCGGTCCGGTTCTACGCGCGAAACGACCACTTGGGCTTGACCATCCCGTACGAGTACATGGGCATCGACCACGCCTACGAACCCGATTTCCTCGTGCGCCTGGCAAACGAGGTGACGGTGGTGCTGGAGATCAAAGGCTACGAGGAGGACCAGGACAAGGCCAAGCACACGGCGGCGAGGCGGTGGGTGGAAGCGGTGAACAACTGGGGCCAGTTGGGTGCGTGGACCTTCCACGTCTGCCGGAACCCGCAGTTGCTCGACAAGGAGCTGGAATACCTGGCCCGCGCGGTGCCGGACCCGTCCTCTCCTTCCCGGGTTTGACCGATCCGAAGGCAGGACCTACACTGAACGCGAACAATAGGGGCAACATGCAGGATTTTTCCTTCGACGTGCACATTTTCAAGGAAGGGGAGACCTACGTCGCCTATGTGCCGGCGCTCGACGTGTCTAGCTGTGGGGCCACGGGCGAGGAAGCCCGCTGGAACATCCGCGACGCGGGGCGCGGGTTTCTCGCCGCCAGCGCCGATATGGGCACCCTCGATGAAGTTTTGGAGGAGGCCGGCTACGAGCCGCAAGGCTAGCCGTTTCGAAGTGTCCTTGGTATGTTGTCTGTAGACGCAGCGAGACGTATGCTTATGGATTACAGCCATATCATCACCATCGAGCCGGGCAAGATGGGTGGCAAGCCCTGCATCCGCGGAATGCGCATCACCGTCTACGACGTGCTCGACTATCTCGCGTCGGGAATGAGCGAAGACGAAATCCTGCATGACTTCCCTGACCTCACTCGCGAGGACATCCGCGCCTGCCTGGCCTTTGCCGCGGACCGCGAACGACGGCTGGCAAGCATTCCTGCGTGAAGCTTCTCTTTGACCAGAACGTCTCGCCGTGGCTGTGCAAGACGCTTTCCGACCTGTTCCCGGATTCCACTCATGTGCGCGAAGTCGGCCTGCGCGAGGCCAGCGACGTCGTCATTTGGGAATATGCTGCCCGCCACGGGTTCGCCATCGTTACGAAAGACGCGGACTTCCGGCAGCGCAGCTTTCTTTTTGGGCACCCTCCCAAGATCGTATGGCTGAGCCTGGGCAATTGCTCGACAAAAGCTATTGAAGCGCTGCTTCGAAGGCGGGCCGCCGAACTCGAAGAGTTCCTCGCAGATGAGCAGAAGTCATTCCTGGCCCTGTCTTGAAGACCCCCGATGCGAAGAGATCGGGATTCGACGGCTGTTTTGTCCGCCATCTCTATGTTCAATGGCTGATCCGGCGGCCTATACCCCCGCAATCGCCTCGGCGGCCTGCTTGCCCGTGCGGATGCAGTCGGGGATGCCGATGCCCTGGTAGGCGTTGCCGGCCAGGTGCAGGCCCGGCAGGGCGGCGAGGCGGGCCTGGAGCTCGGCCATGCGATCCTGGTGGCCCACGGTGTACTGGGCCATGGAGGCGGGCCAGCGGAAGATACGGGTGAAACGGGGCGGGGCAGCCACCCCCACGATCCGGCGGAGTTCTTCGGTCACGGCGGCCACCACGGCGTCGTCGCTTTCGGCCAGCACGCCGGCATCTTGCGCGCCGCCCAAAAAACAGCGCAGCACGGCCAGCCCGTCGGGAACCCGGAAGGGGAACTTGGTGCCCACCCAGGTACAGGCGACCAGGCGGCGGCGCTCGCGTTTGGGCACCAGGAATCCGAAGCCGTGGAGGGGGCGGGGAAAGGCGTTCTGATCAAACCCCAAGGCCACGGTCATCGAGGAGCTATAGGGGACAGCAGCCAGCAGCGCGGCTGCGTCCGGCGCGAGCGTGCCGAGCAGCCCTCCGGCGGCGTGCGCGGGGCAGGCCAGCACGAGCCGCTCGGTTTCCAGCCAGTCTCCCTTCACGCGGACGCGGAATCCGCAGCCATTGCGCTCCAGGGCCTCGGCGCTTCCGGAGATCACCGTGAGGCCGCTGGCCAGGGCCTTCCCGAGCGCCTCGATCAACTGGGCCAGGCCGCCTTTCAGCGTGCGGAACAGGGGCAGTTTGGCGGCCTGCGCGCGGGCGGCCTTGCGTTCCTTGAGGACCCCCCGGGTGAGGCTGCCGTAGCGCGCCTCCATCTCCACGAAGCGCGGCAGGACGCTGGCGATGCTCAGCAGGTTCGGGTCGCCGCCATAGATGCCGGAAAGCAGCGGCTCGGTGAGGTAGTCCACGGCCTCCTGGCCGTAGTGCGCGCGCACGAACTCAGCCACGGAGCGGTCCCCGCGCGGAACCCCGGCGGGCGGGTGAAACAGCTCCATGCCCATGCGCAGCTTGGTGGACCAGCTCAGCAGGCGGCTGCCCAGCATGGGTAGAACCTTGGTGGGCACCATGAGTTGCAGCCCGTCGGGGATAGGCACCAGGCGCCCGCGCTTCCAGACGTACGTCTTGCGGAGATGATCGTTGGAGCCAATCACCTGGTCCGCCAGGCCCAGTTCGCGCACCAGCTCCATGGCAGCCGGCTTGATGGACAGGAAACTGTCGGGACCGCCCTCGATCACGCAACCTTCGACGCGTTCGGTCTGAATCACGCCGCCCAGCCGCGGCCGGGATTCGACCAGAGTGGAAGGGATGCCGGCTTTGGCCAGATAGTACGCGGTGGAAAGGCCCGAGATCCCGCCGCCGATGATGGTTACACGGGGCATCGGGGGGCGTGCGCGGCCGCTCGCCTCATGGGCGGAATTCCCGCACCATCTCCACGGCCGCCTTCACGTTCTCCACCGGCGTCTCGGGAAGGATGCCGTGGCCCACGTTGAAGATATGGCCGGGGCGCGCGCCGGTGCGCTTGAGCAATTCGGCGATTTTCAACTTCAGCTCGGGAAGGGGGGCGAAGAGAGCCACCGGATCGAGGTTGCCCTGGATGGCGGAGCGGTAGCTGATGTCCATCCAGGCCTGGTCGATGTTGGCGCGCCAGTCTACGCCCATGACGTCGCCGCCCGCGGCGTGCAACTCGCGGAAGAAGCCGGAAGCGCCGGTGCCGAAATGGATGACCGGCACGCCGGCGGATCGGATGCGCTCGATCAGGGCGCGCGAATAAGGCTGCACGAAGCGCACGTAGTCGTCCGGGCTCAGCGCGCCCACCCAGCTATCGAAGACCTGAATGGCCCGCGCCCCGGCGGTAACCTGGAGGCTGGCGAAGGGCGCCTGCACGTCCACGATTTTGCCCATCAGGCGCCGCCACAGGGTCTCGTCGCCGTACATCATCTTCTTGGTGCGAATGTAGTTGCGGGAAGCGCCGCCCTCGATCATGTAGCTGGCCAGGGTGAAAGGGGCGCCCACGAAGCCGATCACCGGCACTTTTCCGGAGAGGGCTCGCACCACCGCCTGGATGGCCTCGCCCACGTACCCCAGATCGTCCGTGTTCGCGGTGGAAAGAGAATCCACGTCGGAAGAAGTGTGCACGGGGTTGCTGATGGAGGGGCCTTCGCCGGCCACGAACCGCAGCTTCAGTCCCATGGGCTCGACCGGCAGAAGGAGATCGGCGAAGATGATCGCCGCGTCCACGTCCAGGATCTCGACGGGTTGCAAGGTCACCGTCGCCGCCAGATCCGGGCGCTTACAGATTTCCAGGATGCCGTGCCGGGCCCGGATTTCCCGGTACTGCCGGAGATACCGGCCCGCCTGGCGCATAAACCACACGGGCCGCACATCCGTGGGTCTGCGCCTGCACGCATCCAAAAAGCGGCTTGTCATTGGAGCCACGCGCATGCCTGTTCCGTCCTGTCTTCGCAAAAAAATGCGCGAAATCCTGGTTGCAGATGTCGGGCCGCCCACTGGCGGCCGTTGATGAAATAAGGCTTCGTCCATGCCTCGCTGTCGAGGGTGCGAGGCGCCATCACCGAGACCGAGAGCATGCCTGGAGCCGGGTATCCGGTGCGCGGATCCATGATGTGCGCCCAGATCTTGCCTTCCGCCCGGAAAAACTTTTCGTAGCTGCCGGAGGTGGAGAGGGACTCGTCTTTCAGATACACCGTGGCCACGGTTTTGCGCTCGCTCTTGGGGTCGCGGATGGTGATTTTCCAGCCGCGGGGCTCGCTCGGAGGAGCGCCCAGCCCGTAGATGCTGCTGCCGGAACCCGAAACCAAGGCGATGTGGATGCCTTTCTGCTTGAGGACCTCCACCATGCGATCCACCGCATAGCCCTTGCCGATGCCCCCGGGGTCGAGTTCCAGGCCCTCCCGGTCGAAGCTCACCGTGAGCCGCTCCGGATCGAGATGCACGTGCCCATACCCCACGCGCGTCAGGGCGGCCAGCACCTCGGCCTTGTGCGGGAGGCGGCCCGTGCCCTTGTAGAACCCCCAGACCTTCATCAGCGGACCCACGGTGATATCGAAAGCCCCTTCGCTCTCCGCGCTGTAGTGCAGGCATTCGGAGAGCAGTTGATACAGTTCGGCCGAGACGGCCACGGGATGCTCAGCGGCGGAGCGGTTGACCTGGCTCCACTCGCTGTCGGGCTTGTAGTTGGAGAGCAGGTTGTCCAGGCGCCGGACTTCATCAAACGCCGCTTCGACAGCCGTCTCCATCTGGTTCCGGTCCTCTCCATACACGGCCACGGAATAGGTCGAGCCCATGGCATCGGCGCTCTGCTCCAGCCGGAGCAATTCGGCGCCGGCCGCGGGACGCCCCCACGCGGCTGCCAACAAAAACAAAACTAGCACAATTTGTTTGACTTTAGGGCTGCTTTTCGGTCGCTCCACGCTTTTTCTTGGCCCGTTTCAGGAGAAGTTCGATGCGGGCGGGGGCGTCCGCCCAGGCATCCGGCTCAAAGTGCAGTTCCGGCACCTTGCGCAGGTTCAGGCGGCGGGCCAGTTCCTGGCGCAGGTAATGGCGGGCGTGGTCCAGGGCGGAGAGGGCACGCCGCTGCTCCAAGTCATCGCCTTCCAGGCACACCTTCACGTGGGCGTGCCGGGAGTCCGGGCTCACCTGCACCTCGGTGACTGCGATACCCCCCAGGCGCGGATCGTCCATCTCGAAACCAATGATTTCGTACAGCTCCTCCCGCAGCGCCTCGGAGACTCGTTCGATGCGGTGATCATGCATAATGCAGAAATCGGGAAACGTGCCCGCCCCGGGTTGCCTGGCCGTGGTGCCCGGTCGCCACGGTCATGCCAGCCACTCGATGGTCGCGCCGGCCAGACCATCCCCAAGAAACGAAACGGCTTCCTCTTCCACGGATGCGAGCACCCGCTGGGCGTGGCTATGATCGGAGGACACCGTAACGGCGGCCACTGCCGCGCGCTGCCACAGGTCCTGGTAGTCGATTTCGGCCACCGCGACGTTAAATTTGTTCCGCAGGCGGTCTTTGAGGCTCTTGACCACCTGCCGCTTGTCTTTCAGTGAGTGGGAGTTCTCCAGCCGCAACTCCAGCGTGAGAACCCCAACGGTCGGCATGGGCTGCTACTCCGGCGCCTTTCCGGCGCGGATCAGGCAAACACTTCGCTCGCGACGCGCTCGGTGACGAACGCTTCCATGATATCGCCCTGCTTGACGTCCCCATAGTTTTCCAGCGTGACGCCGCATTCCATCCCGGTTTTGACTTCGGAGACGTCGTCCTTGAAGCGGCGCAGGGAGGCGATCTTGCCGGTGTAGACCACCACGTTGTCGCGCAGGAGGCGCACCTCGCTGCCGCGGGAGAGCGTGCCGTCCTGAACAAAGCAGCCGGCCACGTTGCCCACCTTGCTGATGCGGAAGGTTTCGCGCACCTCGGCCTTGCCCTGGTAAACCTCGCGGAAGACCGGCTCGAGCAGGCCGGACATGGCCCGTTTGATCTCGTCGGTCAAGTTGTAAATGATGGTGTGCAGGCGGATATCCACCTTTTCCTGCTCCGCCAGGGCCGCCGCGTTGCGCTCCGGGCGTACGTTGAAGCCGATGATGATGGCGTCGGAGGCGGAAGCCAGCAGCACGTCGGACTCGTTGATGGCGCCCACGCCGCTGTGCAGGACGCGCACCTTGACCTTGTCGTTGGAGAGTTTTTGGAGGGTCTCGGTGAGCACCTCGGCGGAGCCGCCCACGTCGGTTTTCAGGATCATGGCCAGCTCCTTGACTTCTCCGCTGACCAGTTGTTTCTGCAACTGCTCGAGGGTCAGGCGGCTGCTTTTGGCCATACTGGCCTCGCGAGCCTTGGCCTCGCGGTACAGCACGATCTGTTTGGCCTTGGCGGTATCGGTCACCACCTGGAAGTCGTCGCCGGCTTCGGGCAGGGATTCGAGGCCCAGCACCTCCACCGGGGTGGAGGGCTCCGCCTCGCGCACCTGCTGGGCGCGGTCGTTGAGCATGGCGCGCACCTTGCCGAACACGGCGCCGCAAATAAAGAAGTCGCCCACGTGCAGCGTGCCGTTGCGCACCAGCACAGTGGCCACCGGTCCGCGGCCGCGGTCCAGCTTGGCTTCGAGCACCGTTCCCATGGCTGGCCGGGCGGGGTTGGCTTTGAGATCCTGCAGGTCGGCTACGAGCAGGATCATTTCGAGCAGCAGGTCGAGGTTGGTCTTGGCGCGCGCCGAGACGGGCACCATGACGGTATCGCCGCCCCAATCCTCGGCCAGCAGCCCACGGTCGGCCAATTGCTGCTTGATGCGCTCCGGTTGCGCATCGGCCTTGTCGATCTTGTTGATGGCCACGATGATGGGCACCTTGGCGGCGCGGGCATGATCGATGGCCTCGAGCGTCTGGGGCATCACCCCGTCGTCCGCCGCCACCACCAGGACCACGATGTCGGTGACCCTCGCGCCGCGCGCCCGCATACGGGTGAACGCCTCGTGGCCAGGCGTGTCGATGAAGACTACTTTGCGGCCGTCCTTTTCCACGTAATAGGCGCCGATGTGCTGGGTGATGCCGCCGGCTTCCTTGCCGGCCACGTTGGCTTCCCGGATGGCGTCCAGCAGCGAGGTTTTGCCGTGATCGACGTGGCCCATGATGGTGACCACGGGGGCCCGCTTGTGCAGATCTTTCTCCACTTCAGCCACTTCGATCTGCTGCATGGCTTCCTCTTCGTAGGTCACCGTGCTCGTGGAAGCGCCGAACTCGCGGGCGATCTCGTTGGCCAGCTTGGAGTCGAGGGTCTGGTTGATCGTGGCGAAGATGTTGCGATCCACCAGCTTCTTGATCACCAGGTTGGCCTTGACGTCCAACTTCTCGGAGAGTTCCTTGACCGTGATGCCCTCGGAAATGGTGATGGCGCGGTTGATGGGCGGGGGACCTTGCTCGGCTTGCCGCCGGCTGGCCGGGCGCAGGATTTTCTCTTCCGGCTCCGCTTGCCGATCGCGCTGCGGACGAGCCCCGCGCTTATCGGGGAGGCGGCGTTGCTGGTCCGGTGGAGGCGCCACACCGGCGTCCAACCGCGGGCGGGAGGTCGGGTGCATGGGCCGCGGGCCGCCGGGACGGGCCGGGGCTCCGGGTCTGGCACCCTGGCGGGCCACGATGGGTTGGCCGGGGCGAATGGGGCCGCGATAGATCGGCTGGCCCGGCACGGGCGTCGCTTGCGGCCGGAGTGGCACGCCGGGACGCGGCACCGGGGCGGGTACACCCGGCACCGGCGAAGCCGGACGGGGTTGGCTCAGTTTGGCCACCAGATCGGGCCGGGGCGGAACCACGGGACGCGCGGCGGGCTGGCCCACCAACGGGCGGCCTTGTGGCGCGGGCCGCGGCGTGCCTGGCGTGGGCGCCGCCGGCGCCCCCGCCGCGGGAGCCGCGGATGCCGCAGGCGCTGCGGGAGTTGCCGGTGTGGCGGCGCGCAGCGGCTGCGTGCGCGGGATAATCGCGGGCTTAGGAAGACTCGGAGCGCCGGGCACGCGGACCCCTTCAGTTACGGCCGCCGGGAAGGGCTGGCGCGGTCCGGAGAGAATCTGGCCGGGTTTGGGAGCTACCGGCAACGGCTTGGCCTGCGGAGCGGCCGGCCGGCCCGGTGCGATCACCGCCGCCGGAGGGGTTACGGGCGCTTCGGGTCCGCGGACGGTCACCGCCGGGCGCGAGGGCGTGGGAGCCGGCGGAGGGGCCGCGGGCGGCGCGGCAGGCGTCATACCCGCCAGGGGCGGCCGGATCGGCTGCGCAGGGCGAAACACAGGCTTTTCCGGGGACGTTTCCGGAGTTGCCTCGGATGCCACGGATGGAGCTTCGACCGGCGCGGCAGGCTGGGAGGCAGCGGGGGTTGGCGCGGGCGGGGCCGCTTCCGGCGCCCGCTCGTGGGCTGGCAGTGCTTCCGACTCGGCGTAGGCCTCTGGCTCCGCGCCTTCCTCGCCGGGTTCCGCGGGGAAGCCAAATATACGCCGCAGCTTCGCCGCCACATCTTCGTCGATCGAACTGGAGCGCGTCTTTTTCTCCTGGACGCCCAACTCAGGGAGTTTATCGAGGATTTCGTGGGCCTTCACCTCAAGCTCCCGGGCCAGCTCGTTAATGCGGATCTTCTTCATAGATAAAAACTTTGCTCGTTGCGGGCAGGCCCGCAACGAACGCTATACCTCCGGCCGGTCCCCCTGTTCTCCCGTCGGGGAAGTCTCGGGCTCCGAGTCCTTTATCGTATCAGACTCGGGTTGCACCATTTCCACAGTTTCCGCTCTGGAGGCAACTTCCTCCGCCGGTGCGGCGCTAGCCGCCACCTCCGCGGTGGGTTCCGCCTCGCCTGCGGCGGCTTCTTCCGCGGCAGCCTCCCCGGCCGGCGCGGGGGCGTGCTCCTCCGGCGCGGCTGGGCTGGCCGCTCCTTCTTCGTACTGGCCGTAATACGCGTTGACGGCTTCCTGAATGCGGGCCACCATCTTGGGGCCGATCCCCGGGATCTCCTCGAGCTGCTCCGGAGTCATCTGGCCGAGCTTCTCGACCGTTCCCACACCGGCTTCCAGCAGCTTTTCGGCGAGCTTCTCTCCCAGGCCGTAATCGATCAGCACCGAGACCGGCGCACCCGGAGCTACCAGGGCGGCCATGGCGGATTCGACCTCCTGACGCTTCTCCTCTTCGCTCTTGATGTCGATCTTCCAGTTGAGCAGCTTGGCCGCCAAGCGCACGTTCTGGCCTTTCTTGCCGATGGCCAGCGAAAGCTGGGAGTCATCCACGATGACCTCCATGTGCCGCTCCTGGGGATCCAGGATGGTCACCCGGCTGATCTTGGCCGGGCTGAGGGCGTGCGTGGCAAAGACCACCGGGTCGTCCGAGTACTCGATGATGTCGATCTTCTCACCGCGCAGTTCCCGGATGATGGACTGCACGCGCATACCCTTCATGCCCACGCAGGCGCCCACGCTATCCACGTCACGGTCGCGGCTCTGCACGGCGATCTTGGTGCGCTCGCCGGCTTCCCGCGCGCAGCCCTTGATGACCACGGTGCTGTCGTAGATTTCGGGCACTTCCTGCTCGAACAGGCGCATCACTAGTTCCGGCACGGCGCGCGAAACCACCACGCCGGGGCCTTTGCTGGACTTGTCCACCATCTTGATGACGCAGCGGACGCGGTCCCCGACGCTGTAGCTCTCCAGCTTGGACTGCTCCTTCTTGGGCAGGCGGGATTCGGTCTTGCCCAAGTCCAGGATATAGTCGGGACCCTCGATGCGCTTCACGGTGCAGTTGACCAACTCGCCGACCCTGCCAGAATATTCCTGGTAGACGGTTTCGCGCTCGGCTTCGCGGACCTTCTGGAAGATCACCTGCTTGGCGGTTTGCGCGGAGATGCGGCCCAGGGCGTCGGTGTTCTTCTGGATGCGGACCTCGGAACCGATTTCGGCCGCCGGGTCCAAGCGCGAAGCCTCCGCCAGGGTGAGCTCGTGCGAGGGATCGGTCACCTGCTCGACCACTTTCTTCACCGCGAACAACTGAATGGCGCCGGTCTTTTCATCCAGCTCGGCGATGTAATCCTCGTTGGTCCGGAAATGCTTCCTGGCGGCGATGAGCATGGCGTCGCGCACCGCGTCGAGCACGATCTGCGGGTCGATACCCTTTTCCTTGCTCAAAATTTCGATGGACTGAAAGATGGTTTCCAATGTGCTCCTCGTTTGGCTCTATCGCTTGGCGGTAAGACGTTTCCGGGGGAGGCGTCACCACTCGAACTTCAGGTTCGCCTTTTCCACCTGTTCGAACGGGAACCGGATGGTTCTGCCGTTTGCTTCCAGGCTGATGACACCTTCACTGAAGCCGGCCAGGGTTCCCTCCCAGTGGCGCTGGTTCTCCACCGCCTGGCGCAGGGTGACCCGGGCCTTTTTGCCCTGAAATCGCTCGTAATCCTTCGGCTTGAGTAGTTTGCGTTCGATTCCCGGAGAGCTGATTTCGAGAGTGTACGAACCCGGCAGAAGGTCCTCGACGTCCAGAATCGTGCCCACCTGCTGCGAGACGAGTTCGCAGTCGGCGTGCGAGACGCCCGCCGGCTTATCGATGGAGATCCGCAGGAACTGGTTTTTGCCGCCGCCCTTCAATTCCACATCGACCAATTCCATCCCTTCGGATTCGGCGACCCGCCGGGCAATTTCTTCGATTTTGGCCACTACCGCCTGCCGCATGACTCAAAGGCGCGCCGAACTCAACAAAAAAGTGGGCTTTCGCCCACTCAGAACGTTCGACACTCCAAACCTTATTTTACCGCGCCGGGGGCAAAACGCAAGCCGGGCACAGCCCCACGTGGATCTGCTATACTGCTGCTTTATGGCCATCGGGTCCGTCGCGCGGCATCACCACCATCATCCGGGTGCGTCTTTCTTGCGACGGGCGCTGTTCTGATTGGAACCCATCTGGAAATCGGAAAGGATGCCCGCCGCAGCGTCGGCGGGCTTTTTCATTTTAGAGACATGAATCTGGACTTTGCCAAATTGGATGGACTGGTGACCGCGGTGATCCAGGATCACCGCAGCGGCCGGGTGCTGATGGTGGGCTTCATGAACGAGGAAGCCTTCCGCAAGACGGTGGAGACCGGCTATGCCACCTTCTACAGCCGCTCGCGCCGGAAGTTGTGGCTGAAGGGGGAGACCTCGGGGCACCGTCTGGTGGTAAAGGAGATCGCCACCGATTGCGACCAGGACGCCCTGCTGATCCGCGTGGAAGCCCTGGGCCCGGGGGTGTGCCACAACGGCTACGAGAGTTGCTTCTACCGCCGCCTGGCGGACGGTCAATGGGTGGAATCCGAGCCGCGGGCCTATGATCCGGACGCGGTTTACGGAGGGCGGGCGTGAAACTCAAGCTGGGCATTCCTAAGGGCAGCCTCGAAAACGCCACCATCGACCTGTTCCGGCGGGCCGGCTTCAACATCACTACCAGCAGCCGGTCGTATTTTCCGGCCATCGACGATCCCGAGATCGAGTGCATGCTCATCCGGGCGCAGGAGATGGCGCGCTACGTGGAAGACGGCATCCTGGATGCCGGCATGACCGGCCGCGACTGGGTGGCGGAAACCGAAGCCCAGGTGGAAGCCGTGGCCGACCTCGTCTACGCCAAGCAGAGCTTCGGCAAGGTGCGCTGGGTGCTGGCCGTGCCGGAGGCTTCCGCCTTCCGCTCCGTCAAGGACCTGGAGGGCAGGATCATCGCCACCGAACTGGTAGCCACCACGCGGCGCTACCTGGCGGCCCACGGGGTCAGCGCCAAGGTGGAGTTCAGTTGGGGCGCCACCGAGGTCAAGCCCCCGGTGCTGGCCGACGCCATCGTGGAGGTCACCGAAACCGGCTCTTCGCTGCGCGCCAACAAGCTCAAAATCATCGATACGGTGCTCGAATCCAACACCCAGCTCATCGCCAACCAGCAAGCCTGGCAGGATCCCTGGAAGCGGCGCAAGCTCGAGGGTATGCGCATGCTGCTCGAAGGCGCCATCAACGCGCTGGGCAAGGTGGGGCTGATGCTCAATGTGCACAAGAACGACCTGGAAGCCGTTCTGGGGGTATTGCCGGCGCTGAAGCGGCCCACCATCTCGCACTTGAGCGACGAAGAGTGGCTGGCGGTGAACACCATTCTGGACGAAACCACCGTGCGAGACATCATTCCCCGGCTGAAGCAGGCCGGCGGGCAGGGCATCGTCGAGTATCCCTTGAAGAAGATCGTCTTGTAGAGCCCATGATTCGCATCCTTCCTTCCAACCAGGTCGGGCGGCTGCTGGCCCGCCGCCAGGCGCGGCTCAGCGAGGCCGAGCAGATTGTCCGCCCCATCCTCGAAGCCGTGCGCAAACAGGGCGACCGGGCTTTGGTCGAGTACGGCCGCAAGTTCGACGGTCTCGACCGGCCCACCGTGCGCGTCCCGGAGGCGGAATTGCAGCGCGCCTCCGGCGAACTGGCGCCGGCGTTTCGCAAGGCGGTGCGGGAGGCCTCGGCCAACATTCGCGCCTTCGCCCGCATGCAGATGCCCGCCGCGCGGACACTCCAGCCGCGGCCGGGACTGCGCCTGGGCCAGATCGTGCGCCCGCTCGATACGGTGGCCGCCTACATCCCGGCGGGCCGCTATCCGCTGCCTTCCACGCTGATGATGACGGTGGTGCCGGCACAGGTGGCCGGCGTCAAAAACATCTGCGTCGCCTGCCCGCGGCCGGTGACGGAAATCCTGGGCACGGCCGCGCTGCTGAAGGTGCGCCACGTGTTCCAGATGGGCGGCGCGCAGGCCATCGCCGCGTTTGCCTTCGGCACGCGCACGGTGCCGCGGGCCGACCGCATCGTGGGCCCGGGCAACATCTACGTCGCGGCAGCCAAAAAGCTGCTGGCCGGGGAAACCGGCATCGACTTTGTGGCCGGGCCGACCGAGATTCTGATCATCGCGGCCGAGGGAGATCCGGGCTACCTGGCTGCCGACCTGCTGGCGCAGGCCGAACACGACGTGGACGCCTCGGCGGTGCTGCTGAGCACCTCGAAGCGGCTCGCCGCGGCGGTGGCCCGGGAGGTCGAGAGGCGCCTGGCGGATCTGCCCACCGCCGCCGTCGCCCGCCAGGCTATCGCGCGCAACAGCGCCATCGTGCACGTGGCTTCGCTCGAGGAGGCCGTGGAGATTTCCAACCGCTTCGCGCCGGAGCATCTGAGCATCCCGGACCGCGCGCTGCTGGCGCGCATCGCGCACGCGGGGAGCGTGTTCGTGGGTCCCTTCAGCCCGGAGGCGGCGGGCGATTACGCCTCCGGCCCCAACCACGTGCTGCCCACTGGCGGCGCGGCCCGCCTGCGCGGGGGGCTCTCGGTGGCCGACTACGTGAAAGTGATCTCCGTGCAGGAGTTGGACCGGCGCGCCCTGCGCGCGCTGGCGCCGGCGATCACCACCCTGGCCCGCGCCGAGGGCCTGGAGGCGCACGCGCGTTCCGTGGAGGTGCGAACCCATGCCTAAGGCCGTAAAACTGCCCAAGGGCGGCATCCGGCCGCGCGATGCGGTGCTGAAAATGGCGCCTTATTCACCACCCACTGCCGGCCGCGCGGATAAGCTCCGCCTGGATTTCAACGAGAATACCGTGGGCTGCTCGCCGCGCGTGGTCGAGTTTCTGCGCCGCTCGCTCGACGCCGCGCATCTCGCGGTCTACCCCGAATACGGCGAGGCCAAGGCAGCCGTGGCGGAGTTCTTTCGCGTCCAGCCGGAATCCTTCGTCTTCACCAACGGCACTGACGAGGCGATCCAGGTCTTCCTCAACACCTACGTGGACGACGGCGACGAAGTCCTGCTGCTGCGGCCCGCCTACGCCATGTATCGCTTCTACGCGGAGGTGGCCGGCGCCGCCATCCGGGAGATGGATTACCTGCGTCCCACCCTGGATTTCCCGCTCAACGAACTGCTGCGCGCCATTACCCCCGCCACCCGCGCCGTGCTGATCGCCAATCCGAACAATCCCACGGGCACGGGCGTCTCGCTCGAAGCCATCGAGCGCATCCTCAAGCGCGCGCGGCGCGCGGTGGTCTTCATCGACGAGGCATACTACGAGTTTTCCGGCGTCACGGCCCTTCCGCTCATCGAGCATTGCCCGAACCTGTTCGTCAGCCGCACCTTTTCCAAGGTCTACGGCATGGCGGCGATGCGGCTGGGCTGCCTGTTTTCGCACCCCGCCAACGTCGCCTACCTGCACAAGGCCCAGTCTCCTTACAGCGTGAACTCGCTGGCGGTGCTGGCGGCGCAGGAGGCCATTCGCGACACCGCCTACATCCACAACTACGTAGCCGAGGTGCTGGCCGCGCGCGAACTGCTCATCGTGGGCCTCGATCAGTTGGGTATCCGCCACTTTCCCAGCGCGGCGAACTTCGTGCTGCTGGATGCCGGCTCGCGGGCCATCGAGATTCGCGACGCCCTGCGGGCCAGGGGCATCCTGGTGCGCGACCGCAGCTACGAGATTCCCGGCTGTGTGCGCGTTACCGTGGGCACGCGCCAGCAGACCCGCCGCCTGATCGAGGCGCTCAAGGAGGTCTGGTGATGCCGCAAGGGGTACTGGTCTTCGATATGGACGGAGTCCTGGTGGACGTCACCGAATCTTACCGCGAGACCATCTGCCGCACAGTGGAGCATTTCACCGGCCGGCGGATCTCGCGTGCCCGAATCCAGGACTACAAAAACCAGGGCGGCTGGAACGACGATTGGAAGCTTTCGCACCACATCATCTCCGAGCTCGGCGTGGAGACGCCCTTCCCCGCCGTGGTGGAGTACTTCCAGGGCATCTTCCACGGCAACGGCGAAAACGGCCTGATCCTGCGCGAGCGCTGGCTGGCGCGCGAAGGCCTGTTCGAGCGGCTGAGCGGCGCGTATCGCCTGGCCGTGCTCACCGGGCGGGAGCGCTGGGAAGCCGAGCTGACGCTGCGGCGCTTCGCGCGCGGCCTGGTGTTCGATCCCATCGTGGGCGCGGATTCCGGCCTGCCGCACAAGCCAGCGCCCGGCGGCCTGCTGCACATCGTGGGGCAGTTTCCCGGAGCCCCGGCCTGGTATATCGGCGACACGGTGGATGACGCGCGCTGCGCCCGCGCCGCGGGTGTGCCGTTTATCGGTATCGCCGCGCCCTCGAACCTACGCTACGAGGAGGTGGTCCGCCTGTTCCGGGCCGAACATGCCATCGCCGTTCTCGACGACATCAACCAACTGGAGCCCGTGCTCGCCTCATGAGATCCGCCACTATTCAACGCGACACCAAAGAGACCCGCATTCGCGGCTCGCTGAAGATCGAAGGCCGCGGCCGCTACGAGATCTCCACCGGCATCCGCTTCTTCGATCACATGCTGGAGCTGTTCGCCAAACACGGCGGTTTCGATCTCACCCTGCACGCCGATGGCGATCTGGACGTGGACCAGCACCACACCGTTGAGGACGTGGGCATCGTGCTGGGGCAGTTGTTCTCCCGGGCGCTGGGCGACCGCCGCGGCATCAACCGCGCCGGCTATTTCGTCCTGCCCATGGACGAAACGCTGGCTGTGGTGGCGCTCGACCTGGGCGGGCGTGCGGCGCTGGTGTATCGCGACCTGGTGAAGGTGCGGCTGGTTGGCGACCTGCAAACCGAACTGGTGGAGGATTTCTTCGGCGGCTTCGTCAACCACGCCGGAGCGAACCTGCACGCCAAGGTGCTCTACGGGCGCTCCAGCCACCACAAGATCGAGGCCATCTTCAAGTGTTTCGCGCGGGCTTTGAAATACGCCTGCTCCACGGACCGGCGGCTGAAGGATCAGTTGCCCTCCACGAAAGGACTGCTGTGATCGCCATCTTCGACTACGGCGCCGGGAACCTGCGTTCGGTCGAAAATACGCTGGCCGAGATCGGCGCGGAATACGCCCTGGTGCGGGACGCAGCGGGCTTGGAGAGCGCCACGAAAATCATCCTGCCGGGCGTGGGTCACTTCGGCCAGATGATGCGCGCCCTGGACGATCTGGGCGTGCGCGACACGCTCTGCCGGCGCATCCGCGCGGGCGTCCCGTTCCTGGGAATCTGCCTCGGGCTGCAAGGCCTGTTCGAGTCCAGCGAAGAAGCTCCCGAAGTGCGCGGGCTGGGCATCTATCAGGGCACGGTACGGCGCTTCTCCGCCGAAGCGCGCGTGCCGCACATGGGCTGGAACTCCATCGAGCCGCGCCGCGCCGCGCGCCTGCTGGCGGGTCTCGGGCCCGAGCCCTACGTTTACTTCGCGCACAGCTACTACGTCCCCGAAACCGCAGTGACCGCCGCGGTCTGCACCTACACCGTGCCCTACACGGCGTTGCTCGAATCCGGCAATGTGTTCGGCGTGCAGTTTCACCCCGAAAAATCCGGCCCCGTGGGGCTGCGCATCGTGCGCAACTTCGTGGATCTCTGAACATGCTGGCCAAACGCATCATTCCCTGTCTGGATGTGACCGGCGGACGCGTGGTCAAGGGGGTCAACTTCGTGAACCTGCGCGATGCCGGCGACCCCGTGGAACTGGCGGACCGCTACAACCGCGCCGGCGCCGACGAACTGGTGTTCCTGGATATCACCGCCTCGAGCGACGCGCGCGCCATCATGGCCGACGTGGTGGCGCGCACCGCGCGCAAGGTTTTCATCCCCCTGGCGGTGGGCGGCGGCATCCGCTCGGTGGCGGACGCGCGCACTATTCTCATGGCGGGCGCCGACAAAGTTTCGGTGAACACCGCGGCAGTGCGCCGCCCGGAGCTGATCGCCGAATTGAGCGCCGAATTCGGCGCGCAGGCGGTCGTGCTAGCCATCGACGCGCGGCGGCGCGCGGCGGGCGCCTGGAACGTTTACACCCGCGGCGGCCGCGACGACGAAGGCATCGACGCGGTCGAGTGGGCCGCGCGCGGCGAGACGCTGGGCGCCGGCGAGATCCTGCTCACCTCCATGGATAGCGACGGCGTGCAGCAGGGCTTCGATTGCCCACTCACGCGCGCCGTGTCCCGGGCCACCCATATCCCCGTCATCGCCAGCGGAGGTGCCGGCAAGCCCGAGGATTTCCTGCGCGTGCTCACGGAAGGCGAAGCCGACGCGGCGCTGGCCGCCTCCATCTTCCACTACGGCACATACACGGTGAACGAGCTCAAGGAATTTCTGGAGCGCCACGGCATCCCGGTGAGGAAGACCGCATGATTCTGCCCTGCATCGACCTGATGGATGGAAAAGTGGTCCAACTGGTGCAAGGCCGCGACAAGGCGCTGGAGGGCGACGCTCCGCTGGAGATGTTGCGCAAGTTCGCCGCCTTCCCCGAGATTCAGGTGATCGACCTGGACGCCGCCATGGGCCGCGGTTCGAACGACGACCTGGTGCGCCTGCTGGCCGGCCGCGCCGTCACCCGCGTGGGCGGCGGCGTCCGCACTGTCGAGCGAGCCCGGGCGCTGGTCGAACAGGGCGCGCGCAAAGTGATCGTCGGCACCGCCGCCTTCACCCGCGAGGGCGTGAACCAGGCCTTCCTGGCGTCCCTGGCCGCCGCCGTGAGCCGCGAACGCCTCATCGTGGCGCTCGATTCCAAAGAGGGCCGCATCGTGGTGAAGGGCTGGCGCGAAGCCACGGACTTCACTGCCGAACAGGTGCTGGCCGCGCTGGAGCCCTATTGCTCGGGCTTCCTGTGCACCTACGTGGACAAGGAGGGTATGTTGCAAGGCACGGACCTGGCCTGGTTCCGGCGCCTGCGGCAGGCCACCGCCCTCGAACTCACGGCCGCCGGCGGTATCACCACCCTCGATGAAGTGCGCGAACTGCTGTCCATGAATGTCCACGCCGCGCTTGGCATGGCCATCTACACCGGCCGCCTCAGCCTGGAGGAACTCGCCCGCCTGGGCTGAGGTTCCGGTCCCGGCTCCTTGCGATAAATGCGCACGGTTTCGTGCGGGCTGAGGGCCACCGGCTCGCCCAGTGGTGTCCACCTGCCGGTGGCCAGAATCCGGCGCCGCAATTCGCGCGCCTTCCCGTTCAGATACACGAATCCCACGCGGCTCTCCAGGTAGCGCAGCGTGGCCTCGTCCGGCAGCAGCACATAATCCACACGCTCGAGCGCCGTCCGCACCAGGTCGGAGAGTTTCTGCTCGTCGGTCGCGCCGGGCACGTTGCGCGCCCATTCTCCCGGGCTCGCGGCGCTGAAAGCGAGATCCGCGGCGCCGCCGAAGCGCATGCCGGAGGGATCCGCGATGCCGCCGCCTGCGGGCATGCCGCCGTACTCGTAAATCAGGATGTTGCGCAGCATGCTGTTGTTCAGCTCCCCGATATAGGTATTGACGAACGCGACCTCGCGCAGGCCCCGCCTGGCCGCGTCCGCGCGGATGCTGTCCAGGATGCTCCGCACGGCGGCCATGCCGGCCAGGTGGGGCTGCTCCAGCAGATGCTTGCCGCCGGCCGTGGTTGCGTTGAACGCGCAGGCGCCGAGCAGCAGTGCGCACACAGCGCGGCGCGCCGGCGGCCGCAGCGCGGCCAGCGAAATCCCGCGATACGGCACGTAGCTGAATGACAGAAACCCGAACACCGCAGGCATCGAGACATAGGGATTTGGCCCGGCTCCGAGCGCCGCCAGCAACAGCACGGGCGCCAATCCTAGGTACAGGATCTCCCAGTCGAGCCGCGCCAGCCACGCGGCTGCCGAAACCTTTGCCGCCGGCCGCTCGACCCACAGCAGAATCCCCAGCACCGCCACGGAAGCCGCCGCCAGAGGCACGCCGATGTGCGCCAGGCCCAGCGCCAGGTGAATCGCGGAGCGCCACGGCGGCAGGTGCGCGGTGGCGTCCGGGCTCCAGACAAAGTAGTACTGATACAGATACCGGTAGCTGTGTCCCAGAAACACGGCGACGGCCGCCAGCGGCGGCGCCAACAACCAAGGCAGTCCGGCCAGCAGCGCCCGGCGTTCGGCGCCGGATGCGCGCAACAGCCGAAGCCCCCATGGCGGACCGAACATGGCCGCCAGGTAAGCCACGGCGGTGGCCCGCGTCAGGCAGGCCAGCATGGCCGAGACACCGCATAGCAGCCAAGGCACGGCGGAGGGCAGGGAACACGCTGCCAGGTACCACGCGCCCGCCGCCGCCAGAAGAATGTACAGCGGCAGATCCATGCGGAAATCCGCCAGGCCCCCGTCCACGCAGTAGATCCCGCCGAAACTCAGGAAGGGCAACGTCAGCGTCACCGCCAGCCACGCGTCCGCGCCGCGGCAGCGTACGAAATACCAGCCCAGCGCGAGACCCAGCCACAGCAGCCACGCCGTCTGCATCCAGGTTCCCAGCTCGCGCGAGAGCGGTACTAAAGGCGCAAGCACCGCCGCAACGAGCCACGGCAGCGCCACGTTGCGATTGGTGGTAGCGTTCTTCCAGCCCGCCGCCACTCCTTGCGTGCGCGCCACCGCGTAGACCTCGGCAAGCTGGTTGGTGTACGAGCACGAGTCGAAAAATGGAGTGTGGCTCTGATAGAATCGCCGGCTGCGGTAAGTGGCGTACCCGCCTTGGAGCAGGACCAGGATGGTGATTGCGGCGGCGGCGCGCATACCGGGGCTCTTCCGGAATGATACCTTGTGTAAGGAGAATCTCCGTGTTTTCGCCACGCATGCGCCTGCTTCTGCTAGTGTGCTCGGCTTGCGCCCTGCTTGCCGGCGCCGGAGAAGAGCCCCGCCTGCGCCCGGTCCCGAAGGTGGATCTGCACCTGAAGACCGGTCCGGCGGTGGGCGCGCAGATTCCGGATTTCACCGGCCGGGATCAGAACGGAAAGCTCCAGACTTTCGCTACCCTGCGCGGCCCTAACGGCCTGGTGCTGCTGTTTGTGCGCACCGCCGACTGGTGACCCTACTGCAAAGCGCAACTGGTCGAGTTGCAGCGTCAGCAGGAGGCTTACCGCAAGAATGGACTGGCCGTGGCGGCCGTGAGTTACGATTCCCCGGCCCTGCTGCGCGACTTTGCGCGCCGCAAGGGCATTACTTACCCGCTGCTGGGTGATGCCGACTCCACCATCATTCGCGCCTTCGATATCCTGAACACCAATTTCCACCCCGGCGAGATGCCTTACGGAGTGCCGTTCCCGGGCATGTACTTGATCGACGTGAACGGGATCGTGCGCGCCAAGTATTTCGAGGACGACCACACGGAACGCTACACCGCGGCCAGCATTCTGGTGCGCGAGTTCGGGGGCACGGCCGGCCAGGCCGGCCCCACCGTCGAGACGCCGCAATTGACGCTCACCTCGTCGGCCAGTGACGCAGCCGTTCCGCCGGGAGCCCGCCTGACGCTCCTGCTGGATGTGGACCTAAAGCCCGGCATGCACTTGTACGCCCCGGGAGTGGAAGGCGGCTACATCCCGGTGGATTGGCAGGTTTCTCCAACGCCGGAACGGGCGCCCAAGGCCTGGCTGGTACGGCCCGTCAACTATCCGCCGTCGGAACAGCTGCACCTCGCGGCCATCGGCGAAACCGTGCCCGTCTACCGCGGCCGTCTCCGCCTGATGCGCGACCTTACTCTCGGCGGCAGCCAGGACCTCAGGCCGCTGCTCGGGCCCGATCGCACGCTCACCGTGGCCGGCTCCTTCCGCTACCAGGCCTGCGACGACCGCATGTGCTATGCCCCTCGCACGCTTCCGTTGAAGTGGATTTTTCACATCGAGAGGCTGGATGCGCAGCGCTCGCCGGAAGACCTGCGCCGTCAATGAGGCTGGCTCTGCTGTTGCTGCCGCTCACGCTCGGGGGCGCGGCGGATCTGGACCACTCCGGCTGGGATCTCCTGCTGAAGCGCTACGTGAACACTCATCACCTGGTGGATTACGCCGCCTGGAAGCAGCACGACGTGCCGGCGCTGGACGCGTATCTGGCACTGCTTGGCCGCCCGTGGCCCGTGGGCCTGACGCCGGCGGCCCGCAAGGCGGCCATGATCAACGCCTACAACGCGCTGACCATCCGCTGGATCCTGGCCAACTACCCCGTGGCCAGCATCTGGCGCACGGACAATCCCTTTCAAGCCGCGCGCCACGTGCTGAACGGCCGCAAGATCTCGCTCGACGACATCGAGGCCGAACTGCGCCGCACCGGCGATGCCCGCATCCATGCTGCCCTGGTCTGCGCGGCGCGCAGTTGCCCGCCGTTGCGGGCGGAGGCGTACACGGGTCCGCGCGTGGACGCCCAACTGGACGACAACACACGGCAGTGGCTGGCGGCCGGCGGTCTGAACCAGTTTTTTCCCGAGAAACACATGGCCCGCGTCAGCATGATCTTCAAGTGGTACCGCGGCGACTTCGAAGAAGGCGGGCTTTCGCTGGCGGATTTTCTGTCGCGCTACGGACGCCCTGGCAAGTACACGGCCATCGAGTTCAACCCGTATCATTGGGGGCTCAACGACTCCTCGGGCCTGGGCAGCGACTACGGCGGCGCGCGCTTCCTGTTGGACCGCGGCCGCAATCTCCTGTGAGGGCCGCTTCCGGCCGCCTGTTATAATTTCCCGCAGGAAACCAATCATGCGCATGACCTTTCTGCTCCTGTTGGCGAGTGCGCCCGCGCTCCTCGCCGCGGACGCCTCGTTCAATGGCCGTTGGGACATCACCGTGACCGGCGAACCGCGCGGCCGCGCCTGGTGGCTGGAAGTCTCGGGCGCCGGAACGCCGGACCTCGCGGGTAAATTCGTGGGCTTCCCCGGCGGCGACATGAACCGCATCGAGCAGATCACCCTGCAGAACGGCGAGTTGCGCTTCACCTTCGACCGTCCGGCCCACGGCCAGCAGCACGCCGTCCATCAGGTCTACACCGCGCGCCTTGCCGGCGGGAAACTCCGGGGCGCCTTCGAGTCTGGTGCGGAGCGCCTCCAGTGGGTGGGCGTGCGCGCTCCGGAACTTCGCGACAAAGACGACGGCTCTTGGCATGAAGGCAAGCCCGTCCAGCTCTTCAATCACAAGGACCTCTCCGGCTGGCACGGCATGATCGCAGGCAAAGCGCTCGGCTGGACCGTGGAAGACGGCGTCCTCCGAAGCACCGGCGGAGCGAACAACCTGGAAAGCGACGCGAAGTTCTGGAACTTCACCCTGCACGTGGAGTATCGCGTGGGCCCGCACAGCAACAGCGGAATCGGCCTGCGCGGCCGCTACGAAGTCCAGATCCTGGAGGACTACGGCAAGCCGGCCGGGCTGCACAGCAACGGCGCGCTCTACAGCCGCATCGCTCCCTCGGAAAACGCCAGCAAGCCCGCCGGCGAGTGGCAGACTTACGACGTCCGCCTGGTGGGCCGCTCTGTCACCGTGGTGCTGAACGGCAAGAAAGTGATCGATCACGGATACATCGAGGGCCTGACGGCCATCGCCGACAACGCCGACGAGGCGAAGCCCGGCCCCATTCTGCTGCAAGGCGACCACGGCCCGGTGGATTTCCGCAACGTGGTGCTCACGCCACTGGTCAAGTAGGAGCCCGGAGCGCGCGTGAAACCCATCAGCGGAGTGAATGTGGCGGCCCTCACGCCGCGCGGGAAACAACCGCACGGGGCGGATGTGGGCGGCACGCTGGAACTGATCGACTTTCTGTGCAGCGCCGGCGTGAAAGGCATCGCCCTGATGGGCTCCACCGGCGAATTCGTCAACTTCAGCTCTGAAGAGCGCATCCGCCTGGTCTACCTGGCCACTAAGCGCTCCCGCGTACCGGTGCTGGCGGGTGTGGGGCACTCCACGCTGGATGGCGCGCTGGAACTGGGCCGCGAAGCCGTCGCGGCGGGGGCCGCCGGCCTTCTGCTGATGCCTCCTTACTTCTTCCGTTACCAGCAGGACGACCTGCGCCAGTTCTTTCTGGATTTCGCCGCGCAGGTCGGCAAACAGGTTGCCATCTATCTCTACAACATCCCGTTCTTCACGACCGAAATCGAATGCGAAACGGCCGTCGGACTGCTCTCCACCGGCCTGTTCGCGGGCATCAAAGACTCAAGCGGCAGCTTCGACTACTTTTCCCGTCTGAAGCAGATCACCACGGCGCATCCTTTCACGCTGCTGGTGGGCAACGACGTGGTCTTCACCCGGGCCCGCGCCGCGGGAGCCGACGGCGTGGTCTCGGGAGTGGCCTGCGCCGTGCCCGAGCTGATGCTGGGGCTGGATGCCGCCATTCAATCCGGCAACCGCGCGCGCGTCGATTGGCTGGAAGCCCGCCTCCAGGAGTTCATCGCCTGGCTGGACCGCTTCCCCACGCCGGTGGGCGTCAAGGCGGCGGCTGCGGCGCGCGGCCTGAAGATCGGGCCCGCCGCGGTGCCCCTGTCGCCGTCCCGCCAGAAACTCCTCGCGGAATTCCAGGAGTGGTTCCGGGCCTGGCTGCCGGAGATCCAACGCGGTGGCCCGGCGTAAGAAGGCAAGTGCCACCGAGCCGCGACCGTCAGGGAGCGGTTCTTTCGAACTTTCCTGCTTACGCCTCGCCGCGCTGGCCCTCCTGCTGGCCGCCTCAGCCCTCGCCCAGGTGTACCGCCCGGGGCCGCAGGTACTCACCTTCTTCTCCGGCGTGGACGATTCCGACCAGCCCTACGCGCTCTACCTGCCGCGCAATTACGATCCCGCGCGCAAGTACCCGCTGGTGGTCAGCCTGCACGGAGCCGACTCCAACCACCGGCTCAACATGCGCCGGGTCTTCGGCCGCGGCAACCTGCCGCGGGAAACCGATGCGGAAGCCGCCCGCTACTTCTCTGCGCTCCGCAATGTGGACTTCGTCGTGGCCTGTCCCCTGGCGCGCGGCACCATGGGATACCAGGGCATCGCGGAGAAGGATGTCTACGACATGCTCGCCGATCTGCAGCGCCGCTTCTCAATCGACCCGGACCGCATCTACCTGACCGGACTCTCCATGGGCGGCGGCGGCGCACTGTGGCTGGGCCTCACGCGGCCGGACCTCTGGGCCGCGGTGGCCGCCGTGTGCCCGGCCGTGCCGCCCGGCACGGAAGACCTGGCACCGAACGCCCTGAACCTTCCCGTGCACCTGTTCCACGGCGAGGCCGATCCCATCGTCCCAGTGGAGGTCTCGCGCCTGTGGCAGCGCCGCCTGCTGGATCTGGGCGGGCATGCCGAGTACACCGAATATCCCAACGTGCTTCACAATTCCTGGGATTTTGCCTACCGCAACGGCGCCATATTCGATTGGTTCGCCGGCTTCGAGCGCCGGCGCGATCCCGACCGGGTGCGCTTCGTTACCCGGGCCTACCGCTACAACACCGCCTGGTGGGTGCATTTGGACGTGCTCACGCCCGGCACGCTGGCCTCCATCGACGCGCGTTTCACCGGGCCGAATCAACTGGAAATCGCCACCGCCAACCTGGTGGGCTTCACGCTGAACCTGGCCGGACATCCGCGCTTCTCCCCGGCGCGGCCCCTGAGCGTGACCGTGGACGGCGCCGCCTTCCGGAGCAAACCGGCCAGCGCACTCTCCTTTTCCCGCGGTGATGGCGGGTGGAAGACAGGGCGCCGCTCTCCGCCGCCCGGCGCCAAGCGGCCGGGTGCCGAAGGGCCGGTGCTGGAAGCCGTCTCCGCGCGGCACCTGTACGTCTACGGCACTGCGGACGCGCCCGCTGCCGACGAGTTGCAGCGCCGCCACGACATGGCCCTTCACGCGGCCGACTGGTCTACACCGCCGAGCCGCCTCCTGCTGTCCTTGCCGGTCAAGGCGGACCGCGACGTCACCGCGAAGGATCTGGCCGAATCTAACCTGGTGCTTTTCGGCACCCGGGAGACCAACGCTCTCATCCGGCGCTTTGCGGATCGCCTGCCGCTGGATCTGAACGCCGGCGCCGCGGACTACGGCCTGGTGTACGTCTTCCCCATCGGCGATCGGGAGGTGGTGGTGAGCTCGGGGCTCCCCTGGTGGGCCGGTGCGGAGGAAGTCGAGCCGCCCGGATTCCGCTTTTTGCCGCGAGCCGTGCGCCTGCTCCAGAGCCTGCCGGACTATCGCCTGTTCAAAGGCTCCCCGCCGAGGGTAGTGGCCGAAGGTTCCTTCGACTCGAACTGGAAACTGCCGCCGCAGGCCGCCGCCAGAATGCGGGAAACCGGCGCTGTTGTGATCCAATAATGGGGATGTCTCCGGAGGAGTTCCGCCGTTACGGCCACCAGGTGGTGGATTGGATTGCCGGTTACCTCGCGCATCCCGAACGGTACCGGGTCTTGCCGGATGTCCGCCCCGGCGAGGTGGCCGCAGCCTTGCCGCACGCCGGCCCCGAGCAGGGCGAGCCGATCGAGGGCATCCTGGAGGATTTCGAGCGCCTGATCGTGCCGGCCCTCACCCACTGGAACCACCCCGGCTTCATGGGTTACTTCGCCATCTCCTCGCCCGGCCCCGGAATCCTGGGAGAACTGTTGACCGCCGCGTTGAACCCCAACGGCATGCTCTGGAAGACCGCGCCCGCGGTGACCGAACTCGAGCAGGTGACCCTCGGCTGGCTGCGCCGGTGGCTGGGCCTCGAAAACGATCTGTTCGGCCTGATCTTCGATACGGCCTCCACCAGCAGCCTGCACGCCATCGCCGCCGCCCGTGAGATGGCCGATCCCGAGACGCGTCAACGGGGCGCGCGCGGGGGCCTCGTGCTCTACACCTCGGCCGAAGCGCATTCCTCGATCGAAAAGGGCGCCATGGCGCTGGGTATCGGCCGGGAGAATGTGCGCCGCATTCCCGTGGATGCGGAGTTCCGCATGCGCACGGACCTGCTCGCTGAGGCCATCGAGAGCGATCTGGCCGCCGGGCGCCGGCCGTTTTGCGTGGCTGCCACGGTGGGAACCACCTCCACCACCAGCATCGATCCGGTGGAAGCCATCGCTGGTCTGGCCGAAAAGCACGGCCTCTGGCTGCACGTGGATGCGGCCTACGGCGGCGCGGCGGCCATCCTGCCCGAGATGCGCCATGTCTTCCGCGGCGTCGAGCGGGCGGATTCGTTGGTCATCAACCCGCATAAGTGGCTCTTCACCCCCGTGGATTGCAGCGTGCTCTACACCCGCCGCCCGGAAATCCTGCGCCGCGCCTTCTCGCTGGTGCCGGAATATCTGCGCACCTCCGAGGACGAACGCGCCGTGAACCTGATGGATTACGGCGTGCCGCTAGGGCGCCGCTTCCGCGCGTTGAAGCTGTGGTTCGTGCTGCGCTACTACGGCCGCGAGGGCCTGGCCGCCCGGCTGCGCGCGCATATCGCGTGGGCCCGGGAACTCGCCGCGCAGGTGGAGGCCCACCGGGATTTCGAACTGGCCGCACCCGCGCCTTTCTCCGTGGTGTGTTTCCGCCGCAAGGGCACGGACGAGGAAAACCGCCGCCTGCTCGATCGTGTGAACGCCTCGGGCGAGGTGTTCCTCTCGCACACGGTGCTCCACGGCAAGTTCACCTTGCACCTGGCCATCGGCAACATCGGCACCACCCGCGGCCACGTGCAGCGCGCCTGGCAAATCATCCAGGAACAGGCCGGGTCGGCGATATAATACCCCCGCCATGCAGAGCTACGCGCGCGGACCCTCCGCGCCTCCCTTGCTGGAAAGGACGATCGGTCAGGTGCTCGCCGAATCCGCGGCAGCCAATCCCGGCGGAGACGCCCTGATCTCCCGCCACCAGGGGCTGCGCCTGTCCTATGCGAACTTGCGGGAGCAGGCGGAGGCCACCGCGCGCGGTCTGTGGGGCCTGGGCATCCGTCCCGGCGACCGCGTGGGCATGTGGGCAGCCAACTGCGCCGAATGGATCTACCTGCAAGCCGCCACCGCGCTCACCGGCGCTGTGCTCGTGAACGTCAACCCGGCCTACCGCTCGCATGAGTTGGCCTTCGTGCTGCGCCAGTCGCGCATGAAAGCCCTGTTCCTGCATGAGAAAGACGGCCGCGCCAACTACCTTGAGATCCTCGGGGAAGCGCGCCACTCGCAGGATCTGCCCCTGGAGCACGTGGTGCTGCTGGGCACCGGCGCCTGGGATCGGATGCTCGCAGGCGGTCGGCCCTATGACGCGCTGCCGCCCGATCCCCGCGCCGTGGTCAACATCCAGTACACTTCCGGCACCACCGGGTCGCCCAAGGGCGTGCTGCTCAGCCATCACAACCTGTTGAACAACGCCTTCCTGATCGGCAACGCCATGCGCGTCTCCCGCGCCGACCGGCTCTGCTGCCCCGTGCCCATGTACCACTGCTTCGGCTGCGTGATGAGCTCGCTGCTCTGCCTGGTCTACGCCATCCCCATTGTGTTCCCGGCGCCGCAGTTCCAGCCCCGCGCCACCCTCGAGGCTATCGAGGCGGAGCGCTGCACCATGATCTACGGGGTCCCCACCATGTTCATCGCCGAACTGGAACATCCCGAGTTCGCCCGCTTCGATCTCTCCTCCCTGCGCACCGGCATCATGGCCGGCGCGCCGTGCCCCATCGAAATCATGCGGCGCGTGGTGGAAGATATGCACTGCCGCCAGATGACCATCGCCTACGGGCAGACCGAAAGCTCCCCGGTCATCATCATGTCGGACACCGAAGACAACCTGGAAGTGCGCGTCTCGACCGTCGGGCGCGCTCTGCCGCACACGGAGGTCGCCATCGTGGACCCGCAGACCGGACAGGTGGTGGAGACGGGCCAGTGCGGCGAACTCCGCACCCGTGGCTATCTGGTCATGCAGGGTTACGACGGGGAGGCCGAAGCCAGCGCGCGTGCCGTGGACCGCGAGGGCTGGCTGCGAACCGGCGACCTGGCCGTCATGCGGCCGGATGGCTGCTTCCACATCACCGGCCGCCTGAAAGACATGATCATCCGCGGGGGTGAGAACATCTATCCCCGCGAGATCGAGGAGTTCCTGCACCTGCACCCCAAAATCGCCGATGTCCACGTGGTGGGCGTTCCCGACGCCCGGCTGGGCGAAACGGTGCTCGCCTGGGTGCGCCTGAAAAGCGGCGAAAGCATGACCGAAGAGGAACTCCGCGCGCACTGCCGCGGCAGGATCGCGCACTTCAAAATTCCCCAATACGTGCGCTTCGTGGATTCGTTCCCCATGACCGTCACCGGCAAGATCCAGAAATTCCGGATCAGGGAGATGGAAATTCAGGCGCGCGGCCTGGAAGGCGCTGCCGGAATCCGCACGGCCTGACGACGGCTCGTCAGCCCGCCACCGTGATCTTTGCCTTGGAAAGATGCCTCTCCAGCCTTTCTGCCCGGCACTTCCCCCATCCGCGTATTCCGAATCTGTTGGCGAGTGATCAGGCCACGGTCGACAGCCCGTCGTAGCGCTTGGCGGATGAAGTTCCGCTCGACCGTACCCGCCTCCATAAGGTCAAGAATCGCCCGCAGAGGGCGGGTGACCTTAAAGCCCTGCACGGTCTGTATGTCGTTTTCGGGCAGGTCGGCATAATGAAGGACGAGGATACAGGAATATCGCTGTTGCGTCGGAATTCCGTCAAAACGGTGATGTGGAGCTTCGCCGGGCTCAGATCGGACAGATCGTAGAGGCTGAACGCCGTCTGGTGGCTGTATACAGCCTCGCGGCGCGTCCGGCGCAGTTTCCGGCTACTGCGTCCGGCCGAAGGTGGATTCCTCCGAATCCTCGAACAAGCCGAAGACGATTACGTTGGAGCCGGCCTCCACTGCCACGTACTGCCGGCCTTTGAAACTGTAGGTCATGGGCGAAGCCGAAATCGCCTGGCCGGTGTTGAAATGCCAGAGCGGCTTTCCGCTGCGGGCATCGAGAGCGGTGAAGATCCCCTGGTCGCAGCCGGCGAAGATGAGGCCGCCGGCGGTGGAGAGCAGACCCGCGCCATAGGCTCGCGAGCCGATCTGCTTGAATTCCCACACCAGCTTACCGGTGGTCAACTCGAGCGCACGGACGTATAACTGGCGCGGTTCCTGGGGGCTTTCAATATAGCCGGTGGCGTCGAACGGAAAGCCGCCGGGGCGGAATTCCTCGTATGATTTGGTGTTGATGCCGCAGCCTTCGAGGGCGGCCACGTAGAACAAGCCCGTATCCGGGTTGTAGGCGGGAGACATCCAGTTGGTGGCGCCGGAGGTTGACGGGCAGACCTTGGTGCCCTGAAGACTCGGCTCCACGCCTGGAACCAGGATCGGGCGGCCCTCCGGCGTCAGACCTTTCGCCCAGTTGACGGAGTGCACGAAGGGCGTGCCGTGCAGGAATTGGCCGGTAACGCGGTCGAGCACGTAATAGAAGCCGTTGCGATTGGCCTGGATCAGAAGTTTGCGCCGGCGGCCCTGATATTCGGCATCCACCAGCACTGGAATCTCCACGGCATCCCAGTCGAGCAGGTCGTGCGGCGTGAACTGGAAATACCACTTCATCTTGCCGGTGTCGGCATCCAGAGCCACCATGCACTCGGTGTAGAGGTTATCGCCCTTGCGCAGGTCGCCGTTGAAGTCCGGCGCGGGGTTGCCGATGCCCCAGTAAATGACGTTCAGTTCCGGATCATAGCTGCCGGTCAGCCAGGTGTCGCCGCCGGCGGTCTTCCAGGAATCCCCGGCCCAGGTATCCCCGCCGGGTTCGCCGGGGCGTGGAATGGCGTTCCAGCGCCAGAGGCGCTCGCCGGTGGACGCGTCGAAGGCGGCCAGCAGACCGTTCATGCCGTAATCGCCGGGCGCGACGCCGGTGATGATCTTCCGGTTGAGTACGAGCGGCGCGGCGGGCGCCCAGTAGCCTTCCTTGGCCTCGGCGATTTTCGATTGCCAAAGGAGGCTGCCGGTGCGCGCGTCGAGCGCGACCAGGTAGGCATCCGGCGTCGTGTAATAGACCCGGTTGCCGAGCACCGCCACTCCCCGGTTCGGGCCCCGGCGCATGGCCGGCTCACGCCGGTGCTGCCAGATGAGGCGCCCCGTCCGGCCGTCCAGCGCGAACACCTCGTTCGGCTGGGAAAGATACATCACCCCGTCCACCACCAGCGGCACGCTCTCCAGCCTGCCGGCGCCGGGCACGTGGTAAATCCATTTGGGCACCAGGGCCCGCGCGTTGGCCGTATTGATCTGCTTGAGCAAGCTGTGGCGCTGCGAGTTATAAGAACCCGAGTAAGTGAGCCAATTAGCCGGATCGGCTTTCAAAAGGTCCTGGTAGGTGACCTGGGCAGCCGCGGATGAGAGCAGCGCGCCAGCCAGGCACAGAGAAGCGGCGTAACCGTTCATTGTTCGTCGTCCTCCTCGCTCCGCCGGCGGCGTTCCACCTTGTGGACCACCTGGCGGCTGAGGAAAGCGAGCAGATCCTGGAATTCGGATGGTTTGAGCACACGGTCGTAATTGCTGGGCATCAGAGACTGTTTTGCATAGAGGACCTGGCGGAGTTCTCCGGCGGTGAACAGTTGCAGCCGGTCGTGGCTATCGAGGAGTTGCAGGGAGAAGTTATTGTCGTTTTTGGCGATGCCGGAGAGGCGCCGTCCGTCGGCGGTGACCACTTCCACGGGCTGATATCCGCCGGGGATCGGCTGCTTCGGCTTGGTGAGCGAGTCGCGGATGGATTCAAGCGTCCGCTCGCCGCCGACATTGGAGAGGTCCGGCCCGCTGATGCCGCCGCGGCCGCGGATCATGTGGCAGTTGCCGCAGCGGCCCTGGCCCCAGAAGATCTGCTCGCCGCGGGCGGCGTCGCCAGGGACGAAAGCGTCGGACGCGGTGGCTCGCAGGCTGCGGATGTACGCCACCACTTTCCAGATGTCCGTGGCGGGCAAAGAGAAGGGCGGCATGGCCGTTCCCGGAATGCCATTCTGGATCGCCTCAAAGAGGGCCTTGTCGGTACGGATCACGTGGGAACGCCCGGCGCCCAAAGCCGGGCCGCGGTCTCCGGCAGCCCCATTCAGCCCGTGGCACACGGTGCAGTTGTGATTGTAGAGTTCGTGGCCTTGGGCCACCGCCTGCGGGTCGTGCCCGAGCGGATTGGCCTCAGAAGCCGGGCCGGCATTCCGCTGGGCCAGCAACGCGGACACGAACAGCGCGCCGGCCACGGCGCACTGGATAGCTTGAAACCGCATCCTCTTTAAATAACATATCCCGTAGCCGGACTGGCCTATTGCGTGCTGATCGGGGCGCCTTCCGCGGTAATGGTCACCAGCGACCGGGAGGGCAGCTTCAGGGCGAGTTTTCCTTCGCTGGAGCGCAAGGCAGGCTGCGTTTGAAATGAGGCCGCTTCCGTGGTCTCGACGACGCGCCACTCGGCATCGGGTACGCCCTCCAGCGAGGCTTCGCGGCCGGCGGCGAGGTTCAGGATGTGCAGCGCGTAGCGATTGCCGTTCCGGAAGGCGGTAAGCAGCACGCTGCGCTGATCCGAGGCAGTTTCGAGGGCTTCGCTCTTCTGCGGCGTGAGATCGGTGAAGTGCTTCATCAGCCAGAAGCGGGCGGAGGGTTCGACCGTGCCGTCCGGGCGGGCGCGCGCCAGCGCGTAGTCGTTGGTGAATTGCCAGAACTGCGTGCCTTGCGGGCGGGCGTAGAGCAGGAGTTCCTGCGTCATTCTGGCTTCGCGCAGCCCGTACTGGTAGCTATCCCAGGAGCGCGTGTAATAGGCCGCCGCGTCCACGCCGAGTTCGGTCACCAGCAGCGGCAGCTTCAGCCACTCACCGACGTCTCCCCAGGCGGCGTATTGCTCCGGGGTGCCGCCGCCCCAGGAATGAAAGGCCACGGCGCCGACGTATTGCATGGCTTCCGGATCGGCCGCGGCATCCAGCACGAACTTGTGCGTATCGCGCGGCCCGGTGGCGTCGCCGAGCAGCATTTTGGTCTTCAGGCCCAGCTTGTGAAAGTATGCGCCGATGCGCTTGATGGTCTCCGCGTGGGTCTCCGGCGTGAGGCCCACGTAGACGCCGATATTGGCCTCGTTGAAGGAGAACAGATCGGGTTCCACGCCGTATTCGCGTCTGGCGTAGAGCAGGTAACTGCCCAACAGGTCCAGCAACTCATCCCACTTCTCGGGCTTGATGAGGCGGAAGTGGGCCATGCGGGGCTTCTCGTAGGGGTCGGTGTAAAAACGCTCGGGCAGCCACCAGATGCTGATGACGTAGGGCACTCCCAAGCGCTGAAAATCACGCATGGCCTCCAGATCGGCGCGGATCTCGGGACCGGGGTTGTCGCGCTGCTTGTCCCATTGCAGCAGCTTCATTTCGGTGCGCGCCCAAGCGAGCTTGAGGTTCTTGCGCGTGTAGGCGGATACGGGCGAGAGGTTATTCCAGCAATAGTTGCCGCCGAAGCCGTCGAAGTGATAGCGCGGCTTGGAGGCGTCCAAGGTGAGCCGGACGGGCTGCGCCGGCGTGGTGTTGGTGAGTCGGAGCGATGCGCTGAGGCTGGCGGACTCGCCGGCGTTGAACGCCCCGCGCTTGAGGGCCGCGCGCACCTGGAAGGAACGGCCCTGGGCATCCCACCGATCCACCGCCTGAGCCGCGTGCGGTTCCCCAAAGCCGATCGCCAGCGAGATGTAGCCGGCCGAGTCGTCAAAGCGCAGAGACGCCGTGTCGCCCCGATAGAACACCGGGTCGGACGGCTTGGTGGCGCTTAACGGCAGAGGTTCGGCGCCTTCCGGCGTGACCTTGCCGCCGACAAAGACGGCTCGCGGCAGGTCCAGCGTTAGTTCGATGCCGTCCACGTCGAGCGGCGTCTCCGCGGTGACCGTGCTCGCATAGCGCACTCCGGAGGAGTCCTCTTCCGCCTTGAATTCCATCCGTCCCTTGCCGCCGTCCGGCAGTTCGAAATCGCCGGACCACGCCAGTTCCCGTCCCTGGCGCACGACGCCGCGCCGGTCGCGGCGCCTTAACTGGAGAGGAATGCGCTTGCCGGTGGGCAGCACCGCTACGAGATTCGAAACGGCTTCGACATCCTCGGCTTGCGAGAGCAGGGCGATGATCCGCCCGTTGCTGTCGTAGGCGGCTTTTTCGACCGCCGCCGCAGGAAGGCACAGGCATACCAGAATCAACCAGCAGCGCATAATCAGGGTCCTCAAACTCATTCGAGGCGGTGAACCTTCACCGCAAGATCGCGTTCGAGCGGCGGAATCGGAATGCGGGCGGCGCCCTCAGGCGCGTTCACCTGGCTCGACTCTACGGGGGCGCCGTTCCAGGTGTCCCAGACCTCGACGCGGTAGCGGCCAGGCTCCACATCGTTCAGAGTGACAGACGCTCCCTCGACCCGCGGAATCGGCACATTGTGGACGACATTCCACCAGGTGTGCGCGCGGTTCTGGATCCATAAGATGGAAAGAGATTTCCCGCGCAAGCCTATGGCGCGCACCTGCGTATTATTCGTCTCCACACGGGCCTGCTCGAACCCCGCGGTGGTCCAGGGAATATCTGCCGCAAACCTGGCAACCGGCAGGAACTGGAAGTACAAATCCTTCGGATCGACGTATTGGCCCCACCACCACAGCGCACCGGTCCCCGCGGCACCGAAAGCCAGCGGCGCCCAGAGGCCGTTGTGAAGGTGAACGCCGCGCGTATCCGCATCGCACAGCTTGCGGAAATCCGGCTTCTCGCGAATAATGCCGAATTCCGCGAAAAGGAACGGTTTGCCGAAATGACGCACCGGCTCCATCCACTTGAGTGCCAGCCCGGCCATGTCGTGCGCCAGTTCTTCGTCCTCAGGGCGGTGCCAACCGTAGTAGTTATGCATCTGCGCGAAATCATTTTCCGGCATCCGCCACATCTCCGGCCAGAAGCCGCTGGAGCCGAGGCTGTTCGTGGTCATGTGCGCGGGGTCGATTTGTTTCAGGTAAGCGCACATCTCGCGGTTCCAGTCCAGGAGTAATGGGCGGTCTCCACTTACCTCGCGGTCCACGGCATTGACTTCGTTCCACAGTTCCCAGGCCATGACATGGGTGCTGTAGCCCCAGCGCGCCACCGTGTAGCGCAGCCGGTTACGGAACAGGCGCCGCGCCTCGGGCAGCGCGAAAAAATCGCGCATCTTGCCGCAGGGGCCGCCGTTGCTGATGCTATAGGCGTAGTCTTCCAGATCGAATTGCTTGCGAGGCTCGACTCTTGGTGTGATGTGCCGGATCCAGTCGATGCACATCTTCTGGTAAATGCCGTGCTCCTCGCTGAGTTCCATTACCTGATCCAGGCGCCAGGCATTGTCCAGGCGGTACTCGCCCATCGGGCCGAGTTCGAGCGCGAAGTAGGGATGCCCAATCCACAGCCGGATGTAGTTGCCGCCGTTCTGGGACAGCCGCGGGATCCAGCGGTAGTATTCCGAAAGCGGTCCTTCCACCAGGTTCTCGCCAATGGCAAAGTAGGGCGTGCCATCTTCGAATTCGAAGTAATGCGGGTCTTTCCGCGAAACCCGCAGGTACCCGTGCGCCACCCCGGATTGCACCGTAAGCTGGACCGCGGGTCCCGAAACGGTCCCGCTGTGGTCGCGCGCCGTGATCCGGACCGTATACGTCCCCGCCTCCGAAGGCATCAAGCGCACGCGCCACTCCGGCGGATCCACCGCCGTCATGATCTCCCGGGTGGTGTTGTCGCGCCCGCCCCGGACCTCCCTCTCAAACCTCTGGTAAAAGAATGCGGGAGCCGAACATTTCCTTCCCGATGGCGCCGTGATTTCTGCATCCACCGCGATCTCGTCGGGATCGAAGGGCGTGGTATACGTGCCCGTGACCGCGGCCCGCAACTCCACCCGCTGCCACTGGACCGGAGCCGTCGTGAGGACCTTGGCCTGCCCGACCGACAGCTTCTCCTGCGCTGCCCACCGGCTGGTTCCGGACAACAGCGGAAACGCCATCGCGAGCGCGCAAATCGGCGACCTGAAAATCCACATGGAACTATTGTGGTGACGGGCCGCGAGGCCCGTCACCTGATGGTAGCGCGTTGCGCGCCCGGTCAGAAGAGCAGCTTGAGCGCCATCTGGATATTACGCGGCGCCTGAGAAGTGCCGCTGATGACGCCAAAGTTGCCGGTACCGAGCCCCGGCCCCGGCCTGCCCCACTGCGGGGTATTGAAGGCGTTGAACATCTCGAGCCGGTACTGCAAGGTCAGTTGTTCACCCCTCAAATAGGTGTTCTTGAAGAACGACAGGTCGGTGTACTTCAGGCCCGGCACGCGCACATCGGGGAGCGTGCGCGCGGTATTGCCGAAGGTGTACGCAGCGGGCTGCGAAAAGACGCTGGTGTCAAACCATTGTTTCAGCCTCGAGTCCACAGTGCCGCCCGTGATCTTGGCGCTGTGGCCGTTGTTGTTCACCCGCTGAGAGTTTGTGTAGATATTAGTATTGTTCGAAAGCGCACCGATGAACATCGGCTGGCCGCTCTGGAATGTGGTGATTCCGTTCACCTGCCAGCCGCTGATCAGCAGGCTCACCACTCCGGACACGTTGCCGCCGAATTTCTTGCCTTTTCCGAACGGCAACTCGTAGACATAGCTGAACACCGCCCGTTGGGCGACGTCCATGGAGGAGATGGAGCGCTCCAACCGCTCATCATATGCATTCAGCTTCGTGGCCGAGATTCCGGTTTCCGGTCCGCTGGCGACCGGGCCCAGGAAACTGACCGCCGAGGATGCGTTATCGATCAGCTTTCCGGCCGTATACGCCATCAGGAAACTGAAGCCCTGCGAGAAGCGCTTGTCCACCCGGATCGTCATGCCGTGATAAATCGAATCGGCCTTCGGCTTCCGGAAGGAGCTCATGCCCGTGTATTGCGGCCACGGCCGCAGCAACTGCCGGTACTCCACCGTCGGTTTGCTCAAGGCTGTCGTGGGATCGGTGATGATCCCATAGAACGGATTGGGCACGATCCTGAGCAGGTCCGAGCCGAGCTTCATGTACGACGGATCGAGTTGATCGTACTGATACGAGCCCTCTCCGTCGATCAGCGCGATCCCGCGGTTGCCCAGGTAACTGATCTCGGCCACCATGTTGCCCGGTATTTCGTGCTGGATATTCAGGTTCCATTCCTGCACGTAGGGGTTGCGGTAGGCGTCGAAGACCGATTCGCCGATGCCTCTTCCCAGTTTAGTAGACGCTCCCAGGCTGGTCCCCGTAGGGAAGCTGAAGCCGACCGGGAACGGGTTGCTGATGTAGGCGAATACGGTCCGCATGCTGTCGTACGTGCTGTTGTAAGTGGTGCTGTCCCGGAAGCCCTCCATACCGGGGGCCCCCGTCGTCCCGGCGGCCTGCATCGGGGAAGGTGCATAGGCGATGCCGTAGCCGCCGCGCACCACCATCTTGCTGGTAGCGTTCCAGGCAAAGCCAAACCGCGGACCGAAGTTGTTGAGGTCGGCCGGCGTCTGGGTGCGGTCTTGCGGCGTCACAAAGTGCATGGCGCCCATCAAGTTCCCGCACGCAGGGCAAGCGGATGCCGGGACTTTGCCCGCGATGGGCGAAGGGTCGTACAGGTTGAAATACGAGTATCGGTTGAACCGCTCGGTGCGCGGGAGGTCGACGTCATACCGCAGCCCGATGTTCAGGGTCAGCTTGCGCGCGATCTTCCAGTCATCCTGGACATACCCCGCAAAATACGAACTGGCAGAGGCGGCTGTGCCGTCCACTGTCATCGTCGTGCCGCTGTTCCCGAGCCCGAGCAGGAAAGAAGCGATCGGGAATCCCGCCGTCGCGCTTGTAGTTGCGATCTCCTGCTGCGTCCACCCATTCGTGAACGAGTAGTTCCCCGACGGGTATCCCGCCTGCTGGAAGTTGATCAGCAACTTTCGATACTCGCCTCCGAACTTGATGGTATGTTTCGGCAGAATTTTCGTCATGGACGCCGTCCACGAATGAACCATCGGCGCCATGAACAGGCGGGTCCAACCGGATTGTCCCAGGGACGCCAGAGTGCCACTGAAATCCATCCTGGGGAATTCGCGGCCTTCCCGGGCCGCCGCGTCGTTGTAGTATGACGGGAAGCCCAGCGTCGTCAGGTCAATTCCGTCCGAAAAGGGCAGGCTGGTCGAACGGGTACGGCCGAAGCCGTAGCGGAAATTCAGCAGCAGGGTCGGACTGATGGTAACGGTGTTGTCGAGCGAAAGCTGAGTGGCCCGCCCACTGCCCGGACCGCCGCCGGTCGGCGAGGCGATATTGCCGAAGCCGTTGAACGACACACTGTTGCTCCACCCTGTTGACACCCGGGCGAACATGCGCCACTTCTCGCTAAAGCTGTGGTCGATGCGCGTATCGACGCGGTAGCTGTTGCTCGGCCCGGTGCCCGAACTGGTGAAGTCGTTGGCGTAGGTATAAGGATTGACCGGAGTCGTATTCGGATCCGGGAAGTACTTCATCATCGTCACTGCCACCGGATCAAAACGAGTCGACGGAATCAAATTGCCCGCGAACGGATCGCGGATGTACTTGCCCGGATTGTTGGGATCCGCCCGGACGGTGGACGGATCGTAGATCGTGATCGGCTGGCCGCCGCTGGTCTTCAGATTCGAGAAATCGCCTGCACGCCAGGCCGCCGGCGGCACGGTGCCCGTGTAGACGCTCAGGCTGCGCGCATTGGTCCCCTCGAAGCCCACAAAGAAGAACGACTTGTTCTTGCCGTTGTACAGGTGCGGGATAAAGATCGGCCCGCCTACGGTGCCGCCCCACTGGTTGCGTTTGAAGCTGCCTTTTCCGCGCCCGGCGCGGTTGGCAAAGAAGTCGTTGGCATCCAGTACGCTGTTACGCAAGTAGTCGTAAGCTGTGCCGTGCATGCTATTGGTTCCAGACCTGGTCACCACGTTGATGACGCCGCCCGCAAACCGGCCATATTCGGCGGCCAGGGAGTTTACCTGTACGGAAAACTCTGCTACCGCGTCCACCTGCGGCTCATAAACCCGGTTGTTGATCCCGATGTTATTCTCGGGCGCGATATCGGTCATGCCGTCGATCTGCAATTCGCTGGTGGCATTCCGCCCGCCGCCCATCGCCGGTGTCGCGCCGCCGCCGGTGGGGTTCACGCCCGGCGTCAGGTTGGCCAGGGAGAACGGGCTGCGGCCGTTCAGCGGCAGGTCCATGATGCGTTTGTTCTCGATCACCTGGCCGATGGACGATGTATTAATGTCCAAGGCCGCCAGTGCGGCGCTGATCTCCACCTGCTGGGCGATGGCGCCCACTTCGAGCGTGACATCGACAGACCGGTTTTGGGCCACATCGAGCTTGATGTTCTCCTGCCGGACCGTTCGGAAACCGGTCTTTTCCACGGTGATGACGTAAGTTCCCGGCGGCAGGAACGGCCGGAGATAGCGTCCTTCCGACGAGGTGGAAACCTGAACGGACTCGTTGGTACCGATGTTGGTGATCACGACCGTGGCATCGGGCACGACGGCGCCGCTGGGGTCCACGACGGTTCCCTGGAGCGTCGCAGTCGGAGTCTGGGCGAACAGCGCCACCCATCCCGACGCCGCCAGGAGGAGCAATGCGAACAGACGATGTGACATGACAAACCTCTCGCGCGGCGATCTTGTCGCGCAGTTCGAGGGCAGACAGCGGATTTTCTTCCGAAACCCGCCGAAGCAAGCCTGGCTCTCTGGACGGAATTGTAGTGCCACTCCCGGTGATTGTCAAGGAGATTACTAGCTGATTATCTTTGATAAACCGCGATCATCATAGCTTTACGGGATTCGCGCTCTTGCGCTGCGCGCCGCCGCCCGCCACCGTTGCATTTCAGGTCCGAAACCTGCTAAAAGAGGGGCACGCAGCATGCCCGGGCCGGGTTTCGGGTGTGGGCGCAGACCGGTGCAGGAGGCCTTATGGAACGCTTCCCCAGGGACAACGCTTACAACCGGCGCGAGGTGCTGAAAGGCGGCGCGCTGGCGGGAGTGGGAGCAGCGGCGCTGTCCGAGGGCTTCGCCGCCGAACCGTTGAAGAGCGTGCGCGTCGGATTCGTGGGAACCGGCGGGCGGGGCACGGAACTGCTGCGCAACCTGCTTCGCCTGGAGGGCGTCCGGATCGTGGCGCTGTGCGATATCAACGAGGCGAACCTGGCCCGTGCCCAGGACCTCGTGCAGAAAGCCGGACAACCGCGGCCGCCGGGCTACTCCAAAAGCGATACCGACTGGCAGCGTTTGTGCGACCGCGACGACCTGGACCTGGTGGTCAACGCCACGCCCTGGCAATGGCACGCGCCCATCAGCGTGGCCGCTATGAAAGCCGGCAAGCACGCCGCCACGGAAGTCCCGGCCGCGCAGACCGTGGAGCAGTGCTGGGAACTGGTGGAGACCTCGGAAAAAACCGGCCGGCACTGCGCCCTGCTGGAGAACGACTGCTACTACCGCGAAGTCCTCATGATTCTCAACATGCTCCGGGATGGGCTGCTGGGCGAGCCCCTCTATGCCGAAGCTGGGTACATGCACGACATCCGGGCCGTCAAGTTCAACACGGTCCCGAACGGCGAGCCCTGGCGGCTGGAGCACGCGGTCTCGCGCAACGGGAATCTGTATCCCACTCACCCCCTGGGCCCGCTTTCCTGGTGGTTCGGTATCAACCGCGGCGACAGCTTCTCGTACCTGGTCTCGATGAGCTCGAAGGCCCGCTCGCTCCAGGAATTCGCCGCCAAAACCTTTGGCCCCGAAGACCGCCGCAGCAAGACGCAGTACAAGCTGGGCGACGTCAACGTGACGCTGATCCACACCGAGCAGGGCCGCACGGTCACGCTGTATCACGACACCAACACGCCGCGCCCGAAGGAGCACCTGGTGCGCATCCAGGGCTCGAAGGGCGTCTACAACAGCATGATGGAAAGAATCTTCGTGGACGGCCGCTCGAGCGCCGCCTCAAAACTGCGGGAGGGCTGGCGGGCTACGCACGAGTGGGAGGATCCGGCGGAATACCGGAAGCAGTACGACCACAAGCTCTGGCGCGAGCAGGAGGCCAACGCCCGGAACGCCGGCCACGGAGGCGTGGACTACCTGGAACTGTACCGCCTGATCAAGAACCTGCGAGAAGGCAAGCCGCTGGATATCGATGTGTACGACGCCGCCGCGTGGAGTGTGATCGTGCCCTTGACCGAGTCCTCCGTCGCCGGACGCAGCAAACCCGTGGACATCCCGGATTTCACGCGCGGCAAATGGAAGACCCGCGCGCCCATCGACCCGGATGCGATCGGGTAGGGGGGACAAGAATATGCGTGAACGAGTCAGCAGAAGATCGTTTCTGGCGATGGCGAACGCGGCCGAGGGCGGACCGCTCCGGGTGGGGATGGTCGGGGTGGGGGAGCGCGGTTCCTACCACCTGGACCTGCTCCTGGGCATGGACAGCGTGGAGATCAAGGCGCTGTGCGACATCGACGACGGCTTCCTGTACCGCGCCAAGAAATGGGTGCAGGACACCGGCAAGCCGGCGCCCGCGCTGTACTCCCGGAGCAAGACGGACTACCTGCGTCTGTGTGACCGCGACGACCTGGACCTGGTAGTGACGGCTACCCCATGGCAATATCACGCGCCGGTGTGCATCGCCGCCATGCAGGCGGGCAAACACGCGGCTACCGAGGTGCCCGCCGCCCTCACCGTGGATGAATGCTGGGAGCTGGTGGAAACCTCTGAGAAGACCGGCAAGCACTGCACGATGCTGGAACAGGCCAACTACAGCCCGGACGTGATGACCGTGCTGAACATGTCGCAGCAGGGGATCTTCGGCGACCTGCTGCACGCCAGCGGGGGCTACGTGCACGATCTGCGCCTGGTGAAGTTCGATCCGGAGCGCGAGCCCTGGCGTTTGCAGCACTCCATCGACCGCAACGGCAACAACTATCCGACGCACCCCATGGGCCCCATCGCCTGGTGGCTGGGCATCAACCGCGGCGACCAGTTCGAATACTTGGTCTCCATGAGCACCAAGGCCCGCTGCCTGAACGACTACGCGGCGCACTTTTTTGGCGACCGGCATCCGTACGCGTCCATGCGGATGGCCTGCGGAGACGTGAACACCACGCTGTTGCGCACCGCGGGGGGCAGGACCGTCACGCTGCACCACGACACCAACACGCCGCATCCGCAGACGGCCGAGATGCGGCTGCAAGGCACCCGCGGGCTCTATGCTGGCAACATTCGCAAGCTGTACCTCGAAGGGCGCAGCCCCACGGCGCACGAATGGCAGCCGCTGGCCGAGTACGAGAAGGAATACCAGCATCCGCTGTGGAAGAGGTTCGACGAAGAAAAGTTCCGGACTTCCCGCGGGCACGGCGGCGGCGCCACCACTCCGCTGCTGTGGAGAAGGCTGCTCGAAGCCCTGCGGGCGGGCCGCGCGCCGGACCAGAACGTATACGACGCGGTGACCTGGAGCGTGATCTCGCCTCTGACGGAAAAATCCGTGGCCGCCAAGAGCCGCCCGGTGGATTTCCCGGACTTCACGCGCGGGAAGTGGAAGAGCACACCGCCGATTTCGTTCGCCTAGGACAATTCCGATGAGGGCAACCGATCCAACAGGTTTTCGGGGCAAGGGGCGCGGGGCGCTGCTCCTGGCGGCAGCCTGCTTTGCCTGGGCCGGCAGCGGCCCGGCAGCCCAGCCGGGCAAGGCCGGGCCGTACCAGCCGACCACCGAATCGCTTCGCCGGCATGCCGTGCCGCAGTGGTTCGAGGACGCCAAGTTCGGCATCTTCATCCACTGGGGCGTGTACTCCGTGCCGGCGTATCACGAATGGTACGTGGAGCTCATCAGCCCCAAAGCCAATTTTGGCTTCATGTTGGGCGGTCCGCCGTACACCGCCACGCGCGGCGACCTGCCGGAAGAGTTGTACCGGGCTCATATCCGCGAGGACGCCGTCCGGTACCACGTGGCGCATTGGGGGCCGAACTTCGCCTACGACGATTTCATCCCCATGTTCCGGGCCGAGAAGTTCGACCCGGCCGCCTGGGCCGCGCTGTTTCGTGACGCGGGCGCCCGCTACGTGGTGCTGACGGCCAAGCACGGAGACGAGTTTGCCCTGTGGCCCACCCGGTACACGCACCGCAACAGCATGGAAATGGGGCCACGCCGGGACCTGGCCGGCGATCTGCTGAAGGCCGTGCGCCAGGCCGGGCTGAAGATGGGCTTCTATCACAACACCACCTACACCTTCTGGGACCAGCGCTACCCTGGCCGGGATTGGGTGGACTACATGAACCGTTCCATCGAGGAACTGGTGGACCGGTATCAGCCCAGCATCCTGTGGGGCGATGTGCACACCGGGCCGGTGAAGGACGGCGACGGCAAGCCCCTGACCGCGGACTACTGGAACAGCAAGCAGGTGCTGGCATACTTCTACAATCACTCCGCCGATCCCGCCGGGGTAGTGGCCAACGACCGGTGGGGGCCGGACGTGGACGGCAAGTCGATGGGGGACTTTGCTACCCCCGAGCGCGCCCGCATCCAGCGCATTTCGCCGCAAAAGTGGGAAACCTGCGATTCGCTGGATCCAACCTCCTGGGGATATAACCGCCGACTGCAGGACAGCGAGTACATGACGCCGAACGACGTGGTGGACTACCTGGCGGACGTGGTGAGCAAGAACGGCAACCTGCTGATCAACATCGGGCCGCGGGCGGACGGCACAATTCCGGAGGTCATGCAGAATTGCCTGCGCAAGGTGGGCGAGTGGCTGCGCATCAACGGAGAGGCGATCTACGGCTCGCGCTGCTGGGAGACGTTCAGGGACGGCGACGTGCGCTTCACGCGCAAGGGGGATGTGCTTTACGCCATCGCGCTGGAATGGCCGGAAGAAGAACTGCGGCTCACATCGCTGGCCGGCAAAGAGGTGGTGAAGGTGGACATGCTCGGCTCTGCCGAGACCATCCGCTGGAAGCAGGACAGCCGGGGGCTGGTGATTCAACCGCCGGCCGCCCGCCCCTGCCGCTATGCCTACACGTTCCGCATCGGCTGCCGGCGTCTGTAGAGGGCGACCCGTGGAGCGAACCGCGAACTGCCGGGCCAAACTCGAGCGCATGAACAAGGCGCTGCGGCACCAGGAGCCAGACCGAGTGCCGGTGAGCGATTTCTTCTGGGGCTCCTTCCTGACGCGCTGGCGGGCGGAACTGGGCCTCGCACCGGACGCCGACATCTACCGCTACTACGACCTGGACTGGCAGGTGACGATCCCCAACATGGACCCGAAGATCCGGGCGTTTGAGACGCTCGCCACGACGGAATCGGAGGTGGTGGTCCGCACGGGGTTCGGGGCGGTGATCCGCAAGCGGTTTGACCTGCCCATGCCGGCCTTCCTGGGCTTCGACACGGACACCATCGAAAAGCTGGAGGCTTTCGAGTTCGACGACCCCTGGGACGAGCGGCGCTTCTTTCGCGCCGGCGACAACCAGATTGCCGGGGTGGGCGACGGCTTCGAGCGCAACTCGCCGCCGTGGGTCGAGACGGTGCGGAAAATCCACTCGGACTTCCCGGTCTATGGCAGCGTCTGCGAAGGGCATGAAATGCTGTGGCGCATGGTCGGGTCCCAGAACGTCATGCTCTGGATCGCTGAGCACCCCGAGCGGTTGGGACGGTGCGTGGAGCGCACCTGCGCCTTCGCGCTCGAACTGGCCAAGGCCCAGGTTCAGGCGGCCGGCGGCCTGTTGGACGGCATGGTGATCTGGGGGGACGTGGCGTACCGGAAAGGAATGCTCTTCTCGCCGACGTATTGGCGGCGTTATTTCAAACCCGGCGTCCAGGCGATCGTGGATTACTGCCACCAGCGGGGGCTGCCGGTGATCTATCACGGCTGCGGAAACGTCAGCCGGATTTTCGAGGATTTCATCGAAGTGGGCGTGGACGCCTACAATCCGCTGGAAGCGAAAAGCGGCCTGCACGTGGTGGAGCTGCGGCGGCGATACGGCCACCGCATTGCGTTCTGCGGCAACATGGACGTGGTCGTGTGGGCGAACGGCACGCGGGAAGAACTGCGCGCCGCGGCGCTCACGAAACTGAACGCCGGCAAAGGCGGAGGGTACATCTTCCAGTCAGACCATTCGGTGCCGAACAATGTCTCGGCCGGGAACTATGAGTACGTGCTGAACCTCGTGCGCAAGCACGGTGTGTACCCTCTGCAATTGGGCGAATTCGATCTTCCGGACGTGAACTGATCGTGCTATCTTTGCTCTAAACCGAAGCTGGCAGGGAGGTGCTGGATGACAATCTCTCGACGGGATCTCCTCTACGGGGTTTCCGGGGCTTTCGCTTCCGTATTTTCCCTCACCGTGCCGTCCGCCGGGCAGGAGGAAGGGGTCCGCGGCGACGTTCCTTATGTGCCGACTCCTCCGGAAGTGGTGGAGGCAATGCTGAAACTGGGCGGCGTGAACAAGAACGACATTTTGTACGATCTGGGGTGCGGAGACGGCCGCATCGTGGTCATGGCCGCGCAGAAGTTCGGCGCGCACGGCACGGGGGTCGATATCAATCCCGAACGGATCAAGGAGGCAAATGAGAATGCGCGCCACGCCGGGGTAACCGATCGGGTGCGATTCCTCGAGAAGAACCTGTTCGACGTCGACCTGCACGAGGCCACGGTGGTGACCTTGTACCTGCTGCCGGACGTCAACCTGAGGCTTCGCCCCAAGCTGCTCCACGACCTGAAGGACGGGACCCGGATCGTCTCCCACCAGTTCGACATGGACAACTGGAAGCCCGAGAAGAAAATCGAGATCGGCTGGCGCAGCGTGTATCTCTGGACCGTGACGGAAAAAGCCAAGAGCGAATTCGGCGGAAGCTAAAAGCGGCTGCGACGGAAGGCGCCGGACCATAACAGCGGGAGTAGCAACCTCTTCCCGCCTGTCGCGCCCCGGAGCACGCGACAGGGCCGCGACGGCAAGGGACCAGCTTTCGCGGGAGGCCTGCGCACCCTATTTCTGGGAAATAGGTTAGGCCAAGATCCGGCGAACCGAGGTGCGGCCGATGTGCATGCGGCGGGCGATTTCCGATTTGCTGACGCTGGCGCGGTGTAGTTTCCGGATTTCCGCAGCATGGACGGCCGCGGTTGCCGGCCGACCCGGCCGTTTCCGTTCTCCCGCGCATGAGCCAACCCAGCCCTGGTTGGTTCCCGCAGAATCTCCCTTTCGAACTGCGCATATTGAGGAGAACTGCAATACGCCCATAGTACTAACCCGCTACGTAAGAATCCGGTTGCCACGAACAGGCTTCTCAGGTCGCCGGCTTCGGCATGAGGTGGAGATTCGCCAGCCTGCCTTTCGGAGTTGTTTCGTTTATCGTTGCTCTCCATGAGCAACACAACACCCTTGGGATATTCCATTCCGCCCGCCCGCAAGGTCCCCCCTTTGCGCCAGCGGATGATCGAGGACATGACGGTGCGGAATCTGGCACCGAATACGGCCTCCTCAGCAGAATCTGTGGGTTGATTCTGGCTCCGGCAATCGTCCCAAGTTGTGATACAGCGCGATTTCCATGGCCTC
>JAJPJX010000171.1 GCA_021324015.1 Solibacteraceae bacterium | reverse complement strand
CCTCGTAAGCGATGACCGCGTGCTGCCTGGCCAGCGGGTACAGGCGCCGCGCCAGCTCCATCTCCGCGCGTACCAGGTCCCGCATGCGGGCCTTCGCTTCCGGCGACGGCGGGCCGTCGCGCAGCAGGTAGAACTCGATCTGGTTGGCCGTGCTCTGAAAGTGGATCCAGCAGGTCTCGGCAATTGCCAGGTCTTCCAGGGCGCCGGCTTTGCCCTCGGCTGCCGCCAGGCGCATGGCCTTGCGGAAATCCGGCAACGCCGCCTGCCAGCTCGTGGCCATCCGCGCAAACTCCCGCTGCGCGACCGCAGGCGGATACCGGCCCGCCCAGTTCTTGTAGTCATCCTGCGGGCACAGGATCATCGAGCTCCGCCTGCCGGTTGGCTTGGCGCGCAGCAGGTTGGCGGGCCCGTGCTGCGTGGGAATCGTGTAAATCGCCACGCTGTACGGGTACATCTGGAAAGCTTCGCTGAAAGCCGTCCACGCGCCCAACACCAAATCCCGAGCCTTTTCGCCGTAGCGCCGCTTGGCTACCCGGCGCAGAACCTCTTCCTTCTCTGGCGCCGGCGCCAGGTAGAACTCCTTGGCCACTTCCAGGTTGGGCGAAGGATAACCGCCCAGCGTCCAGGAAGCCTGGATGCCGCTGATGCCGGCCTTGAGCAGCCGCGAGCAATGTTCCGCCACGAGGTTGGCCACCGGGATGTATGGCACGGCCGAAATCTCCCAGGTGTTGTTGAACTGCGTCTTGGCCATCGCCCGGACGCCGGCTTGCCGGGCCCGCCGCCAGTTGGCCGTGGCGCGCGGCCCCGGGCCGATCACGGAAATCGAGTATTCGCCCACCTGGGTCTTCACGCCGCCGCGCTCGATGGGTGTGCTCCATTCGCTCACGCTTTGCAGGCGCGCGTCCGCCGGCAGCTTCGGAATCAGCTCCCGGCACATCTCCTCCGGCCAGCCCCAGTCCCAGACGTTGACTAGCGCGCTCTGCTTCACCCGGCGCACCCCGGTGCGGATGGCCTCCAGGACCTCGCCCACCACCTCCCAGCTTTTGCGCTGCGAACACCGCGGGCAGCTTTCCGGGTGGAAGTGCGAGTAACAGTTGGTCATGTTCTCGGACATGGTGATCGAAAACACGCCGCCCAGGTCCGGAACCTCGCGGAAGATGTGCTCTACGCTGTCGGAAATCCAGTCCCGCACAAGGGGTGGCGTGGTGCACATGGCATACAGCCCGCGCGATTCCGCGCCCCGGATCTCCGGATGCCGCTCGAAAAAAGCCGGCGGCATGGCCCTCGGCTCGTTCAGGTAAAGATAAACCTTCAATCCCACCCGGCCGGCTCGCGCCACCAGTTTGTTCAGATTGGCAAGCCGCTGCGCGGAGCCTTTACCGAACTCCGGAAAGCTGCGTGAGGGCGCCATGGTGTTCAGCACGCACTGCATCCAGACGCCGTTGATGCCCACCCGTCCGAGCTTGTCCAGGTATCCGTCCGGGAAGGGATCGATGTCCGGCTCCATCAGCGGGTCGCCGTACAGAGCGAAATAGGAATAGAGATAGCGCGGATCGAGCGCCACTTTGCGCTCCAGGCGGCCGGAGGGCAAATAGGGTCCGCCCGCCGTCTCGGTCTCGTCCTGGAGCCAGCGGACGGCCTGAAACAGCACCTGCGGGCTGCCCGCTGTCAGCGTGGCGCGTCCTTCTCCGGCCTCGAACACGAAGGCCGCCTCTCCCATTTTTGGATCCAGTCGCAGCACCAGGCGCGCCGCGCCGCCTTCGGCTGCCCCCAAGGACCGGAAGTGGCGGCGCGCCGCGGCTGCCAGTCCCTCGGGCACCGCTCCTTCAGTCTCGATCCGGTAATGTGAAAAATCCACCCGGCCCGGTCCTGGCCCGGCCCCGGACCGGCGCGCGGGCGCGGCTTCAAGCTGCGACAGCCGCCGCACAAAGTCGAATGCCGGTTCGCCCGGGATGGTTAACTCCCGGCCCATGGTAGCCTCGATCAGCCGCCGGATCTCCGCCACACGCCGTTTGTCTTCCGCGGTCAGCTCCGTGTAATACAGCGGCGGGCAGTCCGGCTTCGGGCCCAGCTTCACGTCCAGGAAGTCGTCTTCCTTAAGCGTGAATGCCAGCTTCTCGCTGGTCCAGCCCAGCAGTTCCGTAATCTGCTCCAAGGGCAACACGTGCCAGTTCTGGCGGATCACGGTCACGTAGATGCGCCGGAGCTGATCGGAGGTCAACTGCGGCTTGGGGGGCAGACCCAGGTCCGCGCCCAGCCGGCGCAGAACCTCCGGCCGCGTGCGCAGCACCCCGGCCATGCGATCCAGATTGGCCAGTTCCCAGTTGCGCCAGACAAACAGTACGGTCCGATTGGGAAAGTGCGGCTCGGCCAGAGGCGCGGTAGCCGCCGCAGCCGGCCGGATCGCGGGCGGAGCGATCGCCGTTAAGCCTATGCCTTTCAATAAGGATCGGCGGTTCACGGAGCGCAGTATACCATTTGTATACGTCTCTCCGCCTGCGAATCGAGCCCTACCAGGCGCGGGCTGCGAAGTAGCCGATGGCGAGGAAGACCAGGCTCCACGAGGCGCACACTACCGCGTCCACAAGGACAAAACACAATACCGGCAGCCGGCCGGCGCCCGCCAGCAAAGGCACTGGAAAGCTGGGAGCGGGCCCGAATTTCGATGCCAGAAACGTCAGCCATTCGCGCCGCACCACGAAACTTTGCGCCCGCGCCAGAGGGCCGGCCAGTCGCGGCCTACGTTTGCGCAACAAGCCGATGCCGGCGGCGCCCCAGGAGCGTCCGATGCCGTACCACAGCAGATCCGCCAGCACGGCGCCCAGCACAGCCACCCCCAGCGCCAGCAGGGGAGAATGCGAACCCGCCGCGATCAAGACGCCCATCCCGATGAGAGCCGGCTGGGAAGGGATCGAGATGGATGCCTGATCGCCCAACACGGACAGGAAAAGCACCAGGTAGGCCTGCGACTTCAGAAAGGGCAGCAATTCATGCACGGCCCGCTCCTTAGCCTTCAGGTTACCTGAAACAAGCTGGCTTCGGCTACCCGGTGGGCTAGAAAAGAGAATCGCATCAGATTATCATGGAGACCACACGTGTCGGAAAGGAGTAGCGTGGTATGTCGAGCCCGTTGTGGAGCCTGGTTTTTCTTGTGCCGCTGTCTAGCCTGATCTCTGCCGGAGCGGCGGCTCCGGCGCGCGTCTGGGAAGCGCCACTGGTGATCCCGACCTACGAACTAGGGCCCCCAGACCCCAATCCGGCGCTGCTGAACGCAGCCGGGCGGCGGCCCATTTACCCGTACCCCATGCTGGATTCGCTGACCAACCAGCGGCGGGAGAAGACTTACAAGGCCGTTTACCTGGAAAACGAATATCTGCGGGTGACGGTGCTGCCGGAGATCGGCGGGCACCTCTACGCCATCTTCGATAAGACCGCGAACCGTGACGTTTTGTACACCAATCACGTCCTCAAATATGGACTGGTGGCGATTCGCGGGGCCTGGGTTTCGGGCGGCATCGAATGGAATTTTCCCGACGGCCACACGGTGACGACTGTCTCGCCTGTCGACTACGCTATCGAGACCGGGCCGGACGGATCGGCCTCGGTGACGGTGGGCGACACCGAGCGGGTGCAGCGCATGCAGTGGGCCGTGACCGTCCGGCTGCGGCCGGGGCGCAAGGTAGTCGAAACCGAGGTCACTCTGCATAACCGCCGCGACGTGCCTGGCCGCTATTGGTTCTGGGCCACCGCGGCGGCGCATGCCGCGCAGGATATGCGCTTCGTCTATCCCATGCGGGAAGCCTATCCCCACATGTTCTGGCCGGTCTTCTCGTTCCCGACTGAAAAGGGCGTGGACGTGAGCACCTTCCGCGGCATCACGAACGCTCTCTCGCTGTTTGCGCGCAACTCGAAGCGCGACTTCATGGGCGTGTACTACGAAAACTCGGACTGGGGCGTAGCGCACGTGGCGGACCATCGCGAAGTGCCGGGTAAGAAGACCTGGACCTGGGGCAACGACGACGCGGGCAACATCTGGATCGAGAAGCTGACTGAAAAGGACGGCCAATACGTGGAATTTCAGGCGGGACGCTATGAGACGCAGATGGAGCACGAGTTCCTGGCGCCGCACCGTGTGGAGCGCTTCCTCGAACATTGGTATCCGGTGAGCGGGTTGGGCGGTGGCTTCAGCGAGGCAACGCCGGATGCCGCCTTGCGAGTGACCCGCGAAGGCGGGCAAGTGCGCGTGGCGGCGAATGTGAACGCTGTTTTCGAAGATGCCGAGTTGCAGGTGGAGGCGGAAGGGCAGCGCATCGCGTCCCGCCGCGTCACCCTCAAGCCCACCGGCCCGTTCTCCGCGGCCTTCGATGTGCCTGCCGCGCTGGACGGCAAGCCGATCACCGTGCGCCTGGCCGACAACACGGGGCGCGAAGTCATCCGGTACCGCACGGACACGCCGCTCGACGGCAATCCGGAGTTCCGCCCCGCCACACGCCCGGATCCGGACCCCGCGGCGCCCGCCAGCGCTGAGCAGGCTTACGTGCAGGGCCTGGCGGCGGACAAAAAGAGCAATGAACCCGTGGCGCGCGCGGCATACCTCGAGGCGCTGCGGCGTGATGCCGGCTTCGCCCCGGCGCACATCGCACTGGGACTCTCGTTCTACCGCAGCGGCGAGTATGGACGCGCGGCCGATCACCTGACCGAGGCTCTGCGGCGGAATCGCGACGCAGGCGAAGCGCACTACTATCTGGGCTTGACACGCCGCGCGCAGCATCAGTACCTGGCCGCTGCGGATCAATTGGTGTGGGCCGTGCGTGCCGGGTATCGGGAGGCCGCCGCGCGGCACGTGCTGGGCGAGATGGCGCTCGAGTGCGGCAAGCCTCCGGAGGCCGTCGAGCACCTCAGCCAAGCTGTTCTGTTGGATCCCCGCGATTTGAAGGCCCGCACGCTGCTGGCGCTTGCCGAGCGGGTGGTTGGCAACCTGGAGCGCGCCCAAACCCGCATCGACGCGGTGGTCCGCGAGATGCCCATCGACTACCTGGCGCTGAGCGAGCGCTACCGCATCCATCAGGCACGCGGGCAGGACGTGGAGGCGGGCCGGGCGCGGCAGGAGCTGTGGCGCGTGCTCGATCGCGAGCCGGATTCGATCCTGGAGCTGGCCTTTGATTATGCCGCCGCCGGGCGCGGCGGCGAGGCCGTGGATGTGCTTGAGCAAGCCCTCGCGCGCGGCCGGAAGCATGCCATGCTGCACTATACCCTGGGCCACTTCTACCGTGCCCGGCAGGAAGAGGCGCGCGCGGCCGAGCAGTGCAGCCTGGGCGCCCAGGCCGACCCGGCGTACGTGTTTCCCCACCGCGTGGAAGAGATCGCGGTGCTGCGCGCGGCGGTGGAGCGGAATCCGCAGGATGGGCGGGCGTTCTATTACCTGGGCAACGCTCTGGCCGCCCGGGAGCGGGCCGCCGAGGCTCTGGACGCCTGGCGCTCCGCCGTCCGGCTGGACCCCAAGAACGCCGTGGCGCACCGCAACCTGGGTCGGGCGCTCTGGCGCAGCGGCGAAAAGGAGCAGGCGCTGGCCGAGTATCAACAGGCCATCGCGGCCGGGCCCGGAGACTTCCACCGCTACCTGGAACTCGCGGATCTGCTGCCCGCGGAGCGCGCCATCGCGCTGCTGGACGGCGCGCCCGCCGACGTGCGCTCTAATCCGGCAGTCGTGCTAACGCTGGCCTCCTCGATGGTCGACGCCGGACGCTATAGCGAAGGTGCCGCACTGCTCGAGAAGGGGCAGTTCGTTTCCGGCGAAGGCGAGAGGGGCGCGCTGCAAACCTTCCGCAAGGCGCACCTTGGCCTCGCCCGGCAGCATCGCGCCGCCGGAGAGCACGCGCAGGCAGCCGCCGAGTTCCTGCGCGCCACCGAGTATCCCCGGAACCTGGGCGTGGGACGGCCGGCTATGGAATCGCAGGCGCGGGAGTACGTGGCCGCGGCGCGCGAACTGGAAGCCGCCGGCCAGACGCGCGAGGCGGAGGCCCTCTGGCGGCGGGCCGCCGACGACCCCCTGAACTCGCCCACGCAGCCCATGGAGCCCTGGTCCGAGCACTACTACTTCAAGGCGGTAGCGCTCGATCGCATGAACCGGAAGGACGAGGCGCGCTCCCTGTATACGCGGCTGGCCGCGCTCCACGACGACCAGCGCATGCTGGCCGCGGAACCTGATCCGCCGCAGGGAGCCATTCGCTACCTGCTGGCGGGGCTCGGGTTGAAGGCGCTGGGCCAGACGGCGGAGGCGCGGGCGGCGCTCCAGAGGGCCCTCGAGATGGATACCCATAATGAACTGGCCCAGGCGGCTCTCCATGAGCTGCCCTAGTACCCGCAGCTTCTGCAAGTGGAACCGAGCCGCGACTGTCGGGGAGCGGTTGAGTGCGCGACGTAGGAGCCTGCTGCTTCTGGCCACCTTTTGCCTTGCCGCAAGTACCGCTTCCGCACGCACGGTGCGCCTGGGAAATCCTTTCCTCGAGCGCGCCTTTACCATCGAGGATGGCCGCCTGCGCACGGTCTCCCTCCTCAACAAGCGCGACCATCGCCTCTACCCGGTAAACTCGGACGAATTCCGCCTGCAAATCGTCTGGGAGCGCATAGGCTACCGCCACGGCGACGAAAACCCGGTGGCGCTCACGGCCGCTGACTTCCGTCTCGATGACCTGGACGAGAAGCCCGGCAGGCTGGCCTTCCGCTTGGCGTGCCCCAGGTTCGGGCTGGAAGTCACGCTGGTCTACAGCCTGGCGGACCAGGATTTCTACTTGCGCAAGTGGCTGGAGGTCCGCTCCACGGGCGATGCTCCGGTCTTCGTCGAGCAGGTTGCGGTCGAAAACTTGACGCTACCGGGCACGCGCCCGCACCTGGGTGGGTTCGGGCAGCCTCTGTACGCCGACAACCTGTTTCTGGGGCTCGAGTATCCCGGCGGATACAACGCGGCCGAGCGCGGCCGGATCCGGCTTTGGTATTACGTGGGCCAAACCACCGGCCGCGAGGTGCTGCGTACGGAGGCGGCGGTGATCGGCGCCGCCCCCGACGGTGCGGTCCGGGAGTCGTTCTTCGAATATGTCTCGCGCATCCGCACCGGTCCGGTGCGGCCCACCATCGTCTTCAACACCTGGTACGACATGCAGCGCGACACTCTCACGGAGGCGAACAGCCTGGACCGCCTGGCGCTGCTCAAGAAGAAGCTGCTCGATCCCTACGGCATCCGCCTCTCCTCCTTCGTGCTGGACGACGGCTGGGACGACCGCAACACCGTCTGGGACGTGCACGCACGGAGGTTCCCCAGCGGGCTCGGGCCGCTGAGTGAGGCGCTCGCCCGGAATGGCACGGCCTTGGGTCTGTGGTTCGGACCGATCGGCGGCTACGAGCAGCGCGCGCTCCGCATCGCCGCGGGGCGCAAGCAAGGCTACGAGATCACTGCCAACGGACAATACTTCTGCCTGGCGGGCCCCAAGTACCGCCAGAAGTTCAAGAGCACCGTGCTCGAGATGGTCCGCAAGTACTCCGTGAATCACCTGAAGTTCGATGGCGTGCCCTACGGGTGCAACGCGCCGGACCACGGGCACCTGATGGGTGTTTACTCGCGCGAGGCGCACCTGCGCGCCTTCATCGACCTGCTGCGGGCCGTGCGCGCCGCCGACCCGCGGGTGTTCCTGAACATTACCACCAGCAATTGGCTGAGCCCCTGGTGGCTGCAATATGCCGACGTGGTCTTCATGGGCGGCATGGACTACGGCTTCCTGAATAATGTGCCGGCGGCCGCCGAGCGGGACAAGGCCATCACCTACCGCGACTCGGTGCTCTACGACGATTTCCGCCGGTACGAATATCAGTTCCCGAATTCGTCGCTGATGACCATCGGCATCATCAAGGGTACCCTCGGCGCCGAAGGTGGGCTGGGCGAGAGCGAAGCTAGCTGGTTGCGCAACGCCATCATGAATTTCAGCCGCGGCAGCATGCTGTCGGAGTTGTATGTCTCACCCGCGATTCTGAAGGACGCCGAGTGGCGTTCCCTCGCCGCCACGATCCGCTGGGCGGACCGCAATCGGGATGTGCTGCTCGGCGACACGCGCTCGGTCCTGGGCGATCCCGCGAAGCGCGAGGTCTACGGCTACGCGCATTTTCGCGGCCGGGGCATCGTCACGTTGCGGAATCCTTCGGTCGAAGAGCAGACCGTCTCCCTGCGCCTCGACGGCAGCCTGGGCCTGAAGGATGGGCCGGAAACGTTTCGCATGCGCGTGATCTATCCGTATGCGGAACTGCGTCCCGGTACGCTGGGCTACGGAGACACGGCGCGGCTGACTCTCGCCGGATACGAGGTCCTGGTGCTGGAGTTCGTGCCTCAGGGATCGCTCGCGGACCGCCCGCCGGAAGGCGTGCGGTATGAAGTGCAGCCGGACGGTAAGTATCGCGTCTACCCGGGGCGCGCCGCGGCGCCGCCGGTGGAGTATCGCCTCTCCGGCGAAGGCGGCGCGCTGACCATCGAGATGCCGCGCGGCAGCGCGAACCGCCGCTTGGGACTGCTGTACGAGATGGAGAAGGAAGGCGCCGTGCCTTCCCTGGTGCTCAAGATCAATGGGCAGGACGTGAAGGCGCAGGTGATCAGCCCGGGCTCGAGCGAACAGGGCCTTGGCGCGGGCGGCGGGCAGTGGACCTTCGTCCTGGCGCCGCTCGCCGAGGGAACGAACCGTATCGAATTCCGCGGGCAACCCAAGGCGCGCGGCAAACTCAGCGCCTGGCTGCTGGCGGATTTCCGCCTGGAGGGCCGCACGCTCTCCGAGGCCGCCGCGGCGGCCCCGCGGGAAGACTCGCTTCCGGCGTCTTCCGGAATCGACAGCCGGGTCATTCACCTGTTCACCAGGGAAATTTCGGCTCCATAGGAGGAACCTCGATGAAGTACGGGTTTGCGTGTTGGCTGGTGGGAATGGCAATGGCGCTGGCGGGCGCCACGGTGGACCTGCAGGCCCCCGGCGGCGGGTCGGTCACGGTCGAGCCGGTCGAGGGCAACCGCGTCAAGGTCGCCACGGACCACTGGCGGCTGGAATTCGACCTGCGCAACGGCGGCATCCTGGATACCATCGTCTTCCCGCACGGCTCCGCCAAGAACCTGCTGGTCCGGCCGCTCCACACCTTCGTGGATCAATGGTCGGACGGCGCGGCGCCCAACACGGCTTTCCAGTCTTCGCGAGACGGAAACGTGCAGCGGTTGGAATTCTCCGGCCAGATGGGCACAGCGGGGCGCCAGGCGGGGCCGGTCGCGTTTCGCACTACCTGGACGATCTCGCCCTACACGGTGCGCGCCGACCACACCATCCGCTTTGCGGAAGACGTCATGGTCTCCAGCGTGGGAGTGGGGAACATGGCGCTACGCGCGGACCTGAATGAGTTCGGCCTGCGCGTCGGACCCACCGACGATCCGGACCGCCGCCGGATGGCGCCGGCGGAATTCGGCAAGGTGCAGCGCGCGGGCGACCGGTTCATCGCGGAGCACCACGCTCCGGTCTACCTGCTGTTCTTCCATCGCAGCCTGGAGGGCCTGGACCTGACCACCGCGTCCGGCCTGGAGACCTGGGAGAAAGGCCTGGCGGGAAGAGGCGGCGCGGGCCGCTACGAAGCCGCGCTGGCGGAGGATGGCTCGTCCATCGAACTGCTCCGCGAAGTCTTGCGTGTCCCCCGGCCGGTGCGCGTGCGTAAGGGTGAGTACACGTTCAGCTACTATCTGGGCCTGCCGCGTATCGTGGAGAAGTCCAACCGTAAATGGCGGCACCTGTCCTTCGGCAATCACCCCTGGCCTTCCGACGCCGAAGTCGCGCGCTGGGCGGAGGCCGGTGTGAACATCGTGCGGCTGCACAACGACTATGCGTCAGACGAGAACTTCTGGCACGACGGCGCCTGGCCGCCTTACGACGAAGCCGGCATGGCCGAGATGCGGCGCGTGATCGCCGCCTGCCACCGCCATGGCATCCAGGTGGTGCCTTACTTCTCCATGCACGAGTTTCATCCCAAAGCGCAGGGCTACGCCGAACATGAGGCGGAATGGAAGCGCACCACGGACCAGTTGGGCACCGTATTCCACAATTTCACCGGCAAAGGGGAGTTCGGCGCGCAAATGTGTCTCCAGTCCGGCTGGCTGGCGCGCCGCAAAGCGGATATCGAAAGGGCCTACCGGGAGCTGGGGTTCGACGGGATCTACTACGACTGGGTCATGGAACTGGCCTGCGACAACAAGAACCACGACCCCAAACTGCACTTGGGCACCGACGGCGTCATGGATCTGCTGGCCTGGACCCGGCGGCTCCTTGCGCCCAAAAACGGCACGCTGATCCTGCACCTGTATGGGAAAATGCCTTCCATCGCTTTCGAAAATTACGCCGACCTGGTGGTCAACATGGAGGAAGTCTCGGGCGCTCAGCAGTGGATGAAGATATCCGAGATCCCCGTCGTCACCATGCTGGCGGAGAGCCTGCCGCGGTCGCCCTGCCCGTCCTATCGCCAGGATTTCGCGCGCGAGCGTAACCAGAACAACATCTCCATCCTGAGCGTGCTGGGGATGTTTCCCTGGTCCGGCGGTACGGGCGATGGCGTCTACGAAGAGACCTTGAAGCTGTTCCGCGCCTTCCGCCCCTACCATCTGGAGCAGTACCGCTTCCATGATGCCTACTCCGGCGTGGTCGAGACCGCCTGGGACGACGTCTACGGCGCCGTCTACGGATCGGAGAACGGTGCGCTGGTGGTGGTCTCGAACACCAGCAAGGAGCCACGCAAAAACGTCGTCTGGCGGGTCAAGCCCGAGGCCCTGGGATTCCGCGCGGACCGCGTGTCGGTGAAAGACGCCACCACGGGAACCGCGCAAAGCCTGCCGGCTTCGGCGCTTTCCGACGGCTCGCTGATGACGGCGCTCGCCGGCTACGAGTATCGGATCTTCGAGGTGAATCCGCGGTAGCGCGTCGGGAGGTGCAGCGTGCGCAAATGGATCGTCCTGATTAGCCTGCTGTGCGCCGCCTGTGGCGCCGGGCCGCGGCTCAGCGTTGGGTTCGTGGACCCTCTGATCAAGGTCTTCCCCGATAGCGCCATCGAGCGCGGCGCGGCGGCGTCTGTGGTGCCCCGCAACGGGCACGCCAGCCTGCAAATCGCCGTCCGCTCGATGCGGCGGATCGCGGGTTTGCAGGTCACGGTGAAGAGCCGGTTGCCGGCCCAGGTGCGGCACGTCGGCTATGTCCCGGTCGGATCGAACCCCGCCGGCACACCGGAGGACGAGGTGATCCGCCCGGCTCCCGCCCTCTACCCGGACCCACTGCTGGAGGATTTCCCGTTCGAACTTCCGGCCCGGCAGACCACTTCGATCTGGATCACCGTGCATGCCCCGGCGGACACGGCGCCCGGCCAGTATCCGGGAGAAGTCGAGTTTGCCGACGGTGGGCGCGTTCTGAAACGGGTGTCGTTTCAGGTGCGCGTAATGCCGGCCGTCGTGCCCGCCCGCCAGACCCTGCAAGTCACCAACTGGTTCAACCTGGATGCGGAATACCTGGCCCGCCACTACCCGCTGGTGCAGCATCCGGAACGTTACTGGTCCCTGCTTGAAAAGATCGGCCGGGTTATGGCGGACCACCGGCAGAATGTCATCCTGACCCCCGTGTTTAACCTCGTTCGCCCATCGCTGGAAAACGGCCGCCTGCGGTACGACTTTGCGAACTTCGACCGCTGGGTGGAGGTGTTCGAAAAGGCCGGCCTGATCGGCACCATCGAAGGCGGCCACCTGCTCGGGCGGGCTTCCGGCTACCAGACAGCCATGGTGGTTCCGGCCTATGTGGCGGAGCCGGGCCGGGTCGAGCAGAAACAACTGGACCCGGACGACCCGCGAGCGGAGCAGTTCCTCCACTCCTTCCTCGGAACGTTGTATGCGCACTTGAAAGAGAAGGGCTGGGCGGGGCGATACATCCAGCACATCCATGATGAGCCGCACGGCCGCGAAGCCGCTGTCTATACCCGCTACGCGCAGATCATTCGCCGCAATCTGCCGGGCATCCCGACCATAGATGCGGTCGGCCTCGATCAGGATATCCGCTTCTTCGCGGATGTCTGCGATATCTGGGTGCCCGTGCTGGGCAGCTTCGACCAGCTCTTCCCGGTGATTCGCGCGCACGTGGACAAAGGTGGGCAGGCCTGGTTCTACACCTGCATCGGTCCGCAGGGCCGGCATCTGAATCGCTTCATCGACTATCCCCTCCTCAAGGTGCGCCTGCTGCACTGGTTCAACTTCCGGCACAACCTCACGGGCTTCCTGCATTGGGGAGGAAACCACTGGTCGCCCAAACCGTTTCTGAATGTGCAGCCGGTGATCAACGACAACACCACGCTGCTGCCGGCCGGGGATAGCGCCATCGTGTATCCGGACCCCGCGCGCAACTCGATTCTGAGCTCCATCCGCCTGGAGACCATGCGGGAAGGCATTGAGGACTACGAGTTGCTGGCGGCGCTGGCCCGCCGCAATCCGGCCAAGGCCAGCTCGCTGGCACAGGCGGCCATTCCGCACGTCAGTGACTACGTGCGCGACGTGGCCGTGTTCCGGGACCTCGAAAGGCAGTTGCTGGAGGAATAGTCATGCGCCGCGATGGGCTGTTCGTGCTCTTATGCCTGATAGGCGCCGTCGGCGCGGGCTGCCGCGCCTGGGGGACGCTGGACCACTGGTTTGTGGATTCGCTTACTAAGGTTTTTCCGGACGATGTGCCTGGCTCTGGCGAAGTGTCGCCCCTGTTTTCGGCCGCCCGGCGCTCGCACACCAGCGTGCAGCTCGCCTTGCGCTCCCGGCGCACCCTGGGCGACCTGTATGTGGACGCCTTGCCGCTGACCGGCCCCGGAATCCCCATCGACACGGTTCGTGTGCGCTGGGTCGAATATGTGGTGGTGACCTCGAACACGCCGGATACGCCGGAGGACGAGCTGGTCCGCAAAGCACCCGCGTTGTTTCCCGATGCTCTGCGGGATTCGTTTCCCGTCACTCTGAAAAAGAACCAGACGCGTTCCATCTGGATCACCGTGGCGGTGCCGGCGGGGCAGGCGCCCGGCGAATATCGGGGCGTGCTGCGCATCCGGCAGGACCGGGACGTGCGGGCGGAGATCCCCTACGCGCTGCACGTCTCGGCTGCCGAGGTGCCGGCGCCGATCCCGCTGGCCGTCAGCAATCATTTCAATCTCAGCGACCAACACGTGCGCCAGTTTTGGGGATGCTCGCGCTACTCCGAACAGTGGTGGACCCTGGTCGGCAACATCGCCCGGTTTCTGGCCGGCTATCACCAGACTTCCATCGGTGCGGATCCTGTCAACTTGGCGGCGGCCGAACCCGCCGGCGGCCGTCTGCGCTATGACCTGAGCAATTTCGAGCGCTTCGTCGAGACCTTCGAGTCGGCAGGCGTCGCCGGGTCCATCGAAGGCGGCAACCTGCTGACGCGGGAGCGCCGCCCCGGCGCCCCCATCCTGGTGCGCGCCTGGACGCTGGAAAACGGCCGCGCGGTGCTGCGCGCGCTGCCCTACCGCGACCCCCAGGCGCAGCAGTTTCTGAACTCCTTTCTGCCGGCTCTCTATCAGCGGTTGGAGGCCCGGGGATGGACCGGCCGCTATCTGCAAGGCATCCTGGATGAGCCCCGCCCGGGCGAAACCGAAGCGTTCGTCGAGACCGCCACCCTGGTGCGGCGGCTGATGCCCCGGGTGCGCACCATGGAGCCCGTGGGCGCCAAGCAGGACCTGTCTTTCATGGAGAAAACCACGGACATCTGGGTCCCCTGCCTGGGCTCGTTCGATCATTCCCTGGATGTGCTGGCGCGGCACGCGCACGACGGGGGTGAACTCTGGTATTACACCTGCCTCTCGCCCCGCGGCCGCTATGCCAACCGCTTCATCGACTACTCTCTGGTGAAGGTGCGCCTCCTGCACTGGATCAACTTCCGCTACGGTTTCCGGGGCTTCCTGCACTGGGGTGGCAACTATTGGGGTCCCCAGCCGCTCAAGGACACGCAGCCCGTGATCAACGAAGGGCGCACCTATCTGCCTCCCGGCGACGCGTATATCACCTATCCGGACCGCGCCCGGTTGTCGCTCGCCAGCTCCATCCGGCTGGAACAGATGCGCGAAGGCGTCGAGGACTTCGGCCTGCTGGAAGCCCTCCGGCGGAAAAATCCGGACCGCGCCGAAAGCCTGGCCGGCGAAATGGTGCGCTCCTTTTTGGACTACGCGCGAACCCCGGCGGAATTTCGGAAGGTGCAGGCCGAACTTCTGGCGTCCTTTTAGCCGGATGTATTCAGACAGAAAAAGATTTAAAAATCTTTAAATCCTTGACTCCTTCCCCGGCCAATGATATTCTGTGGCCGATCAATCGGGTGGAGTGTAAGGTGTGGGAGCGGGGAAACTATAGTCCCGCGCCAGGCTTGAGAAGGAACGTGGGAGCCCCCTCTCTGTCCACCCGAAAAGGGGGATTTGATGTCTCGTTCCAGTCGTTGCGCAGCCCTCTGGCTGCTGTGTTTCGTTCTAGTGGCGCCCGTTGTCTGGGCCCAGGGAGATCGTGGAACCATCACCGGCCTGGTGACGGACCCGACGGGCGCCGCCGTCCCGGATGTTGAGATTTTGGCGGTTCACACTGCCACGAACATCCAAACTACCGCCACCACCGGACCGACCGGCGTATACACGTTGTTGCGCCTGCCGATCGGCACCTACACGCTGAGCGCCCGGAAAACCGGCTTTCGGGGCTACCAGCAGTCCGACATTCCGGTGAGTGTGGACCAGACCGTGCGTATCGATATCACGCTTTCGGTGGGTGACGTCAAGGAAACCATCAGCGTCACTGGCGAGGCGCCGCTGATTCAGTCCGAGTCCGCCGAAGTCGGCATGGTGCTGGATGCCAAGAAGTTCTACGAATTGCCTCTCACCCTTGGCGGCGGCATCCGCAACCCTTCCAACTTCATCATGCTGCAACCCGGAGTGATGCCCGGGGCCACCTGGGAGAAACACATCGGCGGCGGCATCGCCTTTACCGACCAGGTCTACTATGACGGTATCGCCCTGAGCCGCGGCGACCTGTCCAACGATATCGAAGTGAACCCGTCGGTGGACGCGGTGGCGGAATTCAAGCTGATTTCCAACAACTACACCGCGGAATTCACGCACGCTCTGGCAGGCATCACCAGTTTCACCATGAAGAGCGGCACCAACGATATCCATGGCGACGCCTTCTTCTTTAACAGCATTGAGAAGTACAATGCGCGGAACTTCTTCCAGACGTCGAAACCGCCTTACAAGCAGAACGAGTACGGCGGTACGATCGGTGGCCCGGTGTTCTTCCCGAAAGTGTACAACGGCAAAAACCGCACCTTCTTCTTCTTTTCCTGGGACCAGTTCTACCTGCGCTCGCCGGGTTCCCCGGGACTGGGGACGGTGCCAACCTCCAGGATGCTGCAAGGCGACTTCAGCGAATGGGTGGCGGCTGGCCGGGGAGCGGTTTACGATCCGGCCACGGGCACGCGCGACGCCGCGGGTAATTACATCCGCACGCCCTTCCCGAATAACATCGTCCCGCAGTCCCGCTGGAGCCGAATCTCCAGCCAAATGGTGGGGATGCATCCGCAGCCTACCTATCCCGGCCTGGTCAACAACTACCAGCTCGTGACCGGCGCACCCAGCACGGATCAGCTCACCAGCGGGTTCAAGATCGACCATCAGATCAAAGCGGCGCATCGGCTCAGCGGCATGTTCAACTGGACCGACCGCCCCGCCGTGAAGTGCCCCAACCACAACAACTCTGGCGCCGCCAGTCTTGCTGGGGACCTGGAATGCCATAACGTGCAGCAGGTGACCACCCGCATCGTGCGCTTGAACTATGACTGGACCATCAGCCCCACCGTGCTGAACCGGTTCTCTTTCGGTCTTTCCCGCTTCCGTAATCCCAACTTCTCGGTGGGCTACGGAAAGGGATGGATCCAGAAGCTCGGGCTCAAGGGGGTGGGTGGCGACTTGTTCCCGTGGGTGGACTTCAATCACGACTACGCCGGGTACGGGGACACCATCGCCTCGGATAACTACTTCACCAATTTCACTTATCTGGACACCTTGAGCGTACTGAAGAGCAACCATACGCTGAAGATGGGTTTTGAGATCCAGAGGCACCGCAACAACTTCCGCGACTACGGGACGAGCGGCGGGAACTTTCAGTTCAATCAGCTTTCCACCGGATTGCCGGGGGTGGCCGCCAGCGGCAACTCTTTCGCCAGCTTTCTGCTGGGTGACGTCTACTCCGGCTCCGCGTTTTTCCCGGCCCTGCAATACGGGAACCGCAACGGTTACTACAGCATGTGGGTCAACGACGACTGGAAAATCACTCCGAAGCTGACGCTGAACCTGGGCGTGCGCTGGGAGATTCAGCCCGCCTTCACCGATCCTAACAACCGGCTTTCCTATATGGATCCGAACAAGGCGAACCCGGCCTTTCCGGGCGTGAAGGGAGCTTATACGTTCGCCGGCTCCGGCACGGGCCGTGATGGCTGGACCAGCACCGGGGACACCCACTGGAAAGACTTCGCCCCGCGCGTCGGGTTTGCCTACCGCTTCGCGAAAGACACCGTGCTGCGCGGCGGCTATGGCATCTTCTTCGCGCAGGTGATCACCCAGGGTACCGGCGTCAACGGCTTGCGCGAAGGTTTCAATGTGAGCGCCAGTTTCGCCAGCGCGGATAACGGCATCACCCCTGCATTCAACTGGGATAGCGGCTTCCCGCAGAACTTTGTGCACCCTCCCGTGATCGATCCGAACCTCAAGAACGCGCAGGGCGCGACTTTGGTCGACCGGAGCCGCAGCACCCTGGTGCCCTACACGCAGCAGTACAACCTGTTGATCGAGCGCCAGATCGGCAACACCCTGTCCATCAGTGGCGGCTACGTGGCCAATCTGGGCCGCCGGTTGCAGCTCAACGGTTACAACTGGGGCCAGGTCTATCCATCGTATCTCTCCCTCGGCTCGCTGCTCGGAGCAAACATCCTGGATCCGCGCGTGCAGGCCGCGGGCTTCAAGGAGCCTTTCGCCGGGTTTGCCAACCTATTGGGTTCTCGCGCCACGCTGGCGCAGGCGCTTCGGCCTTACCCGCAGTTCGTCGGCGTGGGCCAGGCAGGCGTTCCGTTCGGTCTCTCCAACTATCACTCGTTCCAGCTCAAGGCCGACAAACGCATGAGCTTTGGATTGGGTTTCACCGTGGCCTACACCTTTTCGAAGTTCATCGCGAACACACCCGGTTTCGAGACGGGAACCGGCGCCATGGACTACTACAACCGCAACCTCGACCGCTCGCTCGACCCGACCGACCAACCGCATGTGCTGACGTTCAGCTACATTTACGAGTTGCCGTTCGGCCGTGGCAAACCGTTCCTGAGCACCGGGGCGCCGGAAAAAATCTTCGGCGGCTGGAAAGTATCCGCCATCCACAGCTACTACAGCGGTACCCCCATCTCCGTTACCATGAACAACAACCTGCCGATCTTCAACCCGGGCCAGCGGCCCAACGTGATCTCCAGCAACCTGCGCGCCACCCAGGGCGGAGGAAGCTTCGATCCGGGCCGCGACCTGTGGCTGAACCCGGCGGCGTTCCAGACCCCGGCGGCGTACACGTTCGGCAATGCCGCCCGCTACCTGAACGTGCGCAATCCGATGGGTCTGTCGGAGTCGTACGGCTTCCTGAAAGACACCTACATCCGGGAGCGCTTTAACGTGCAGTTCCGCTGCGAGATGTCCAATCCGTTCAACCGGGTAGTCTTCGGCGGTCCGACCAGTAACTTCTCCTCTGCCTCGTTCGGCAAGATCGGCAGCGCTGCCGGCGCGCGCCAGATCCAGTTCGGCACGAAGATTTATTTCTGAAGTCGAGTCGGAAGCGTTGTGCTCGCACCTCCCGGTTCTCCACACGGAGGGCCGGGAGGTTTTTCTTTGAGGGATCTCATGCATCGGATTTTTCCCGTATTTCTGATCTTGGCGGCTGCGGGCGCCATCGAGCCTCCTGCCGCGCCGGACAAGGTGGTTCCGGCCATCAACGAGATGGAACCGTGGCAGCAGGTGGGCCAGCAGCCCTACGAATTCACCTGGACCCAGCGCGGCGAGGATCCGCACACGCTGGTGGATTTCGAAGACCTGAAGGGCTGGACGCTGGAACTCTACGGCGGCGCGCAGGGCGAGTTCCGCCGCAGCCGCCAGCAGCAGATGTGGGGCCAGTACGTCGGCCAGTTCACTTACTCCGGGTCGCGGCCGGAGAGCCGCATAGTGGCCCGGCCTCCCAAGCCCATCCCCATCCCCGAGCGCTTCGATTCCATCGACGTGTGGGGTTACGGCAACCGCTGGGCGTGGGTCAAAGACGAAACCACTCCCCCGGCCGATGTCGCCATCCTGGTGACGGACGCGGCTGGCAAGGAATTCCGTATCCAGATGACGGATATCCGCTGGAAACAGTGGTGGCTGATCCACCGCCGCATTCCCGCCGCCACGCTGCAGCAGATCGTGTTGCCTGCCGCTTTCTCCGGCATCGAGATCTCCAAGATCGCGCACCCCGAGACGCGCTACTTCTATTGCGATTCGCTGGCCTTTTCGGTCGAGGACCTGCAGCCGCTGACCCTCCAGGCCCAGCCCAGGCGCAACCTGCAGCCTTACCGCGGCGAAATCGTGGGCGTGAACACCGGCCCTGGCACGTTGCCGTTCCCCACCCGCGAGGAGACCATCCTGCCGGCGAACCTGGAGAAGGAATTCCAGGCCAACGTGCGGCAGGCGGGCCCCGGAAGATTCGAGTTCCGCTATCAGGCCCGCGATACCACCGTGGTCTACGAATACCGCCCGCGGCGCGGCGGCCTCGGCGAGATCACCGCCAGCGTCAACGGCGGCGCGGCGTTTCAGCCGCTGGAGGGCGGAGGCATCCGGCTCGACACGACGCCCGCCGGCAGCGTGGCGGAAGGCGAGTTGGTCTCCGCCGTGCTGGCCGGCGATGCCGTCAAAGCCCGCTTCCGCGTGGGCTCGCAACTCGTGGATTACGAGCTGCGCCTGTGGCAGAAGTCCCTGGTGCTGGACGTCTGGTGCGATGGCGGAACCGCCGTGGAGCTGAGCCTCGGCAAAGTGGCCGGTGTGGCTAATCCAAAGCTGATCACCGTGCCCTATCTGACCTACGGCAACACCAATCCGCGCGTGCTCCTGTCCGGCACCGAAGCTAGGCCGGTTTTCACCTCGGTGTGGTTCGACTGGTATCGCTCGAACGCCTCTGAGCCCTACTTCAGCCGGGAGCCGAAAGTCGCCGCCACCAGCGCGGAAATCAACGGCGGTATGCGCTACCTGCCTAAGACCGACGGCCTGCGCAACAATCTCTACGAACGGATCTTCGTGACCAGTTCCCCGGTTTACGAGGAGACGCTGCCGACTATTGCCAATCCGCCCTCCCTGCGGCAGCAGGAAGGCAAACAGGTGATCTGGACCGTGACCGCCCCGGAGACTTTCCAGAAAGACCACCAGCGCTGCCTCGCCATCCGATCCTACGGGCTGGATAAGATCATGCAGCACAGCCACGAGGTCACCTGGCGCGACGAAGCCGATAGCTTCACCATGCGCCTGCGGGCCGCGCCGCAGAAGGGCGGCGACGCCATGCTCCAGTGGTACATCCGCGCGCAGAACGCCATGGGCTGGCTGCAAGGCACCTATAGCAACTACACCGATTTCAGCCCTACCAACACCAACTGGAGCCCGGACCACGTGCAGCGCGAGCCGGATGGCGAATGGCGCCGCGCCTGGCCGCGAAATTACGCCCTCAAGCCTGTGAAAGCCGTCGAATTCGACGAGTATTATGCGAAGCGAATCAAGGAAAAGTACGGGATTCGCATGTCCTATACCGACGTTCACACCGCGGTGGCGCCCTGGCGCTACAACGATTTCGACGCCCGAGTGCCCGGCGCGGGAACTATGGCCGCGACCTTCTACGCCTACGGCCAGCTCCTGCTGAACGATCAGCGCGTCTACGGACCGACCCAGTCCGAGGCCACCTACCAGTGGCTCTACGCGGGGCTGGAATCCGGCAGCTATGGCTGGGTGTATACGGACGTGAACCTGCTCACGCACCCCGTGGACGTGGCCTTCCAACTGAACAAAATCCACCCGCTCCAGTGCGATTACGGCATGGGCTACACGCACTATTACCTGGACAAGATCGATCCGGACTGGCGGAAATCGCCCAAGCGGCGCGAGTACGTGGACCTGTTCCTGGCCACCACTATCGCCTACGGCAACATGGGATGGCTGGTGAACGAGTTCCACGACTTTCAGCCTTTTGGTACCGAAGCCCTGGCGCGCTCCTACTACATGATGCAGCAGTTGCAGCAGCAGTACGCCTTCGCGCGTCCCAGCCGCATCGAGTATGCCGACGCGCAGGGCAACTTCCTGACGCCCAGCCAGGCGCACGCGACTGGCGCCATCGCCGCATCCCGCCTGCACGTGGTTTACGAAAACGGCACGGAAGTCTACGTAAATCGCGGCTCGTCCGGCGCCTGGACGGTGAAGGATCACCGCGGCCATCCCGTCGAACTCCCCGTCTCCGGCTGGCTGGTCTTCCATCCCGGCAACGGTTTCTACGAGCTCTCCGCCAACGTGGGCGGCCGGCGCATCGATCACGTCCAGGCGACCGAATTCGAGTTCCTGGACGGCCGCGGCCAGTGGACCGAGCACGGCAGCCTGGGAGCCGCAGGCAGCGTCGCGCTGCGCCAGCGCGGCCCGGGCGGCCTGGAGCTGATCGATATCTACGGCAACGATCGCATTGCCTTCCAGGCCAAAGGGCCCGGCATTCTCATGGCCTACGATCCGGATGGCAACAGCCTGGGCAAGGTGGAACTGCGTTCCCCGGCCAGCGGCTGGGTCGAATTCACCCCGCTCCCCAAGGGCCGCCGCTACGTATTTCAACGGCAGTAAGCACGCTGGCGGCTGAATGCTTCTGTCAGTGATAAGATAACTCGCAGATCGGGAGGGCCCCATGAGCCAGCCACGGCGCGAGTTTCTCGAAGTCCTGTTAAGCACTCTTTCCGCCGGCGTTCTGAATTCGCAGACACGCTCGGGCGACATGATCTACCGCCATCTCGGCAAGACCGGCGAGCGTGTCTCGGCGATAGGCCTGGGTGGGGCGCACATCGGGCGGCCCCGAGAGGAGCAGGAGGGCATCCGCATCGTCCGCTCGGCCATCGACCGCGGCATTACCTTCCTCGACAACTGCTGGGACTACGCGGACGGGAAGTGCGAAGTGTGGATGGGCAAGGCCCTGCGCGACGGCTACCGCAAGAGAATCTTCCTGATGACCAAGTTCGACGGGCGCACCCGGGCATCCACCGCCCGCCAGATCGACGAATCGCTCCAGCGCCTCGAAACGGATGTGATCGACCTGATGCAGTATCACGAAAACATCCGCATGGAGGACCCGGACCGCTTCTTCGCGCCGGACGGGCCACTGGAAGCCCTGCTCGCGGCCAAAAAGGCCGGCAAGATCCGCTACATCGGGTTCACCGGGCACAAAGACCCGGCCGTGCACCTTCGCATGCTCGAGGTGGCGGCGCAGCACCAGTTCCACTTCGATTCCGCGCAGATGCCGCTCAATATCCTGGACGCCAGCTTTCGCAGCTTCGCGCACCAGGTGGTGCCCAAACTGGTGGAGCAGGGAATCGCGGTGCTGGGCATGAAGCCCATGGCCAGCGGGACGATCCCGCAGAACAAAATCGCCTCGGCGATCGAGTGCCTGCACTACGCCTTGAGCCTGCCGACTTCCGTGGTGATCAACGGCTGCGACAGCATGGATCGCCTGGACCAGGCCTTCGAAGCGGCGCGCACCTTCAAACCGCTCACCAGCCAGCAGGTGGCCGCCCTGGCCGCCCGCACTCGCGCCGCGGCGCTGACCGGTAACTACGAACAGTTCAAAACCACCTCGAAATTCGATGGCACCGCGCGCCACCCCGAGTGGATGGGATAGCCATCTTGCCGAGCCGGGCCCGCAGGGAGCGGTTTTTAGCCGCGGGCTGAAACTGATGATGTGACCGGGAGACCCATGTTCCGACGAATCTCGCTGCTCCTCGAAAAATACGGCCTGTTCGCTTTGGCTGTTGCCGTCGTGCTGTTGGCCCTGCCCGCCTATTTGCGCACCGCGCAAACCGCGCCGGCGCCGGTCGGAGACGCCCACCAGGAAAGCGCCGTGGCTCTGCGCATCCTCTTCGGCGTCCAAAGGATCGGCCCCAAAACCTGGGATGGCGAGATGACCGTGGACCGCGGCGCCATCCTGCGGCTCAGCGGCGTCTACTTCGAGCACGCCGACGCCATCATTGGTCCGAACCGCTGGAAGTGCACCAGCCGCGCCACCACGTACGCCGATTCGCGCTCCCCCCGCGGATACGACCCCGTGCACACCCATCCCTGGGAGCTCATCCCCAACGGAATCGTGGCCACCGTCGAAGCCCCCGCCGGCGCACGCGTCCAGGTCTCGACTGTCTCGGGCAATTTCTCCTTCACGCTGGACCAGCTTTCCCTCGGTCAGCCACTGGCCTTCCTGGAAGGCGATGTCACCGTTGAGCGCCTTCCCCCCACCGTCACTCTGACGCTCCAGCCGGGGGAGAACGATTACCCGGCCTTGGCCGTGGATGCGCGCGGGGATCTGTGGGCCTCGTGGATTTCTTACTCAAATCGTGCCGATTCCGTCTGGGTGGCTCACCGTGGGGCCTCCGGCTGGGAGCCCCCCCAGCGCGTCAGCGGCGATCACCTCACCGACAACTTCCGCACCGCGCTCGCCGAGGATGGCCAAAACCGGCTATGGGTGGTGTGGTCGGGCAAGGGGGGCGGCGTCTGGGGCATCTATGGCCGATATTTGTCCGGCGGGCGGTGGTCCGATACGCAGCAGTTGACTGGCGCCGAGGGCCCCAATCTGTACCACACGCTCGTGCGCGACGCGCGCGGCAAATTGCACCTCGTCTGGCAGGGCTTCCGCGGCCGCAACTCGGAGATTCTCATGCGGACTTGGGACGGCGCCGCGTGGTCCCCCGAAACGCTCGTCAGCACTGGCCCGGCCGACAACTGGGTGCCGGCTGCCGCCGCCGATTCAAAGGGCAACCTGTGGATCGGATGGGATGGCTACGAGAACGGCAACTTCGATATCTACTTGCGGCGTCTGACCGCCGGCGGCGCCTTGGAAGAGCGCCGTCAGATCACCCGCTCACCTGGTTACGACGCCAATGTCTCTCTGGCTTGCGACCGCCACGACCGCCTCTGGATCTCCTGGGATGCCGCCGAAGTGAATTGGGGCAAGGATTGGAACAGCCAGCACTTCAGCCCCCGCGGCGGCAACGGCCTCTACCGCACGCGCGCGGTGCGCATCGCCTGCCTGGATGCGGGCCGCCTCATGCAGCCCGCCGCCGATATCATGCAGGCTATTCCGGCCGCCTGGCACGACTACTTCCAGATGGCCCGCCTTCAGGCCGACGCCTCCGGACGAATCTGGGCGGTCGGCCGCTCGCTTACCAGTTTTCGCACGCGCGTGCAGAACAACTGGGGTGCGAACGGCATGTGGGAGGTGCTCGTCACCCGGCTCGACGGGAACCGCTGGATGCCGGCGGTAAAGCTGGATTCTACCGCCGGGCGCAATGACGAACGCATCGCCGGCGCCGTGGATCCCGCCGGCCGGCTCTGGTTCGCCTGGGCCGGTGACGGGCGCGCGTTCGGCCACCCGCAGCCGGCCACCACCGAGGTCGCCTACACGTCTATTCAGGCGCCGGCTGGCGGAACGCCTCCCCAGCTCGTGCCCTTCGCGGAGCCCCCGCTCCAGGCCGCGCCCGTGCACCCCAACGAGCCCGCCAATGTGGCTGCCATTCGCGGCTATCGCTACCGCGCCGGCTCCCAGAGCTACCGCATCCTGCGCGGCGACCTGCACCGCCACACCGATATTTCGCCCGATGGCATCGGCGACGGATCGCTGCTCGACTTCTATCGCTATGCCTTTACCGCCGGCCAGTACGACTACATGGTGGTGACCGATCACCAGTACGGCGGCACCGAGTACAACTGGTGGCGCACGGAAAAATCCGAGGACGCCTTCCTGGTGCCCGGCCGCTTCTGGCCCCTGTTCGGCACCGAGCGCAGCGTGCCCTATCCCAACGGCCACCGCAACACCTTCTTCGCTCAGCGCGGCAACCGCGAGCTTCCCATCTCGCCCGACGAGATGAAGGGCAAGATCAACACCGGGCCCGTGCTGTATCCCTACCTGCGAAAGTTGAACGGGCTGACCTCATCTCACAGCACTGCTTCCGACCAGGGTACCGATTGGCGCGACAACGACCCGCAGCTCGAGCCGCTGGTCGAAATCTACCAGGGCCTCAACTCTTCCTACGAGTACGAAAACGCGCCCCGCGCCGATACTCCCGAGAGGCGCTACTACCATCACGGCGAGCCCTGGCGTCCCGCCGGCTTCATCTGGAACGCCTGGGCCAAGGGCCTGAAACTCGGCGTGCAAGCCAGCTCCGATCACATCGCCACGCACGATTCCTACGCCTGCCTGCTCGTGCCCGAAGACCGGGTCGGCCGCGAAGGCCTGTTGGACGCCATGCGCGCCCGGCACAGCTATGCCGCCACCGATAACATCATCGTGGATGTCCGCATTGGCGAGCACCTAATGGGCGATGTCTTCCCCTCGCGCGAGATTCCCGTGCTGAATGTGAAGGTGGAAGGCACCGGGCCCATCGACCGCATCGAACTCATCAAGAACAACACCTTCGTGCACACCGTGCGGCCCGGAAGTTCCTCGGCCTCCTTTGAATACCGCGACAACGATATCAAGCCCGGCGAAAGCTACTATTATGTGCGCGTCGAACAGACCGCCGGCCAACTCGCCTGGTCCAGTCCCATCTGGGTGGACTACGCCCGCTGAAATGCGAAAGCCGATATAATTCCAACCGGTTCCATTATGGATATTTCCGCCATCCTGAACGGTTCCGTCCCGTGGACCGAAAAGGGCATCCCCTACGGCGCGGAGGTCACTCCCGCCACAGTCGCCGCGAAGCGCTGGAACGTGCTGCGTGGCGACCTGCCGTTTCCCCTCCTGCTGTTGCGCGAATCCGCCCTGGCGCACAACCTCGCCGAAATGGCCGCCTGGTGCGCGCGGAACGGCTTCCAGATCGCGCCGCACGGCAAGACCACCATGTGTCCGCAGCTTTACGCGCGCCAGATCGCGGCCGGCGCCTGGGCCATCACCGTGGCCAACGCCTCGCAAGCCCTGGTTTGCCTCCGCTTCGGAGTCAAGCGCGTGCTCATCGCCAATCAGTTGGTGGGGCCGGCCAACATCCGCTCGCTGGCCGAGGCGCTGAATCAGGATCCGGAAGTGGAATTCTTCTGTCTGGCCGATAGCGCCGCGGGCGTCGATTACCTCGCCCGCGGCTGGGAGCAGTACGGCGCTCAGCGGCCGATCGGCATCCTCCTGGAATTCGGCCACCGCGGCTGGCGCACCGGCGTGCGGTCTGCTGAGGCGGCCAAAGACGTGCACCGCGCCATTCTTTCCCACCGTAAGCATCTCTGCTTCCGGGGCGTCGAGGCGTTTGAAGGTCACGCGCAGATCGATCAGGAAGCCGATGAGTTCCTGGCATTCCTGGCCGGTGCCGCCGCGCCGTTCGCCGGCCAGGGGGAGCGGCTGCTGTTCAGCGCCGGTGGCAGCGCTTTCCTGGGCCCCGTGTCGCGCGTCCTCCGGCGTGCCGGCGATGCCTGGCAGCCCGTGATCCGCAGCGGCTGTTACGTCACCCACGACCACGGCGAGTACGCCGAACGGCAGGAGCACCGGGCCGGCACCCCGGAGGATGCCGAACTGCCCCGCTTCCGTCAGGCCCTGGAGCTCTGGTCCTACGTGCAGTCCATGCCCGACCCCGGCCTGGCCATTCTCACCTTCGGCAAGCGCGATTGCTCTTATGATCTCGGCCTTCCCAAACCTCTGGATATTCCCGCGGCCGAGATCACGCACCTCAACGACCAGCATGCGTTTCTGAAGTACTCCGGTGATGCCGGTTTGGCCATCGGCGATCGGGTCCGCTGCGGCATCTCGCACCCCTGCACCGCTTTCGACAAGTGGCGCGTGATGCCGGTCGTGGATGATGACTACAACGTCATCGACTTGTATCGCACCTACTTCTGACGGGGAAAGAAATGTTGACGCGAAGGACTTTTCTCCCCTCTGCGGCCATCACCGCCGCGCGTGTTCTCAAAGCCGCGCCCCGCGCGCGCATCGAGAACCTTGAGGTCATCAGCCAGCAGCCCGAGTTCTATCACGGCTGGCCGACCCTCGCCATGCGCAGGAGTGGCGAACTCCTGGTCGCCTGTTCCGGGGGCCGCGAACAGCACGTCTGTCCCTTCGGGCGCGTGGAGCTGATCCGCTCCTCCGACAGCGGGCGAAGCTGGAGTTGGCCCGAGGTGCTCCTGGACACCCCCATCGACGATCGCGACTCGGGCGTCTGCGAAACCAGGGCCGGCTCGCTGCTGGTGACTACGTTTACCTCGCTGGCCTATGAGCAGGTGCTCGAGCGTGCTTCCGGCTGGCCTCCCGAGCGCTTCGCCCGCTGGCAGGCGGTCAATCGCCGCGCCACGCCGCGGCAGCGCGAAGCCCTGCTGGGCACCTGGATGCTCCGCTCCACCGATGGCGGGATGACCTGGTCGGCGCCCTATCGCGTGCCCGTGAACAGCCCGCACGGCCCCATCTCGCTCGCGAGCGGCCGCCTGCTCTATGCCGGCAAGCGGCTCTGGGATCCCGATCACAAAGTCGGCGTGTGCGAATCCACCGACGATGGCAAGACCTGGCGCTGGCTCGCCGATATCCCCGCCCGGCCCGGCGATAGCGTCGTCGAGTACCACGAACTCCACGCCGGGGAAGCGGCCAACGGCCGGCTCCTCGTCCACATCCGCAATCATAACCACGCCAATTCCGGGGAAACGCTCCAATCCGAGTCCACCGATGGCGGCAAGACCTGGAGCGTGCCGCATCCCATCGGTGTCTGGGGCTTGCCTTCGCACCTCCTGCGTCTCCGCGACGGCCGCCTGTTGATGACCTACGGCTACCGGCGTGCCCCGTTCGGCAACCAGGCGCGCATCAGCGAGGACCAGGGCCGCGCCTGGTCGGAGCCGCTGATCCTCTCCGACGACGGCGCTGGCTCCGACCTGGGCTACCCCTCCACCGTAGAATTAGCCGGCGGCCGGCTCGTTACGGTGTGGTACGAGCGGATGAAAGATTCCCCGCACGCGGTCTTGCGGAAAGCCGTGTGGTCCATCGCCACTTGAACGGTCGGAGAGTCTGGATGTCATCTGCCTCGCGCAGACCGGCGTGCGTCGCCCTGTCCGGTTTGCTGGCTCTTGCGCTCGCCTATAGCGCGGAAGCGCCGGAGAAAGTCCTGCCGGCCATCAACGAAATCGAACCCTGGCAGCAGGTCGGTCAGCAGCCCTACGAGTTCACGTGGACCCAGCGCCGCGAGGATCCGCACACGCTGGTCGATTTCGAGGATCTGAAAGGTTGGAAGCTCGAACTGTACGGCGGCGCGCGCGGCGAGTTCCACCGCAGCCGGGAGCAGCAGCTTTGGGGCCAATATGTGGGGAAGTTTCTGTACGCCGGAACCCGCCCCGAAAGTCGCATGATCGCCCGCCCGCCGGCCCCTATTCCCATTCCGGCCCGCTTCGATTCGGTCGACATGTGGGGTTACGGGAACCGCTGGGGCCACGGAAGGAAGGACCACACGCCCCCGGTCTACGATGTCTCCGTGCTGATCCGGGACGCCGCTGGCCGCGAGTTCAAAGTGCAACTGGCGGATATCCGGTGGAAACAGTGGTGGCTGATGCACCGCAAGGTCCCGGCGGACGTGCTGGCGCAAATCGCCTGGCCCGCCACTTTCTCGGGAATTGAGCTGGCCATGGGCGAAAGTCCGGAGCTGCGATACTTTTTCTGCGATTCTCTGGCCTTTTACCAGGAGGAGTTGAAGCCGGTCGCCTTGCGCGCGCAGCCGAAACGGAATCTCCAGCCGTTCCACGGCCAGATCGTGGGGATGAACACGGGCCAAGGCACGCTGCCGTTCCCCACGCGCGAAGAAACTATTCTGCCGTCAAATCTGGAAAAGGAATTCCGGGTGACCGTGCGGCAGTCCGGCGCCAACCAGTTCGAACTCCGCTACGCGGGCCGGGATGCCGCCGTGACCTATGTCTACCGTCCCAAAACCGGAGCCATGGCGGAACTGACCGTGAGCGTGAACGGCGGCCCTCCCTTCCGCCCCATGGATGGCGGCGGTGTGCGCTTCACGGATACGCCGCCCGGCCGCGTGGCGGAAGGCGAACTCGTGGCCGCGCAGCTTTCCGGAGACGTGGTGGAAGCGCGTTTCCGGTATGGCTCGCGGCTGGTCAATTACCAGTTCCGCCTCTGGCAGAAATCCCTGCTGTGGGACGTCTGGTGCGACGGCCATGAAGCGAGTGAGCTGAGCTTCGGGCGCGTTTCGGGCCTGGCCAATCCCCGCCTCATCACCGTGCCCTACATCACCTACCGTCCGGAGAATCCGCGCGTGCTGCTCTCGGGCAGTGAGGCGAAGCCCCTCTTCACCTCCATATGGTTCGACTGGTACCGCAGCAACGCATCCGAGCCCTATGCCGCCGAAAAGCCGCAAGTCGGGGCGGATGGCGCGGAAATCAACGGCGGCATGCGGTATCTGCCCCGCACCGATGGCGTCCGCAACAACCTCTGCGAGCGCATCTTCCTCACCAACTCGCCGATCTACGAGGAAACTCTCCCGACCATCCCCAATCCGCCTTCGCAGAACCCGGACGGAGGAAAGCAGGTGGTCTGGACGGTTACCGCGCCGCCCACCTTCCAGTGGGACCACCGGCGCTCCCGCGAAATCCGCTCCTACGGCCTGGACAAAATCATGCAGCATAGCCACGAGGTCACCTGGCGCGACGAAGGCGACAGTTTCACCATGCGCCTGCACGCGGCCCCGCAGAAAGGCGGCGACGCCATGCTGCGCTGGTACATCCAGGCGCAGCTCGGGCTGGGCTGGCGGCAAGGTGTCTACACGAACTACACCGACTTCGCCCCCGTGAACACCAACTGGAACCCGGATTTCGTGCAGCGCCTGCCGGACGGAGAATGGCGGCGCGCGTGGATGCGGAACTACGCCCTCAAGCCTGCCAAGGCGGTCGAAATGGACGCGTACTACGCCCCGCGCATCCAGAGTAAGTTCGGTACGCGCATGTCGTACACCGACGTGCACACGGCCGTGGCCCCCTGGGAATATGTGGACTTCGACGCGCGGGTTCCCGGCTCGGGCACCTTCGCAGCCACCTTCTATGCGTACGGCCAACTGCTCCTCAACGACCAGCGCGTGTACGGCATCGCCAACTCCGAGGGCACCTTTCAATGGCTGTACGCCGGTCTGGAATCCGGCAGCTACGGCTGGGTGTACACCGATGTCAACCTGCTCGCGCACCCCGTGGACGTGGCTTTCCACTTGTTGAAGATCCATCCCTTGCAGTGCGATTACGGCATGGGATCGATTTCCCGCTACCTCGCCGAGCTGGACCCAAAATGGATGACCTCGCCCAGGCGGCGCGAATACGCCGACCTGTTCCTGGCCACCACCATCGCCTACGGCAACATGGGTTGGCTGCTCAAAGAATTCGACCCGTCGCAGCCGCTGGGCGTCGAGATCATGGCGCGCTCGTACTACATGATGCAGCAGTTGCAGCAGCAGTACGCGTTCGTACTGCCGAAAACGATCGAATATGCGGACCGGCTGGGCCGCTTCCTGAGCCCGAGCCAGGCGCATGCCACCGGCGCCATCGCCCTCTCGCGGCTGCACGTCACCTATGAAAACGGAACCGAGGTCTACGTGAACCGTTCGGCGAAAGAGCCCTGGACCGTAAAGGATCCTGGCGGGCAAGCAGTCGAGCTGCCGGTCTCCGGCTGGCTGGCCTTCCGCCCGGAAAATGGCTTTTACGAGCTCTCCGCCAATTCCGAAGGCCGCCGGATCGATTACGTGAAGGCCCCGGAGTTCGAATTCCTGGACGGGCGCGGGCAGTGGACCGAACGGGGCCGTCTGGGTGCGGAGGGCAGCGTGGCCCTGCGAAGCCAGGCCGGCGGGCGTCTGCAACTGATCGATATCTGCGGCAATTCCCGCATCGCGTTCGCCGCCGCCGGCGCCGGCACGCTGCTGGCCTACGATCCCGAAGGCAACAGCCTGGGCGAAGTCAAGCTCCGCTCCCCCCACCCCGGCTGGTGGGAATTCGCGCCCGCCGCGAACGGCCGAACCTACATCTTCGTTCCAAGGGCAAACTGACTTGGGAAACCAAGCGCATAGACTCAGAACTTGCGCGACCATTCCTTGGGCCAGCGCTCGATCACCACCTTCTGCTCCGTGAAGAACGCCACGCCGTCGCGCCCCTGCCCGTGCAACGTGCCGAAGAAGCTTTGGCGCCACCCGCTGAACGGGAAGTATGCCATCGGCGCCGCGATCCCTATGTTCACGCCCACATTGCCCGTGGGAGCTTGGTAACGGAACGTTCTCGCTGCCGCGCCATCGGACGTAAAGATCGAAGAGGCATTGCCGAACGCGCTCCGCGAGATAATGCCGATCGCCTGATCGAGGTCTTGGGCGCGGGTCAAACTGAGGACCGGGCCGAAAATCTCCGTATCGTTGAGATCGCTGGATGCGGGCAGATCCTCCAATACCGTCGGTCCTACGAAGTGGCCGCCCTCGCCGCCCGGCACTCGGATCCCTCGGCCGTCCTGAAGCGGCCGGGCGCCTTCCGTCACGCCCTTTGCGATCAGGCCTTCAATGCGTGTCCGGCTGGCCGCTGTGATCACGGGACCCATCTGCACGCCTTCCTCGAGGCCATTGCCTACCCGGAGCGCCCGCGCGCGCTCGGCGATCGCATCCCGGAACCGGCCATGGGCATCGCCCACTGTGATGGCGGCTGAGACGGCCAGGCAGCGCTGCCCGGCGCAGCCGAACGCGCTGTCTGCAACGATCTGGCTCGCCGTCTCGATGTCCGCGTCCGGCATGATCACCACATGATTCTTTGCGCCGCCTTGTGCCTGGACGCGTTTTCCGTTCGCGGCGGAGCGGGCGTAGATGTATCGGGCTACGGGTGTAGAGCCGACAAAGCTGATGGCGCGAACGTCCGGATGATCCAGCAGCGCGTCGACCGCGGCCTTACCCCCATTTACCAGGTTGACCACCCCGGAAGGCAGGCCGGTGCGGATGATCAGTTCCATGATCATTCGCATGCTCGATGGCACGCGCTCCGATGGCTTGACCACCAGCGTGTTTCCACACGCAATCGCGTAGGGCAGGAACCACAGCGGAATCATCGACGGGAAATTGAACGGCGTGATCACGCTCACTACCCCCAGCGGCTGCCGGATCATCGTTTCATCGATGCCGCGGGCGACGTCCTCGAGATTGCGGCCCTGCATCAGCGCCGGAATGCCGCACGCCGTTTCCACGTTCTCGATGCCGCGCCGGAGTTCACCCTTTGCCTCTGCCAGGGTCTTGCCGTTTTCCCGGGTGATCATCCGGGCGATCTCGTCGAAATGCGCCTCCAGCAGATCCTTCAGCCGGAACAGGAACTGGATGCGATCACCCGGCGGGGTCCGGCGCCATTCGGGAAACGCGGCTGCCGCCGCATCCACCGCAGCGGCTACGTCCTGGGGGCTTCCCAGCGAAACGCGGGCCAGCGGTTCTCCCGTGGCCGGATTCTCGATAGTAGCCTGCTCACCGCCGGCCGGTGTGCGCCATTCCGCGCCGATATAGTTAGGTACGAGTTGATTATGCATCTGGATACCGCAGCACCTTCAAAATCTCTCCGCTGCACGTTTGCCGAGATATGTTTTCCATGATATCGCGCACGGTGGCGCCCCTCTCGTTTTGCGGCAGGTCCGCCATCTGAGCCGTCGTACGAACCTTAAAGCGCGTTTGCCGGATGGGGCGCCCCGACGTTCTTGATCAGGCTCAAGTCCCCGGTGGCGGCGGCGTGCAGCACCGGTCCCATGTATTCATCCACCATTTCCGCGGTGAGGGGAATGGGCATGTTTTCAAGTTTCATCTTGAGTTGCGGATTCTTGGCGGCGGCGAGCGCGCGCTCGATGTGGGCGGCCGTGAAGCCGGGGACCTCGCTCAAAGTGGCCGGAACCCCAATCCGCCGTTCCAGCGCCATGAGCGCCTGGGCTACCGCAATGCCGAGCTCGCGCCCTTGCAGGTTTTCAATCCCCCGCGGCGCGTAGCCGGCGTCCCTGCAAATCTGCGCGACCAGGCGCAGCGGTTCGGGCACGGCCGGCGCGAAGAACACCGTGTAGTAGGGGTTCAGCATGGCGCAGGCGCGTCCGTGGCTCAGGATATCGATGAGCGAGAAGCTGGTGAGGTGCCCGCCGTTGGTGCCGCCCAGCATGATGGCGTAGGCGCCGAGATCGGTAGCCAGGCCCAGGGCCTCGCGGCCCTCGCGATCGTGCGGATCAGAGAGGACGCGCGGCAGGTAATCGAGGACCAGGCGAATTCCTTCGCGGGCCACTTCCTGCATCCGGGCGTAATAGGGCTTGCCCACCGCTCCGTAGAGAACTTCAAGCGAATGCGCGATGCCGTCCAGCGCGCCATCGGCGGTGAGTGCGGCTGGCGCGCCCAGGGTGACCTCAAAATCGAAAATGGCGCGCGCCGGGACGATGGCGTCGTCAACGATCAGCTTCTTCTGTCCGGTCGCCAGGTCCGTGATGTTGGAGTACTTGGTCAGATGAGCGCCGGAGCTGGCAGCGGTCTGGATGGCCAGGTGCGGCGTCAACTTTTTCCCCGTGGCGGCCAGAGCCCGCGTGACCAGCCCGGTGCCGAAGTAGTCGTCCACGGTTCCGCCGAGCGTGCGCAGGACTTCGCCGGCTTTGGCGGCGTCGATGGTGCTGCCCCCGCCGAAGCTGACCAGCACATCGGGACTGAGCTCCCGGACGCGCGCGGTGATGCGCGCCAGGTCTTCGCGCGGTGCATTGGGTGCGGCTCCGTCGATCGTGCTCAGCAACTGCACTCCGGCGGATGCGAGCGAGGCCACGATATCCGCGGTGAACCTGGCTCCGCCGGGAAAGGCATCCCGGATCAGGACGGCCTTGCGGCCCAGTTGCGCGGCAACCGGTCCCACTTGGGACAACAGGTTGAAGCCGCTCAGGTAGGCATCGCCTTTGAAATCGCGAAGCAGTTCTCGGGCTTTTTCAAACCGCTGCATACGTTCACCTCACACGGAACACGAGATACGCTGCTCGGTTACTCCGTAAGGGCACGGTAGCGCATGGCTCGCTGGGTGTAAAGGGAGCAGCCATGCGGCCCCTTCCGCCGCTCGTCCGGTAAAATGAATGCAGCCTGGCCGGGCTGTTTGGAGAACGTGGGGTGAATCCTTTGCGGGCTACTTGCGGATTGCTGTTGATTTTCGTTTGCGCCCGTGCTCCGTTGGCCGCGCAAACGCCGTCCATCGCGAGCGGCGGTATCGTCAACGCCGCTACCTTCGCGCCGCGGCAACCCGTATGCCCGGGCTCTCTCGCGACGATTTTCGGTACGAATCTGGCTCCCGGGACGGCACAGGCGGCTTCCATTCCACTGCCGGTTTCGCTGAACGGGGTAGCGGTCACCTTCAACGGTCTTCCGGCGCCGCTGCTGTTCGTCTCCCCCAACCAGATCAACCTGCAAGTGCCATGGGAGGCGCTCCCGTCCGGAACCTCCGCTGGTACAGCCGCCGTCGTCGTGACGGTGAACGGCGCGTCTTCGGTGCGGCAGTCCGTGCCGCTGGCCGCGGCCGCACCGGCAGTGTTCACCTTCGAGTTCGGTTCCGGGCAGGCGGTCGCGGTGAACCTGGATGCCACGGTCACCGCGGTCGAGTCCGGAGTCGCTGGGCTGGCCAGTCATTCTGCCGCACCCGGTGACATCATCCTGCTTTACGCCACCGGATTAGGGCCGGTAGACCCGCCCGCCGCCACCGGAAACAATTCCGTGGACAGGCTACGGCCCACCGTCGCCGCGCCAGGCGTTCTCATCGGTGGCCAGTCGGCCCAGGTCCTCTTTGCGGGCCTCTCCCCGGATTTCGTGGGAGTTTACCAACTCAATGTGGTCGTTCCACAAAGCGTGCCCACCGGCGATGCGGTCCCGGTGCAGATTCAGGCCGGCGGTGTGACAGCCACCGGCCAGGCGGCCATCGGGATCCGCGGGAACACTCCGTCCACGGCGCCTTCGCTCATCTTCGCGACCGCGGTGACTTCTTCGCAGATTAACCTGACTTGGAATCCGCCGGTGTCGGGATCCAACGTCACGTACCGGCTCTATCGAAACGGCGCTCCCATCGCAGCTCCCAAGATTGCCTTCTATGCCGACACGGGCTTAGCCGCAGCGGCTTCGTACACCTATACGGTCGCGGCCGTGGATGCGTCCGGGACGGAATCATCGCTGTCCCCGGCGGTATCGGCCACCACGGCAAGTGCATTGCCCGCCCCGGCTGCCTATCAGGACCTCTATGACCAGCTCTCCACGAAGCTCACCTCCATCCATCGCCAGCTCGATTCCCTCTGGGACGGCTCGCGGCCAGGTATAAACTTCAGCGCTGAGTTGTACCCGGCGGACGGCGGCCCTGGAATCCTGGCGCAGCCGCAGTATTTTCAGAATGCGGTGGTGCCGTACCTGGACGCGCTTCAGAGCATCGGCGTCAGCTTCGTCAGGGTGGCGATCCTGTTCCCGGTCTTGTACCCGCCTTTTGCGGGATTTCAAAACAATCCCCAGCAATATCAGCAATACCTGAATTTCTACATTCAGGTTGCGAACGAGGTGCGCCGGCGCGGCCTCAAGCTCATCGTGCACTCGGAAGCCGCCCACCCCGGCGATCTGCCGAACATCACCCAGTATTACAGCAGCCTCACCTTTCAGCAGTTCGCCGCCGCGCGCAGCCAGCAACTCCAGACCATCGCCGGCCAGATCAAGCCGGATTACCTGATCCTGCAAGCGGAGCCATCGACGGAAGCCGCGGACACCGGCAAGCTCCAGATCCTCGACCCGGCTACCGATGCGTCCATGGTTTCCACATTCGCCTCGGACGTGAAGGCTGCCAACCCGAACGTCATCGCGGGCGCGGGAGTGGGCACCTGGATGACGAATTACGCGGCCTTCATCAATGCGTTCACGCAAATCCAGGCCCTGGACATGATCGACATGCATGTCTATCCCGTCAACGACGGCTATATAGACCGCGCGCTCCAGATCGCCGACACCGCTCGCTCCAGCGGCAAGCGGGTTTCCATGAGCGAAGCGTGGCTGTATAAGATCAGAGACAGCGAACTGGCGCAGGGCTTCACCTCCACCGCCATCTACAGCCGCGATGTGTACTCATTCTGGGCCCCGCTCGACCAGCAATTCCTGGCCGCGATGGTGAAATTCGCGTACCTGAAACACCTCGAATTCATGAATCCATTCTTCGACAAGTATTACTACACGTATCTCGACTACGGCCAGGTGGCGAGCAACGGGTGTGGTGCGGGGCAATCTTGTTCGGCCGCGCAACTCATCGACCTGTCGAACGCCAGTCTCTGCCCGAAGCTCATCGTGGAGCACCACGTCACCGGCACCGGGCTCGCCTACAGCCGGCAAATCCGGTGAACCGGAATGTTTCCCCGAGGCTGCGGATTCAATGCGCAGTGCCGCCGGAGTCGAACTCCAACTGCTGGCAGGTGCCGGCCCCACAGACCATAAGCTGATTGAGCCAGCCCTGGAGCGTTTGAATATTACCTGCGTTTGCAGGATCTGCTGCGCCATTGTCCATCTGCCATGGATCCAGCGATAAGTCGTAGAATTCCTGCTGGAGCTGCGGATCCTGGTGTTGGACAAAGATCATTTGCGGCACGAGCGGCGCATTCGCAGCCGTTCGGATCGCACTGTAGGTCGGAAAAGCGAAGACGTTCTCGGTGGCATCGACATCCGGCAGCCGAATGCTGGCGTGCGCAGCCGAGGCAGTGTCATCGTAATGCTCCACCAGGAAGCGAAGCCGCCATGGAAGATTAGGGTTCTTCAGAACCGGGAGCAGCGACGTGCCATCTACCGGCGCACCGGGTTGCCCGCCGGCGAGGTCTATGATGGTCGGCGCCAGATCGTTGTTCAGCGCGATGGCCTGTGTGGCCACCCTGCTGCTCAGCGCCGCGGGCATGGAAATGTACAGCGGGACCCTGACCGAGTCTTCATAGGGCACGATCTTTCCGAGTACGCGGTGCTGGCCTTCCAGAAAGCCATTGTCTGCTGTCAAGATGAAGATCGTCCTTTGATACGCCCCAGCGCTCGCCAGCGTGTTGACCAACTGGCCGACGAGCCGGTCGACGGCGATCATCGCCTTGAGGCGGCTGTTGTACTGCTGCGTGGCATTCGTGATATCAACATCGGTCATCAGGGGCCGCTGCTGGATCCAAGTGGGCTTATCGCTCACGTCCGCCTCGTTGAAACTGCCTCCTTGAGGCAGCACCGTGTCCGGTTTGCCGGTATCGGCGGGGGCTGGACGAATGGTCAGCTTCCACAAGTCCTGGAACGTATTCATCTGAGTGACCCCGGGGATATATTCCAGATGGGGGGCTAGCGGCATGACTGCCAGGAAGAACGGTTCCGCCGAATTGGCCAGCGAATCGGTCACAAACGTGTTCGCCCGCACCTGCAACTGCGTCGTCTGATAGGCATTGGCCGCCGTGCCATATGTATGCAAGGTTCCGTTGTCATTAATCGTGTAGTTGTACACCCTGTAGGTGCTGGGATCCACCAAGCCGTGCCAGTCATTCCAGCCCGGTGGGATGTAAGTCTGATCGTTGATATCCTCCACGCCATCATGATTAATGTCGACGCTGCCGTACCCGTTGAGGTACTTGCCGACGTAGCCTGTATGGTAACCGGCCGCTTGCAGCCAGACCGGCAGCGTATTCTGATCGTGGAAGGCCATCGCGCTCCCCTCGGGTGGGCTGTTGCTTTTAACCCCGTGGTTATGCGTGTACAGGCCTGTCAGGAAAGTGGACCGCGACGGACAGCATAGTGAGTTCGAGGTGAATGACTGTTCGAACTGAACGGAGTGATTGATCACGTAGGTTTGAATATTCGGCAGAAATCCCATCTGTAAGGCCGCATCGAGTGTTCCGGCATCGAGGTCATCGAGCATCACGACGATAATGTCCGGGCGTTTCGACGATGGCGCGGGCTGTTTTGCTTCCAGCAAGGTAGCAGTCATCAGCATATAGAGCAGGCACAGAAATATCTGGATCACGGATTCCTCCTTGAGATGTAGCCCAAGCGTAGGTGAGCGGCCTGATTGGGGACCAGGATGGCCACCGGAGTGCGGGTGCAATCTCTTTTGGGTTCACCGGTTCGAGTAGGTGCTCACAATCCGGCGCATGGCCACCGTTAGAGAGCGGCGAGTGCCAAATTACAAAGCTGCGGATGATCGGGTCTGCAATTTAGTAAAAACAGCCGGAATCGGCTCTCAAGGAGATGATGCGGGTTGGGTAATAAGGAGAATATCTTAGTGGTAATACGGCCGCCCGGGATCGCCCGGAGCGGCGTGCAGGCGCGCTATGATGCCCTGCTGCTCTTCAGAATGCCCAGGTGGAGGGATAGCGATCCATGGAGAGGCCGCCCAGTTCGGTGATGGGCAGCACCACCGCCTCGGCGGTCAGCGAGCGCCCCCCATCCGGCATCATGGGCAGGCGCCCGATGGCCTTCAGCAACTCCCACTCTACCGGGTGATTGTGATGCCCGTTCAGATCCCACATCGAAAACCCTTGGGCTCCGGCGGCCAGAAGTTCCGACGCTCTGGCAATGTACTCATCTGGTTTGTATTTGCGGGGCAGCATGTTGACCACCAGCCGGCAGCGCCGGCGCTGGCAGGCTTCCACCAGGTAGCCCAGGTGGGGTTTGACCTGCTGGTGATTGCCGGCCCACACCGAAGGTGAGATTTCGTTGAACCACCCCTGGTCGATCCAGTGCAGCACGTCGAGTCCGTAGTTCAAATTGGACTGTCGATCTGCCAGCACGATGGCTGACAGTTCGATCGGCCGGCCGGCTTTCGATAGAATGCGCCGCCGGGCCTCCTGAAGAAAGCGATTCATGAACTCGCAGCGCAAAGCCGCCACATCCGGATGAAACTCGGGCAGCCGGCGCGGGTCCGAACCGTGTAGCCTGCGAAATTCCTCCAGAAACGGCGCTTCATACAGAAGATAAGGATTGGCGCGAGGAAAAATAAAGTTGATGCCCTCGGGCCGGTAGCTCGCCATCTCTTCCAGGATCGCGAAGATGTGTTCGCGCACCTCGGGATAGGCATAGCTCATGCGCGCGATCTGGCGGCCGTCCCGGTCCTGGCAGAGCAGTTCCGGATGCGCCGCGTAAAACTTCGATCGAAACATGTAGTCGAAGACTGGAGGGGCTGCGAAGGCTTCCATCCGAATGGAAAGGTGGTACTCCAGTCCGATCGAGCGCGTGAATTTCATCGTACTGGCCACCGGGTCCACGCCGCGCTGAAGGAAGTTCTTCACGCACTCGGTGTAATAGCGGTCGCCCACGCGCGGATAGTCATCCAGTCCATCGCCGATCAGCGTGCCCACCTTGGTGGGGTAATTGCAGTGGTCCGCGCCGGTGATGCAGAATTGCAGCGCCTGGTACCCGCTGTCCCGGTACGGCAGGATTTCTTCCCAGAGCCTGTCTTCAGTCGAGACTCCGCGCTCCCACAGATACGAGAATCCGTCGTTCAGGGCCACCATGCGGATTCCTTTGGGCCGCCGGCTGTCCAGGCGGCTTTCGGGAACCGGCGCCAGCCGAACGTAGGCGACCGCGGCGGCCTTGTTGCGAAGCAGGTCTGCTCCGGCAATCTGGATCGTGCGGCCGCTCAAATCCGCCGCTCGAAAGCGGCAGTCCTGAATGCCCCCGCGGCCCGCTACCGGGTCCACCGCCAGCGGAGCGTAGCAGGGATCGTTATCGAGCTTGATGCGGATGGCGTTGGGATTTTCGTACAGGATGGAAGTCGGCAACCCGATGAAGATCTCGTGCGGGCCGCGGACACCCGGATCAATCGTGATCGCCGGCGCGTTGGTTTCCGGGCCAATGCACAGGATCGTGCCGCTCAAGGTCCGTCCCGCGCCGCCCTGAGCCTTCCACCCGATCTTGCGCCAGTGGCCTTTTCGCGGTTCCGTCGAAAGTGCGCTCTGTGGTTTTGCGGCCGAAGGGTCCACAAACGTGCCCTCGAGCGAGGCACCTGCGGCAGCGGCCGCCGCGGCCATCCGGAGAGGCGCCGCCGGTAGGGCCTGCAGGGCCCCCATGCGCGCCAGAAAAGATCGTCTGTTCATCGGATTCGACACTCCGGGCGGACTTGCCGCCAGCCATCAGAAAAGGTACTTGGCCCCAAATTGCACGATTCGCGGCGAACCCGCCGCGGTGATCACCCCAAACTGCGTGGGCGCCGCCAGGCTCGAGCCTGGGTTCGAGAAATTGGGCCGGTTGAGGAAATTGAAGAACTCGAACCGCAGTTGCAGTTTCCCCAGCCGCTCGGAGATGGGAAAGTCCTTGTTGACCGTCAGGTCCACGTTCGCCAGCCCCGGACCAATCATCACGTTGCGTCCGAAATTCCCATAGGATCCGAAGGCGTTCGGAGAAAAAGCGGCGGTGTTGAAATATTGCTGCAACAGTGCGCTGCGCGGCCGGCTCGTAGACAGGTACGGGTCTCCCACCAGGTCCGGGCGGTCGGCATTGTTCGCCGTCAGGGAGTTGTCGCGTCCGGTGACGACGTTGAACGGAAAGCCGGAACCCAGGGTGACGATGGTGCCCAGGTTCCAGTGGTCCAGGAGGCGGGTCAGCACCGGGTTGGAGGCCGCTCCCACGTGCCGTGCCAGAGAGGGCGTAGTGTAGATCAGGCTCGTCACCATCCGCTGGCGCTGGTCGAACGAGGCCAGCCCCCGGCTGCCTTTCAAGTCGTTGGGATTTTGCGGCACGTCCGTCGCCAGGCCGTTGGCCAGGAACACCGAAGCGACGTCAATCGCCCGGGACCAGGTGTAAGAAAGCAGCAAAGTCAGCCCCTGGGAGAAGTTCTTCCGCACCTCCACCTGCATTGAATGGTAGTTGCTGTTCGCGCCCGATCCGCCCTCCGAGATGGCGCCGTAGAGGAATGGGGCGCCGGCTGCGGGCGGATTCGCCATGTTCAGGATGCGGCGATTGTTGGTGTTGGCGATCGTGGAGAGCGCCGCTCCGCTGGCCGTCGTGCCCGGAATGAAGACGGCTGGATTGAGGGCCGTGTACGTGAGCAGGTGCGTGGTCACGTTCCCCACCCAGCCGGCTTGCACGGATATCTTTCCGGGCAATTGTTGCTGCACGGTGAAGTTGAACTGCTGCACCATGGGGTTGACGATCGCGGGTGACATCCCTTGAATTGTCAGCGGCTCGTAAGGCCGGAAGCTCATGTTCGGCCCCGTGGGCACGGGGAAGGCCGAGGCCAGCGACGCAGGGATGGGATTCACGAAGCTTGGGGTCACCGGCACGTTGAAGTTGATGAAGAAGGGCGCGCTGTAGGAGGACGAGCCGATAGTATCCCCATCCGGCGTGGCGTAGAAGATTCCGTACCCGGCGCGCAGGCTGGTCTTGCCGTTGCCGAACACGTCCCACGCCAGGCCCGCGCGCGGCGACCAGTTCGTAGTGTCCGTGTGGATGATGCTGTCGGGGATTCCCGCGTCTCCCGGATAAACCAATCCGGTGGGTGCGTTCACGAAGACACTGGACTTTTGTCCGGGCACGAAGCTGGAAAGCGGCGAAGCGAAACCGCCGCCCACCAGCGGCACGGTCTGCAAGGCGCGCCACGGATTGGAAACCTGGTAGCGCATCCCGAGGTTCAGCACCAGGTTCCGCGTCACTTTGAAATCGTCCTGCGCGTAGCCGGCCACGTAGGTCTGCCGCAGATCTCCGCCCTGCGCGTTCGAAACGTACATGGAGGTCATTCCCAGTTCGAAGTCGGCGAGGGCGTTGCCCGTAATCGAACCGCTCGCCAGCAGGGCGCCGTGCGAGTTGCCGCTCGCCAGGGACCGCAGTTGGGAGTGCGAGACTTCCACGCCCGCCCTCACGTTGTGGCGGCCATGAATCCAGTTCACGCTGTCGCTGAACTGAAAGTCGTTGGACCCGGAGATCACGTCGTTGCCGCCAAACAGGGAAATGCGTCCCGGCACACTGATGGTGGGCACGTCGCTGAAAGGCTGTTTGGGGAACGTGCTCCCCAGGTCCACCAGGCCCGGGCCTCGCCCGATGTTCGAGACGTTCCAGGTCACCTGTACGAAGCCGAAACGGAACTGGTTGATCAGGTTGGGACTGATCGTGAAGGTGTGGCTGGCAATGGCGTCGCGCGAGTCGTTGTAGCTGCTCTTGTACCCGGGCCCGGTGTAGTTCACCAGCGGCGTCGTCAGGCGCCCGAAATCCAGCAGCGAGGTGGAGACCGTGGCGTCCTCGAACCACGAAAACGTGAAGCGGCTGCGCTCGCTCTGGTTATAGTCCGTCTTGAACAGGTACTGGTTGTTGTCTACCGGCTCGGCATACGCGCCGATAAAGCGCCCGCTCGGCGAATTCGGCAGCGGCACCAGGTTGATGAGCCCCAGCGCGACGGGGTCCAGGCGGTTGGCGGGAATGCGGTTGCCCGGGAAGGGCGCGTTGGTGGCCGGGTCGATGATCGTCTTGCTGCCCGAAAAATCGCCCGCGCGTTCGGCGGTGGTGGGCGGCGAGGTGCTGCTGGTCGCCCGGCCCTGCCGGATTTTCATCCACTGCGCGGTGCCGAAGAAAAACAGCTTGTTCTTCTTGATCGGCCCGCCCCCGCTCACGCCATACTGATTCTGGTTCAACTGGGCCACATTCGGAAGAAAGAAGTTCCGTGCCGCCAGCGCGCTGTTCCGGTTGAACTCCCACAGGCTGCCGTGGTACGAGTTCGTCCCCGACTTGGTCACCACGTTCATAATGCCGCCCGGGTTTTTGCCAAACTCGGCGCTGTAGTTGTTGGTGATGAAGCGGAACTCTTCGATGGCGTCGGGATTGGGATAGTTCATCCCCGTGTTCATGCGCTTGCCCGAGTAGTCGCCGCCGTCCAGGTTGTACTGCGTCATGTATAGCCGGTTTCCGTTAACGCTCATGTAGGCGGCATTGCGCTCGTCGGTGCCGGTCATCGCGGTGGGCACCTGGGCGCCGCTGACGCCGTTCACCAGGGTCGCCAGTTGGATCGGATTGCGGCCATTCAGCGGCAGGTCGGTGATTTGCTGCGCGTTGATCAACTGGCCGACCTCGGTCGTTTGCGTGTTGACCAGTGGGGCGCCGGCCACTACCTCCACGGATTCGGAAACCGCCCCGACTTGCAGCACCACGTTGATTCCGGCGACCTGGTTGGTGGTCAGTGTGATGTTCGTGCGCTGGAGCTTCTTAAAGCCGTTGGCTTCCACCTCCAGGGTGTACTGTCCAACCGGAAGCAGCGTCAGCGTGTAGGTGCCGTCGTTAGACGATGTGGCGGTGGCGGCGAAGCCGGTTCCCGTGTTGGTCGCGGTGATGCGAGCCCCGGGAACGGCGGCACCCGAGGGATCCGTCACCGTTCCCCGGATTCCGCTGGTGATCTGGGCGGGCGCCTGCCGGACAAGCAGGAAAGCGGCGGAGACGAAACAAGCAAGGACCAGGCAGCGATTTCGGAACATAAGCCCCCCGATCCTGTCGGCTCGGAATTGCCATCCGGACATTTCTCTCGTCAATCTGCCGACAGAATACGACGGCGATGCTATCACAGGAAAATGGCGACTGTCTACAGGAGGCATATAATGGCCCATCTATGCCTCTGAACACCGCCTTGAGCCGGAGAACCGCGCTGGGCTCGGTGATCTCCCTGGGAGCCTCGGCCGGTTTCGCCATGCGTCCGGCCGCGGCTCTGGCGCCCGCGCAGTTTCGCGACCGCCTGCGCGGCCCGATTCTCTCCGTCCCCACCGTGTTCGATGCGCGGTTTGAAGTCGATTCAAGTGGTATTCGCCGTGTCATCGAGACCGGCTTGAAGGGCGGGTGCGGTGCTGTTGCCCTGACCTCGGGGAACAGCCAGTATGACCGGCTGACGTACGACGAGATCAAGGAGTTAACCCGTACCGTCATCCACGCCGTGGCGGGGCGCGCCTTGACCATCGCGGCAACCGGTCCCTGGTGGACGGGTCAGGCGGCCGACTATGCCAGGTTTGCGGAATCGCTGGGCGCCGACGCCGTGCAGGTGATGCTCCCGCCGTACGGCAACGACGACACCCTCTTCGAACACTTTCGAACCGTGGCAGCCGCCACGCGCTGCGCGATCGTGCTGCACGGGCAGGTGCCGCCGGCTCTGCTGGAGCGGCTGATGCAAATCGAGTCCATCGTCGCCTATAAAGAGGAATACACCATGCTTTATTCCGTGGACGTATTCGCTCACTATGCCAGGCGTCTGAACATTTTTTGCCGGCGGGCAGAATGCGCGCTTTCTGATGTACCGGCCGTACGGCATGCAGGCCTACTACAGCACGTTGTCCACCTTCGCTCCCGCGCTGGAGCGGCGTTTTTGGGAGGCCGTTCGTGCCGGTGATCTGACGTCCGCCCGCGAAGTGATCCTGAAGTACGAGGTGCCCTTCTTCGAACGCTGGTCGCATGCATTTTGGAGGGCCACCATGGAATACTTCGGTATCGCGCAGCGATTTCTGCGCCCGCCCGACCCCAGTTTTACCCCGGCGCAGGTGGCCGCGCTGGGCCCTTTCTACAAAGGGCTAGGTCTCTCCCGAGAGGGGTCCTGAACCCGGTGGGCGGACCGCAGGTGTTGAGGAACCGATGAACCGGCGCGAATTACTGACGATCGCCTCTATCCCGTTCGCCGCCCGCGAAGCGGATGCGGCGCGCTTCATCCAGGCGGAGGTGAAGCCGCAACGCGGAGCGCCCGCGCTTTTTCTGGATGGCAAGCCGGCGTTCTTGGGAGCTTTTTGGGTGAGCGCGCCGCGGCCGGACAAATGGGAGAGCGCCGAAGCCGCCCGCCGCGCCGCCGAGGCCGGCGTGCACACGTACGCGTTCGACGTGGGCAGTGGAACCGAGTGGTGCGGGCCGGCGCCGGGGCGCGCCGGCCCCTACGATTTCTCCACGCTCGAGGCGCGCTTCGGACGCATTGTGCAAGTGGATCCCGAGGCCCGCTTCCATCTGCGCTGCCAGTTGGAAATCGGGATGGACGACTGGTGGAGCAGGCGCTACCCGGATGAGCTCGAAGCGCACTCGGACGGGAGGCGATACAGCCAATCCTTCGCGTCGCGCGTGGCGGGAGCAGGCCAACGACTTCCTGCGGGCATACATCCAGCGCCTCTCCGAGACCGGGCTGCTGGAACGCGTCACTGCCTTTCAGGTGGGCGCCGGGCATACCGGCGAGTGGGTCAAGGGCGAGACCTCCATGTATAGCGTGTGCGGGGACTACAGCGCGCCCATGCGGCGGCGCTTCCGCGAGTGGCTGCGCGCGCGTTACCACGCCGATCTCGCCGCCTTGCGAGCCGCTTGGAACGACCCCGGGATCACCTTCGAAACCGCCGAAGTGCCGGCCGCTGGGGAGCAACTCCACGCCAGGAACTTTCTGTTCCGCGACCCCCGGCAGGAGGGCCGGGTCATTGATTATTTCCGCTGCCTGGCGGATCTTTCGGCCGAGGCGGTCACCGATTTTTGCCGCACCGTGAAGGAGGCGACGGCGGGTAGGAAGCTGGCCGGGGCGTTCTACGGCTACCTGATCGAACTCGCCTGGAACGGAGGCTTTTTCGCCGAGCGACCGGACAGCGACTATTCCACGTACCAGCGCAGCGGGCATCTCGGGCTGCGCCGGGTGCTCGAGTCGCCCCACGTGGATTTCCTGGTCAGCCCTTACAGTTACGGGTTCCGGGGCATTGGCGGCGACGGGCCGAGCATGCTGCCGGTGGAATCGGCGCGCGTGCACGGCAAACTGGTCCTCATCGAAGACGATACCCGCACCCACATCGACTCAGACCCGAACTACGGCCGGACCGCGACTCTCGCGGAGTCCGTAGCGATCCTGCGCCGCAATTTCGCGGGCGCCGTGGTTCGCGGCCAAGGCATGTGGTGGGCTTCGTGGAAGACCGATCCCGCCAAAGAGCCTGCGTTTCTGCCGCTCCTCAGGGAATTCGAGCGGCTGGGGACCCTGCTGCTCGATACGGACCGCACGCCGTCCGCGGAGGTCGCCGTGCTGGTGGACGACGAGAGCCTGTTCTACGAGAGCTGCCTCAACAACTTCGATATCCCGGGTATTTTTCAGCAGCGCCTCTGGGGATTGCCGCATATGGGCGCGCCTTTCGACACCTGCCTGCTCCAGGACCTGGTGGAGGGGCGGCTGCGGCCGTATAAGCTGTATGTCTTCTTGAATGCCTTCCGGCTCGACCGGACGCGCCGCGATCGCCTGGCCGCGCAGTTGCGCCGGGATCACCGCGCGGCGCTGTGGATCTACGCTCCCGGGTACCTCGAAGACGATCCCTCGCTGAAACATATGACGGAACTGACGGGTTTCCGCTTCGGTGCTGGCGAGCGCCCGTGGGGCCCGCTGGTTCACGTCACAAACTTCGCCCATCCGGTCACGCGGGGCCTGCCGCAGGATCTGTTCTGGGGCACGAACAATAAGCTCGGTCCGATTTTCTACGTGGATGATCCCGCCGCAACGGTGCTGGGCGAGGTGGTTTACTCGCAGGGAAACTGCAAGCCGGGAATGACGGTGAAGACCTTTCCGGACTGGACCTCTATTTACGTAGCCGCGCCGAACATTCCGGCCCCGGTTTTGCGAAATGCCGCCAGGTTCGCGGGCGCGCACATTTACAACGGCGATGGCGACGTGATCTACGCCAACCGCGACGTGTTGGGCGTGCACACGGTCTCCGGCGGGCCTCGCCTCTTCAAATTGCCGCGCGCCGCGGAGGAAGTGCTGGATCTGTTTCAAGACAAGATCGTGGCGCGCCACACCGCCGCGTTTGAGGTCTCGCTGCCGCCGGCTTCCACCGCGCTTTACCGCCTGCGTCACCAGCCGGCCTGAGCTGAGATGGCCTTCAAGCCGTGGTGGAAAGCGCCAGATTCCGGAATTGAGCGGCTCCCTCGTTGACGAACACACCCCAGTCTCCTTCCGGCAGGTTGTACAGGCGCGTATTCATCGCCAGCTTTCCTGCCGCGTAGACCACGCAAACCGTGCCATCCACAAACACCTTCAGATCCACGGGCGTGCCAGGGGTGAGGGGCAACGGCCGCTCCAACTCGACCATGAACGGGACGTCGCCCGCGCGCGGCCAGGAGTCGAAAACCAGCCGGTTTCTCCCGGGCTCCAGGCGGATGTAATACGCCGATTCCAGGTCGCTCGTGGCGCGCAGCATGAGTCCGCAGCCTCGCGTGTGCTCGTCGAATTGCACGCGCGCTTCGATCTTGCACCGCCGCGGCATGCGGCCGGCCGGCGCACAGCCGAAGGAATCCGGCGCCAGAATGCGCACGGAATCCCGGCCGATCCGGCAGTCCCGGAGGCCGGGCCGGAACTGGAAAGGCGCCGGAGTCGAGAAGGCTGCGTCCACTGTGTGGGGCACGCTCACGCACAGCGAGCCGTCCGGCTCCTGCACGACTTCATGCACCACCAGGTTGCCGCCCCAGTTCCAACGGCGGTAGTCCTTGGATTCCTCGCGCGTCGGGTTCCAGCCGAAGACGAACCGGCGGCGGCCGTCGGAGGCTGTCTTGGCGGCGTAGAACGCCCGCCCGTCGAACGTGTCGTTTTCCGGCGCCAGCCAAGGGCCTTTCAGCGAGCGGCTCATGCGATAGTGCGTCACGCTGCGTTCGGTGAACGTGGAGTACACCAGGTACCACCAATCCCCCATACGGAACAGATCGGGACACTCGTGGGTATAGTAGAGGCCGGGCGCCCAGAAGGGCTCGCGCACCTGCCAGGTCCGGAGGTCGCGGGAAGCGCACAGCGCCGTGCATCCCCGCCGCCGGGAAGGACCTGCCTTGAGCCGGGCGGCCGTCAGCATCCAGTATTCCCGCGCTTCTTCATTCCAGAACACGAAGGGGTCGCGCCAGTCGTGCGGCTCGAAGGCCGCCTGAGGGGCGTAGAAGGTATCCGCGGGGATCTTGGTCCAATGCAGGAGATCGTCGCTCACCGCGTGCATGATGCCCTGCTCCGGCCTCCCCTGCGCGCGGAAATACGGATTATGGCCGGTATAGAAGATGTGGTAGCGGCCCAGCGCTTCGATCACGGAGCCCGTAAACACATACAGGTCCTGATCCTGTTTGCCGCCGCGGGGAAGCATTTCGCCGTGCTCGGTGAAGTGCACGAAATCATCCGTGCTGATCTGGTACCAGGGGGTACCCTCGCCGAACTTCTCTTTGTTGCGCCAGTCCAACAGGTAGAACAGCCGGAACCTGCTCTGGCTGTAGAACGGGATGAAGTCGGCGGCCCAGGCGCCGGCAGGGCGGTAGAAGAATTCCCGGTCCCGAGTCTCCTGTCCCGGCGCCTGCGAGCGGGCGGCCTGAACGCCGCCGAGGAGGGCGGCGGCGGTCTGCTGATGGAATCGTCTGCGTGTCATAGGCGTCTTTCCGGCCTGGCTCAGAGACGGGACTGTAACACATTTCTCCTGTCTGTGTTCCATGGCCGCAAGCCCCCGTGCCGGGAGTGAACCTGTTACAATGCTTCTCGATTTCCGGCTTCTCATCATCGCGTCGGAGGGGTGGCATGCTCCGCTCGACCGTCCGGCTGGCCCTCGTGTTGGCGCCGTTGCTGGCCCTAACCCGGTTCTCCCTTGCGCAAGACGTTCAAACCGTTTCCCTCTTTCGCCGACCTTCTGCATACTCCGGGTGTTTTGTATGCGGCCGACTCGGTTCACCAGACTTCGGACGGCGGCTATATCATCGCCGGCGGCGTGACTACGTCGGTGATGGCGATCCTGGTAGTCAAGCTTGACTCTTCCGGTCACGTCGCCTGGCAAAACCAGTACACCTAGCGGGGCAAGCGGCCTCGGGAGTCTTCATCCGCCAGGTTCCCACTGGCTATATCCTGGCCGCGCAAATGGGGCCGGCAGTTGGCAATCAGGTCATTCTGGTGCTCAGTCTCGACCCTTCGGGCCAGCTCCGGTGGGAAAAGACGTATCCCACGGGAGGATTCGCAGGCGCCCTTCTTTGGACGCTCGAGCCGGCCACGGACGGCAATTACCTGCTGGGCGCCAAGAACTACGACGATAACCGGTTTCCCATACCACCCGCTTGGGTCCTGAAACTGGATGCCGCCGGTAATGTGCTCTGGCAAAAGGTATTCGGGATTCAGCCGGAACAAATACATGCGACCCCCGATGCCGGAGCGATTCTGACCGGCTTTCCGGTGTGCGCTCCGGTGTGCAATCAGACCATCCTCAAGCTGGATGCCGCCGGAAATATCGCCTGGCAAAAGCAGTATGTGTTCGGCTCCAACACGGGCTTGGATTCGGCCCGGCCGAGCGCCGATGGGGGGTACCTCGTGACTGGCACCTACGCCGTGGGTACGGGATACAACGCGCTGCTGATGAAACTCGATTCCAGCGGCAATGTGGCATGGCAGCGCGGCTACACCTCGAGTGTGTGCACGAGTATCGGGGCAGGGGATATCCTGCCGGTAGCGGGCGGCGGGGCCCTTATGTCTGTCGGCTGCGGCTACAACACGATCGTAAAGCTGGATCAGAGTGGCGCGATTCAGTGGCAGGAATCGCTCAAGTACCAACAAATCAGCCTGGTTCTTTATCTCGGCGCATTTTCGCCGACCCTGGATGGGGGTTACGTGACCGCGGGATCGGTCGGGAGTTTGTCCGGAACTTCCGCCTTAGTGGCCCTCAAGGTGGGCCCCAACGGGGAATTGCAGCCCTGCCCGGCGATCAAGGCACAGTCGCCGGGCCTGGCGCCCACGATTCCAACCACGGTGCAGGCCAGCACCGCCTCGATCGGCACGGCGGACACGACGATCGTTCCGGGCAGCGTCAACGTGTCGGTCAGCCCCACGCAACTCATGCTCGGCAACGCCTGTCTGTACTAATGATCCGGCGCCTACAGGGGATACCGGCCGTATTCCAGGGCGGCGGCGCGCAGGGCGTTGAAGTTCTCCAGCGGCACGTAGGAGGTGATGGAGTTGCTCGAACTGACGCAGTAACCGCCGCCCGGTCCGACGGTGCGGATCCGCTCCCTGACCTCCTCGGCGACTTCGCCGGGCGTCCCGCGAGTAAGGGTGTAGCCGAGATCGATGTTGCCGATCAGGCAGACGCGATCCCCGATTTTCGCCTTGACCTCGGCGATATCCATAGCCTTTGGCTCGATGGGATGCAGGGCGTTGAAGCCGCAGCCGAGGATGTCCTCGAGCACGGGATCGAGGCGGCCATCGGAGTGATAGATGCTCGGGAGGCCATGTTCGCGCACCATGGTGCACGCCCAGCGATACCAGGGGAAGACGTATTGCCGGAAGTGCGCGGGCGCGATCATCAGAGCGTCCGAGTAAGCCAGATCGTCGGGGTGAGTGATGGCGCCGATCACGTCGCTTTTCAGGAGGCGCAGCAGGATGCGGCTTTGGATGGCCCAGACGCGGTCGTACATGCGGCGGATGAGTTCGGGCTGCTCGAACAGCGAGAAGCAGAAGGTTTCCAGGCCCATGAGGGTCCAGACGGAGGTGAAGATCCACCCCAGAAAGGCGATGACCTTCATGCCCGGGGGCAGATACTGCCGGATCTCGTCGAACATGGAGAGGTCCATCTGGTCGGGATCCGGCCAGGGGAAGCGCTCGAATTCCTCCGTGCTGGTGATGATGCCGCGCTTCTCCTCGGCCCAGGCCATGTTGCGGCTCTCGGATTCGTACACACTATAGGCGGTCTGGGTGTGGCGCATCAGGAGCGCGGGCAGATCGCCGGCGGCGTGCTTTTCGGCGGCCGAATGGCCGGGGCGAATCAGGCTGCGGACGCCCGCCTGGATGGGCACGAAATCGTATCCGGCTCGCACCCAGAACTCGACTTCGTCGCGGAGGTCAACGATGGGACGGCCGAGGAAAGCGGCTTTGACGTCCTGGTCCACGCCGAATTCAACGATCGGCACATACTCGGGCTGGCCCAGCAGGAGCAAAGTCCGGCGCAGGTTCTCGAAGTTCGGCGCGCGCGGCTGCATTACGGCGTTCATGGCTTCAGTTAGCAATATAATCCTTTAGAGGATTTGCGGCTACGATCCTCTCGGAAGGAGATGCGGCGCATGGTGAACCGGCGTGATTTCTTGGGCGCTGTGCTGAGCGCGCAGGCGTTTCGGGGCGGCGCGGAGAGCTTGCCGCTGGTGCGCGCGATCACGCACGGGCCGAAGTTCCACTGGTTCGGGTATTACGACAAGCTGGAGTTCGATCCGGCGAGTCGCTACGTGCTCGGGATGGAGGTAGGGTTCGAGAATCGCACGCCACAGCCGGAGGACGTAATCCGGGTGGGGATGGTGGATCTGGCGCGCGACAACCGCTGGATCGAACTGGGCGAGAGCCGGGCGTGGTGCTGGCAGCAGGGCTGTATGCTGCAATGGCTGCCGGGTTCGGCGAGCGAGGTGATCTGGAACGACCGCGAGGGCGATCACTTCGTCTCGCACATCCTGGACGTGAAGACGGGCAAGCGGCGGACCTTGCCCGCGCCGGTTTACGCGCTGAGCCCGGATGGGAACTGGTCGCTGGCTCCCGATTTCCGGCGGCTCCACGATACGCGCCCGGGCTACGGGTACGCGGGTGTGCCCGATCCGAACGCCGCCGTGCGGATGCCCCGGGACGCGGGCATCTGGCGGATGAATTTAAAGACCGGCGCGCATAGCCTGATTCTGCCCCTGGCGGAGATGGGCAGGTATCCGTACACGCGCGGGGATTGGAAGGACGCCAAGCACTGGTTCAACCACCTGCTGTTTTCTCCGGACGGCGCGCGCTTCAGCTTTCTGCACCGGTGGAGCACGCCGGGAACTTCGTTTACGACGCGCATGTTCACGGGCAAGCCGGACGGGAGCGATTTGTACGTGCTGGATCCGAACGGGCGCACCTCCCACTACATCTGGCGGGACCCGCGGCACATCCTGGCGTGGGCTTACCATCCGTCGCACGGGGAGCGGTTTTACCTGTTTGAGGATCGCACGGAGCGGGTGGAGGTGGTCGCGCCGGAGGTGATGCCCGTGAACGGCCACTGCACCTATTTACCAGGGAACCGGTGGATCTTGAATGACACGTATCCGGACAAGCAGGGGGAGCAGCACCCGTATCTTTATCGCGTGGCGACCGGCAGACGGTATGCGCTGGGTCATTTTCGCGTACCCGTGACGCAGTACCGGGGAGAATGGCGCTGTGATACGCATCCGCGCTTCAGCCCGGACGGGAAGAAAGTAGTGATCGATTCGGTGCATGGGGGCGAGGGGCGGCAGCTTTACCTGATCGATATCAGCGGCATTGTTACCCAGGGCTGACGGCGCTCGCTCCCACAAACCCCCGGTGTGGGCCTAACATAGGAGCATGAAATCCAAACCGAATTCTGACCAAGCTCGGGTTTCCCGCAGGGAACTGCTGGGAGGAACGCTGGCCGGCGCGGGCATCGCCTGGAGCGCCGCCGGGCAGCTTTCCGCCGCGGCTCCGCAGGCCGGAGAACACTCCTCCGTCGTGGGCATGCGCTTTGAGGCGAGAGATACGGTCCGCATGGGGCTGATCGGCTGCGGCGGCCGCGGGTCCGGCGTGCTGCGCGATTTTCTGGGGGTCGAAAACCTGACGGTCACGGCGGTGTGCGACCTGGACCGCGAGAAGGCCCTGAAGGCGCAGGCCTCCGCGGAGCGGGCCGGGCAGAAACCGCCCGCGGTGTACAGCGGCGGCGATCATGAGTTCGAAAAGCTCCTGCGGCGCGACGACCTGGACTTTGCGTATATCGCCACGCCCTGGCACTGGCACGTTCCCATGGCCGTGGCGGCCATGGAGAGCGGCAAGCACGCCTTTGTAGAGGTTCCGGCCGCCACCACCCTCGAAGACTGCTGGAAGCTGGTGAACACCTCCGAAAAGACCCGCCGGCACTGCATCATGCTCGAAAACTGCTGCTACGGGTACACCGAGCTCATGGTGCTGAACATGGTCAAGGACGGGCTGTTCGGGGATCTGCTGTACGGCGAGGGCGCCTACCTGCACGACTTGCGGCGCACCCTTTTCGAAGACCGCAGCGAAGGACTGTGGCGCCGCTTTCCCCACACGCTCCGCAATGGCAACCTGTATCCGACGCACGGACTCGGGCCGGTGGCCAATTACATGGGGATCAACCGCGGCGACCGGTTCGACTACCTCGTCTCCATGAGTACGCCTTCCAAGGGGCTGGACGCCTGGCGTGAGGCCCACGTGCCCAAGGACAGCCCCAAATGGAAGGAAAAGTACATCTGCGGCGACCTCAATAAATCCCTGATCAAGACGGCCAACGGGCTGATGGTCACGCTCCAGCACGACGTGGTCAACCCCATTCCTTACGACCGGATCAACCTGATCGCCGGGGTCAAAGGCATCTTCCGCGACTATCCTCCGCGCATTTATTTCGACGATCCGAAAGAAGAGAAATACACCACCATCGATGCCTACAAGGACAAGTACGAGCATCCGTTGTGGAAACGCCAGGGCGAACTGGCGCGCAAACTCGGCGGGCACGGCGGCATGGATTTCCTGATGGTCTACCGGCTGGTGGACTGCATGCGGAAGGGTTTGGTGCCGGATATGGACGTGTACGATGCCGCCGCCTGGAGCGCGCCGGGTCCGCTGAGCGAAGCCTCCCTGGCGCAGGGCAGCGCGCCGGTGAAATTCCCGGATTTCACCCGCGGCCGGTGGCGGGAAAAGCGCGGCTGGCTGGACTGAGGATGCCCGGAGGCCGGAGCGGCCTTGACTTCGGCGGAGAAGCGAACTAATAATCGGGCAGCATCAGATTTGCGGAGGAACACATGGTTCATCCCAACGTGCAGCCAGGTAGCCCGCCGCCGATTCCGCCCGCTCCTCTCCTGACCCGCAAGCACACCGGACATGAGCTAGGCGCGACCGAGGACCAGGTCAATATGCGAGCGACACTCCCGCAGCGCGTCGATTCGCACGGATCGAAGATCGAAGAAATGGCCGGCACGGGCGAAGTTGACGCCCAGGGCGGCTGAATCCAGAAAGAAAGACGCATTCCGCGGCCAGCGTAGCCGTATACTGTTTCGCATGAAAGCGAGACCCCTGAGCATATGGCTGTGCGCGGGGTTCCTGTCCGCCGCAGCCGCCTGGCAACACGTTCGGAGTATTTCCGCCGCCGATCGCGACACCACCACCTGGGGAGCCAACGACCCCACCTGGTCCCCGGACGGACAGCGGCTGGCCTTTTCCCTGTTCGGCAGCATCTGGCAGGTTTCCGCCGAAGGCGGCGAGGCCCGGCAGGTGACCACTTCGCCCGGATATCATGCGCATCCGGCGTGGTCTCCGAAGGGTAATGCCATCGCCTATGTGAGCGGGCCGCCGCCCGCGGGCAGGCTGCCCAATATTTCCGGCAAGCTCATGGTGGTGGATCTCGCCGGCGGAGAGGAACGCTAGATCCCGCTGCCCTATCCCACGGCGGGGACGCCTGCCTGGTCTCCGGACGGCGAGCGCCTGGTTTGCGGGCTGCTCGTGCCGAATGCCGGCTCCCTGCTGCATGAAATCCGGGTGGCCGGCGGCCAGGTGACGCAACTGCAATACCGCCCGCAGCGCAACCCCGTGGCCACCTGGACCGACGCCGCCTGGAGCCCGCGCAACGGCGAGATTTTCTTCGCCACGCAGCGCGAGAGCGCCCCGCAGGTCTGGTCTTTGCGCGAGGGCCGGCCGCCGGTTTCCATCCAACTTCCGCTGACGCGCTACCGCAGGGAGGACATCGTGCAGTTGCACTCCCTGTCGGCGCTGCCGGACGGCTCCGGGGTGATTTACTCCGGCGATGTGGTCAACGGGAAGGGAGACTACGAGTTGTACCGCGTCGGGCGTCAGGGCGGCACACCGGCTCCCATCACCAACACCGAGCGGGACGAATTCGCTCCGGCGGTCTCGCCGGACGGGAGGCGCATCGCGCACGTCTCCAACCAACTGGGCAATCTGGATCTTTTCGTCATGCCGGTTTCGGGCGGGGCGAAGACGCACGTGCAGTTGAAAGCCCTGAAGTTCCGCGGCCCCTCGGGGCGCGTGCGCGTGCGCATCCTGGACGAGAGCGGCAAGCCGTCCCCGGCGCGTCTGTACGTGCGGGCTTCGGACGGCAAAGGATACGCGCCCGCAGGCTCGCCGATCTTTTATTACGGGCTCGATCCCGGGGCCGCCCGCGAGGCTTTTTTCGTCGCCAGCGGAGACGACGAATTCCCTGCGCCCGCGGGCCGTCTGCGCCTGACGGCTCTCAAAGGAGTGGAGTACCGCATGCAGGATCGCTCGCTGGACGTGGCGCCCGGGGAGACGGCCGAGGTCACGATTCAAATGGAGCGCTGGACCAACTGGAACCAGCGCGGCTGGTACACCGGCGAAAATCACTTTCACGCCAACTATAACGGCTCGTATTATCAGCGCCCGCCGCAGTCGCTGGGATGGCTGGAGGCCGAAGACCTGAACGCGGCCAACATGATCGTGGCCAACTCGGAAGGTGCCTTCATCCACGACAAGGAATTCTTTCGCGGCGCGCCGGACCCGATTTCTCTGCCGCGTTACATCCTGTATTGGAACCAGGAATATCGCAACAGCGACCCGCTGGGCCACATGGCGTTTCTGAATCTGAAGAAGCAGGTGCCGCCGTCGTTCACCAGCGTGATCGGAAGCAACTCGCCCTACGACTTTCCTCTGAACACCATGGCGGCCATGGAGGCGCGCCGGCAGGGCGGTTTTGTCAGCTATGTGCACCCGATCGCCGGCACGCTCAACGACGTGTTCGACACGTCGCTGGGGGCCAAAGAAGCGCCTCTTACGGCCGCGTTGGGCGCCATGGACGCGATTGACATTCTGCCCTTCGGCGAGCAGGCCTACGAAATGTGGTACGCCCTGCTCAACGCGGGCTTCCGCATCCTGCCGGGCGCGGGGACCGACGTCTTCACCAACTGGAGAGGCATCAACAATATTCCCGGCGGCTCCCGGGAGTACGTGGAGGCCGGGCCGGCGTTTAGCTGGGACCGCTGGCTGGCGCGATACCGGGAGGGGCGCGTGTTCGTGACCAACGGGCCGCTCATTTCCTTCCAGGTGAACGGCCAGCCGATGGGCGCGGAGATCCGCGTCCCAGAAGGCCAGACGGTGCAGTCCCGCCTCAGCGCGGAGGTAACGGCGCAGATGCCGCTCGACACGGTGGAGTTCGTGGAGAACGGCAAGGTCATCGCCAGCGCGCAGACGGACGGCAGCACGCGCCCGGTGCGGCTGGAAAAAGAGGTCGTGGTGGACCGCAGTTCGTGGTTCGCCGTGCGCGCTGCTGGAAAGCCCGCGCGCGGCGTGGTGGGGTTCGTGCCGCGGGCGCACTCCGGCGCGATCTGGGTACGCGTGGGAGACCGGCCCGTGCTGGTGCGCGACGATGTGGAGATGATGCTTCGCTGGCTGGAACGCTTCTGGAATAACTTGGAGGAGCGCAATAACTTCGGCCCGGGCGACAACCGCGCCCGCGCGCGCAGGATGCTGGACCAGGCGTTGGCACACTATCGCGCCAAGCTGGCCGAGCTCTGACCGAACCGCGGCCGGAGGGAGCGGTATCTGCAAATCTTGGAGGGGGTATGTTTCGTAGCGCTTTGCTGCTCGTTTGTTTCGGGCTGCCAGCATGTCTCTCAGCCCAGGTGTTGCCGGTCGGCAGCGTGGATGGCACTGTGAAGGATCCTTCCGGCGCTTTGCTTACCGGCATCCAAGTTACGCTGCGCAATGTGGACACCGGCGTCAGCCGGAACACGCTCACCAACGAGAGTGGCTATTACTTCTTTCCGCTGGTGAATCCCGGGACGTATGACGTGTCCGCCGAAAAGACTGGCTTCAAAAAGGGATCCCAGCAGGTGGTGGTGCGGACAGGAATCCGCGCGACGGCGGATTTCAGCCTGGAACTGGGGGAGATCACCGAATCGGTGCAGGTAAGCGGGCAAGCGCCGCTGCTGGAGACCTCAACCGCGGCGGTCAGCCGCAACGTGCAGCAGCGGGTGGTGGCGGACATGCCCCTGCTGGCGCGCAACGTGCTGATGCTGGTCAACCTGGCGCCCGGCATCACCAACAATTCCCCGACCAACACGACCAACGGGCTCATCGACATCGACAACACGTCGTACACGTCGGCCTCGGGCGCCAACAACCGCGAGAACGAGTTCCTGATGGACGGCATTCCGAACAACGTCAGCGACCGCGTGGCGTACATTCCCACCGTGGACGACGTGGAGGAATTCACCGTGCAGACCAACCCGCTGGACGCCGAGTACGGCCACGGCGGCGGGATGTACGTAACCGTGACGACCAAGAGCGGCACCAACGATTTCCATGGGAGCCTCTGGGAGTTTCTGCGCAACGACAAGCTGAATGCGAACTATTTTTTCTCCAACAAGAACGGAAACCCGCGCCCGGTATTTCGCTTCAACCAGTACGGCCTGACGGCCGGAGGGCCGGTGGTGAAGAACAAGGTGTTCTGGTTCTTCAACTGGGAGAGCCTGCGGCAGCGCACGCCGTTTGTATACCGCTTCACGGTGCCTACGGCGCTTCAGCGGCAGGGGGATTTCTCGCAGACCTACAACGCCGCCGGCGCCTTGTTCCAGGTTGCCGATCCTTTGACCACGGCTCCCGACGGAAAGGGCGGCTATGTGCGCACGCTGTTTCCCGGCAACCGCATCCCGGCCAGCCGCATCAATCCCATCTCGGCCAACGTGCTGGCCCGGTATCCCAATCCGAACGCCGCCGGCGACCGGTTTACGGGCACCAATAACTACTACAACGTTGTTCCAGCGCCGTACGACGGCGACAATTATTCGCTGCGCATCGATCCGAACATCCAGCGGCACCGGCTGTTCGCGCGCTGGTCGCACAACCAGGGGTTTCCGGGCACCCCCACGCCCTACGATATCGGCGGCGGGGTCGGGGCGCTGGAAGGCAACAACCGGGCGCAAACCTCCATCGGGGTGAGCGACGCCTTCACCGTCAACCCCTCCATGGTCATCACCGCCCAGGCGGGCTATACGCGCTGGACCCAGGAAGGCATCCACCCCACTTTCGACATGACCACGCTGGGTTTCTCGAAATCGCTGACCAGCCTGCTGCAACAGCAGATCTTCCCGCAGTTTGTGAACTCCGACATGTATTACATCGGGGCTTCCGAGGGGCAGTGGTTCGAGCATACCAACACCTACTCGTTCAACTTCGGGGTGACCAAGATCTCCGGCAGCCACAACATGAAGTGGGGCTTCCAGGGCCAGGTGAAGCAGAACAACTCCGTGCCGGCGAACCGGCCGGGCGGGCAGTACAACTTTGATCGCGGCTTTACGCAGCCGAGCCCGTTCGTTCCGGGATCGAACCTGGGGAACGGCATCGCCAGCTTCCTGCTGGGGTATCCCAGCAACGGCTTCATTGATCTGCGGGCGTTCACGGCAACGCAGGCGCCTTTTTACGGATGGTATTTCCAGGATGATTACAAGGTCACCCCCAAGCTGACCTTGAACCTGGGCCTGCGTTACGACCTGCTGCTGGGCACCACGGAGCGGTACAACCAGAACGTGCTCGGGTTCGATCCGAATGCGTCCAATCCCATCGAAGCGGCCGCCAAGGCGGCCTATGCGGCCAATCCCATCGCGGAGCTATCGCCCGGTAATTTCAACGTGAAGGGCGGGCTGTTCTTCGCCACGCCGGACAACCGCCGCAACGTGCAGGCGGACAAGACGAATTGGGGACCGCGCATCGGGCTGGCCTACCGCATCCTGCCGCGCACGGTGCTGCGTACGGGCTTCGGGATGTTTTATTCGGAGTGGTGGCAGCCGTTCGCGAATGCCACGGGTTTCAGTTCCCAGACCCTGATGACCACGACCCTGGACGGCGGCTTGACGCCGGCCGATACGCTCGTAAACCCGTTCCCCAACGGCCTGGTGCAGCCCACCGGCTCCAGCCAGGGCCTGAAGACATTGCTGGGAACGAGCTTGAGCGTCTACGACTACTGGCGCACGAATAACCGCAACTTTCGCTGGAGTTTCGGCTTCCAGCACGAACTGGCCCGCGACATTCAGGTGGAAGTGAATTATGTAGGCCAGTACGCGGACAACCTGTTCCTCAGCACGTCCTCGGCGGATAGCGGGCGCACGATCGACCAACTCAACCAGAGCTATTACTCGCTAGGTCCGCGGCTGAACGCCCGCATTCCGAATCCCTTCAAGGGACTGATTCCGGCGCCCAGCCCCCTGGCCGGGGACACCATCACGGTTCGGCAGTTGCTGGCGCCGTATCCGGAGTTCACCGATGTCAGCCTGATCCGGAATACGGGCGGGACCAGCTACTACAACTCGCTGCAAGCGGGCGCGGCCAAGCGCATGAGCCACGGGCTGAGCGCGCAAGTGGCGTACACATTCTCGAAGCAGATCGAAACGCTGCGGTATATCGAGCCCAGCGATCCGGCGCCGTCGAAGATGATCGGCCAGTTCGACAACCCGCAGCGGGTTTCCATGGCGATCATTTACGATCTGCCGTTCGGCAAGGGCCAGCCGCTCCAATCCGGGATCCCCGCGGTGAACAAGATCATCGGCGGCTGGGAGTGGAGCACCATGTACATCTATCAGACCGGCCAGGCGGCCTTTCTGCCGGCGGCGCTGGCCACCGGCGTGAGTCCCTCGCTCAGCAACCGGAGCATCGACCACTGGTTCAACGGCGCCGCCATGACGGTGCTGCCGGCCTTCACCCCGCGCCGCATTCCCTGGGAGTGGAGCGGCTTAAGAGTTCCGGCCATCAACAACTGGGACATGGCGTTTCTCAAGAACACCATGCTGTACAAAGAGCGCGTGAAGCTGCAATTCCGGTGCGAGTTCATCAATGCGTTCAACCGGGTGTGGTTCGGCGGCCTGGACACCAACCCTACCAGCGGCACTTACACAAAGCTGACCAGCCAGGCGAACGCGCCGCGCAATATCCAGTTCGGCCTGAAGGTGATTTACTGACCTTGGGGATGCCAAGCAGGCACAAGCTGAGAATGCCGGCGCGAAGCTCACTCCTTGCGCACACCAGGGGTCGGCGGTGGCGAACCAGCGTGGTTCTGAATCGAGTCGCCCCATTTCTCAATGGCGTCCGCGAGCCGCCGTGGGTAGGTGCGCAGTGATCGGATGTCGCCGATGGCAGGATCCACAGGTTCCGGGAAAGCAATCATCGCCTGCTGTTCCGCGGCAAGAGCGCCCTTGCGGGCTGCGGCCAGCAGTCCGGCGGTCCGCGGCGAGGCAGTCCTCCAGCGCGCCGTGTGGTAATCCCGCAAAGCTTCTAGGAGCGGTTGGTACACGCGAAATAACTCTTCCAGAAACCGGAGGTCTTCCACTGTGTCCGGCTTGGGATGCGCGGCGATGGCTGCTTGCACCCGCTCGGCTCCGCGCCGGTTGAGTTGGCAGGCCAGTTGCCAGCGGCGCGCGAGGCGGCGGTGCAATTCTCCCGCCGTGACGTTGAATGCCTTCAGCGAGGCCTCATAGCCCGGCTCGGGCTCGGCCCCCCAGGTCTGTGAATCCAACAGAAGGTGATACCAGTAATCCGGCAGCGCCGTCGCATACTCCCAAATGCGGGGCAGATAGCGAGTTTTCCTGCCGGCATAGTACGGGCGGTCGGGCGGGGGCGGGGGAACGGGTACATCCGGGATATGCGCCGCGAGCCGGTAATATTCGCTCATGCGCGGCCCGGCTCCCGGTCCGTAGAGGTGCGCGCAGATGCGATCGAAAAGCTTTCCGGGCCCGTAGATTTCCGCTGGGCTGGCCGGCGTGTAGATCCATCGCTCCACGCCGCTCATCTCCGCGGCGTTGGCTGGATCGCGGTAAAACCCGGTAGACCGGGCATTCCAGGAGTATTCCGCAGCGAGCACCTCCATTGGCCCGCGGTAGGCATCGCCGGTGGCATTGTAGATCGTCCGGGCGCCCCGGTAATAGGCGTTCATGGCGGGGATACCAGTGGTCGCGTAATCGGTGAGAAAGTTCTCCGCGCCGCCGACAACGAACACGTATGCGCCGAACGGCAGGTGTCCCGCGCGCATCATGGAGTTGAACAATTCCACCCAGCGCCGGCCTCCACCCTGCTGCGGCAGAATTTCCCGGAAGCAGATCTGCACGTTTTCCGCTCTCGGAAGGAGCCGTGTTATGCTCCGCCACAATGCGAGTACCTGGCCCCAGTCCTCCGAGCGCGCGGTGGCCGGCATGTAAACGGGCGAGACGATGGTAATCTGCGTGTCGCGCGCGGCGTCGTATCCGTCATGCCGGACGCGATTCACCGCGTTAATGAGATTGCCGTAGCCGTGCGCCAGCGCTCCTGCTCCACCATCCGGAGCGATCAGCGAATCGTTCGGCCAGCGTCTGCGGCAGCGCTCGCAGCGGCCGAGCCAGGCCTTCTGGAAATCCTCGAAAACGCAGCAGTCTTCGTGATGGATGTACAGAAGACCTGGTTCGACGGCCTCCACGAAGCGGGCCAAATCTTCGGCCTTGAGCCGGTTCAGCTCTTCGTTGGAACGACAACTTCCCATGGTGCGCGGGTCGATGCCGCCCTGCCGTTCCGGAAACGCCAGGCATTGATATACCTTGCCATCCGGATACGACTCTCGGTTGAGGAAGACCGTGCCCTGGTATTCGCCGGGCCGCTGGGCAATATCGTAGGCCGCGCCATAGCCGCCATATTGGAGCAGCATGCCGCGCCGGCGCGCATATCGGTTAAGCTCGCGCATCAGCGCCGCGTATCCGGGCGGACGCTTGTCGAGCGACCAGCCGAAACCGTCGATTACGGCCACGTTGATCTTGAAGAGCGCGGCTCGATCCAACTCTTTGCGCACGAGGCGGCCGTAATCCGCCAGCCCCTGCCCCCGGTCGAGGGACCACCGATTAATCTCTGTGTTCAAAAGCCAGTCGGCGGCCGCGCGGTACGGAAAATCGGGGTAGTCCCGAATGTACGTGCCGGGCGCCTCGATGCGGCCGCCATTCTCACGCAGTAGCTGGGCCGCGGTTGCCGCCCCGTAGAGTACGCCGGCCGATCCTCCGCCCACCACCCAGATCGCATGCCCGTCGGTGCGCAGCACGTAGCTCTGCTTGCGCAACGGCGACTCTTCCAGGAGTTGGCGGTCCAGGAAATTCAACGCAACGCCCACCTCGTGCGACGCGGAATAGTCATGCAGAAAGATGCCGGCATCCATTCCCCCGATCGCGAATCGGGCATCGGGGAACGCTCGGGCGAGGAGTGTTTCGGCAACCTCCAATTCCGGGCCGGAAACGTGTACGCGAATCTCGTGCCCGGGAAAACGGACATCGGCGCCGAGCGCCTCAACGTAGTGAGGGGTTGGCAGGATGTCCATATCGGCGGCGCACAACGCCGGTAGAATCAGACCGGCCGCCAACAGCAGCCCGATTTTATGTGCGCTCATGCGTCCCCCCGCCGTATTGTATTATGATATGGTAATGTATCGCGGAAGGACCTGCCTCTGTCAAGGCGGCCGCACTCAGCCTTGCGATACCGTGCGCGGCCCAGGAGCCATCAGTGCTGCAACGGCGTACCCTTAGTTCCCAGGTCATCGATTATGTTCTCACTCTGATCAAGACCAACCAGGTCAGGCCCGGGGAAAGACTCCCTACGGAACAGCAATTGACCAGCACGCTGGGGATCAGCCGGACATGCGTCCGCGAAGCGATGAAGTCGCTGGAATCTTTGCGGGTCATCCGCGTGCGGCCCAAGGTCGGCTCCATCGTGTTGGAGCCCTCGCCCACGGCGCTGATCAGTGCGGAGCACTTCTCGGTCGCCGTGCAACAGCAACACACCGACGCGCTGCTGGAGTTTCGCAAGATCATCGAGGTCGGCCTGGCTTCCCTGGCCGCGGAAAAGGCGGATGAGAACGACATCCGCGGCATGAAAAAGGTCCTGGACGACTACCGGGACGAACTGGAAGCCGGCCAGGTCCGGACCACGACGGATATGGCCTTCCATGCCGCGCTGGCCGCGGCATCCAAGAACCCTCTCGCGATCATGGTCTGGCAGACGATTGCATCTCCCTTGCAAGAGGCCTTGCACCGCGCCATCGGTGTTCCGCACGTCGGCGAGGAGACCCTTCGCGATCACCTGAAGATCTACCAGGCCATCAAGTCGCGCAACCCCAAGAAGGCGCGTGCCGTGATGCGGGCACATCTGGATACCGCGGAACGGGTGTGGCGGATCGCCAAAGCGGGTGCCCCCGGTCACGACAGCGACAGCAGCGCCAGGGAGGCCGAGCCCAGGAAGACTCCCGGATAGCCGGCTGGCCTGAGCCGCTCGCGAAAGAAAACGGCGCCTACGGACACCGCCGGCAACAACCCTCCGCCGATCGCGACCGGGGAAACCGCGAACCCGGGCAAACCCTCGCTCCAGCGCCAAAATCATGCCGAACTGGCCCGGCAGTCTTGACAAGGGCCGGAGTTTCTGATAGGGAATATCATCATACAATAAGACATCTTCCCGAAGGAAGATGCACAGGAGGGAACCCATGAATCCGTTCCGATCTGGCTGCCCAATCCTGATCACCGCCACGCTGCTGGCGGCTGCCGCCTTCGGCCAGACCACCGCAACCATCGTCGGCGTTGTCACTGATGAAAGTGGCGCCGTCATCCCCAACTGCGCGGTCAAGGTTACCAATCAACTGACCGGTCTCTCGCGCGCGTTAATAACCGGCGCGGATGGCGCCTACATCGCCACCCAACTCCCGCCCGGCACGTACTCGGTGGAAGCCGAGGCGGCGGGCTTCAGGACCACCGTGCATGAGGGCATTGTCCTCTCGGTTCAGGACAACGCCAAAATCGATCTGCGGCTGGCGGTGGGCGCGGTTACCGAGGCTGTCACGGTGGCCGGCGCGGCGCCCCTGGTGGATGTCCGCCAGGCTTCCATCGGCGCGTTGATGGAGTCGAAGCGCATGCTGGAACTGCCGCTGAGCGGGCGCACTCCGGCTTCCCTGCTCGTGCTGATCCCGACGGTGAGCAACGTGAATGCCGGCGCGCTGCCCACCAGCTATTCGGTGGACGTCAACGTGGCTGGCGGGCGCGTCAACAACAATAACTTTCTGCTCGACAACGCGCGCTACAACTCGGTCCAATACGGCCAAGGTAATCCCTTGCCGCCGCCGGATTTCCTGTCCGAGTTCCGCGTGACTACCAACGGCTATGACGCCGAGAAGAGTCTCAGTTCGGCGGCGACCATCCAGGTGATCACGCGCTCGGGGACGAACCAGTTCCATGGCAGCCTGTTCGAGTTTCATCGCGATAACGACCTGACGGCCAGAAATTTCTTCGCTCCCTCGACGCCCTTCCTGGTGCAGAACCAGTTCGGCGGCGTGATCGGCGGCCCGGTGCGCAAGAACAAAACGTTTTTCTTCTTCGGCTACCAGGGAACCCGCATCCGCCAGTCGCAGTTTAATAACGATGCGTTTCCCCCAACCCAGGCCGAGCTGAATGGCGATTTCTCCCATTCGCGGGGAGGCCTGCCGATCGACCCCTTGACCAACCAGCCGTTCCCGGGAGGGGTGATTCCTAAAGATCGCTGGGATCCCGCCGCGGCGAAATACCTGGCCACACTGCCGCAACCGAATACGGCCGACGGCCGGTATCAGATCCTGCGCCCGACCGCCAATGACGGCACCATGATTCTGGCCCGCATCGATCACAGCCTCTTCCGCAACAACCAGATCTCCGGCCGATACTGGCGTAGCTACGGCCAGCTTGCGTCCCCCAATGGCAATGTGCCGTTTGGCACCGGCCTATATAGTCTGCAGTTCCAGAATTTCAACGTCACCGATACGCACACGTTCAGCCCGAACCTGATCAACGTGGCCACCATGGCCTGGAACCGCAAGTTCGAGACCAGCACGAACGTGAATATGCCTTTCAGCAGCCCCCAAGACGCGGGAGTGAATCTTCCGAATCCGCAAGTAACGCCCTATCCTCCCGGCGTCAGCGTTACGGGCCGGCTCTCGCTTTCGCCGCGCATCGCGGGTGTGCCACTGCGCCTGGATAACACTTACGATTTCGGGAACACGATGACCTGGATCAAGGGCCGCAGCACGTGGAAATTCGGGGGCAGCTACCATCCCATCCGCTTCGGCCCCGACCTGGCGGCCTTCGACGACGGCCGGTTCACCTTCAACGGCCAGTTCTCCAAGAACGCGCTGGCGGATTTCCTGCTCGGCAGGCCGAGTTTCCTGCAGATGCTCCGCGAACGGGAAAACCACCGCACGTATTTCCTGGATTTCTTCGTTCAGAACGACTATCGCCTCTCCAGCCGGGTGACCCTGAATCTCGGCCTGGCCTATCACTATGAAGAGCCGACCTACCAGATCGACAATCTGTCCTCCAACTTCATCCCGGGCATGCAATCGAAGAAGTTTCCGAACGCGCCCCCGGGCCTGGTCTATGCCGGGGACCCAGGCATTCCCCGGGGCATCTTCAATCCCGATAAGAACAACTTCGCGCCCCGCCTCGGCATCGCGTGGGATATGTTCGGGGACGGCAAAACCAGTTTGCGCGCCGGCTATGGCATTTTCTACCAGCCGGACATGAACGGTCTCTCGCAGTTTGTCAGCCTGAACCAGCCTTTCCTGCCCGTATTCAACCTGGACAACGTGCCGTCGTTTTCCAATCCGTTCCAAGGCCGCACGCTTGGCTTCGGGATTGTGCCGGGCGACCCGATCGAAATGTATAATCCCAAAACCGGGCAGGCAGCGTTTCTCCCCCCGGTCACCGGCTGGTCTATCGATCCTAATTTTCCGAACGCGTACACGGAGCAATACAGCGTTTCGCTGCAGCGCCAGTTGCCACAGGATATGAGCCTGGAGGCCAGTTACATCGGCAATGTCGGGCGCAAGCTCAGCCAGGGCTACCAGTTCAACCCGGCCGTGTACGGTGCGGGGGCGACGCTGGCCAATACGGAAGCGCGCCGCCGCTACTATCCTGGCCAGGTCGGCTCCATGAACCGCAACACGGCCGGGGGCAACAGTTCGTTCAACAGCTTCGCGGTCGTGTTGCGGAAGCGTTTCTCAAAATCGTACGTGGTGAACGCGAATTACACCTGGATGCGGTCGATTGACGACGCTTATGGCGTCTCGGGCTATAACGTGTACCAGAATCCGGACAACCTTGCCTCCGACCGCAGCCTCTCGGACTGGCAGCGCGAGCACGTCTTTTCCGCGTCCTGGGTTTGGGACTTGCCGAAGCTGGATAGCCTGCCATCGTTTGCCCGCCACACCATTGGGGGTTGGGAGTTCACCGGCCTGCTGCGGCTTGCCACCGGCAGTCCCTTCAACATTCTCGCGGGGCGCGACAACTCGCTCACCGCGGTGGGCGGCGACCGGCCGAACGTGACCGGCAACCCGGTGTTGCCGGCGAGCCGGCCCCGTAGTCAGTTGCTGGCGGAGTACTTCAACCCCGCCATGTTTCAGGCCAACGCTCCCGGCACGTACGGCAACCTGGGGCGGAACGCCTTGATCGGGCCGGGGGCCGCCAACGTGGACGTGGGACTTTCCAAGATCATCCACGTCTACGAGAGCCACCAGTTCGAACTG